>NZ_JAPDUW010000001.1:737500-1475000 GCF_026015295.1 Segatella copri | reverse complement strand
GATGCGGGCAAAGTTTGATGGGTCGCCTACGTCCATGGCGTTGGCGATGGTCTGCTTGCTAGGCTGTGGATTATACTTGCCTGTCTGCAGATACTCGTAGAAGATATCGTTGGCGTTGTTGGCTGCGATGAAGCGGTGGATAGGCAATCCCATCTCATGACCGAAGAGTCCGGCTGTGATGTTGCCGAAGTTGCCGCTAGGTACGCAGATAACCAGCTTGTCGGCGAGCCCCTTCTCCTTCATGCGGGCATAGGCATTGAAATAATAGAATGCCTGAGGCAGGAAGCGGGCTACGTTGATAGAGTTGGCTGAGGTAAGCTTCATGTGCTTGTTGAGCTCCTCATCCATGAACGCTGACTTTACCAGCGCCTGGCAGTCGTCGAACACGCCGTCTACCTCGAGGGCTGTGATGTTCTGGCCGAGGGTAGTGAACTGGCTCTCCTGAATCTTGCTCACCTTGCCCTTAGGATAGAGCACGTAGACATGGATTCCGTCAACGCCGAGGAAACCGTTGGCTACAGCCGAACCGGTATCGCCCGATGTAGCTACGAGCACATTTACCTCTTCCTTGCCCTCCTGACGTACGAAGTACTGCAGGAGACGGGCCATGAAGCGCGCACCCACATCCTTGAAGGCGAGGGTAGGACCATGGAACAGTTCGAGAGAGTAGATGTTTGGCTCTACCTCAACTACAGGGCAGTCGAATGCCAGAGTATCGTATACAATCTTCTTCAATGACTCGGCATCAACGTCCTCGCCAAAGAAGGCATCTGCTACCTTGTAGGCAATCTCCTGGAAACTCAGTTTCTCGATGTTGTCGAAGAAATCCTGTGGCAACTTCTTGATGATTTCTGGCATATAGAGGCCACGGTCTTCTGCAAGACCTTTAACTACCGCCTTGTGAAGGTCGGCGATGGGTGCTTTCTTATTTGTTGAATAATATTTCATTTTTTACTTTTAACTTTGAGATTTGAACATTGAACTTTATGATTAGCTTTGGGGGCTATCATGAAACCGTTGATTTTAATTGATCGCCATGAAGGCATTCATGAATTCCTGCAGCTGCAGCATGCCGTAACCGCCACTCACGCAGCTTACCTCGTCATACTTCTCTACGCTATCCGGCTCAATGCCAGGGTAATAGATGATGAAAGGAACAGGCTCCTTGACGTGGGTACGGATCTCTACCGGAGTAGGATGGTCTGGGAGAACTGCGATGCATACCGGCTCGTCCCAGGTGCTTACCTCATCGAAGATAGGCTTGATGAGTCGCTGGTCGAGGTTCTCGATGGTCTTCAGCTTCAGCTCCAGATCGCCATCATGACCTGCCTCGTCGCTTGCCTCTACGTGAACATATACGAAGTCGTCGCCGTCCTTCAAAGCCTGGATAGCTGCGGCTGCCTTGCCCTCGTAGTTGGTATTGGCAAGACCGGTAGCGCCCTCAACGATGATGTTGCGCAGACCGGCGTAATGGCCGATGCCTCGGATCAGGTCTACGGCAGAAATCACGGAACCCTTCTTGATCTGTGGATACATCTGAGAGAGGGTGAGCATATGCGGACGGTAACCGCCGCCCCAAGGCCAGATAAGATTGGCCATTCGTTCGCCACGCTCCTTGCGCGCCACATTGAAAGGATGGTTCTCCAGGAGTTCCTGACTCTCGAGAATCAGCTGGTTCAGAAGGTCGGCTGTATCACGACGGCTGATGTGACCCTCATCGCCTCCAATCTCCGGCAAGATAGGTTTCACCATCAGCTTATGCCATTCCTCGTTGGGATGATCATGAGGTGGGGCACAGTCGATATGCTTGTTTCCGTGCTTCACCACCAGAAGATGGCGATACTGGATGCCGGTAACAAACTTGACGTCAGGATATTTCTTGCCGAGGGTATCGTTGAGATACTTGATGAGCACATCCGCATCTTCCGTTTCCAGGTTACCACCGTTGTGGGTGATAATCTTGCCGTCCTGCACATTGATGATGTTGCAGCGCAGGGCAAGGTCGGTAGGCTCCAGTTCATAGCCGATGCTGGCAGCCTCCAGCGGTCCGCGTCCTTCGTAAACTTCGTTCTGGTCATAGCCCATGATAGAGCTGTTAGCTACCTCAGAACCCGGATGGAATCCATCTGGCACGGTAACGAGTCTTCCTGTCTTGCCCTTCTTGGCAAGCATATCCATATAGGGTTTGTTGGCGTATTGCAGGAGAGTCTTTCCACCCAGTCTTTCTACCGGGTGGTCAGCCATTCCGTCGCCAAGAATGATAATATGTTTCATCTCTTCTTTTAATGTTAAGTGTTAAATGTTAGCGATACTCATGATGTTGGCGAATACACCGGCAGCAGTTACGCTGGCTCCGGCACCATAGCCCTGAATCATCATAGGGTATTCCTTATAGCGCTCGGTGGTGAGCAGCACGATGTTGTTGGAACCTTCCAGATTGTAGAACGGATGCTCAGGACCTACAGCCTGCAAACCTACGCTTGTCTTGCCGCCATCCAGGGTAGCAACGAAGCGCCAGCGTTTGTGCTCTACATCGAGCGCCTTGCGCTTAGCCTCGAAATCGGCATCGAGTTCAGGAAGTTTCTTCCAGAAGTTGTCGAGCGAACCCTTGAAGTATTTGTCTGGCACGAAGAGGTTCTTCTCTACATCTTCCTGCTCTACGCGGTAACCTGCCTCGCGGGAGAGAATCACCAGCTTGCGAATCACGTCCATACCGCTCAGGTCGATACGTGGATCAGGCTCGCTGTAGCCCTTCTCCTTAGCCAGTCTCACGGTCTCAGAGAATGGAACGACGCTGGAGATGGCGTTAAAGATAAAGTTGAGCGTACCCGAGAGAACTGCCTCAATCTTAAGGATTTTATCTCCGGAGTTGCGGAGATCGTTGATGGTTCCGATGATAGGAAGACCGGCACCTACGTTGGTCTCAAAACGGAATACTACACCACGCTGGATGGCAGTCTTCTTCAGTTTCTCGTAGTTCTCGTATTCGCTTGATGCAGCTATCTTGTTGGCTGCGATAATGCTAACGTTGTGCTCCAGCAGACTCTGGTAGAGAGCGGCCACATCCTTGCTGGCTGTACAGTCTACAAACACGCTGTTGAAGATGTTCATCGCCAGGATGGTATCGCGCAGAACCTCTGGAGTGCTTGGGTCTGATTTCTTCAGTTCCTCGCTGTAGTTCTCGAGATCAATACCATCGCGGTTGAAGATGGCGTTCTTGGAAGAAGCGATACCCACCACGTTGAGCTTCAGTTTGCTGCGCTCCATGAGGTCGGCATACTGGTTCTTGATCTGCTCGATGAGCTTTCCGCCCACGGTACCCACACCGCAGATGAAGAGGTTCAGCACCTTGTATTCTGAAAGGAAGAAACTGTCGTGGAGCACGTTGAGTGACTTTCTCAGATAATCGCTCTTCACTACGAACGAGATGTTGGTCTCTGAAGCACCCTGTGCACAGGCGATGACGGAAACACCGCTACGGCCGAGGGTTCCGAAGAGCTTACCGGCGATACCGGCGGCATGCTTCATGTTTTCACCCACGATGGCGATAGTGGCCAAGCCCTTCTCTGCGTGCATTGGGAACATGGCACCATCGGCAATCTCGTTGTGGAACTCATTGTTCAATACCTTTACAGCCTCTTCTACATCCTGCTCGCGCACACCGATAGAGGTAGAGTTCTCAGATGATGCCTGTGACACCATGAACACAGAGATGCCCTCGTTGGCAAGAGCGGTGAAGATACGGCGGTTTACACCAATCACACCGACCATGGAAAGACCGGTTACGGTGATGAGCGCTGTACCGTTGATGGAAGAGATACCCTTGATAGGCTTCTGGTCGCCATCTATCTTGTTCTTGATGATGGTGCCCGGAGCATCTGGGTTGAAGGTGTTCTTAACCTTGATAGGAATATTCTTGACACAAACCGGGTAGATGGTTGGAGGGTAGATGACCTTTGCACCAAAGTTGCAAAGCTCCATCGCCTCAACGTAACTCAGTTCGTTGATGGTATAAGCTGATTTGATGACACGTGGGTCGGCGGTCATGAAACCGTCTACATCAGTCCAGATTTCGAGCACTTCTGCATCGAGGGCAGCTGCTATGATGGCTGCTGTGTAGTCGCTACCGCCACGGCCAAGGTTGGTGGTGCGGTCTGTGTTCTTGTCACGACTGATAAAACCCGGAACGAGAGATATGCGTGGAATTTCTGCAAAGGCTTCTTTTACCAGTTTGTTGGTCAGCTCGCTGTCGAGTACATGCTTGTCTTTGCCGTTCTTGCGCTCAGTCTTGATGAAGTTGCGTGAGTCGAACCATTTGGCTCCACGAATCAATGTGGCAACAATCTTGGAACTGAGTCTTTCACCATAACTCACGATGGCATCCTGTGTTTTCTCGCTGAGGTCGTGGATGAGGTACACACCAAAATAGATGCTCTTCAACTGCTCGAAGAGGGCATCAACCGATTTGAATAAGTTTTCTCTGTCTGTTGTGTCGGTGATGATGGTATCTATCATCTTGTGGTGGCGATCAACCATGGCTTCGAATTCTACTTTCCACTGTTCATCACCCTGGAGGGCAAGTTGAGAGGTCTGCAAGAGTTTGTCCGTGATACCGCCAAGCGCGCTCACGACAACCACTACACTCTGTTTCTTAGCCTCGTTTTCAACGATACGTTTCAAGCTGAGGATGCTTTTTACGGAACCAACCGATGTTCCGCCGAATTTTAATACTTTCATATGTTCTTGAATTTTACGTTGGTAATGTAATGCCTCCCCCGAAACGACCGGGGCCGAAGCAGAACTTGTGGGCAAAAGTACGAATAATATATCAAACTGCCAAGGATTTTAACAAAAAAGTAGCATATTGTAGATAAAAAAGCTATTTCAGTAGATAATTATAGGCTCTTCCTCTCCCTTATACCTTATTATATATATAAAAAACGTTGAAATGTTTGGGTGTTTCGGATTATTTGCTTAATTTTGCCGATGTAATTCAAAGCATTAGCAATATGGTTACAGAAGTAAATAGTAAAAATCAACTCGTTGAACGCAATTTCAAACGAAATGAGATGCTGGCTGAGTATTTCTTTGGTATTTCAAAGATGGTATGCAGCGGTATTGGAATTGGTGCATTGTCGCCACTGTTTACAGGTGAGGCAATGGGAGTAACTAACTATGTTTGCATGGGATGCGCAGTAATCGCTGCTGCATGTTTTGCTTATGCAGGCAATTATTTATTAAAAGTAGAATTAAAAAAGAAATAATTATGGAAATGTTGACAATACTTTTTGCAATAGCAGCAATCATTGGTGTCGGTTTGGTTATTTGGATGAAATATACTGAATCAGGTAAAAAATGGGTTGAGGGTGAGTATTAATACTTTTTGAATCAAGTAATGAAATATCTTTTATTCTCAGATATCCACGGCTGTTTGCCAGCCCTGGAAAAGGTCCTCGATTTCTTCGAGGCTGAACATTGTGACATGATGTGCATCATGGGGGATATCATCAACTACGGTCCCCGCAACCGCATTCCGGAAGGAATCGATCCTAAGGGTATCGTAGAAAGACTGAATGCGCTGGCTGACAAGATTATCGCTGTGCGTGGCAACTGTGATGCGGAAGTAGACCAGATGCTCCTCGATTTCCCTATCATGGAGACCTATGCCTTGCTGGTAGACGGAGGCAAGCGCTATCTTCTGACTCATGGACATGTATACAATAAGGAAAACATGCCGAAGGGTCCTTACGAGGCTATGATCTATGGCCACTCCCATCTCTGGGAACTCTCTCATAACGAGAAGGGGCAGGCCATCGTAAATACCGGCAGCATCACCTTCCCGAAGGGTGGCAATCCGCCAACCTTTGCAACATTGGAAGATGGTAAGTTCACCATGTATCAGCTGGATACGCTCGAAGTACTGGCTACAATGGAAGCATGAAAAAGTGAAAGTGAAAAGTGAATTGTGAATGTAATGCGAAATCCGTAATATGGAATCGGTCACTTGTCACTCGTCACTTTCATTAAACTAATCATAAAGTTCAAAGCTCAAAGTTCAAAATATAATGATTCAAGAGTATCAGATAAGAATTCTGCCCGAACAGGCAGCAAGCGAGGAAGGCATCAAGCGTTATCTCGCCAAAGAAAAGGGATTGGATGTAAGAACGCTCAACCAGGTGAGGGTTTTGAAGAGAAGCATCGATGCCCGTCAGCGCACCATCTTCGTCAATCTGAAGGTGCGTGCTTATATCAACGAATTTCCGCAGGACGACCAGTATGTCCATACCGAATATCCGGATGTGAGCAGCAGACCTCGTGTTATCGTTGTGGGTGAGGGACCTGGCGGACTCTTCGCTTCCCTGCGCCTGATAGAACTGGGATACCGTCCTATCGTGCTGGAGCGAGGCAAGGATGTGCGCGAACGCAAGAAGGACCTCTCTAACATTACCAAGACTCAGAAGGTAGATGGTGAGAGCAACTACTGTTTCGGTGAAGGTGGAGCCGGTGCTTATAGTGACGGCAAACTCTATACCCGAAGCAAGAAAAGGGGTAGTGTAGACAAGATTCTGAACGTATTCTGCCAGCATGGTGCCAATACCAATATCCTGGCAGATGCCCATCCGCATATCGGTACCGACAAGTTGCCACGCGTTATTGAAAACATGCGCAACACCATCATCAAGTGTGGCGGCGAAGTGCATTTCCAGACCAAGATGATTCGTCTGATCCTTGAGAGTGAAGGTAAGCTGACGGCACCTGATGCTGCAGCTGGCGATAGGGTGATAGGTGTAGAAGCCGTGAATCTGGCTACGGGTGCTGAGGAAACTTATCGCGGACCGGTTATCCTGGCAACAGGTCATAGTGCCCGCGATGTATACCGCTATCTCGCTTCGGCAAAGATAGATATCGAAGCAAAAGGCATCGCCGTAGGTGTGCGTCTGGAACATCCTTCCCAACTCATCGACCAGATTCAGTATCACAATAAGAGTGGTAGAGGAAAATATCTGCCTGCTGCCGAATATAGCTTTGTTACTCAGGTAGATGGCAGAGGTGTCTATAGCTTCTGTATGTGTCCGGGCGGTTTTGTGATTCCGGCTGCTACAGGACCGGAACAGCTCGTGGTGAACGGTATGAGTCCGAGCAACCGCGGTACTGCCTGGAGCAACTCGGGCATGGTGGTGGAAACTCATCCCGAGGATGTGGCGCAGTTTGTGAAGGAACATCAGTCTGTCATCGAACAGCAGGAAATGAAGGCGCAGAAGAATGCTTCACTCTTCACTCCTCACTCTTCACTCCAGATGATGTACTTCCAGGAAATCGTGGAAAAGCAATGCTGGCAGCAGGGCAACATGAAGCAGACTGCACCGGCACAGCGCATGGCTGACTTCGTGAACAATCGATTGAGTTATGATCTGCCAAAGAGCAGCTATGCTCCAGGCTTGATTTCGAGTCCGTTGCATTTCTGGATGCCGTCTTTCGTGAGCAAGCGACTGCAGGAAGGCTTTAAGACCTTCGGCAAGAATGCCCATGGTTTCCTGACCAACGAGGCTACACTGATAGCGATGGAGACGAGAACCTCATCGCCTGTCCGCATCGTCCGTGACCGCGAAACCCTGCAGCATGTCCGCATCCAGGGACTCTTCCCATGTGGCGAAGGTGCTGGTTATGCAGGCGGAATCGTATCGGCTGGTGTAGACGGAGAAAGATGTGCAGAGATGTGTGCTGAGTATTTGAAACAACAATAAACGAATGCCTGGAATGATGAAATACAGAAAAACGGGAAAGTTTAAGCTGGGCTTCTTGACTTTACTCCTGAGTGTGCTCTTCGTGGCGTGTGGCTCGGGAGCGTCAGATGTTGACAGACAAATCAAGAGCAAGACTGATTTGAAGGGGGCTGTGATTGGTGTGCAGCTCGGTACTACTAGCGACGGACTAGCTACGGAGCTGGAAAAGGAAGGTGGCGGTACCAAGGTAGAACGGTACAACAAGGGAGCCGATGCCATTCAGGCACTCCTGCAGGGTAAGATAGACTGCATGGTGACCGATGAGGCGCCAGCCAAGGCATTTCAACGGGTGAACCCATCGCTCCGTATCCTGCCCGAAACCTTCGATGCGTCCTTTTTCGCCATCTGCGTGGCTAAGGATCATGCTGAGTTGCAGCAGTCCATCAATCATGCCATCCGTATTCTGAAAGAGAATGGCGTCATCGATTCCATCGTCAACCGCCATCTGGAACGGGGCATAGCCGTGGCTTATACGCCAAAGACTTCTGACGTGAAGAAGGTGGGACCGGAAGCGCTGCAGAAACTCGGCTTGAAGACGAGTCTCCGTTTTGCCACCAACGCTACCTTCGAGCCTTTCGAATATTACCAGAATGGCAAAATTGTGGGTATCGACGTGGATGTGGCGAATGCCATCGGCGATGTGATGGGCGTGGATGTCGAGATTCTCGATATGGAGTTTGATGCCATCATCACCTCTGTACAGGCTGGTAAGGCGGATGCGGGTATTGCCGGCATCACGGTTACTCCTGAACGGAAGAAGAATATCGGATTTACAGATTCCTATGCCGATGTGCGACAGGTTATCATGGTGAATTCCAATGAAGTGAAAGCAGCCGGTAACCAGCCGGGAGTGATAGATAAGTTTAAATCCTGCTTCATAGATGACAACCGTTATCAGTATCTGTTGCAGGGTTTGGGCAATACGCTCATCATCACCTTCTTCGCCATCATCCTTTCCGTGATACTCGGAACGCTGATAGCTATTGTCAGAGCACGTCATGAACGTAAGGGCGACTGGAAGATTCCGAACATGCTCTGCCAGCTGTACCTCACCATCATGCGAGGCACGCCAACCATGGTGCAGTTGCTCATCATCTATTATGTGGTGTTTGCTTCAGCAGATGTCAATAAGATACTGGTGGCTGTCATCGCCTTCGGCTTGAACTCGGCAGCTTATATTGCCGAGGTAATCCGCTCGGGCATCATGTCGGTGGATAATGGTCAGATGGAGGCGGGCAGAAGTCTCGGTCTTTCGTATGGCAAGACGATGCGTCTCATCATCCTTCCGCAAGCCTTCAAGAATGTGCTTCCGGCTATGGGTAACGAGCTTATCACTCTGCTCAAGGAAACCTCTATCAGCGGTTATATCGGACTGGTAGACTTGACCAAGGGTTCCGACATCATCCGAAGCATTACTTACGAAGCGATGATGCCGTTGGGCGTAGTAGCCTGCCTCTATCTCGTTCTTGTTCTCGGACTGAACGCAGGAGTGAGAAGGCTGGAGAAGAGACTGAGAAAGAGCGAAAGGAAATGAGGAATCCTGAAAGGGCAAAAGCTTTAAAACAATGGATAAAATGAACGAAATAATCAAGATAGAAGGACTTCGTAAACGCTTCGGCGACAACGAGGTGCTGAAAGGCATTACCACCTCGGTGAGGAAAGGTGAGGTGGTTGCCATCATCGGTCCGTCGGGTTGTGGCAAGAGTACCTTCCTGCGTTCCATCAACCTTCTGGAAGAACCTACCGAGGGTAAAATCTTTATCGATGATATGGATATCACATCAAGCGATGTTGATATCAACCGAATGCGCCAGAGGGTGGGTATGGTATTCCAGCAGTTCAATCTCTTCCCTAATATGACCATACGCCGCAACATCATGCTGGCTCCGGTAGAATTGGGTAAGATGACAAAGGAAGAAGCTGATGAGAAAGCAACGGAACTCCTGACCCGTATCGGATTGCTGGATAAGGCCGACAGTTATCCCGACAGTCTGTCGGGCGGACAGAAACAGCGCGTAGCTATCGCCCGTGCCTTAGCGATGAATCCTGAGGTAATCCTCTTTGATGAGCCGACTTCGGCTCTCGATCCGGAAATGGTGGGCGAGGTACTGCAGCTGATGAAGGATGTTGCTGCCGAGGGAATGACGATGGTGGTGGTGACCCACGAGATGGGATTTGCAAGAGAAGTGGCCAATCGTGTTCTCTTCTTCAGTGACGGCTATATCACGGAAGACGGAAGTCCTGAGCAAATATTCAACCATCCAAAATCGCCAAGACTACAGGAGTTTCTGGGAAAAGTTTTGTAATAGTTGATAGTTAACAGTTTATAGTTAACAGTTTATAGTTAACAGTTACTTGATGACAATAAAAAAAGATGCATTACTGGTATATTCAGCAATGCATCTTTTTTATTTGATGGTCTACAATCAGTAAAATGTTAACTGTAAACTATTAACTATTAACAGTTTTCTTCTCAATAATCTCTTCAGCACGTTTCAGAGCCTTGCTGATGTGATCTGTGATATTATCCTTGCCAAGAATATTGTAGAAACCAGCCTTTTCCAACTGGGCGTTTACCTTCTCGCAAACACCGGAGAGTACAACCTGAATGTCCTCCTTCTGACTCATCTCGCAGAGGTTGGTGAGGTTGTGGATACCGGTTGAATCAACAAATGGAACCTTGCGCATACGGATGACACGTACCAGTGGACGGTCACCGAAAGCTGCCATCACTTCCTCAAACTTGTTACCAGCTCCGAAGAAGAAAGGACCATTGATTTCGTATACCTCTACGCCCTTCGGAATCGTATAGTGCTCCAGGTTGGTTGAGAGGAAGTCAAACTCCTTGTTCAAGTCAATCTCATCATCGGTAATAGCTTTCACGTCGGTGGTTTCGCTCATTCGCTTCATGAAGAGCAGACAGGCGATAATCAGACCCACCTCGATGGCTACTGTCAAATCGAAGATGATGGTGAGGAAGAAGGTAATCAGAAGTACGGTTACATCGCTCTTCGGATTCTTCATCAATGCCAGGAAACTTCTCCATCCGCTCATTCCGTAAGATACAACTACCAATACACCGGCAAGACAAGCCATTGGTATGTACTGGGCAAGAGGCATCAGGAAGAGGAATATGAGCAGCAGAACTATGGCGTGGATGATGCCTGCAATAGGAGTCTTACCGCCATTATTGATATTGGTCATTGTGCGGGCAATGGCACCTGTTGCAGGAATACCGCCAAAGAGGGGAGAGGCGATATTGGCTAAACCCTGAGCTACCAACTCGGTGTTACTGTCGTGATGATCGCTGATTACACCATCGGCAACAGTTGCTGAAAGCAAACTCTCAATGGCTCCCAGGATGGCGATGGTAATAGCTGGTGATACAAGACTCTTGATGGTCTCCCAATTCATGGCTGGTACCTGAGCTGCAGGCAGTTCGTTGCTGATAGAGAAGCGGTCGCCGATGGTCTCGATACTCTCAACGCCGGCAAACTGCTTGAGCAGTAAGGCTACAACGGTCATCAGGATGATGGCAATAAGAGAGCCCGGAATCTTCTTGCTGAACTTAGGGGTGATGGCGATAACCACTACGCTTACTACTCCGATAAGGGCACACCAAGGATCTATGGTGTCAAAGCTTTGGAAGTAGACGCCCCATTTCTCCAGAAAATCAGAAGGATTTGAAGTCAACGTCAATCCAAAGAGATCCTTGATTTGGGTCGTGAAGATGGTTACGGCGATACCACTGGTAAATCCCACAACGATAGGGTAAGGGATGTACTTGATGATGGTTCCAAGACGGAGAAGTCCGAAGAGAACCAGGAACAGACCAGCCATCAGTGTCGCTATCGTCAAACCTTCCATGCCATATTTCTGGATAATGCCATAGATGATAACGATGAATGCTCCCGTAGGACCACCAATCTGCACTTTGCTTCCACCGAAGATGGAGATGATGAGACCTGCTACAATGGCGGTGATGATACCCTTTTCAGGGGTCACGCCAGAAGCGATACCGAATGCGATGGCCAGAGGCAGGGCTACGATACCAACGATGATACCTGCCATGAGGTCAGACATGAATGTTTTCTTGTTGTATGTCTTTAAACAGGAAAACAAACTCGACTTAATTGCTAATGCCTTCATTTGAAAGTTTTAAAATATATGTAATTAATCTTGTTATCCGTTAAAACGTGTGCAAAGGTACTATATTTTTTTTAATTGGCAAAATGTTTTTCTGAGTTTCTCCCTTTTCTTCGATAATATTCTTCTTCGTATAGTAATATTCTTCTTTGATAGATATATTCTCCGGATAATACTTTTCTAGTTGAATCCTGATTTCTTTTCGGTCTTGGAATATGAGTACAATATTATTAATGCGCTTGCGGGTGTGCGCCCGCACATGCATGCAGGCGTATGCATGTATAAAATAAAGTGTAGTGGTAAGAAAAACTCCCGAAAGTCTTTACAAGTGTTAAAAAGGCACTAAAATCTCAACTTTTTTGCGAAAAGATTTGGTGGAATGAAAAATAGTTAGTACTTTTGCACTCGCTTTTGAGAAATACACTTTCTCTTAGCAACAAAAGAAAGAGTTCTTTGAAAGATTTTACATAAACAGACAAGTAGTACAAGAAGCGGTTTTGGATTACACCTTATTATATAGGGAGTATAAAGAAACCGGGTAAAAAGAAACGAACCGTCAAGCAATTGACAAGTCAGGTTTACTAAGCTTCAATAAACGAAAAGGATATTCGTCCTAAGTACAGACAACAAACACTTCGCTAGACTTTCGGGTATAGCAAAGTAGAAATGATATTTTACAATGGAGAGTTTGATCCTGGCTCAGGATGAACGCTAGCTACAGGCTTAACACATGCAAGTCGAGGGGAAACGACATCGAAAGCTTGCTTTTGATGGGCGTCGACCGGCGCACGGGTGAGTAACGCGTATCCAACCTGCCCACCACTTGGGGATAACCTTGCGAAAGTAAGACTAATACCCAATGATATCTCTAGAAGACATCTGAAAGAGATTAAAGATTTATCGGTGATGGATGGGGATGCGTCTGATTAGCTTGTTGGCGGGGTAACGGCCCACCAAGGCAACGATCAGTAGGGGTTCTGAGAGGAAGGTCCCCCACATTGGAACTGAGACACGGTCCAAACTCCTACGGGAGGCAGCAGTGAGGAATATTGGTCAATGGACGAGAGTCTGAACCAGCCAAGTAGCGTGCAGGATGACGGCCCTATGGGTTGTAAACTGCTTTTATAAGGGAATAAAGTGAGTCTCGTGAGACTTTTTGCATGTACCTTATGAATAAGGACCGGCTAATTCCGTGCCAGCAGCCGCGGTAATACGGAAGGTCCGGGCGTTATCCGGATTTATTGGGTTTAAAGGGAGCGTAGGCCGGAGATTAAGCGTGTTGTGAAATGTAGACGCTCAACGTCTGCACTGCAGCGCGAACTGGTTTCCTTGAGTACGCACAAAGTGGGCGGAATTCGTGGTGTAGCGGTGAAATGCTTAGATATCACGAAGAACTCCGATTGCGAAGGCAGCTCACTGGAGCGCAACTGACGCTGAAGCTCGAAAGTGCGGGTATCGAACAGGATTAGATACCCTGGTAGTCCGCACGGTAAACGATGGATGCCCGCTGTTGGTCTGAATAGGTCAGCGGCCAAGCGAAAGCATTAAGCATCCCACCTGGGGAGTACGCCGGCAACGGTGAAACTCAAAGGAATTGACGGGGGCCCGCACAAGCGGAGGAACATGTGGTTTAATTCGATGATACGCGAGGAACCTTACCCGGGCTTGAATTGCAGAGGAAGGATTTGGAGACAATGACGCCCTTCGGGGCCTCTGTGAAGGTGCTGCATGGTTGTCGTCAGCTCGTGCCGTGAGGTGTCGGCTTAAGTGCCATAACGAGCGCAACCCCTCTCCTTAGTTGCCATCAGGTGAAGCTGGGCACTCTGGGGACACTGCCACCGTAAGGTGTGAGGAAGGTGGGGATGACGTCAAATCAGCACGGCCCTTACGTCCGGGGCTACACACGTGTTACAATGGCAGGTACAGAGAGACGGTCGTACGCAAGTACGATCAAATCCTTAAAGCCTGTCTCAGTTCGGACTGGGGTCTGCAACCCGACCCCACGAAGCTGGATTCGCTAGTAATCGCGCATCAGCCATGGCGCGGTGAATACGTTCCCGGGCCTTGTACACACCGCCCGTCAAGCCATGAAAGCCGGGGGCGCCTAAAGTCCGTGACCGTAAGGAGCGGCCTAGGGCGAAACTGGTAATTGGGGCTAAGTCGTAACAAGGTAGCCGTACCGGAAGGTGCGGCTGGAACACCTCCTTTCTGGAGAGACGAATTTCCTATGAAGAGATAGGAATCTGATTAAAAGTTCGCTTCTCTTCTTGTACGCACCATCTGTTTTATTAAATACAGGAGACTGGGATTCCCTATACGTTATATAATATATAGAGATGGCTCAAGCAAAATGGTTCAACTCCACAATCTCCACTATGCCTTTAAGGCAAGAAGATCTTTGACATATTGACACAAGCAAAACTGTAAGTAATGAACTTTAGTTCAGACTAAAGTAAATCAAATCGCAAGATGAGATTTCACTTTGTTAGAATACAGCTGAAAGTATGAGCTACTTATTCGTTATTCGGAAACGAGTAACAAGAATACAGTCGTAAAGAAAGTAAGAAAGGGCGTATGGCGGATGCCTAGGCTCACGGAGGCGATGAAGGACGTGATAAGCTGCGATAAGCTTCGGGTAGGTGCAAATAACCCTTGATCCGAAGATTTCCGAATGGGACAACCTAGCCGTCTGAAGGACGGTTACTCTTACCAATGTAAGAGAGCTAACGCAGGGAACTGAAACATCTTAGTACCTGCAGGAAGAGAAAATAAATGAATGATTCCCCCAGTAGTGGCGAGCGAACGGGGAACAGCCCAAACCGTTGACGTCGCAAGGCGCCAGCGGGGTTGTAGGACCGCGACATTGTACTGAAATGGTGAGTGGAAGTATCTGGAAAGTTACATCACAGAAGGTGATAATCCTGTACACGAAGCCAGATCAGGCATAGCGGTATCCTGAGTAACGCGGGACACGAGGAATCCTGCGCGAATCTGCCGGGACCATCCGGTAAGGCTAAATACTCCCGTGAGACCGATAGCGAACGAGTACTGTGAAGGAAAGGTGAAAAGAACCCCGAGCAGGGGAGTGAAATAGTTCCTGAAACCATACGCCTACAAGCGGTCGGAGCATCGTAAGATGTGACGGCGTGCCTTTTGCATAATGATCCTACGAGTTACCGTCACTGGCGAGGTTGAGTGTCATGAGACACGTAGCCGCAGTGAAAGCGAGCCTGAACAGGGCGCACAGTCAGTGGGGGTAGACGCGAAACCAAGTGATCTACACTTGGCCAGGATGAAGTCCCGGTAACACGGGATGGAGGTCCGCACCAATAAGCGTTGAAAAGCTTCTGGATGAGCCGAGTGTAGGAGTGAAAGGCCAATCAAACTTGGAGATAGCTCGTACTCCCCGAAAGGCATTTAGGTGCCGCGTCGGATGGTCACCGTGAGAGGTAGAGCGACCGATAGGACAAGAGGGCTTCACCGCCTATCGAGTCCTGACGAACTCCGAATGCTCACGGTCTGCAGTCCGGCAGTAAGGGGGCGGGTGCTAAGGTCCGTCCCCGAGAGGAGAAGAATCCAGACCGCCGTCTAAGGTCCCGGAGTTCTGCCTGAGTTAGTCTAACGAAGTCTGGTCCCTATGACAGCTAGGATGTTGGCTTGGAAGCAGCCATTCATTCAAAGAGTGCGTAACAGCTCACTAGTCGAGGGTCCGGGCATGGATAATAATCGGGTATAAGGCAGACACCGAAGGCGCGGGATAGCAATTGTAAAAGTATCGGTAGGGGAGCATACTCACAGCGTCGAATGGTGTACGTAAGTTATCCTGGAGCGGTGAGTAAAGCAAATGTAGGAATAAGTAACGATAAGGAGGGTTAGATTCCCTCCCGCTGTAAGACCAAGGTTTCCCGGGCAATGCCAATCAGCCCGGGGTCAGTCGGGTCCTAAGTCTAAGCCGAACGGCGATGGCGATGGCAGAGACGGTTAATATTCCGTCACTGCCGCATGGGGCGACGTGGAGACGGAGCAGTGAAACCACCGCGGGGCGACGGAAGTCCCCGTTGAAGAGTGTAGGCGTTGAGGATGGCAGGCAAATCCACCATCCGAGCTGAACTTGACAGTATGGAGTCTTCTTCGGAAGAATCCAATAGTGTGGGTAATCATACTCCCGAGAAAATCCGCTAAGCTTAACCCATGCGGCACCCGTACCGCAAACGGACACACGTGGTCGGGTAGAACATACTAAGGCGTTGAGAGATTCATGGTTAAGGAACTAGGCAAATTGACCCTGTAACTTCGGGATAAAGGGTCCTCGTGATGAGCGAGGCGCAGAGAATAGGTCCAGGCAACTGTTTAACAAAAACACAGGGCTGTGCAAACTCGAAAGATGACGTATACAGCCTGACACCTGCCCGGTGCCGGAAGGTTAAGAGGAGATGTCACTCGCAAGAGGAAGCATTGAATTGAAGCCCCGGTAAACGGCGGCCGTAACTATAACGGTCCTAAGGTAGCGAAATTCCTTGTCGGGTAAGTTCCGACCTGCACGAATGGTGTAATGATCCGGACGCTGTCTCAACCATGAGCTCAGTGAAATTGTAGTATCGGTGAAGATGCCGATTACCCGCGATGGGACGAAAAGACCCCGTGAACCTTTACTACAGCTTAGCATTGACCTTGGTCATCCGATGTGTAGGATAGGCCGGAGGCTTCGAAGCGGGAGCGCCAGCTTTCGTGGAGCCATCCTTGAAATACGGCCCTTTGGCTGTCTGAGGTCTAACTCGCTAGTGCGAGGACACTGCTTGGTGGGTAGTTTGACTGGGGTGGTCGCCTCCAAAAGCGTAACGGAGGCTTCCAAAGGTGCCCTCGGGTCGATTGGTAACCGACCTCAAAGAGTGCAATGGCATAAGGGCGCTTGACTGGGAGGCAGACATGCCGAGCAGGCAGGAAACTGGGGCATAGTGATCCGGCGGATGTGTATGGAAACTCCGTCGCTCAAAGGATAAAAGGTACTCCGGGGATAACAGGCTGATCCCCCCCAAGAGCTCATATCGACGGGGTGGTTTGGCACCTCGATGTCGGCTCGTCACATCCTGGGGCTGGAGAAGGTCCCAAGGGTTGGGCTGTTCGCCCATTAAAGTGGCACGCGAGCTGGGTTCAGAACGTCGTGAGACAGTTCGGTCTCTATCTATCGTGGGCGTGGGAGTTTTGAGTGGTGCCGTCACTAGTACGAGAGGACCGTGATGGACAGACCTCCGGTTTACCAGTTGTGCCGCCAGGCGCACCGCTGGGTATCTGAGTCTGGATTGGATAAGCGCTGAAAGCATCTAAGTGCGAAGCCAGCCGCAAGATGAGAACTCCATTGAGGGTCGTCAGAGACGATGACGTTGATAGGATGCAGGTGTAAAGACAGCGATGTCAAAGCCGAGCATTACTAATTGCCCGAACACTTTCTTTAGAAAGTTCATAGTTTCAACTGTATGTACAGTCTGAATGGTGCTGAAAGTTGTAATTCAACATTCAACAATCAACATTCAACATTACTTATACGTTTGCTTGTGTGCAAATACGTCATAACCCATTATCAGGTGGTTATTGCGGTGAGGTCCCACCTCTTCCCATTCCGAACAGAGAAGTTAAGCTCACTTGCGCCGATGGTACTGCAATGCAATGCGGGATAGTAGGTAGCCGCCTCCTTTTAATTTCAGAAGCCTCGATTACGAAAGTAGTCGGGGCTTTTCTGTTTAATAACTCTGGCTATTTAGTATAATTACCCTTGCTATATAATATAATAACCCCTCGCTATTTACCATAATAGCGAGGGGCATTTCTGCGATATTCTGAGTGCTTTGTCTACTGCTTGGTGAATTTCAGTTTTTTAGGAATCTTCACCCATTTCCGGTTTCGGGCAATTTTCAGGTTACTTCCATCTTTCTGCTGCAACTCGTAACTACCATCGGGCAAGGCTATGAGGTCGGCAGTAAGATCTTCGCTCCCGTAATCATTGATAATGGATAGATGAGCGGTCTTTCCTTCTATGTCAGCATCTGTAATCAGCCATTTGCGACTATCACGTCTGTCACCGAAATATCCGGGCATTTCACCGAACAGTTCCTGTCCTGGAACCTTGAGGTTCTTATGGTAGAAGTCTATATTCATATAGACATCATACTCTTTGTTTGTAATCTCCCCCTTGAATAGGGTGCTGTCTGTTTGTGCCATACTAGATATACTAATTAGGCATAATAATGTTGCTAAAATCTTTCTTTTCATCTCTTTTTTTAATTAACTGCGACAAAGTTATTCATTTAAATCAAGAAAACTGCATTTTTTTTAGGATTTTAATAAGATTAATTCGTTTTTTTGCAAATATTTATCTATCTTTGCGGTGTTTATTGATAATTATATATGGAAAAGAAAAAATTATTTCCAGATTACATATTTGAGTCTAGTTGGGAAGTGTGTAATAAAGTTGGTGGTATCTACACCGTTCTTTCAACACGAGCTAAGACTCTTACGGAAAGGTTAAAGGATCAACTAATCTTCATTGGTCCTGATTGCTGGGGAGACAAGGTGAATCCTTATTTCTCTCAAGATGATACGCTTTATGCGGCGTGGAAAACAGAAGCTCTGAAAGAGGGCTTAAAGGTTAAAGTAGGTAGATGGAATATACCGGGAGAGCCAGTAGCTGTTTTAGTAGATTTCAATCCTTACTATGCTGTTAAAGACCAGATCTATGGACAACTATGGCAGGACTATCAGGTTGATAGTCTTCATGCTTATGGTGACTATGACGAAGCATCGATGTTCTCTTATGCTGCCGCTCTGGTAGTAGAGAGTTTCTACAAACATGTCGTTGGAAAAGGCAAGAAAGTTATCTATCATGGAAATGAATGGATGACAGGACTTGGTGTGCTCTATGTGAACAAGCATCTTCCTGAGGTGGCTACAGTGTTCACCACGCATGCTACAAGTATCGGTCGTAGTATTGCCGGTAATAATAAGCCTCTTTACGATTATCTTTTTGCCTATAATGGTGATCAGATGGCGCAGGAACTCAATATGCAAAGCAAGCATTCTATAGAAAAGCAGACTGCTAAGTATGTTGATTGTTTCACAACAGTGAGTGATATTACTGCCAACGAGTGCAAGGAATTGCTCGATAAACCGGTAGATTTCGTTTTGCCTAACGGATTTGACAATAGTTTTGTACCTAAAGCAAGTACCTTTACAAAGAAACGTAAGGAGGCAAGAAAGCGTTTGCTCGATGTAGCCAATGCTTTGATGGGTACAGATTTGGATGATGATACGCTCATCGTTTCTACCAGCGGACGCTACGAGTTCCGCAACAAGGGTATCGATGTCTATATTGAGGCTATGAACCGACTGCTTCGTGACAACAATTTGAAGAAGAATGTATTGGCATTCATTGACGTACCTGGTTGGGTAGGAGATCCACGTCAGGATCTGTTGGATCGTCTGAATAGCGGTAAGAAGTTTGACACGCCATTGGAGGTTCCGGAGATTACCCATTGGTTGCATAATATGAGTCATGATAATGTATTGGGTATGCTGAAGTACTTCAACATGCATAATAATAAGGAAGACAAGGTGAAACTGATATTCTTACCTTGCTACTTGACAGGCGATGATGGCATTATCAACAAGAGCTACTATGATGTAGTGTTGGGTAATGACCTCTGTATCTATCCTTCTTATTATGAGCCATGGGGATATACTCCATTGGAGGCTGTTGCGTTCAAGGTGCCTTGTATCACCACCGATTTGGCTGGTTTCGGTCTTTGGGCTAACTCAGAGAAGGGAAGTTACAGTGAGATAGAGGATGGTGTGAAGGTTATCAAGCGTACCGACTATAATTATTCTGAGGTAGCTGATGCTATCAAGGATACCGTAGCTAAGTACTCGGGATTCACCAAGACACAGGTGAACAAGTGTCGTAAAAATGCTGAGATTCTTTCAGAAAAAGCATTGTGGAAACACTTTATCGAGTATTACTATGATGCTTATGACTTTGCCCTGCGCAAGGCTGAAGTTCGTATGAAGAAATAATAATCTCTCTCTTGATGGCGTTAGCCATAAAACAAATATTTGGATTCTGCAAGAATCGCTATGTTTGCAAGATAGAAAATATACATCTTAAAAATAAAACACAATGAAAATTAAGGCAGACTATGCTAATGCTCCTCAATGGAAGGAGACAACCATTAAATCAAGCCTTCCTAAGGAGTTGAAGTGCTTGGATGAAATCGCTCACAATATGTGGTGGGCATGGAATTATGAAGGTCGTGACTTGTTCAAGAGTCTTGATCCAGACTTGTACGAGAAGTGTAATGCTAACCCTGTATTGCTCTTGGAACGTTTGAGCTACGACCGCAAGGAGGCTATTGTTAAGGACAAGGAGACAATGGCTAAGGTTAAGAACGTCTATAAGATGTTCCGCGAGTACATGGATGTGAAGCCTAATGCTAAGCGCCCTTCAGTTGCTTACTTCTGCATGGAGTATGGTATCAACCAGGTAGTTAAGATTTACTCTGGTGGTCTTGGTATGCTTGCTGGTGACTACTTGAAGGAGGCATCTGACAGCAACGTGGATATGTGTGCTGTTGGTTTCCTCTACAGATATGGTTATTTCAAGCAGTCTTTGAGTATGGATGGTCAGCAGATTGCTAACTATGATGCCCAGAACTTCAACTCTCTCCCTATCGAGCGAGTATATGATGAGAATGGTAACCCATTGGTAGTTGATGTACCTTACACAAACTATCAGGTACATGCATACGTATGGCAGATGAATGTAGGTCGTATCAAGTTGTATCTTCTGGATACAGATAATGATATGAACTCAGAGTTCGACCGTCCTATCACTCACTCACTCTATGGTGGTGACTGGGAGAATCGCTTGAAGCAGGAAATCTTGCTGGGTATCGGCGGTATCTTGACTTTGAAGAAACTTGGCATCAAGAAGGAGATTTATCACTGCAATGAGGGTCATGCTGCTCTCTGCAACTTGCAGCGTCTCTGCGACTACATCGAGGAGGATGGCTTGAACTTCAACCAGGCTCTCGAGCTGGTTCGTGCTTCTTCTCTCTATACTGTTCATACTCCAGTTCCTGCTGGTCACGACTACTTCGACGAGGCTCTCTTCGGCAAGTACATGGGTGGCTATCCACAGCGCCTTGGTATCTCTTGGGATGAGTTCATCGGTATGGGTCGTGAAAATGCAGATGATCACAACGAGCGTTTCTGCCTCTCTACATTCGCATGCAACACTTGCCAGGAGGTTAATGGTGTAAGTAAGCTTCACGGTTGGGTAAGCCAGCAGATGTTCTCTAACATCTGGAAGGGTTATTTCCCAGAAGAGAACCACGTAGGTTATGTAACCAATGGTGTTCACTTCCCAACTTGGACAGCAACAGAGTGGCGTAAGCTCTACGATACATATTTCGACAAGAACTTCATGAACGACCAGAGCAACGAGGAAATCTGGCATGCCATCTACAAAGTTTCAGATGCAGAAATCTGGAATACCCGTATGACATTGAAGAAGAAGCTCGTAGCTTATATCCGTGAGAAGTTCACCCAGACATGGTTGAAGAACCAGGGTGATCCTGCTCGTGTAGTATCTTTGCTCGAGCGTATCAACCCTAACGCTTTGATGATTGGTTTCTGCCGTCGTTTCGCTACATACAAGCGTGCTCACTTGCTCTTCACCGACTTGGAACGCTTGTCTAAGATCGTTAACGATCCAGAGCATCCAGTATTGTTCTTCTTCTCAGGTAAGGCTCACCCAGCTGATGGTGCAGGTCAGGGCTTGATCAAGAAGATTTTCGAGATCAGTCAGCGTCCTGAGTTCCTCGGCAAGATTATCTTCCTCGAGGATTACGATATGACTTTGGCTCGCCGTCTGGTTTCAGGTGTTGATATCTGGATGAATACTCCTACACGTCCATTGGAGGCTTCTGGTACATCTGGCGAGAAGGCTGAGATGAATGGTGTTGTCAACCTCTCTGTACTTGATGGTTGGTGGGTAGAAGGTTACCGCGAGGGTGCTGGTTGGGCTCTTCCTGAGAAGCGTACATACCAGAACCAGGGTTACCAGGATCAGCTTGATGCTGCTACTATCTACAACCTCTTGGAGAACGACATCATCCCTATGTATTACAACAAGAATAAGGAAGGCTTCAGCAAGGAGTGGATCCAGGTAGTAAAGAACTCTATTGCTACTATCGCTCCTCACTATACAATGAAGCGCCAGTTGGATGACTACTATGATAAGTTCTACAATAAGGAGGCTGCCCGCTTCAAGAAGTTGAGCGCTAACGACAATGCACTTGCTAAGGAGATTGCACTCTGGAAGGAGAGCGTTGCAGAGCGTTGGGATGGTATCCACGTTGTATCTAAGGACGACTGCATGCTGATGGCTGCTGAGACTGGTCAGAAGATCAAGGTTCAGTATGTTATCGATGAGCAGGGTTTGAACGATGCAGTAGGTTTGGAGCTTGTTGTATTGAAGGAGCAGCCAGAGGATGGCAAGCAGGTTTATGCTGTTTATCCATTCAAGATGGTTGGTCACGAGGGTAACAACTTTACATTCGAGGCTGAGATTGAGCCAATCAATGCTGGTTCATTCAAGACAGGCGTACGTATGTATCCTAAGAATGATAAGTTGCCACACCGTCAGGACTTCTGCTACGTGAAGTGGTTGAACTAATATAATAGCGACATTGTCACATTATAAATATATGAATCCTGTATCTCTTTTGGGGATACAGGATTTTTTTGTTTGAAATCGAACAATGAACAGTGTTATTGTAGTTGTGAACAGTGAATTGTGAATTGTGAAAAGTGAATTGTGAAAAGTGAATGTAGATTAGAAACAGGGGAAGAATGGAATCATAAAAAAGGAGTCTTCCTTTTTAAAAGAAAGACTCCTTGTAAACTTGTATGATGATATTTCCTTATACCAGGTACTGGGAAGAGATACTCTCGTTATCCTCAACACGGCGAATGGTTTCTGCAAACATATCTGCAATAGAAATCTGCTTAACCTTTGCGCAACGCTTGGTGTAAGGGATGGAATCAGTGAATACTATCTCCTCAAGAGCTGAATCCTGAACACGCTCAGATGCAGGACCACTCATCACGCAGTGAGATGCACATGCACGAACAGTCTTTGCACCAGCCTGCTTCATGATGTCGGCAGCCTTCGTGATAGTACCGGCTGTATCGACCATATCATCAATGATGACAACATTCTTGTCTTTTACATCACCGATAATCTGCATGCTTGCTACTACATTGGCACGAGCACGGGTCTTGTTGCAGAGCACGAGAGGGCAGCCGAAGTACTTAGCATAAGTGTTGGCACGCTTAGAACCACCAACGTCTGGAGAAGCAATGACCATATCCTTGAGGCGTAAGCTCTGCAGGTATGGCAAAATAACGCCAGATGCATAGAGGTGATCTACAGGAACATCAAAGAAGCCCTGAATCTGGTCGGCATGGAGATCCATGGTGATGAGACGGTCGATACCGGCAACGCTGAGCAAGTCGGCTACCAGTTTAGCGCCGATGCTGACACGTGGTTTGTCCTTGCGATCCTGACGGGCCCATCCGAAGTAAGGAATAACAGCAATAATATTGCGGGCAGAAGCACGCTTTGCTGCGTCGATCATCAGGAGCAACTCCATCAAGTTGTCTGAATTAGGGAATGTGCTCTGTACGAGGAAAACATCGCGTCCGCGGATAGACTCCTCGAAAGATACGCCAAATTCACCATCAGAGAACTTGGTTACAACCAAATTACCCAGTGGGCAACCTAAACTAGCGCAGATTTTTTCTGCAAGGTATCTCGAGTTAGTACCAGAGAATACCAAAAAAGAGTTCTTGTCACTCATTTCTATTAGTGTTTATGTGTATTAATAGTTATTTTTATCTATTTTCATGTAGGGGGATGAATCTTTTTTCGGGAACCTCAGTATTAGCTGATAGCCTTTCTCAATTTCTCGAAGTGAAGAATCAGCTCTTTGAAATCGCGCTCGTTGTGAATGTCGAAACGGTTCCAGAGATCTCCACAGATTACTACTCCTCCAAATCCGAGTTCCTTGGCTATCTTGAGATTTTCCAGACTCATGCCTCCCAAGGCGTATACCTTCTTGTCTATGAGTCCTGCCTTGGCTGCATTCTCAAGCTGCTGCAGATTGAAGGAAGACTTTTCATCTTTAAACTCAATACAGTCGAAGATGTTTTTCAGAAACACATAGTTTGATTTCTTCTTCATCTCTTTCAGCATCGAGAGATCTGTGCAGGTGCGACTGAATTTGCCTTTGTATCCATCCGGTACCGGTGCTAGCGGATCGTCTATATGGATTCCTGCTAAATCATACTCCTGTTTGAGGTAATAATGATCATGAACAGTAATCTTGCGAAGATTGTCTTCAGGCAGTAACGTGAGCAGTCGCTCAGCATACATTGGTGACGAACCTGGCTTGAAAAGATGCAGGTTGTCCATGCCCTCGTCGAACAGCGAGGATAGTATTTTATCTTCTTCCACAAAGAATGTGGACTTGGTCATTATCGCTAATTTCATCGTCAAAATGATTTTTATGATGCAAAAGTATTAAAAAAAACGCAAACTAGCAATTATATTCGGGATAAAAAGCTATCTTTGCACCATAAAATTAATATTTATCAAGTTATGCAAGTAAATTTAGCAAATTTTAATGAGATTCATCGACCAATTTACGTTTTAGAGGAAGAACGTTTGCGACACAATCTGTCGCTCATCAAGAGTGTGGCTGAGCGTGCCGATATGGAAATTATTCTAGCTTTTAAGGCTTATGCTCTTTGGAAGACATTTCCGATTTTCAGAGAGTATATTTCTTCGACCACGGCCAGCTCTCTTAGCGAGGCAAAACTGGCGTATCATGAATTTGGCAGTAAGGCGCATACTTTTTCGCCGGCTTATACCGATTATGAGATTGATGAGATAGCTCAATGCTCAAGTCATCTTACTTTCAACTCGCTTACGCAATATGAGCGATATCATGAACGGGTTCGTAGGGCAAATTCTGACATCAGACTGGGATTGAGAGTAAATCCGGAATATTCTGAAGTCGGAACATTGCTGTATAATCCGTGTGCACCTGGAACCCGATTCGGTGTATCGGCAGATAAATTGCCTCAAACTTTGCCTTCAGATATAGAAGGATTCCATTGTCATTGTCACTGCGAGAGTGGGGCGGATGTCTTTGAACGTACGTTAGCTCATATCGAAGAGAAATTCTCTCCTTGGTTTCCGCAGCTGAAATGGATCAATTTCGGTGGAGGTCATCTGATGACCAGGAAGGATTATGATGTGGAACACCTTATTAATATAATAAAGGGATTTCATCAGCGTTATCCTCATCTTAAAATTATTATGGAACCTGGTAGTGCCTTTGGGTGGCAGACCGGGCCGCTTGTAACTCAAGTAGTAGATGTGGTTGAAGATAAAGGTATCAGGACAGCTATCATAAATGCCAGTTTTACCTGTCATATGCCCGACTGTCTGGAGATGCCGTATATGCCAGCTGTCAGAAATGCAGAAACCTTGGAGGTTGATGATCCGACGAAGGCTCCTGAGGGCGCACATATATATAGAATAGGTGGCAACAGTTGTCTGAGTGGAGATTTTATGGGCTTCTGGAAATTTGACCATGAATTGCAAATAGGCGAGAATGTTATTTTCGAAGATATGCTGCATTACACTACGGTAAAGACAAATACCTTTAATGGAATCACTCATCCATCAATAGGAATCGTACATTTAGATGGAAAATTGGAAACTCTAAGAGATTTCAGCTACGAAGATTATCGCAGTAGGATGGATTAGTATAATTTCTATTTTCCCGATTTTTCTGCCGGATGAGTTTGAAAATCGGCAAAATAAGGCTTAAAATGTGTGTTTTGCTCACTAAAAAGGGCAAAATGCACATTTTTTTTCAAAAAAATCGAAGAAAAGTTTGGTAATTCAGAAAAAAGTAGTACCTTTGCACTCGCATTCAGAGGAACGCTCCTAAGTAATAGGAAAAACTGCGGAAATAGCTCAGTTGGTAGAGCACAACCTTGCCAAGGTTGGGGTCGCGGGTCCGAGTCCCGTTTTCCGCTCATTTTTTTTGGGAAACAACATCAAGTTTTATCTTGGTTAGATAATTGATGACAATATACTTGGAGAGGTGGCGGAATTGGTAGACGCGCTACTTTGAGGGGGTAGTGACAATTGTGTCGTGGGAGTTCGAGTCTCCTCCTCTTCACTGGTATTGTTATCTTACAAGCGGAAATAGCTCAGTTGGTAGAGCACAACCTTGCCAAGGTTGGGGTCGCGGGTCCGAGTCCCGTTTTCCGCTCGATTATTTTTGTATTAAACCAAGATAGGTTTAAGTTTAGGGCCCAAGTGGCGGAATTGGTAGACGCGCACGTTTCAGGTGCGTGTGTTTCACAACGTGCAGGTTCGAGTCCTGTCTTGGGCACAATGTTTAAATTAGCTTAGTGTTGGAGAGGTGGCGGAATTGGTAGACGCGCTACTTTGAGGGGGTAGTGACAATTGTGTCGTGGGAGTTCGAGTCTCCTCCTCTTCACTTTTATTGTTGTTTTATAAGCGGAAATAGCTCAGTTGGTAGAGCACAACCTTGCCAAGGTTGGGGTCGCGGGTCCGAGTCCCGTTTTCCGCTCTTTTTTTTAGAACTCGAGAAACATACCCATTTATGAATTTATATTTAAGATATTTTGATCAGGAGACATTAGTTACTAGTGTTGATGATGCTATTGGTTTTTTAAAGAGTATTCCTGAGATTGAGATGGATGCGGAGCTAGAGGCAGATGTTCGTGAATATGCCGCTAGCGATTTGACGTATCCTAAAAGATATAAGGTACGCCCACGTGTTTATTTTATTGTGATAAAGACTACGGCGCAAACTATGCAGGATTTTAAGGATAAGAAAGCATTGCGTACTCCTACTCCTGCAGAGAGAATGGAGAATCCTGTTGTTGCCAGTTTGGCTCAAGAGGCTCCAGGCTGGTATGAAGGATCACTTGATTTCAAGCGTGTTGTGATGGTACCGGCTACAGGAAAGTTTGAGTACCGTGATACTCATTTCGTTGCGGATGTTAAAGCTGAATCAGGTTTGGATTGTTACAATCGCATCGTAGATTATCTGCGCGATTGTGTAGATTCACGCAGCCAGTTCCCATCTGCAAAAGGTAAGAATTTCCATTTCCGCTATCTGGGAATGTGGAAATAAAATATTCAGAAATTTAAAAGATTCGTGTCATGAACAAGGTTATGCTAATTGGTAATGTAGGTAAAGATCCTGACATTCATTATTTTGAAGCAGATCAGGCAGTAGCTCAGGTCTCTCTCGCAACTACAGAGAAAGGATATACTTTGCCTAATGGTACCCAAGTGCCAGACCATACAGATTGGCACAATCTTGTTTTTTATCGTGGGCTTGCAAAGGTAGTAGAGAAGTATGTGCATAAGGGTGACCGCCTTTATGTGGAAGGAAGAATCCGCTACCGCTCCTATGATGACAAGCAGGGTAGAAGACAATATATTACAGAAATCTATGTAGATAATATGGAGATGTTGAGTACTCGCCCTGCTACTAGAGAACAATAATTATTAATTTTTAGCTCAGAAATTGGATATATCCACCATAACTGATGCCTTTGGTGATGTGATGCTGATGCAGCCTTCCGCCGGGGTTATTGTAGCTGCTGTACTTGCAGCTATATTGTTAGGCATGTCTGCTTTTGCCAGTGGTTCCGAAATTGCTTTTTTCAGTTTATCACCAACTGATGTTGCGGAACTTGAGGATGAAAAGACTGATGCCGATAAGAAAATACAGATGTTGCGTGATGATTCTGAACGTACGTTGGCTACCATTTTGATAACCAATAATTTTGTGAATGTCACAATCATCATGCTCCTTAATTATGTATTCGCAGGAATCGTAGAGTTTGGTCCTAAAGCTTATTGGCTTCAGTTCCTGATTATTACGGTTATTCTTACTTTCTTGCTTTTGCTTTTTGGTGAGATTATGCCGAAAGTGTATGCCCGTCAGGATTCTCTGAAGTTCTGTCGTCGGTGCGTAGGGGGAATTCTGTTTGCCAGAAAGTTGTTTTGGCCTTTAGAAACTATCTTGCTGAAAAGTGGTATTCTTGCAGAAAAGATTATACAGAAGGAAAATCATGTGCTGAGTGTTGATGACTTGGAACAGGCTCTTGAACTGACTGATAAGAATGATATCAAGGACGAGCAGAGCATGCTGAAGGGTATCATCCGCTTTGGCGATGAAACAGCCAAGGAGGTGATGACCAGCCGACAGAATATTGTTGACCTGGATATCCGTAGTTCTTATCCAGAAGTATTAAAGTGCATTGAAGAGAATAATTACAGTCGTATTCCTGTTTATCAGGATAATACAGATAATATTCGTGGTGTACTGTATATCAAGGACTTATTGCCTCATCTTACGAAGTCTTCCAACTTCCGTTGGCAGAGCCTGATTCGTCCTCCTTACTTTGTTCCTGAAACCAAGAAGATAGATGATCTGCTTCGCGAGTTCCAGGACAACAAGGTTCATATCGCCATTGTTGTAGATGAGTTCGGAGGAACATCGGGTATTGTTACTCTCGAAGATATTCTGGAGGAAATTGTAGGTGAAATCAATGATGAATACGATGAGGAGGAGAAGTTCTACTCGAAATTAAATTACAACACCTTTATCTTTGAAGGTAAAACGCTTCTTTCTGATTTCTGCAAAATCCTGAATGTAGATGACGAAGAGTTCGAGGAGGTTGAGGGCGATGCTGATTCTCTGGCTGGTCTGCTCTTGGAAATTAAGGGCGATTTCCCAAGTATGCACGAGAAGATAGATTATAAGAACTATACTTTCGAGGTTATGCAGATAGAGGAGCGTCGCATCAGCAAGATTAAGGTGACGGTACATCCTTTGAAAGATAACGTGGAGGATTCTTCTAAGTAATCATCAGTATTCATCAATATCAGAATATAAAAAATATGGCAGTTGTCAATATACGAGAAGTTTATCCGGGAGTGAGTCTTGGTTTATGGCAGATGGATGAAACTGTAGAACAGTTGTTCGGGCAGTATCCTCATCTGCAGGCTTACCGCTCTCAGGTGGAAGAGAAATATAAGAACGATGGCAGGAAACTGGAGTTTCTTGCCATTCGTGCATTAATGTATGAGATGCTCAAGACGAACGGGGCTTCCAAGGGCTTGCTTTCTCATGCGGGTGACATTACCCACAACGAGGCTGGCAAGCCATTGTTCCGTGGTTATCATATCAGCGTTTCGCATACCAAGGGTTACGCTGCGCTTATCCTTTCCAAAAATCAGGAAGTGGCGGTGGATATCGAATACTTCAGCGATAGGGTAGAGCGCATCGCATCCAAATTCCTGCGCAAGGATGAGAAGGCGGAAGATCTGGATGCCAAGCTGGTGCATTGGTGTGCCAAGGAAACGGTCTTCAAGTTATTCTCTGAAGAAAAACTGATGTTTGAGGATATGCGGGTGAAGCCGTTTGATACGATGGCAGACTGGTCGTGTGATGTGGAGAATCTCAAGAGCAGAAAGACGGCGCATGTAGATTTCGAGTTAACTATGGATTTTGTATTGACTTATGCTGCGCTGTAATATCCTGTCCATCTTTCTGGCATTCAGCTTGCTGGCTGGGGCACAGGATTGGAAAGTAGTGAGAGAGAATCCCCAGAAGGCTTTTCCGAAAACCGTGACTGCGGGCAACTACAGTGGCATTGCTCATCTGCATGATGATATCTATGCGGTGGTAAGCGACAAGTCGGATAGTGCCCTGTACTTCAACTTCCGGATTCAGGTGAATCCCAAGACCGGCGAACTGGAACAGGTAGAGAACCTTGGGGTTACCGAGAGAACAGATGGAACGCTGAACGACGGAAAGTTTTGGCAGGGGCAGGAGAAAGGCTTTGACCACGAAGCCATCGTGAAGGCTTCTGATTCTACCTTGGTGATAACAAGCGAAGGATATTGCCGTTTAAAGGAGTATCCTGTTCTGCCTATTTCGGCTAATGCTCCCAAGATTAGCTATCATCAGAACCTTTGGGAGAGCAGATGGCCTTCTTCTGATTTTTATCCAAATTATAATTTTGAGTCTCTGGCTTTTGATTCCGTCCGTCAGTATCTCTGGACGATTTCTGAGAGCACGCTCCGCAAAGACGGACAGCCTGCTACTCCTCAAAACGGATTGGCCAACCAGCTTCGTTTGATGAGGTATGATTGGGGAAAGATAAAGGAAAATCGTAACAAGGAAAATAATGGCAAGGAAGACTGTAGCGAGCAAGAGAGTAGCAAGAAAGCCTCTCGTTACATGACAGCCTATGCCTATCAGATGGATCAACCTTCTACCCATAAGAAAGCAGATTTCTATGTGATGGGTGTGAGTGAGCTTTGTGCCTTGCCCGATGGACAGCTTCTGGTTTTGGAGCGTGAGGTCTTTATCCCGAAGATTAAGATTGGTGCTTTCTGCAAGTGCAAGCTCTATCTGATCAATCCTTTGAATTCTGAGGAGTTTGCTTTGAAAGAGAAGTTTTCATCATATACTCCTTTCTTGAAGAAGAGATTGCTCGCGGAATGGAAAACCGGCTTATCGCTTTCCAAGCGTTCCTTTGCCAATTACGAAGGTATGTGTCTGGGACCCAAGTTGGAAGATGGTTCCCAGGTTGTCATCCTGCTGTCTGATTCGCAGGATCAATATGCGGGAGTATTGAAAGACTGGTTCAAGACGATTGTCATCAGAAAGGAATAAAGTTGTTATGTTGTAATCCTCAATCTCGTCCATAACCATCTAGGAATGAGTCGCCAGAGGAAGACGAGTATATCATATCTCCAGTCTATTACCTTAACTTCCTTTCCGTTTTCGATGGCACTTACGATATGCTTCGCCACATCTTCCGGTTTGAGTTGCAGCGGATAGCTGCTGCCTGCGATAAGGTCGGTCTTTACGAAGCCTGGTCGGATATCTGTGATGGCGATGGGAAGATGACGCATCCGTGCCTGCTGCGACAGGCATTCCAGATAATGGTTCTGGAATCGCTTGGTGGCAGAGTAGGCAGGGGCAGCACCGAGACCTTTGGTTCCGGCGATGGAAGTGATGCAGGCAATGCGGGCTTTTGAATTGTTCTGATGATGAGTAGCAAACCAGTTGAATGCCGTATCTACCATTCTTGTGAATCCTAAGCCGTTGGTTTCCACAGTCTTATACTCCTTTTCTATATCCAGTGTATTATTCTGCCAGCCAATGCCGGAACTATGGAAATACAAGTCCATGCCTCCCAACTTATCGATGAGTTCCTGAAGTTGGGCAGGAGCATCGGGAGAAGTCACGTCTATTTGCTGATAGCAGGTAATGCCGCCCTGCGAAATCAGAGCCTGCAATCTTTCGATTCTTCTTCCGGCAATTCCTACCTGCCATCCTTTTGCAGCAAGCAGTTTTGCCACTTCCATTCCGATGCCCGATGTGGCACCCATTACAATTGCTTTCTTTGCCATATAGTCCTATTATATAAGGTGAAATCTTGATATTCCTATTTTATAGAGGTGAAGTCTTGTCTAACTCTATCTAAACATCTAAATCGCTTTTACTCTTCAGCAGGTCTTCCGCCTTCTTCACGCTTCCTGATTCCAGAATCAGCTGTTTCACTTCTTCGTAGTCCGTATATTGCGGATTGCGTTCCATGAAGATGCGGCAGGCACGGTCGATGAGTTTATGATTGATAAGCTTGGCGTTCACCATCTTGTTGCCTTCCACCCGTCCTTGGCGAATCTGGAGAGAAGTGCTGATCATATCCAGAATCATCTTCTGCGAAGAACCGGCTTTCATGCGGGTACTTCCCGTTACGAATTCTGGTCCCGTGATGACTTCTACAGGATAATCTGCAGCCTGGGCGATAGGAGCGTGGGGATTGTTGACGATGCAACCCGTAGGAATACCTGCCTCCTTGCAATGCTGCAAGATGGAAAGCACGAAGGGGGTTGTGCCGCTTGCCGAGAAACCGAGTACGAAATCCTGCTCTGAGATATGCTTGTCGCAGAGCTGGTGCCAACCATTCTCCAGGTCGTCTTCTCTGGATTCCCTGGTTTGCGTAAGGCAGCCGATGCCTCCGGGGAAGATGGCTTGTATCTGTGAACCGTCGATGCCATAGGTGTTCTGCACTTCGATGGTATCGAGCGTAGCCAGTCTTCCGCCCGTTCCGCAACCGGCATAGAAGAGTCTACCACCCTTCTTCAGCTGCCCTTCGATGGCGGAAATCAGTTGGTTGATGGCGGGTAATGCTTGTTCTATTGCCACAGCCACCTTCTTGTTTTCTGCATTGATATGAGCGGTGAGTTCATCTACGCTCATCTTTTCCAGATGTTCGTAGAGCGAGCTCTGCTCTGTTATTCTCTTTTCTTCTTTATTTGGCATATTACCTTATCTTTAGGGGGTAGATTTAATGTAATGAAGCTTAGATGGTCGCGGAGGATATGGCTTGCAGTCATCTAGAGAGTTCTATCATGATGAGACCTATCATCCGATGGGCTCCTATTCTTCTGCCAGGAAATAAACCGGCGCATTCCGGGAACCTTCTTTTATCAGAAATCCGGATTTTTCCAGTTTCTTCAGCCAGTTGAGTGCTGTCTGTTTACGGATATGAAATTCCGCTTCCAGTACTTTTCTGTTAATGGAACGGTTATGCTTCAGATACTCTCTTATTTTCTCCTTCAATGCATCTTCAGAGAAAGGGTAGGAGCGGGAAGTATATTGTGATTTCTCGAAATGGGTATTATATTTCACCTGTTTCAACAGGTCTGCATTGGGGCGAAACTTGATGCCTCTTACGCTTACATATTCAGCTCTCACTTTATTGTCGGGTTTCAGGTCATCCATATCCAGATCTACCGAGAGCGAGAGATAACCTATTTCCGGAATGTTGACACGTCTTCCCTCCTGCAGGTCTTCTTCTATGATATCACGCAGTTTCATGAGTACGGACGAAACTTCTCCTTCTCCCAGACAGCTATGTCTGGCGATTCGGCTGATCATCTCCTTGTCAGTCATAGCTGTTTGCTCAAAGATATGGGCGAATCGGCGAGTCTCTTCATTTCCTCCAGCATTGGGAAGATAATGTATTTCATATTTAATAGCCATCGTTTTCTTCTTTCTGTTTAGCGATACAAAGGTAATCTTTTATTCTTAAACTACCAAATAAAAATGGCACTAATATGGATGAGCGGTTTGATTGATACGAATGAGCGGTGCTATTGATGTGGGTTAGAACTGCTTATCAATAGGAATAAGCATCGTAAGAAGCCTTTATAAGTTGTCGGAAGAAGTAGGATAAGTTGTTGGAACAGTAAGTATATGTTGCCGGGAAAGTCACTTCCGTCAGTCGCACAACAGCTGTTGTGCGCTTGCATATCAGCTGTTATGCGCTTGCACAACACGTGTTGTGCGAGCGTAAAACAGTTGTTGTGCAGTAAAATTTGTAACTCCCTTTATCATATTGCAATTCCTTCCTTATTTCGTGATGAAATAATAAGGTGTATTTAGGCGTTGTGAGAGCTGTTTGCTGGCATCTAAAGAAGAAAAAAGGTAAGGTTTAATAGAAGTTTTTCGATGAAAAGTGTGCTCGTTTCAATAATTTGTTGTATCTTTGCAAGTGGATTTGGCTACTGCCATTTCCAAGACATCGTTGGTAAACAAAAGCATTCGCTATTATTTCGCGTTCAGCCAAAAGCCTCGGAAACTTATTGGAAATAACGTAACAAGGAATAATTGTGATAAGGTATTCGGTATGGGATGCCTTAGTCTACATATGTATTAGCAATGCACCATCGCTATAGGCGTGGTGTATTCTTATTATGTAGACTGAGGTTTCCATTCCGAGGCTGCCTCATAGCTGAACGCAATAAGAGCATCACGCCCTTTTTGCGTCTTGGCGTGATTGATAGTTAGTGCTTGTAACTCATTAATTATCAATTAAAATATTATGGCAAAAAGAACCATAGATAAAGCTAAGGCAGCTAAAAAAGATGAATTCTACACGCAGCTAGAAGACATCAATAATGAACTCCGTCATTACCGTGAACATTTTCGTGGTAAGACAGTATTATGCAATTGTGATGATCCTCGTGTAAGTAACTTTTTTACTTATTTCGCATACAACTTTGAGTTTCTTGGTTTGAAGAAACTTATCACTACTTGCTATAAAAATCAAGATATGGATTTGTTCAGTATGAATAAAAGTGAGCAAGCTGTATTTCTTGTTTATGAAGGTGACAAAAATGGAAATCATATTCCTGATGCGGAAGAAATAGGAGTGAAGCCATTAAAGGGTGATGGTGATTTCCGCAGTAAAGAGTGTATTGAACTTCTGAAAGAAGCAGATATTGTAGTAACTAATCCCCCTTTTTCTTTGTTTCGTGAGTATGTGGCTCAATTGCTGGAATATGATAAAAAGTTCTTGATTATAGGGAATAAAAATGCTCTTACTTATAAAGAGATTTTTCCATTGATCCAAGAAAATAAACTATGGACTGGGTATAGGGGCTTTTCTGGTGGAATGTGGTTTAAAGCTAATTATGAAGGTAAAACGGAAAAAAATATCCATGGTGAAAAGATAATAAATGTCCCTTCTATTTGGTATACAAATTTAGATATTCAAAAACGTCATGAAGATTTAATCCTCTATAAGACATATTCGCCTAACGCTTACCCGAAATACATCAATTATGATGCTATTGAGGTGTCAAAGACAGAACTGATACCATATGATTATGATGGAGTTATGGGAGTGCCTATTACTTTTATGGATAAGTATAATCCTGAACAGTTCGAAATTATAGGCATAGGTAATGGAGGTGAATTGGGGGTAGAGTGTGGTGTAAGTGCTAACCTTACTGTCGAACAATGTGCAGCTTTATTTCGTGAAGATAAAAGTTTTCGCAAAGGTAAGTTGTGCTATCGCAATGAAACAGGAAAATTAGTTGGTTGTTATGCCAGAATATTAATCAAGAAAAAATAAGAGTCAATTATGGATATAAAACCAAAACAAATAGCAGTTCGTGACCTTATAGCAGGTTATACGAATGATCCCAATCATGGTGTTTATGGTTATCATGGTAAGTTGAATATTCGCCCACCTTATCAGCGTGAGTTTCGTTATGAACTCAAACAACAGCAAGCTGTGATAGAGACAATCCTCAAAGGATACCCTCTTAATATCATGTATTGGAGTGTTGTGGATGATGGAAGTTATGAAATGATAGATGGTCAGCAACGTACTCTGTCCATTTGCGAATATTATCTACATGGTTTCAATATCGTTGATAAAGACCGTCCAGTTCTTTACTTTGACAATCTTACGGAAAAAGAGAAAAAGGATTTTCTTGACTATGAATTGACTGTATATTTCTGTACTGGCACAGACAAGGAAAAACTTGATTGGTTTCGTGTGATTAATATAGCTGGAGAACGTTTGCTTGACCAAGAGTTGCGTAATGCAGTGTATGTTGGTCCTTTTGTAACAGATGCTCGTCGCTATTTCAGTAAAAATGGTTGTGCGGCTTATAAGGTCGGTGGTGATTATATGACTGGCAAACTGGAGGAACAAGCGTATCTTGAGACAATACTAAAATGGGCAGCTCGTCATGATGGAATACAAGATTCAGCCCCAATTGATAAGTATATGGCGATTCATCAATACGATCCAAACGCCAATCAGCTTTGGGCTTATTATATGCAGGTGATCACTTGGGTGAAAACAACTTTCAAGAAATACCGAAAAGAAATGAAAGGCTTAGACTGGGGTGCTATGTTTGATGAGTTTGGAAGCAACATATATGATACGGAGCAACTAGAGTCCGAAATTCATCGACTGATGGAGGATGATGAAATAATGAAGAAAGCAGGCATCTATCATTATGTGCTGAGTGGTGATTTGCGCGATTTAAGTTTCCGTACTTTTGATAAGAAACAGAAACGTGAGGCTTATGAGCGACAAAAAGGAATCTGTGCCCATTGTGGTAAACCTTTTAAGTTAGAAGAAATGGAAGCAGACCACATTACTCCATGGTGTGAAGGTGGAACGACTGTTGCCGAGAATTGTCAAATGCTTTGTCGTACTTGTAATAGAATAAAAGGAGGAAAATAAATGATGGATTTGAGCTTTTATAACAATGGACATAAAGAGGTATTTTATGAAAAAGGTCTGATGGAAAGACCAATACGTCGGAAACGATAAAAGAACCTAAGCACCCTTCAGTAGTGGTATCTGTAATACGAGTTGCTCATCGAACAACTGAAGGGTGTTTTTGCAATCACATTAATTGCTTTTTAGCCATTTCTGACACTAAATCTATTAGTTCCTTAGCTGGCTCGACCAATGGAAGTACCTCTGTTTCCATATCAAGAATATGACGGTCTTCATAGTCGCCAGTTAATCGTAAGGAGAAAAGCTGATTGAAAGTCTTGCCATACTTTTTGTCAATGATGTTGTTCCTCAAAAAGACTTTTCCAAACATTTGGATTACGCCATTATGAGTGCTAGCTTCATACTTGTAAGAAATGAGTAAAGCAGAAACAGCATAGTAAGCAGCATAGTATAAACGATTGGCTGCAGTTTCGACATAACCATTTTCTATGGAGCCAATAGCTTCATTATATGTTCGATATGCTTTTTCTAGTCTATATTTTACAATTTCGGTTCTGTCAGTGTCTGTAAGTTGTCCCTTTATCATATTGCAATTCCTTCCTTATTTACGTTATGATTGAATAAGGTATAATGGTTCTCCTCCCATTCTTTTTGGGAGAAGAGTACAGGGTTGATGATTTCATCAATATCCCAGCCTAATTCTCTTAGTGGATAAGAATACTTATCGTAATCTTGAAGCGTAACTTTTGGTTTGTCTAGAAGAATCAATACATCCCAATCACTTCCTTCATGTTCTGTACCTCTAGCGCGGGAACCAAACAAGATAGCTTTTGCATGAGGATCAATCTCATGCAATCTATTGTGCATTGCTTCTATAATTCGTTTCTTCTCCATATCTATCAATATTAATATATGTGTTGCAAAAATACGAGTTTTCTTTCTAATCACCAAATTTTTAACATAAAATTCGGTCTAATATCTTAAAATATGCGTTTGGTGAGATTTCTAATCTCCATTGTGTCAATAGCTTCGTCCGATAAATAGGTTGTGCTTGTAGATAAGGTTCCAGAAGCTTATCTTATTCTTTTCATCACCAAATCTGCGAGCACGATGGCGGATTCCTTCTCATCCCTAGGTGCATCCTTTGACTTCCATGCCACGATGAAGCGGATTCGGGCAGCGGTTACCTTGTAGCCTTTCAACTCCCATTTGCCTAGTTTCTCTTTCATCTTGATGGAGAGCTGGGCTATGTCTCTGCCTGTTGATGGGAGACAGAGGCAATAGTCGTGGTATGTTAGCGGCATACCGCTTCTCAAGGAAAGGATAGCATCCTTGTGAGGCTTGGAGAAGCCCAGGTTTACATCCTTGTGTGAGAGCTGAAGTACTATTTCGTTCGGCTCATCGTAGGCTTGGGCATCATAGAGATGCTGGGCACTTTTCAGGCTGTCGAAGAGATTGCCGTTGGTGTGGATGGCAAGCGTATGCTTGACACGTGTCATACCCACATAGTATCGGCGCAGTATGTCGTCTGTAGGATGCTCGGGATGGGTAATGAGCATCAGTACATGGTCGAACTCATGGCCTTTTGCCTTGTGGATGGTGCTGACCACGATGTCTGATTTCGAGATGTCACAGAAGTCTTCTACTGATGATTCGAACACGAACTCCCTCAGGTCGCTGTAGTACTTGGCACGATTGGTCTGCTCAAATATCTGAAGGCTGCGGCGCAGGTATGGCAATGCCTGGCTGGTGGCATACTTTTGGAATGTCAGCTGCTTGGTTGTTTCCCAAATATCATCAGGGATGATAGGGGATTTCGTTTCCTTGATGCCTTGGTCTATCTTCTTTAAAAAGTATCTTACCTCTGCCAGATTCCAGAAGCGCAAGCCGTCCATTGATTGCACCAGCTTGGCCTTGATGCCATGGCTGTGAAGAAGAGCCAGCATGATGACTGCCTCTTCATTGGTCTGCGTGAGGATACTGATGGTTTCGTTCTTCTTGCGGGAAGATGCATCGGCTTCTTTTGAAGAGTTACTTCCAAGTAATCGCATAACATCTTCAAGAATAGGCTGATACATATAAACCTTTTTCTCCTGAATCTCGTATGGATGCTTCACGATTCTTACCTCTCCATCTTCTTGACTCATGGAGATGATAGGGGTAGATTTGATTCGCTGACGGATGTTGCGGGCAAAGTCGTTGGCTGCATCCACGATGTGGCGAAGGCTGCGGTAATTCTCCGTCATCTCGATGAAACGGCTGTGCTCTGTCTGGGTCAGTTCATAGAGATACTGCGAGTTGGAACCCCTAAACTCATAGATGTTCTGGTCATCATCGCCTACGGCAATCACCCTCATCTCTTCGTTGGCTTTCATCAGAGCAGAGACAAGGGCATAGTCATCCTTGCTCATGTCTTGTGCCTCGTCAATAACGAGCACGGTCTTGCTGATGCGATTAGGCTCCACTTCTCCATTGTTAATCATTTCGGCGGCTTGCTTAACCACATCTCCAGCCTCATCCAGATTGCCAACTCTGCCCAGCAGGTCGAAGCAGTAGGAATGGAAGGTCTTGATCTCTACGAAATGGGCGGCATTGCCGATGAGTTGCATCAGTCGCTGCTTGAATTCGGTAGCGGCTGCACGAGAGAAAGTGAGCATTAGGAGTTGTTCGTGCTTTACATCTTCCAGCAGCAGGAGAGAGGCAAGCTTATGTACGAGCACACGTGTCTTGCCGCTGCCAGGACCGGCAGCGACTACGATGCAGCGAGACTCGTGGTCGTCGATGATTTCCTTCTGTCTCTTGGAGAGCATTCCGAAGAGTTTCTTATACTTCGAAGGTGTTACGTTGCGCTCTATCTCAGTCTCCCGGTTGCCCTTGAAGTACTTTAAGATGAAGCGGTGGTAGTCCATCTGGAAATAATCCTGCACATATTGCAGGGCGGCGTCATAATCCCTTACCATCAGGTTGGCATATTCGCCCACGATGTGAATCTGTTGAATCTTCTGCTTGTAGAATTCATTGAGCATGCGGTAATCCTCCTGCTTATAGTGGAGGCGAGGTTCCTTGATGCGTTTAATTGCCATCGCATTGTAGAGTACCAGGAATCCTCCTTCCAGCTTCATGGCTCCTATCTTGGAGAGATAGAGCAAGGCTTCCTCCACGTCTTCCAACTGTAGGGAAGAGAAGTCGGAAAAGAGTGACTGGTTGCTGGATTTCAGATCGTTCAGAAGTTCAACTACCGAGAATTGAAGAGGTTTCTCTTTTGAATCTACAGAAGAGCTATTGTTGCTCTCTTCTGTTATAGTTTTACTGTTTTCTTCAGCCAGGCTGTATAGTCTTTCAATGATGAATCGGCAAACCTCAATTCGTCTTTCGAATCGCTTGATGATGGTCTCTATGTCCTTGTCTCTTGTTACGATGAGATTGCGGACGCCGTCTTCCTTCTTGTGCGCATAGCCCTTCACTGCCAGGAAGTATAGCAGTGTGCGGATTTTCTTTTCTGTTGAAGTATTGATGCCGTCGTGTACGGCATTGTCATTGAGTTGCTTGTATGTGATATGCAGCGATTCATCCGGGATATGTTCCAGAATGTATCTTTCCAGTTTGGCGAAGTTTTCCAGCATCTGCTGAGGCTTTCGTTGCTTGTCGCTGATGTCTTGCAGATAGGCTGATATGTCACGGGTATCGGCAAGGATGCCTTCCTGTCGCATTCTGTCAACGGAAGAGATGACGTCTCGCTTGCTGAGTCCTAAGATGTCGGCGAGGTAATCGATGCGGGATTCAGCCTCGCTATCCTGTGCCTTGGCTATATGCTTCTGGGTGATGAGCGACTTGATGATGCGGATGGCATTCTTCATCTCATCTTCCGAGAACAGGGGTGATTCGGTGAGGCGCAGTCTTGCCTCGTCCATGTTTTTGACAGTGATACCTGTGGCATAGACGTGCGGAATATTGTTGCCACGCTCTATGTATCCGCTCTGTTCTAGAGCAGATAGGGCGGTGCGAACACGGGTTTCTATGTCGGATACCGAGTCATCCCAACCGGCTTGGCGGGCTATCTCCAGTGCCGAACAACTTACATGTGGGCGCTGCTTGGTAAAATCCTTAATGGCTTTCCATACCTGTTGTATCTCGCTGATGCTCAGCTTGGTTTGGTTGAGCAGGATGAAGTGCTTGTCCAAGTCCTCGTCGCTATAGAGTACATAGCATTTGGCATTGAGGTGTGGGTCTCTTCCTGCACGTCCTGCCTCCTGTACATAGTTCTCCAGAGAGTCGGAGATGTCGTAGTGGATAACCAGCCCCACATCGCTCTTATCTACTCCCATGCCGAAGGCGGAGGTGGCAACGATGATTCTAACCTTATCGCTCATGAAGGCATCCTGATTGTGTATCTTCTCGTCGGCATCCATCTTGCCATTATAGGGCAGGGCGGATATGCCGTCACGTGTCAGTTTTTGGGCGAGTTCACGGGTTCGCTTGGTGCGGGATACGTAGATGATGGTAGGGCAATCTGCCTGTTCCACCAGCGAGCGCAGTAGATTGTATTTGTTGCCGTCACTATCTACGTGGATAACGGAATAGTGCAGGTTGGTACGTGAGGCTGATGAGGCGAAGAGCTGGAGGTCGGTACCCAGCCAATGCTTGAAATAGTCGCAGATGTCCTGCACCACCTTCTGTTTTGCAGTGGCGGTGAAGCAAGATACGGGTATCAGGGTTTGACCATGATTGCGGACCATAGCATCTTTGCCAAACTTACGTTCCTGGTATTCCTTGATAAACTTGCCGATGTATAGGTAATCTACACGGAAGTCTTGTCCCCATGCAGAGAAGCAGTGAGCTTCATCAATGACGAATCTCACCACATGCCGTGCCATCAGAATGCGCTCGATGGTTTTGGAGCGCAACATCTCTGGTGCTATATATAATAAGGTGGCATCTCCACTCTGCACTCGTTCGATGGCTAGGGAGCGGGAGATAGGGTCGAGGAGACCGTTGATGGTTACGGCATCGGTGAAACCGCGGTCTGCGAGGTTATCTACCTGGTCTTTCATCAATGATTGCAGAGGCGAGATAACCACGGTGAGTCCATGTATGGTTCTGCCATCCATCAGGGCTGGCAACTGGAAGGTGAGCGACTTGCCGCCACCCGTAGGAAATATCGCCAATAATGACTTACCATCTACTGCTGCCTGCGATGCCTGTTCCTGCAGCGGTTCGCCGTCATAGGTACGGAAGGCATCATAGCCGAAGAGCTGTTTCAGGTTGTGATGAATGTCGAGCATGCGGTTGCAATACTCGCAGCCATCGGTGCATTGGGTATGGCAGAGCATATAGATGATATGTTCTACTTCGGGATAATGGAAGAGTACCCAACCTGGGGTTACAGATTGGTAATCGTCTGTGCCTATGAGGGCCAAGGCGTATGCCAAGCCGCAAGGAGACTGGGCTGCAAGAGCCGGAATGTCGGCATGGGCGCAAATATGATTTTTGTATTCAGAAAGAATGAATTCTGAAACTTCTATGATTGCATCATCCTTTTCGATGGCTCCCACATACATCAGAAATCCTCTGAATTCCTCTTCATTCTGGAGCAGCAAGGTGAAGATTTTCCTCTTCCTTTCTGATAATTGATTCCATGCAGCGATTTCATCCATCAAAAGCTCCTTGGCTTTCTCGCAGTCGTTGACAGGATTGTTCATCTGCTCGCTCATCAGTTTGTCGTCCTTTACCAGATGATGGTAAGGGCGCTTGGGGAAGAGGAGTGGGGAGAGATAGAGGGTATCTATCAGTATGCCGTTGAGTTGGAGATAGCGGGCATCGTGATGAATGAGGTTATGACCGCAGATATAGTCAACCTTTCCTTCTTGCAGGAACTTGTTCAGTGCCGTCTGCGATGCTTGGTGAAAGGTGGCTCCGTCATAACGCAATGCTCCGATGTCGTGTATTTTATGGTCTTTCAGTCCCACTTCGGTATCCACGAAGGCAATGTTCCTGCTTCTGGCATATTTCTTCTTGATGTCAGAACTTACGGTGAGATTGTTTTTCCTTTCAAAGAGGCGACTGAATATTGACATAATCTTCGATGTTTATATTTCCACCGCAAATGTACAATTATTATTTGATATATGCAAATAATCAAGTGCTTTTATCTTCTTAGAAAGCAGTTTTTATACAATTCCAAGAGGCTCATGAGGATATCTTCAAGGCTGATTAATATGCACCTAAAACCTTCCAGTCGTCTATGAGTTTGAACAGTCGGGGCATGGCTGGCTTGTAACTGTCGGGATAGGTGAGGGAATAGACGAAGAGTATTCTGCCACTTTTGATGAATTTATCATAATGACTGTAGCCATCTATTCTTACTCCGTTTTCAAAGACAGGACCGGAGAGGATGAATGCTTTATTCGATGCCTGCATCGTCCGCTCCGAATGAAGCTTCTGGGCTAGAGAATCGGCACAAGCCTGAAGGGTGTTGCTATAGTTGGGGGTAACGTAACTCTCCAGGATGATGTTGGCATGATTAGTGAATGAGAAGCGGGCATAGCCCTGGTATCCCGATACCGAAGTATCCTCCTGCTGGAAGAAGCAAGGATACTTGACAACGTAGCCGAAGTCCGGATCATTGTATTCCTTCATGGGCGCCATCTCTACCTTGGTCTTGAAATCCGCCATCGGTGTTTGCTGCTCTTTCGTAACCTCATGGTGATAGTTGATGATGAAGTTTATCATCATCAGCAAGACAACTGCTATCAAAAAAATCTTCTTCATATCTTTGCTTCTTTTGTATTTTAGCTGCAAAGGTATGAAGAAGATGGGAAAAAGCCAAATAACAAGTATGACATTTGGCTGACATTTCTGAAATTATCTGATTATCAGTTGGTAAGACTTGCCTCTTTCCGACTCAATCATGAGGTTGCTATTCTGCTCAATCACCGGTTTGATACGGCGAATCAAGGTATAGAGCGTTTCACTGGCATCCGGTTTCTTGGGCCAAAGAGCATCACAAATCTCCTGTTTGGAGAGTTGATGATGCGTATTGTTGAAGAAGAGTTGCATCAGCTGGTGCTGCATCGGAGTAAACTTGATGGCTTGTCCGCTTTCCTGATTGTAGAAGGAATCCTCGTCTTGAGAATAGCACATGGTGCCGAACATATCAGCCTCATGATTCCAGGGTTGTTTTCTGCGATGATAGTATAGCGATGCAATTGCCCAAATCATAGCCATGAGAGTAAGCGTCAAAGATGTCCGCTGGTTGCTCATACTCAAAACATCTGCCATCGAACAGTTAGCATAACTTTGGATAGAATGCTCGTTGAGAAGCATCTCTTTGCTGCTGAGCAGGTTGGCGCTATTTACCAGCTGGGAATTGTTTTTGCCTCTTCTTCTGTCTTCCATCACATAGCAGAGATTACTGGTCGATTTCAGCAGGTCGATGCTGAGATGTGAGCGGTAGCTCTGGATGGTATCAGGCGTAATCCATTGATATTTATTTTCCTGAAGAGTCAGAGCCAAAGCTTTGTTCATATCTTGTACAATGGCATACTGTGCCTTACGGTAGTTACTCACGCTGGAGAATGCCGCAGACATCACAAGGATGGCAAAGATGAGGATGGAATGATATGCTTTCAGTTTCATATTATCTATTCTGTTTAAATGATATGCTGTTTAAAGATTCAAATGCAAAAGTACAGAAATTCTATGAAAGATGGTATAAAACTAGATATAATATTCGTTAATTGATAAATGTCAGACTCATGTCAGCCATATTTTTCGCTTCGGTCTTCTCTTTTTGATACCTTTGCAGCAGAAAACAAGTTTTAGAAAAGTATATGATGACAATGACGAAAAGTAAATTGTTAACAGCTATGGTGATCCATTTCTGCTACCGATCATAAGGGAGAAGTGCAGATTCGTATCAATGGCATTCTCGCCAATATGCATGACGTGCAGATGCTGGATGTAGCTTCTATTATGAGTGTAGATTATATCGACAGTCCTGGCGTAAGATATGGAAAGAATATTGCATACGTGATAGATATTCATACCCGCAGGGCTTCATCGGGTGGCAGTTTGGGCTTTAACTTGACCAATGCGCTAACTACCAAGCTCGGTTCGAACGATGTCTATGCATCTGTCAATAGGGGCAAGAGCCAATTGAATATTTTATATGAGCAGACTTATGTGGATAATAAGGCATCCGAATATAATGAGGATGCTCAGTATCTTCTACATGATGGTTCTGAGTATCAGATATCTCGAAAAATCATGAATGTGGCAACTCGAAATTATGATAATACATTGCAGTTGAAGTATAATCTGGCTGATTCTGCATTATATGTATTCCAGACAACGCTTACCACGGATTTCAGCAATCAGCCTTATACATCGAATGAGATGTGGTTTTCTGAATCAGGAAAGCCTGCGTATCCTGTTTACAGAACCAGCAAGGGTAGGGATTTTACTCCTGCTCTCGATTTGTATTTCTATCATCAGTTGGGCAAGCATCAGTCTTTGTCGGCAGATGTTTTGGGCACTTATATCCACACCAAAGGAGCCTATTATGAAGGTGAGGGCGAACCCTATCAATATCAGGTAGATGGAAAGACCTATTCGCTCATAGCCGAGGCTATCTATGAAAACCGGTTGAAACCCTTTACTTTTTCTGCAGGAACCAACTTGAACTGGAAATATATGGATAATCAGTATTTGGGTGATGTGGTTAGCGAGAATGGTATCCGTTCATTGGGTATTTATGGTTTTGCACAAATCAAGGGAAGTTTGGGACAATTCAAGGAAGGAACATCCCGTTTAACTTATGTGGCTGGCTTCGGGTTGAGTAATCAGTCTTATCGACAGGGAGATGAGGAATTTAGTTTTTGGCTTTGTCGTCCGAAACTCACATTGGCTTATTCCTTGACATCTTCGTTTCAGATCCGCTTGGGAAGTGAATTATCACAGCATATTTCGCAGATAGCCATGATTTCGGATACCCGTATTCGAAAGAACAGTATGGAATGGACTGTGGGTAATCCTTCGCTTAAGCCTAACAGTAGATATGAGAACTGGGTGGTATTCTCTTTCAGTAAACCAAGGATAAATACTGATTTTACCTTGAATTATCGCATCAATCGTCATTGTGATTTGGCGAAATACACCCGCACGGAAAATGATCAGTTTCTTTATTCCCAGACGAATCAGCCCCATTGTAATATGTTGTATCTTACGAATGATACCCGGTTTGACATTATTCCCGACCACCTTATATTATCTGTGAATGCAGGTATTTACCGTTTTTTCAATAAGGGCGATGAGTACAGTCATTGTTATACCGCTTATAATTATAGTGGAACATTACAGGGATATTGGGGAAAATGGACAGTGATGCTGTATGCTGATAGCGGTTGGAACTTTATGGAGGGAGAGAACATCGGGCATAATCCTCCTTCATTGGCAGCCTCAGCCAGTTATCATATAGGTGATTTCGATTTTACGCTCTATATGCATAATCCGTTTATGGCTCATCCGAAATCCTATTCTGCAGAAATCGTCAACGCCTTGCTCCGTAAGCAGGTTTGTGGTTATGACAATTCGGGAGGTAATTTGTTCCGTATCGGTGTTGCCTGGAATATCAATCGGGGAAAGGACTACTGCAAGATACAGCGGAATATCAACAATGAGGAGCGAGAAACGGGTATCTTGAAATAGTTGGCTTTGCTTTCTATATGGGTTGCATGGGCAACAGCCGGAATTTATTTCTTCCCTTTATTGATGATATAAATTCCGGCAGTAGCCAATGCGCCTGCTATCAGATACTTCCAGTAGAAGGTTTCGCCAAGACAGAGGCAGGAGGTGATGGCTCCTACTACGGGGATGAGCGAATTGTATATTGCTACCTTTCCTACGGGATTGCAGCTCAATAATTTGTTGTAGAGAGCGAAACTGATGGTTGAGATGGCAATGAGCAGCAGAAGGATGGTGATGCCCCAGAGGCTGATGACTGGCAGATAGCCACCCATTAACAATGCAGGAATCACCAGCAAGGCTCCACCGATGCTCAACGAATAACCGGTTCCTACGAAAACATCCACCCTCTTGCTCAATCCTCGGGTCAGCAGGGAAGCACTGGCTCCACACAGGGCATTGAGGATAATCATACCATCGCCCAGGAATGTGAAACTTCCGCTTTCTTTTCCGCCAAGGTTCAGGGCAAGGATGCCCAGGAAGCCGATGATGCAGCCTAATGCCTTTCGCCACGTCATCCTGTCGCTCTTAAAGAAGATGCAGGCAAGGATAACCACCGTGAAGACGCTCATCGAATTGAGTATCGCCGAACGTGCTCCAGCATTATGCGAGAGTCCGAAATAGAAAAAGGCATAATGAAGGGTGGTGTTGAGGAGTGCATAGAGGAGAAGGAACCAGACATTCTCTTGAACAGCTTTCTTCTTGAATCCGAATTTACGGTGCGAGCTTCTGGCGATGGCAAGGATGATGATGCCGGAGATGAAGAAGCGGATGCCTGCAAAAAGCATCTTGCTTCCGGTCATGTCTGCTGTAATCTGATATTCCTCCATTCCCATTTTTATCAATGGGTAAGCCCATCCCCACGAGATAGCAGCCGTAAGGGCGAACAGGCTTACCCATACCGGGCGCTGAAATATACTGAGTGTATTTGTTTCTTTCTTTTCCATTATAATTTAATTGGTATTCCCTTGCTTCCGTTTTTGCAAAGTGGCAATCTACAAGTCCCCCAGATGTCTTTCTATCGGAATACCGCGGTTCTTGTCCTTATCATCCTTGTTGATGTCTATCCAGTTGCGCAGGGTATCCATGGCGATGCGGGTGGCATGGCGAAGCTGATCGCCATCCTTCAGTCTGCCCACGATGATGCTGGAGAAGATGTCGCCGGTGCCCGGGAACTGAACAGGTATTTCTTCGTAGGGCAGGAGGAAATACTCTTCTGTAAGATGATTGAAACCTACCACGGCATGCTGACCCTCTACGATGCACGAGGTGATGAGCACGGAGTGGGAACCGATGGCTCTCAGTTTATCTATCAGTTCATAGGCTTCCTTCTCCGAGATTCCCTCTTCCTTATATTCCGAATCCGTCAGCAGACAAGCCTCGGTATAGTTGGGAAAACAGAGATGCGATACGCTCAGCATCTCCTTCATGCATCTTACGGTACTCTCACTGGCTCCACCATAGAGCTTGCCGTAATCGCCCATCACGGGATCCACATAGATGTCGGTGCCCAGTGCTGCCTGTTCTCTGCAATAGCGTGCCACCAGCTTAGCCTGACGCTCCGAAGCCATGAAACCCGTGGTGATGGCATCGAAGTGAATGCCCAGTTCGTTCCACTTCTGCAAGGCTTCCTCGATATACGAAGTGCATTCCAGAATGGCGTACTTGCCGTATGGGAAGGTGTTGCTGATGAGCATGGTGGGCAGATTGAACACGTCGAGTCCCATATAAGAGAGGATAGGCATCTGAACTGCGGCAGATACCTTTCCGTAACCACACATATCGCTGATAATAAGGATATTACTTTTCGCTTTCATTCTTTCTTTTTTCTACTTGCTTTTCTTTCTTATCCTGATTATCTCTTAGTAGCTGGCTGTACACTTGATGCCCAGAGCCTCTACACGCTCCTTGATGGCATCGAGTACTTCCTTTGGTGCCTTTTCTAGCAATTTGTCTGGTGTTTCGCGGGCGATGGTATAAACCATTACCTGCTGAGGCTGGATGTCTTTCACTGCCTCCAGCCAAGGAGCTACGAAGTGCTCGCTGGTATTGTCCAAACCGTCACCTCTCAGGAACATGGTCTGGATGATGACGTGCCCCTTGAACATCTTCAGATATTTGATTACATCCTTCACGTCGTAGTTAGGCTGCTGAGGGCGGTCCAGCTTCTTGATGTAATCCATATCCACGGTATCCAGTTTCAGGATGTTGTTATCCACGAGCATCAGCGCCTCTCTCACTTCCTCCTTATATATATAGGTGGCGTTGCTGAGTACGGATACTTGTGCTTCAGGGAAATATTTCTTGCAGAGTTCCATCGTATCTTCCACGATTCCCTTGAAGTCTGGGTGTCCCGTAGGTTCACCGTTTCCTGCGAAGGTGATGTCATCCAGAGGTTGGTTGTTGTCGTGGCGCTCTTTCAGAACCTTCTCCAGTCCTTCTCTTACCTCCTCGCGGGTAGGGCGCTTCTTCTTAGGACGGAAGTCGGCGTTGAATCCGCATTCGCAATAAACGCAGTCGAATGAGCAGACCTTGCCATCAGATGGCATGAGGTTGATGCCCAATGAAACTCCCAGACGGCGGGAGTTTACCGGACCGAATATCGGTGATGGATAAATAATCGTTGACATAATTTTATTCTCCTTTATCTAATCTATTCTTTATTTTATCTTGGTAATACCTATTTTTATACCAATCTTATTTACTTGTTCGTAATTTGGTGGGCAAAAGTACTAAAAAATGTTGGAATGAACAAATAAATCAACTGAAAATCGATTTATCCTAACCATTTGTCTTCTATCTCCGATAGATTGTGTACTTTTGCATTCAAATCCGGGGAGAATCTTGGTGATTTCGATTCGGATTTAAAGGAAAAAACAAAAAAGTTGATGTTTTGCTTAGTTTTTCGCTTGGCTCAACTGTATAGATAGTATATGAACAGAAAAAAGGACATAGAACAGTTATTCCGTCAGCATTACGCGAAGATGTACAATCTGGCCAGATGCATTCTTTCGGATGATGACGAGAGCAAGGATGTGGTGAGCGAAGTATTCGCCCAGATTCTTGCCGATGATGTGGTTCTGGTGCCTGGGAGTGAGGATGGTTACTTGATGCGGAGCGTACGCAACCGCTGTCTCAACCTGATAGCTCATAAGAGCGTGAAGGAAAGGGTGGCGAAGCTGCTGCTGGATGATGCCGACGTGATTCTCTCGGAAGAGACCGATGAACGGCTCGACCGGCTGATGCTTCTCATCGAAGACCTGGAACCGCCTATCCGGCAACTCATTTTCCGTCTGCGCTATCTTCAGGAGAAATCTTATCAGGAGGTGGCTGATGAAGTGGGAGTGAGCAAGGTGACGGTGTTCAACCATCTCTCGAAGGCGATGGACTGGATTAAGGAACAATTTAAATGAGCAAGACAATGACAAACATGAGTAAAGACGAAAAGCGGATGATGCTCTTTGACATGCAGGAGCATCCCGAGAAATATACCGACGAGCAGGTGGAGCGCCTGCTTGCCGATGAGGAAGTGAAGGAGTTCTTCCATGAACTGGCGATGGCGAGAATGGCTGGCAAGAAAGCCAATCCGAAGGAGGTGGATGTGGATGGAGCTTGGAAGGAATTTGTTCAGGCACATCACGAGGATAAGATGGCGATAGATGCCGGCAAATCCAAGGGCGTTTATCGCAACCGGATGAAGATTGCTGCATCCATCGTCGGCATCATCTTCCTTTCGGGGATAGCCTTGGCTGCGATTCACAATGGCTGGTTGGGGTTCCCGGCTTCTGATCAGACAGCGGATAACAAGGCTGCGACAGAACAGCTGGAAACAACCCAGGCGCTGCCGAATGACAGTCTTCGTGCTGCAACAGCAGAGAAGAAGGATTCTCTTGATATGAAACCCGAGGTGTTTGATGATGCCGAATTGGGAACCATCCTGGCTCAGCTATCCGGTTTCTATCATGTCAAGGTGGAGTATGTGGATGCCGGTGCCCAGCACATCCGTCTCTTCTTCAACTGGAACAAGACGAAGACTTTGGAGCAGAACCTGGAGATTTTGAATGCTTTCGACCGCATACAGATAGAGTATATTGACGGTACATTGTTGGTGAAATAAGATAGGAGGATATATTTATGAGAGATTTTTGGAAACCAATGCCCGTTAGCGGCAAGCTTATCAGTGTGCTTCTTCTTCTCTTCCTGCTGTTTGGAGTTCAGCAGTCTTATGCCCAGCGCATCACCCGACAATATAATAATGTGTCGTTCTCTGCGGCGTTGAAGGATTTGAACGCCCGCCAGCATAAGTACACCATCAACTTCGTGTATGATGAACTGGAGGATTTCAGGGTAACCAAGAGCATCAGGAACCAGAGTGTTCCCGATGCCATCATGCAGCTGATAGGATTCTATCCCATCAGAATGACGCAGGTGGAGGATAATATCATGGTGGAGTGTACGCAGAAGACTCCCACCAAGATGATAGGCCGTATCATCGACAATAAGAATCGCCCTATAGATTTCGCCAATGTAGCCCTGCTGAATGTTCGTGATTCTTCATTGATAAATGGTGGCGTGACAAATGAGAACGGCCAGTTCGTGATTCCCTGCGAAGCCACAAAGGCGATAGTAAGAGTAAGTTGCGTGGGCTATATTACGGCAAGCAATACCTTTAATATAGGTAAGATAGGGACAATAACTCTGAAAGAGGCAACAATGAACCTGCAGAAAATAGTAGTGAAAGGCCATCGACAGCCTTTCAGAATGACTTCTGAAGGATTGGTGGCTCAGGTAGAAGGAACCTCCTTGGAGAAAATGGGCTCGGCAGAAGATGTATTGAAGCATCTTCCGAGAGTGATGCAGAAGAACGGTGATATAGAAGTCTTGGGAAAAGGTAAACCTTTGATTTATATCGATAACAAGAAAATCAAGGGAACCATTGATCTCGATAGATTGAGTTCTTCTGACATCAAACATGTGGAGGTGATAACCGAGCCGGGTGCAGAATACGATGCAACCTATCAGTCTGTCATCAGAATCAAGACGACAAGAAAGAAGGGAGAAGGACTGGGATTGACTTATCGGCAGGTCTATCAGCGCAATCATCAGGACAATCATCGTGAAGTACTCGATTTGAACTATCGCTATCGGGGATTGGATATCTTCTCCAATTTGTATGGCGGTTTGTCTCAGGGCTATCAGAATCAGCATAATGATAACAGACTCTACGGCAAGACGCTCATGAGTATCGACGAAGATTTGATTATCAAAAACAAGAGTTACTATACCAGTGGAAGTCTTGGCTTTAATTATGTTTTCAATGATAGGCATTCCGTGGGTGCTACTTACGAGGTGAACATCAATCCTTATAGTCGGGTTGGATGGAATTCGCTGATGGATGTCTGGAAGAATGGCTCCAAGACAGAAAGCTATACAAATGATATGTATTGTCGTTTCAAAAGCCGACCTACGCAGGATATTACGGCTTATTATGCCGGACAGATAGGAAAAATGAGCATAGAATGGAATGGGGAAATATATCTTCGTAAAACAGGACAGACTCAATATTCTGAAGAAACAGGAATTGAGGGCGGAGATTCTCGTACGATAGAATCTGATTTCACGGCTGATAGTTGGATGTATGCATCTAAGCTGGTACTGAGCTTTCCGGTATGGAAAGGTACCCTGAAGATTGGTAATGAGTTTACCGAAAGTTGCCGTGCCAATCTTTATACTATAGATGAACAGGGAACTGACTTGCCAGGCAAGACGGACGACCAGGTGAAGGAAAGTAATCTTGCAGCCTTTGTTTCTTATGGATTGAGACTGAACAAGGTAGAACTGAATGCTGGCCTCAGATACGAACATGTTTCTTCCAATTACTATAATACAGGTGGTGATTATTGGAGCGAGGAAAATAAGGATTATTTCGTGCCTAATCAGAGTCGTAAGTACGACCATTTCTTTCCGAATGTCTCCTTGACCTTTCCTATCGGGAATGTGAAAATGAATATGGTCTATAAGGTGACGGTAAGTCGTCCTTCCTATAGTCAGTTAAGTAGTAACGTGCAATATAATAGTCGCTATTATTATCAGGGTGGAAATCCATTGCTCAAGTCAAGCTTCGAACATGGCATAGGGATTAATCTGGGATATAAATGGTTCCAGTTTTTTGCCAACTGGCGTTATCTTGTAGATCCTTGCTATCAGGTGATAGAACCGTATCATGACAATGAGTTAATCAGTATGTACACCTTTCGTAATTTGAATCATACTCAGGTTTGTTACGTGGGACTGACGGCATCGCCGACGATAGGATGGTGGCATCCTACGTTGGACGCTGGTATGAGAAAGCAGTTCCTGACCATTGGTGGTAAGGCATACAGTAAGCCGATATTCATCGGCTCTTTTAATAATGCCTTTTCGCTACCATGCGGTTGGACGCTTAATCTTGATATGAGTTGGAACACGCAGGGCCATTCTGCGCTTCCGCTTTATATGGCACAAGGAGGAGTGGACGTCTCTTTGCGTAGAAGTTTTCTTCACGACCGCCTGAATGTCACTTTGGCGGGCAATGACCTCTTTGCGACGATGCGCAATTCCACAAGATTGGTATATGGTACCAGCGATATCTATACCAGAAAATATACTGATACCCGAATGATCATGTGTTCATTTAGCTATAAGTTTAATGTTAGTAGAAGCAAGTATAAGGGTACGGGTGCCGGTAATACAGAAAAGAACAGATTGTAAAATAAAAAAACAGAAAGTATATGAAGCGTTGTTTATGGATGATATTCATGGTGGTTGGCATCTGTATGCTAACTGGCTGTAGTAGTGATGATGATAAGTTGGACAGCCTTCCTTGGAATGACAAGGAACTGTTCAACCAGTCATTTGTTTTAAATCAGGACGGGTATTGCATCTTAGATGGAAAGGCTCCAGTCTGTGATATAGATAGGAATGTTCTGAATTCTTGGCTTGTAAGTTATGGCTGGCAACCTGTCGGCATCTATCAGATGAAGGAAAACGGTAAACTTGCAACAACTGATTATCGTGAAGGCATCAAGGATTATAGTCCGAAGGTCTATGAATTCTTATCAGAGAATCAGTTGATGACTTATTATCGTGATGAAGATGCACGTACATTCTGTTTCAAGAAGCAGGATTGGTCGTATGATGATGCGACGGGCATTGTCATCAAAACGAATAAGGCCGGTAAGGTGGATGATTATATGCAAATCCTGGATGTGAAGTTTCATGAAGATGAAGCTTACCTATATGTGATGGAGAAGATTGGTTCGGTGACAGTAGCTGACAATCAGGAAAAAGCCATTTATGGCTTGGTGGTATATCAGCGTTTATCTTCATTAGAACTGATTGATGTGCAGAATACTTATACTATTGATAAGAGTGATGAAGAAGACAAGCCAAATGAAACTGAAAAAGTACCGGATGATTGCCGTTATTATATTCGGTGTGTATATGCCAATTCTAAGGATGCGCATGGAATGGGTGATGGACATAGTAAATTTCAGTCATTCCGACTTTTGAGTTTGGATTTGACAGATTATCTGAACAATAACTCATCAGCTAACCCTTATTATCATTATTATGATTCCATTGTATGGTCATGTAAGGGAATGCCAGATAGGGTAGTGAGTCTCAGAAATGAGAACAATTGTTATGCTGTGTCAATCAACCTTAGCACTTATCTTTTTCAGATCAGCCGTAATACTTCTATGACGGAGGAAGATAGAACATTGATTGTTGCTGATGGCTATAAGGGTGGACGTGTGGTTTATTCTTCCGGCATCTATCTCAATATCTATAATACTGGTTTCATGGGTTACGATTTCGGCTCTTCTGATTTGCTGAATCCATCTAATGAAGACTATGATTTGTATTGCATCTTCGACCAGAGCAAGCGGTTCCGGATAGTCTCTCCTCGTTATTCTCCTGATTTTCCAGAAAAGCCATATTCTGAATTGGAATACATTGTATCAGGGGTACTGTTAGATTCTGAGGATCCGGAAAGCATGAAGAAGCATGAGGCTGTGTTGTCTGAGCAAAAGAGGATGCTGGTTGATCTGATGGATATGTATTATGGTCAGTATGGTAAGGGTGTTGTGGTAGATGATTCGAACAGAGAGAAGTACCGCAATCGTTTCAAGGCTTTGCCATCCGATGCAGACCTTGTGATGTATTGGAAGGGCTATACGCCTGCGCAATGGAACTCTGATTATGAGGGATGTTTAGTTGCTTTAATCTTGAAAAAGAATAAGGAAAATCCCTTGAAGAGTTACTATTGTATCCATGCAGAGCCGATTAAATAGATTTCCCTCTCAATACAACAATGAATATATGACAATCGGTCAAGCGAAGGCAAAACAATGTTGGTTTGCTCTTTGCTTGACCGATGTTTTTTATTACCTTTGCATCGGTTTTTCAAAAGAAAGTAGAAGATTTCTTCATTTTAGGGGTAATTGATTTCCGGAAAGCTTGTATATAAGAGTAGAAACAAAAAGAAAATGACGTGATGACAGAAGAAAATGAACAGCGGATGGAACGGCTGTTCCACGACCATTACGAGCAGATGTATCGCTTCGCCTTTGCCTTGCTCCATGATAATGAGGAGGCGAGGGATGTGGTGAGCGACGTATTCTCCAGATTGTGGGATAAACAGCTGGTTCCAGACCGGGCTTACTTGATGCGGAGCGTGAAGAATGCCTGCATCAATCTTATAGCCAGAAAGAAGAGAGATGAAAGACTGAAACGGCTTCTCTCTCTCTCGGAAGAGAAATTGACGGAGGAAGAACCTTCTCGTCTGGAAGAGCGATGGCAGGCTGCGGTGGATTGCATCGACCATGACCTGACCGACCAGACTGCTTCCGTCATCCGATTGTGCTATCGGGAAGGAATGTCGTATAAGGATACGGCGGAGGAACTGGGCATCAGTATCTCGGCAGTGAACAAGCATATCGTGAAAGGTTTGCGAACGCTCAGAGAAAAGTTGAAAGGAAAATAGCATAACCATGATTCTATTGTCTGAAGACGTCCTTACAATGGAACCCTAAAATGAAGAAAGGAAAAGAAAATGAAACATGAATTATCTGACATAAATCCTCAGAAGATGGATTCTCAGAAATGGGATATGCTCCTCGATCTCCTGGAGCATCCCGAAAAGTATTCCGAAACCCAGAAGGATGAACTTCTGGGCGATGAGGAAGTGAACGAACTCTATCAGCAGCTGATAGAGACCCGACAGTCTCTGGATTTCGCCAAGTCGAAGGAAAAGATGAAGATGCCTTCGATTGATGCAGAATGGGAGAAGCTGAAAGACGAGATGAAGCTGAAAGAAGAAAAGCAGCAGAAAGAAGAAAAGCAGCAGAAAGAAGAAAAGCAGCAGAAAGAAGAGATGAGTCAGAGTGCAGAAACCCAGCAAACCGCCAAGCAGCTTCCTTTCTGGAGCCCGATGAGAAAGGTGGCTGCCGTTGCAGCCGTCCTTGTCGTCTCCGGCATCACCTTTGCTGCCATTCATCTGGTAACCCGTTCTCATCAGCCATCTGATAAGAACAATACCGAACTCGTGTCATCCCGAAAGGATTCTATCCAGCAGGTTTCCGCTCCTCAGAAATCCAACATAGAAGAAAAGACAGATTCTGCAAGTCTTGCCCAGCTCCCATTGGTTTACGAAAACGCTGAGCTTCAGAATATCCTGACTCCCATCGCCGAGCATTTTCATCTCCAGGTAACTTATCAGAACGAGTCGGCTCGCCATATCCGTCTCTTCCTGCAACTGGAGAAGAACATGAGTCTGGATGATATCATCGAACTGATGAATCATTTCGAGAAAGTGAATATTCGTCATGAAGGTCAAACTTTAATCGTGGAATAAGATGAAAAGATTAAGATATATCATGCTGCTGGCAGGTCTGATGAGCCTTTCTCTTCAGACCATCTATGCTCAACGCATCACCCGCAGCTTCCGTAACACTTCTATGTCAGAAGCACTCACCATCCTTGCCAAGAGCACCAAGGATTATCGTATCAACTTTATGTATGATGAACTGGAAGATTTCACGGTTACAACGAGTATCGTGAAGCGAACCGCTCCGGATGCCATCCGCCAGATCATGGGCTTCTATCCGATGAAGATGACGATAGATGGCGAAAACATCTTTGTGGAGTGTACGCAGAAAACTCCCACCAAGATGATAGGCCGCATCATAGACAATAAGAAACGCCCTGTAGATTTCGCCAATGTAGCCCTGCTGAATGTTCGTGACTCTTCATTGATAAATGGCGGCGTGACGAATGAGAACGGCCAGTTTGTGATTCCTTGTGGAGCTAGAAAGGCGATAGTAAGAGTAAGTTGCGTGGGCTATCATACCGCTGTAGATACTTATAATACTGGTAAGATAGGTTCAATTACTCTGAAGGAGGCAACGATGAACCTGCAGAAGGTGATAGTAAAGGCGGTTCGCCCCAAGACAAAACTGACTCGCGAGGGATTCCAAACCCAGGTGCAGGGTACGATACTGAGTGATGCGGGTATGGTTGCCGACTTGTTGAAGCAGGTTCCAAGAGTGCGTGTAGATAAGGATGGAAACTGTTCGGTGTTTGGAAAAGGCACACCGGAGATTTATGTCAATGGCAGAAAGCTGACCGATAAAAATGAATTGCAAACCATATCTTCCAAGGATGTGAAGAACGTGACGGTTATCACAACTCCTGGTGCGCAGTATGATGCCCAGGTCAATTCGGTGATTCGTATTACTACGGTCAAGAAGCAAGGTTATGGATGGAGTGGTAATTTCCAGGCAAAATATGGTTTTGCCATGAAGAATGCCTGGCAAGAGCAGGCTAATCTCAATTACCGTGTGGGTGGACTGGATGTATTCGGTGGATTGATGTGGTCAGATTCGTATTTCTATGATAAGTTGGGATTGGATGAATATATCAATGGCAATCAGCATCAGATATATCAAAAATCAGTAGGGCGCATTGATTCTAGAGATTATGGACCTGATGCCAATCTGGGTTTCAATTATGAATTCAACGAAAATCATACCATTGGTCTGAAGTATAAGTTTGGTTCAGGCTATACAAAGTATTTTACGGATCAGAATAATTATTCTATCTTTCAGGATGGAGTTCACCAGGGAGATGTAAATTATCTCAACGATGAGTCTGATTCCAAGCAGACTCCTATTCATCAGGCAGACTTTTATTATGATGGTAAGATAGGCAAGTGGAGTATAGACCTGAATGCATCAGCGTTGTGGAGGACGAAAGACCAGATACAGAAAGCCACCGAAACCAGTTCTGAGTTGGGCGACCAGATTGTATGTTCAGATAGTCATACCAAAGGAAAGTTGCTTGCTGGTAAATTGGTTGTTTCTTATCCTTTGACCGACCAGTTGAACATAGACTTTGGTTCGGAATACACAAATTCTGATAGTCATACCAACAACCAGAATGAGGGTGGTGTGGCTGCATCCAATGATTCCAGAATCAAGGAACAGAACATTGCCACCTTTGCTGAGGCTGCATGGTCGTTGGGAGATTATTCTCTGAATGCCGGTGTGAGATATGAGCATGTAAAATCAGACTATTATGCCGAGGGAGTACTCAATCCGGATATGAGCAGAAAGTATGATAATGTATTTCCTAATGTATCCTTGGGATATGACAAGGGCAAGTGGCATTCTTCGTTGAGTTTCACGGCAAAGACCTATCGACCAAGTTACTTCCGTCTTTCCGGTTATACCCGATATACGAGTCGTCATTCCTATGAAAGCGGTAATCCTAACTTGCGACCAACGGATGCCTATCATCTGGAATGGGATGCGCAATATTCCTGGTTGAGTTTCTCTGCTGAATATATCTACAACAAGAATGCCTCGGTATATATGATGAAGCCATTCCAGGGCAATAAGGATATAGCCCTGTCATATTATGAAAATGTAGATAAGATTCAGAACCTCAAGTTCTATCTTGAGGCTACTCCGGTGATAGGCTTATGGCATCTTGACTATACGGTAGGTCTGGTCAATCAGTTCTTTGATGCCAGCAAATATGTCAGCGACTATAATGCCAACCGTCCTTCTCTCTATCTGGATTTGGAGAATACCTGGGTATTGCCACATCATTGGAAGGCTCGATTGGAATACGCTTACCAGTCGCGTAATTATAGCGAATTGGGTGTCAACTATGCATGGAATTCCCTGGATGCGTCTATTTCCAAGTCGTTCCTGAACAACCGGCTGGTTGTAAGATTGGAAGCGGAGGATTTGCTTCATGGTCAGAACGAGAGTTGGAAATATAATAATTCGTATGCGCACTTCACCAGAATCGGTATAGATAATACCCGCATGTTCTTGGTCAATGTAACTTATAACTTCAATGCCACCAAGAGTAAGTATAAGGGTACAGGTGCTGGTAATGCAGAAAAGAGCAGATTATAGCTCATTTTTAAAACACGGACAAATTGAATTTGTCCGGACAATTTGTCCGGTTGATTCTAAGTGGTTGATATTTAGAATATTATAAACCGACGGACAAAGGGACCGGACAAATTCAATTTATCCGTGTTATTTTTTTCTGTGGTTTTGGAGTCAAAATCAGGCTTTTTTAGCTTTGTTCCCTATAGCTTTTCTCCCCGTAACTCTATGACTTTTGGATGTTAACTCTATGAGTTAGGTTTTTTAAGAGATGATGTATGACAAAAAACGGGAATACATTCAGGCTAGGAGGGATGAAGAACTGGATGGAATTGGTAATTTGATGCAGTTATACAAATTTAACGGAAGAGATGTAAGGGCTTTGGATAATAATGTGTACTTTTGTACTAGATAATGATGAAATAAAAACATATTGTAAGAATGAAGACGGTTTTTTGCTCTTTTGGACTGCTGATGGCTGCTGTGCCCGTGTTCGCTCAGAACACTGGGAAGGACTCTATTGTCTCTACTAAAGCTTTGGATGATGTGGTGGTATCAGCCTCCAATATCAGTCGTGTGGGTGATCATCTCGTCATCTATCCCAACAGCCAGCAACGAAAACATGCGGTCAATGGATTCGGAGTGTTGGAAAACCTGAATATCCCAGGACTCATCATCGATGCAAAATCGAATCAGGTGGATGTGATGGGACTGCAAGCCACCTTGTATCTGAATGGGCAGGAATGCGACATCCGGGAAATACAGATGCTCCGTCCTCGTGACATCGAGAAGATAGAATATCATGATGCTCCATCGGGAAAATACGCCAAGGATAAGCTTGTCGTCAACTTCATCACCAAACAATACCGATATGGAGGATATGTGCAGGCTGACGGACTGCAGACGATAGGATATGACCATGGCGACTATAACGTTGCCACCAATTATGTAAAAGGTAACAATTCCTATACTGTGTTTGCTGGTGCAAACTATAGTCATGTAGATGGTACTGAGACCTGGAACAATGAGAACTATCAGTTTCCACAATCCCTATTTGATAGGGAGAGCTATAGTAAGAATTCTTACCGGAACCACCAGGAATATATGCAGTTCCGCTATCAGAACCAGAAGGGAAAGAGATATTGGGTGGGCAAGTTTACGCTCGTCAACCTCTCTACTCCAAGAAATGCATCTTCTGGTTTTGCGAAGGAAAGCACAGAGACGGACATCTTCTCAAATATCCGGAAGAAGAGTCTGTCTCCTAAGATTGACCTGAACGCCAACTTACCATTAAGCAAGAATCAGACGCTTACTTTGGGAGTACATGGCAAGTATTCTGCCAACTCCTATCATCGTCTTTATCAGGAACAGCCTTTCGAGGCAATGACCGATGAAGACGAGAATGCGCTGTCGTTCCAGCTGTCTGCCATCTATAATTATTTCTCTCACAAGCATTCCTTATCTGTGGAACTGTTTCATTACCACGATGTCTGGAATGCCGATTATTCCGGCAATTGCGAACTTTGGCAGCATCTGTGGAAAGGGGAGTCGTTGGCTTTCTTCTCCTATAATTTCCAGGCTAGCAGGCGCTTGAGCCTGAAAACCCGCATCGGATTGGATTGGCTTCAATATCATCTGCATGGAGACAACAGTTTTAGCCAGCTGTCTCCTCGCATCAATACGAATGTGCAATACCAGCTGAATAAGGGAATGCTCTTGTGGTCATTCAACTTCATGAACTCCAATCATGGTATGGATGTCATCAACCGGGCTATGATTCAGGTCAATTCCCACATGATGGAAAAGGGAATGCCCGAACTGAAGAAATCGCATGACATCAACACCTATTTATATTATATGGGGCGTTTCAACAGGTTGAGTGTTTCTGCCATCGGACAATTCCGCTACAATCATCATCCTGTAACTGATGATTATTACCTGGATGAGGCAAACGGGAAAATAGTGAAGACTTACTCGAATGGTGGAAATGCTCAATATTATTCTGCTATCCTCGCCTTGCAGTACAAACTGTGTAAGTTTGCCAATCTGTCGGGAGATATCAGATATAACCATGCGGAGGTGAAGACTACCTGGTCGAAGCATAACAATAATTTGACGGGTAATCTTGGGTTGAATATGTTCATGGGTGATTTTGCCTTGAAGCCTTACCTGCATTTTGGCAAGAAGTCTTTAGATGAAGCTGCTTTGGTGATAAGCAAGACTCCTATTGACTATGGAATGTCGTGTTCTTACAGCAGGGACAACCTCTATGTAGAACTTCAGGCAGTATCGCCTTTCAAAAAGCAGGAGAAGCAATATTGGTTGGATTTGCCTATCTACAGCTACAGTAAGAGCATCAAAGACCAGACGGCTTCGCAATATGCCAGCATCAAGGTTGCTTACTCCTTCGACTTTGGCAGGAAAACCAAAAAAGTAGAGAAGGATGTTAATAAGAATATAAACAGCTCTTTGTTAAGAGTGGAATAGAGTTTTATTAAACAAAAGATATAGGAACGGATGAAAATGTTAGATTTTAAGGTAAAAAGATTTGTTGGTATTATATTTCATTTGATTTTAGCTCAAATCTGTTTGGCACAGACTGGCATCGCTAACCAAAATTTTGGAAAGGATACTTTGCAATTAAGGGAGGTTGTTGTTAGAGCAACCCGCCCTTTGGCAAAGTTGAACAGCGAAGGCTTTGTGACAGAAGTCAAAGGTACCGTCTTGGAAAAACTTGGTTTTGCAAAAGATGTTATGGGTATATTGCCTGGTGTACTGAATAATAATGGTTCCATTGAAGTTTTTGGCAAGGGAAAACCAGTCTTCTATATCAATGGACATATTGTCCGCAATAATATAGAAGTTGAGCAATTGAAGGCTAACCAAATAGATAAGATAACAGTTATAACGAATCCAAGTTCACGTTATGCATCAACCATAGGTTCCATCATAAAGATAACAACCATTAAAAAGGTTGGGGATGGTTTCTCCTTTGATAACATCGCGACTTTTGGTTGTCGTAATTATATGTATGGCAAAGACAATTTGGACTTGAACTATAGAATTGACAATTTGGATGTTTTTGGAACGTTGGGATTTGAGAAAGGCAAGAATACGAACTCTAGCAAAAATGTTCAGAATTCATGGCTCTCGTCACATCATCAGCAGAATACGACTATGAAATCGACACAGCACTCAAAGTTGATTGATGGTAAATGGGGATTTGATTTTTCCTCGTCTCCAAAACTCTCATTTGGCGCATTTTACCAAGTGTCTTATGCTCCAATAAAGACCAATTCGAGCATTATGTCATCATTATATTCTGATGATGTAATTGAAAGTGAGACTTCTGCATACAAGGATATCAAATTAAGAGATTTGGAACATTTGTTAGATGGATATTGCCATGGGGTTTGGGGAAAATGGAATTTGGAAATGACTTTTGATTTAATGTGGAAAAAAACACATGAAAATCAAAACGTTATAGAGCAAACCGGCATCAATCAGGATTTCGGAATAAAAGATGTTGGGCATGCTAGGTTTATGGCAACGGAATTATATGTGTCACACCCATTTCTTAAAGGTAATTTTAGCTTTGGAGTAGATTTCACCAATAGTAGCCGTGAGGAAAATTCAGAAAGTGAAAATAGCATTATGGCAGGCGAGAACAATAAAATACAGGAGCTTAACATGGCATATTACGTTGAAACTATGCAGCATCTAGGCAATGTAACATTCCGTATCGGTGGCAGGTATGAGCATGTGAACAGTGAATATTTTATAGGTGGCAGAAAAAATCACGAACAGTCACATGTTTATGATAAGTTTTTTCCGACTGCTTCATTGTCTCTGCCCATTGGAAAAACTATGGTGCAGCTGAGCTATTCTAAGCAATGCTATCGTCCATTGTACTCTCAGTTGAGCAACACGGTTCACTATGTTAACAAATATCTCTATCAAAGTGGAAATCCGTATTTGCAACCATCCTATAGCGACAACATAACTTTGAATTTGAGGTATCGCTGGCTGGCATTAACTGCTAATTATAAAAAGGTGCAAAACCAAATAATAACATCATATACATATTATGATGATGCGAAGACTATTGCTTTGCTCAAAAAGGAAAATTCTAGAAACAGTCTGTCTAACTTACAGATAATGGCTTCTTTTATGCCCGGATTCCTTTGGAAATGCTATTATCCCGTATTGGCATGTGGTGTTGTCTCGCAATTTTACAAGATTGATTACAGAGGGAATATAAAGCCCGTGGACAATCCTTTGGTTGTAGTTAAGTTCAATAATATTTTCAAATTCCATAACAACTATATGGCGACAGTAAATTACAGTTGGCGTAGTGAGGGAAATAGTGAGAATATTAAGATGGGGAGTGTTGGACAGATAAATCTTTCTTTGGCTAAGGACTTATCTAAAAAATGGAATGTCAAGTTGTCTGCAAATGACATCTTTAATACTGCCCGCAAAAATACTTTTACCATTTTCAGCGGAATGAATGATGTCTATCTTGAAAAGGCTGCGTCTGTAAGGGCAGTGGAATGTATCGTAAGATATAAGTTTAATACAGTTAAAACAAAATATAAAGGTAAAGGGGCAGGGAAAAAGGAAATGGATAGATTGTAAGCTGTTGAAACTCTATCCATTCTGGGATATGCTTATCGATTGTTTGTCGTAGTTCATATACCCTTATAAATGCAGCTTTATGCTTCAATTTAACAGGATTTTTTCCTTCGTTTCTTTGCCATTTCCATCTTTTTCCTTAATTTTGCAGCAGAAACTCAATAATAGATATTTGTAATGGCAATAAGAATGAAGATGAAACAGGAAAAGATGAGAAAGATAGGCATCGCTTCGGCTCTGGGCTTGGTGGTGCTCGTGGTGCTGGGACTATATGGTGCCAGCAACTATATGCTCAATTATTCGCTCAACTATCCGAAGAAGGAGAGAATGACGGCTGAGCATTGGAAGAACAGAATGAAGAACGAGTGCCCCTGGATGGTTGGCTGGATGGACTCCGTGTATCAGCACCATTGCGTGAAGGATACCTTTGTCACGATGCCATCGGGCTACAAGGCCCATGCCATCTATCTCTATGCACCGAAGACTACGGAAAAGACTGCCGTGGTGGTGCATGGCTATCAGGTGCGCTCCGAAGGAATGCTGCACATCGCCTATCTCTATAATCACGATATGGGGTATAATGTGCTCCTGCCAGATCTGTATGGACATGGAGAGAGCGAGGGCGACCATATCCAGATGGGATGGAAGGATAGATGGGATGTCATCAGATGGTCGGAAATCGCCAATGAGATTTTTAGATTGAAGGGTGAAGACCGAAGAATGAAGAATACCCGTCAGGTGATTCACGGTATTTCGATGGGTGCGGCAACCACGATGGCGGTATCGGGAGAGAAGACTCCCGATTACGTGAAGTGCTTTGTGGAGGACTGCGGCTATACCAGCGTATGGGATGAGTTTTCCGCTCAGCTCAAAGACCAGTTTGGCTTGCCTGCCTTCCCGCTGATGAATACCACTTCCGCCCTTTGCCAGTATCGCTACGGCTGGTCGTTTGCCGAGGCGCAGCAGATAGAGCAGGTTCGCAAGAGCACCAAACCGATGCTCTTTATCCATGGCGATAAGGATGCCTTCGTGCCCTACGCCATGCTTCATCCGCTTTTTGAGGCAAAGACGAAGGGCAGAAAAGCTATCTTCATCGCCAAGGGCTCCGTTCATGCCATGGCATATCGCGACCATCACGAGGAATACACCCGCATCGTGAAAGACTTTGTTTCAAAAGAGAAATAGGCTATTCTCCGATATGTTGTCCCACCACATACCCCGTGGTCCAGGCTGCCTGCAGATTGAAGCCGCCGGTGATGGCATCGATGTCGAGCACTTCGCCGCAAAGAATCCTGCGGCACCCCCACCAATAATTGCAATATGTAGTGATTGTGGCATATCGTATTTTTTGATGATTAGGGTGCAAAGGTACTGCTTTTCTTTGATAAAAGAAGAAAAGTTCTCCTTTTTCTTTTGCAGATACGATAGATTTTTGTAACTTTGCGCAAAAATCATAGTATATCAAGTATCAAATAGTTTTATGGCAAAAAGAGAATATGTTGAGGCCAACAAGCGTTGGCTGGAGGAAAAGGCAAAGGAGGAGGGCGTTATGGCGCTGCCTCGTGGTATTTATTATAAGGTGTTGAAGCAGGGCGACCCGAAGGGAGCACAGCCTAGCCGACGCAGCATCGTGACGGCTCATTATACCGGTTGGACCATCAATGGCAAGAAGTTTGATTCCAGCCGTGGCGGTACGCCTTTCGCCATGCGATTGAGCGACCTGATTGATGGCTGGATTGTTGCCATGCAGCAGATGCACGTGGGCGACCAGTGGGAACTTTACATCCCAGCCGAGATGGGCTACGGCAAGTTCTCGCAGCCGGGCATCCCAGGCGGTTCTACCCTGATATTCGAAGTAGAACTGCTGGGAGTGGGATAACCCGGATACTTGAAATTATAAAATCATTAAGATAAGAGAGTCTTGTCCGGCTATAGTCGGTTCAATTCATCTTCCGCACTGTTCATGCCGTTGTATCTTCCCTTGCGCTTGTTGAATTTCCAGGTTACGGTCAACTTGTAGCTCCATAGCTTGTAATCCTCAGTCTGGGAGAAGTCAACGGCATGCTCGTGGGTTCGCTCCTTGAAGAGCTGCTGATGGAAGAGGTCGTTGGCACTGAAGGCAACCTGTAATCTGCCGTCCATCCACGATTTGTTGGCACCAAGACTCCAGTTCTGAGTGGGGCGGAACTTCGTTTTGCCCACTTGCCCTCCGTTGTCAAAACTGTAGGAGAGCGACAGCTGATAGTCGTTTGGTAGCGTGAAGTAATTGTCAAATGATGCATTCCAAGTTGCTCCGTTATAGCTGATTAGCTCTCCATGATCATTTACAGAGAAGCGCTGGTAAGTGATGCTTGCATTTACATTTGGGCGCCAGCAGCCGAAGACGTGACCCCAGTTGAGATATGCCATGTATTTCTGAATCTTGTTGAAGTTCATGAATGTACTCACGTATCTTACGGGCTTGTCTTCCGGTACTTTATGCACATACATGATGGAGTGGTCGGTACGGGTGTATCTCAGCATTCCCATGAAATCTTTCCACTGCACGGAGTAGGTCAGACGATAGGTGTTGACAGGCTGCAGCTTCGGATTGCTGATCTGATACTGAAAGCGCGAGATATAGTAGATGTTTCCACTGAGCTGACTGAAAGAAGGTCGGGCGGTGGTAGTTCGGAAGCTGAGCGAGTGATGCCACGATGGTTCGTTGAGAGTGATACCGAACGATGGAAACCACTGGTTGTAATGGCGCTCCATATTGTCGGGAGATTCCTCCGACAGATTGGTGTATCGGGATGTGAGATGCTCGTATCGGATGCCTGCCCACCAGCTCCATCTGCCAGCTTCACCCTGATATTGCAGGTAAGCTGCCGTCTTGGTATCGTGGTTTTTGTATTCCGTAGTTCCAAGCATATCGGCAGAACTTTCGGTTTTTCCCTTGCCTGCCATCAGGCTCCATTCGCCACCATAGTTGATGGAATGTTTATCAGAGATGAGTTGCTTGACTTCGATTCTTCCACTATAGATATCGTAGTTGGAATTAGAGCGGTTGAGGGTTTCCTGTATCTCGCTACCTTCTTTCTCCGTGATAGGCTGGCTGTCAGAATCCTTGTTCCTTGCATAGTCCAGATAAATCTGTGATGAGAAATGCTTCGACCATTTAGCCAGATGGAAGAGGTTGAAGTGGTGACTGCGCTGGTGTCCCCATTGCTGGCTCTCCGCATCGAAATACTTCATCTTGCCATCTATATCAGAAAGCTTCATCTCGCTATTTGTATCTTCTCCTGTTGGGTTAGGATAGCGATAGTACTGCTGCTGTTTCTCGCTTCTACCGCCATTCAGCCAAAGCCCTTCCCATTGTATTCCCACTTCGTGTTGCTTGCTGAGCAACCAGTCGAAGTTGAGTTCTGTAGCGTTATAATTTGCCTTGTTCTTGCCATGGCGGTCGGTTCCGAAGAGATATTCGCCATCTTTGGCTCTTACGAGCGCTTCCTGTGGCTGATGCACATTGTATCGGTTGTCTGTGTAGCCGTAAAATCCTGTGAGCGAAATCTTCTTCGTTACCCAACCCAGGGTCAATTCCTCGTGGTTGGTGTTCACCTCGCTCAATTTATCATACACCTGCATCTTGCCGAATATACCCTCGTCTGTTCTTCTCGTCAGGATTCTCAGTACGGCTCCCGTCGTTGCATCATATTTTGCACCAGGAGTGGTAATGAGTTCTATTTCATCTATCAGCTTCACATCGAGATGAGAGAGTTCGGCAGAAGTCGCCTTCTTGTCGTTGAGATAGATGATGGGTGCTCCCAGTCCGTTTACTTCCTGAGTTCCATCGGCGGTTTGTTTCATGCCGGGAATGTGCCTCAATACATCTTCCAGCGTTGGCTCCTTTGCCAAAGGTGTATTGCGGACACGGGTAACCAGGGTCTCGTTTCTCATTTTGTACATCGGGCGATGACCTGTTACGGTTACGGCTTGAATCTCGGCCTCCTTGTCTGCTTTGCTCTCAGCTTCTTGGTTAGCTTTGATCGAATCTTTTTCCGTCTGTACCGAGTCTACGGAAACTCCAGATGTCGGGAATTTCCCATTTTGTGCAGTTGCACAGGTGGTGGTGGCTAGCATCGCCCATAAAACTGTTTCTTTCTTCATATTCTTCCTTGTTTTTTGTTTTCGTTTGCAAAGGAACAGCTTTTCGGGCTCAAAAATGCAAATAATCATTACTGAAACATTACGCTGGCAAAATAATCTTGCTTCACCTTATTATATATAATGAAATCTTCGTACCTTTGCATTGAAAAAGAAAAAATGATATGAATAGAAGAATCAAACAAGTCTGGCTGCTCGCCATCCTTTCCTCTTTCCTGCTGATAGGCTTGCAGACCTATTGGCTCTATAATAGCGTAACCTATTCGATGGGAGAGATGGGGAAGAAAAACGCCGAAAAGGCGGAACGGGCGATTATTGCCTATCAGACAAATATCGGAGCGGCGGTAAGAGAAAAATCACATATCGGTTATGTCGTTACTGCATATTTTTCAGACAGCAAGCGTCCCTGTACAACGATTTGCTCTCCGCTGGATACGGATACAATCATTGGTGGAGTGGTGTATAGCAAGCCGGGATTCGGCAACGTGATGGAGAAGAGAGATACTTTCGATTTGCGTGAGACGGATTCCAACAATTCTTTTGATTGCCTGAATACTTACACCACTTACCAGCTTACCCACTTTGACAAGGCGCATTTTGACCGTTTCATCAGTAGGAAACTGGGCAATGATTTCATCGGGGCAGAGATGAAGACGGGAAAGCATCGTCTGTGGCAGACAAGAATCGTAGAGCCTCCTACCTTGTTTCATCACGAAATGCTGGTGGAAGTGCCTTTCAATCCTATCCGGTATCAGTCGATGCAGATGAGGATGCAGGTGCCGATGCTGCCCATCCTGAAGGGAATGATGTGGCAGATGATAGGAAGTCTCCTGGTTACCATCATGCTTCTCCTGAGCATAGCTTATCTCATCAAGGTGATGCTCCTGCAGAAGAAGGTGGATAAGATGCGAAGCGACTTCGTGCATACGATGATTCACGAGCTGAAACGCCCCGTGCAGACGCTGAAGATGTGTGTATCCGTATTCTCTGCTCAAAAGACAGATGAGAAGGATGAGAATGCCCTTATCATGGAGACGGTAAGAGAGGAGAGCGATAACCTGACTGCCTATCTCGCCAAACTCCGGGAAGTAATCAGGGCAGAGGAACATATCCCGCTCCAGATAACTTCTTTCGATATCCATGCCGCCTTGCAGAATCTGGTGGCAGTTTATCGAAAGAATAAGCAGAAGGAGGTGAATGCTTCGCTCGATTACCAGCGCACTTCCGACCGGATGATGGGAGATAGAGACCAGCTTCTGAATGTGGTCAGCAATCTGATGGAGAACTCGGTGAAGTATTCTGGCGACATAGTCAATATCCATGTTGCCTGCCGAGATACCGAGAAGGAGGAAGTCATGATTTCTGTATCAGATAATGGTATCGGAATTTCGCCCGACGAGCAGCAGAGAGTCTGGACGAAGTTCTATCGCAGCAATGCTTACCCGGATATGATGCAGCCGGGCATCGGCTTGGGCTTGAGTTTTGTTGATATGATTGTGAAGGCCCATGGGGGCAGAAAAATGATGCAGAGCGAAGTGGGCAAGGGAACCAGAATTTCAATAGTCATCCCGCAGCACTCCTGATGCATCCGGTTTAACGCTATAAACAACAGAAAAAATGATCAAGATATTATTTGCAGACGATGACTTGAAGTATTCCATGTTGCTGAAGAGTTTCCTGCAGCAGCATGGCTACGATGTGACTTATGCCGGCAATGGCAAGAAGGCATGGGAGCAGTTCTCTGAGGTGAAGCCCGACCTGGTATTGCTCGATATCAATATGCCGGAGATGGATGGCTATGAGGTGGCCGAGTGCATCAGAACCATCGACCCGAAGGTGCTTATCTTCTTTCTCACTGACCGTACGGAGAAGAACGATCGACTGAAAGGTTTCTCCCTGAAGGCAAACGATTATCTTGCCAAACCCTTCTATCCGGAAGAGTTGCTGGCAAGAATAGAGGAGCGGTTCTCTATGAATGAGAGTGAGACGATAGAAGAGGAGGTGTATCATTTCGGTGAAACCACTTTCTGCTATAATAACAATGAGCTTCGCACCCGTTCCTCTCGTGTGCTCATCACCAGCCGACAAGCCGACATCCTCCGTCTGTTGGCGAAGAATATCGGCAATGTAGTAAGTAAGGAGATGATACAGGAGGCGGTGTGGGGTACCGTAAGCTATGCCAACTCCCTGGCTGTGAATGTGCAGATGACGTATCTCCGCCATGCTCTTCAGCATGATGTGACCGTTAAGATTGAGTCGCTGAAGAAAAAGGGATATGTTTTGTCTGTTATTTCTCCAGAGTAACGATGATGTAGCTTCTGCCATCCTCTTTCAGGCCTCTTTCCTGAATGGCTTTGGTGCCCTCTTTCAAGATCTCGATGGCTTTGATTTTGCTGGGAGAAATCTTGTTGAATTCCTCTTTAGTCAGCTCCTGCTCTCTGCCCTTGACCAGATAGTGAGGGGCTGGCTTGGGGGCAGGAGGTGTGGTAGTGGTGATGATATGACTCTCTATCACATCTCTTTTGGGTGCCGGCAGGACGTTGGTGTTTACCTGGTAATTCTTGATGGTTTTACCGATGAGTTCCTTGCCGGTGAAGTTTGGAATGCGCTCGCCGTCGATGGTGTAGATACGCAGGGTATCTGCCTTGGATGCCATACTGCTGGTTATGCCCAGCAGGGCAAATGCAATGGTGAAAATATACTTTTTCATAAGCGTGAAATGTTTTATCATTCGTTTAACTGTGCTAATGGAAGTAGCTGATAACTACCATCTTGTGTTTCTTTGATATTGATGGTGTAATGCTGCATGTTGCCGTCGTTGTCCAGGGTTGAGATAACGATGTTATCGCCTTGGCGGTTGATGGTAAGCTGTTCGGCAGAAGGCAGGGCGGCAGAGGCTACTTCATAAATCTGATTGAAATCTTCATGAATGCTTCTTTCTGTTTCAGAAGAGGTCTTTTCGGCATTGCCGGAAGTTTTCTCCTTATTGTCAGAAGAGGTCTCTTCTGTATTTCCTGCAGTCTTCCCTGTATGGTTCTCACTTCTTCCTGAGATATTCTTTCTTTTGGTAAGGGATATCTTGCTTGACTTCATTTCCTGTGGAGTCACGATATTCTGGGTTGCAGCCAGGAAAAGGGAGTCGGCACGCTCCATCTTTTCGTATGCGTTCAGGTTCCCGTCTTCATCCTCGGAAGATGGCTGCGAACGAACCATCTGCTCTGTAGGAACCAGATTGGCAAGACCAGGTTGTTCGGAAGAGGATGAGAAATAATCCTTGATAGGGAAGAGCAGGAAGATGAGTCCTGCCAGCATTGCCGTAGCGAGAAGTATCGCAGAGAGGCGTACCCATCTTGTTTCGTGCTTCTTAGAAGTTGCAAGGGACATCTCTTTCATATCTGACTGTTTATCTTCCTTTCCCACCTGATGAATATTCGGAGTATAGTTCTCCATTCCCAGCATCAAGTTTCTGATGTCGAGATCCTCATCCGTTAAATCCTTATCCTCGCAATGGTGATAGAAATCAGTCAATGCCTGTTCTTCCTCCACGCTGGTATCAGCATCGAGGTAGCGTTCTATCAGCTCGTGGCGATAGGTTGTATCTTCTAGTTTCTTCATTTCTTTCCTTTTTAGAGTTTATGACTTCATCATTTTCAACAATGATCTTCTTGCTGCAGAAATCATCGTCTTGGTGCTCGTCTTGTTGGCTCCACAGATTTCGGCAATCTCATCGAGGCTCTTTCCCTCGCTTCTCAATAGCAGCATTCTTCTCTGCGTACTGGGAAGCCTGTCCATCGCCCTGTTGAGTCGCCTTTGCGTATCTTCGCCGATGATGGTCTGGTCGGTACGCTCTGCTGCCGTACAGATTTCTGCGGGATGCTTCATCTGTTCCAGCGATGCCGTCTGTGCTTTGTTGCGTCTCAGATGGTCGATGCAGAGATTCCTGGCTATCGTCATACCTAGGGACTCGATGCTCTGGTATTCAGAGAGCCTTTCGCGCATCTTCCAGAGCTTCACCAGGGTTTCCTGCACGATGTCATCGGCTTCTTCGGCAAGGGTTCCTGCCGAGAGATAGCGTTGACAATGTGCCGTCAACCTGGGGCGCATTTCCTGGGCGATATGTTCAAATTCTGTTTCTTCCATTTGTTCCTTTTTATGTGTATGACGCAAGAAGAGGCGAAAGGTAAACAAAAAAATGCCATCTTCGCACATTTCCGTGCAAAGATAGCATAAAAATTTGAGATATAGACATATCTTTTATTTTATTTGCGGATGAAGTGGTTTATTCCTCTGTTTTTGCCATCATTACAATGATATTACAGGTGCAGAAAATCAGTGATGTAACAGCTTTGTAACACTTATGTTTTACGGTAGAAATATCTTCTCCTTACCTTTGCAGTCGAAATGAAGAAGATGTCTTTCCGCATCATCGGAAAAGATTTCATTCGGAATAAAGAAAATCAGATTTACGTGTATATATAATTAAGGTAAGAAATGAAGAAGAAAACGTATTTGTTGATGGCACTCACGATGGTGTCGATGGGAATGAATGCTCAGAATACAGAAAAAAGCTCTGTTGAGAAGGGCATTGAGGAATTCACCAAGTCGATGACCATTGGTGGAACCATCCGCTCCAAGTATGAGTACCAGACCGAAGAAGGGGAGGGACGATTCGAGGTGCGTACAGCCCGCATCAACGTGGCTGGCAATGTAACACCTCAGGTAAGCTATAAGGCTGAGATTGATCTCTGTGATGAGGGTAAGATCAAGATGCTTGATGCTTATACCCGCATCAAGCCTTGGAAGACACTGCAGCTTACCATCGGTCAGGAGCGTGTGCCATTCACTATTGATGCTCACCGTTCTCCTCATCAGCAGTACTTCGCCAACCGCTCGTTCATCGCCAAGCAGGTGGGCAACGTGCGCGACGTGGGTGCTGAAATCGGATACACCTGGAATGTAGGTTTTCCTATCGTGGTGAATGCCGGTATCTTCAACGGTTCGGGCTTGACCAACCAGAAAGATTACTGGACCAAGGGTGTTAACTATTCAGCCAAGGCTCAGTTCCTCTTTCCGAATGTGAACCTGGTGTTGAGTACCCAGAAGATCAAGCCATCTGATGTTACGGTAACGATGTATGATGGCGGTATCACCTTCCACAAGAGTGGTTTCATAGCTGAGGTAGAGTATCTTTACAAACATTACAGCAAGGATGCTTTCCACGATGTTCATGCATTCGATGGTTTCGTTTGCTATGATATTCCGGTGGCTAATCCCAAGAGCATCATCAGGAAGGTTTCTCCTTTGGCAAGATATGATTTCATGAGCGACCATAGTGATGGTACCCGATATGGCGGTTCTGATACCGAACTCGGTGCCTTGAAAATCAACGATTACAAGCGCCATCGTGTTACGGGCGGTGTAACCCTGAGCCTTGCCAAGCCATTCATCTCTGATATCCGTATCAACTACGAGAAATATTTCTATCGTAAAGGTGGCATAGCTAAAGTTTCAGAAAAAGATAAGATTGTTGTGGAGTTCATGACAAAGTTCTAATAATAGTTTATAGTTAAGAGTTTATAGTTTATAGCAACAGTCATCTATAAACTATAAACTCTTAACTATAAACTTCTTACAGCATTCCCTTAGAACTAGGAAGCTCGAAGTGGTAGATGTCTCTCTTTACCGCCATTTTCAGCGAACGGGCAAGCGCCTTGAAGATGCCTTCTATCTTATGATGCTCGTTCTCGCCCTCAGCCTTGATGTTGAGGTTCATCTTTGCCGCATCACTCAGACTCTTGAAGAAATGCTTGAACATCTCGGTTGGCATTTCGCCCACCTTCTCTCTGTGGAACTCGGCATCCCAAATCAGCCATGGACGGCCACCGAAATCCAATGCTACCTGACAGAGACAATCATCCATCGGCAGACAGTAGCCGTATCTTTCTATTCCGCGCTTATCACCTAAAGCCTGCAGCAAGCATTCGCCCAGTGCAATACCCGTATCCTCAATGGTATGATGCTCATCCACATAGAGGTCGCCCTTGGTATGGATGGTGAGGTCCATCATGCCGTGCTTGCCTATCTGTTCCAGCATGTGGTCGAAGAAACCGAGACCGGTAGAAATGTCGCATTTGCCTGAACCATCGAGATTTACCTTGATGTAGATATCCGTCTCCTTGGTGGTGCGCTTCACCTCTGCGATACGGTCACCGGCAAAGAGGATCTCGGCAATCTTATCCCAGTCCATGCCGCCTTTTCCGAGAATCAGACTCTTGCAACCCAGGTTTTCTGCAAGCTGGGCATCGGTTTCACGGTCGCCGATTACATAACTGTTTGCCATATCGTAGGCAGGGTTATCGATGTATTCGGTCAGCATGCCTGTTCCTGGCTTGCGCATCGGCGAGTTATCTTCAGGGAAGTGGCGGTCGATGTGCTGCTTGGCGAAGTGGATGCCTTCGCTCTCCAGGGTCTGGATGATGAAGTTGTGGACTGGCCAGAAGGTATCTTCCGGAAAGGAGTCGGTGCCCAGTCCGTCCTGGTTGCTCACCATCACCAGCTCGTAGTCGGTGTGCTGGGCAATGAAGGCGAGATTGCGGAACACGCCCTTGGTGAATACCAGCTTCTCGAAGCTGTCAATCTGTTCGTCCTCTGGTTCCTGAATCAGAGTTCCATCGCGGTCGATGAAGAGTAATCTTTTCTGTTTCATGTCTCTTATATATTATGTTAATACGATTAATATTTTTCTATCTCTGTAGTTGCCATTTTCTGGCTTTCCTTCATTCTCTGTTTCTCTTCGTCTTGTACCTTGTAAGAGCCGAATTGATAGGCAAGTGAAATGCCAAGCCAGCTCAGGGCATAGATGATGAGCAGGAAGGTGATGGTGAACACCAGGAAGAGGAGTAGGGTGAAATAACCCGGCACACCGAGCGGGTCGCCATCAAGTGCACCGAGCTGTGAATAGAACTGTGCGATGATGAGGATGATGGAAGGCAGGGCTGCGATAAAGGTAGCGATGCCTACGATAATCATGCCGAGAAAACTGGTCAGAAAGAAACCTCCGAAGTGGCGGAGAACGCGGAGGAGGGATTTTCCTATCTTGCGCTTTTCGCCCTTAGGACACAGTTGCTTTCTTGGCAGAAGATGCCAGAATGATACGATAGCCATCACGATAGTGGCTCCGTAAATGATGGTTTGCAGGATGAACGAAGCCATCGGATTTACGGCTCCCCAATCGTGAAGTGGTTTGTTGGGGAGGAGGAAATAGAGTACGATAGCCAGCAATACAGCAAATGGAACATGGGTAGTCCATGTCTGTTTTACGAGTGATCTGAAGTCACTTGTTATGGTATCGTATGATGCTCTCATGCAGGAAGTTATACTTCGGTGCTTAAATAATTCATTTACTTCCATAACTATCTTGTTTTAATTTCTAATTATCGCTTTTGTTTTTTTACCCTTTAAAAGTTTTTTACCCTTTTACTTTTTTACCTTTAAAAGTTTCTTCTGAATTCTGAGCAGGTAATGGCGGTAGCGATAGCCACATTCAGACTGTCGGCTGTAGCTCTACCTTCCGGAAAGTTAGGGATGAGCAACTTGTGATTTACCTTCTTTGCCAGGTCTGGCGAGATGCCTTTTCCTTCGTTTCCCATCACGATGAGTCCCCGGTTTTCGAGCTTTTGCTGATAGATGTTGTCGCCATCGAGCAGGGTTCCGTAAACGGGAACATCGGCAGGAAGTGATTCTACCAGTCCCAGCAGGTCGCCATATTCTACCTTCACTCTTGCTATGCTGCCCATCGTAGCCTGAACCACCTTCGGATTGTATACGTCGGCAGTATCCTGACTGCAGTAGATATGGGTGATGCCAAACCAGTCGGCGATGCGGATGATGGTGCCCAGATTGCCCGGGTCCTGAACGCCGTCGAGCGCCAAACTCAGTTCGCTGGTATTAATAGAGTAATCTCCTGATGTTGCCTGTCTGAATACGGCAAGCACCTGTTGCGGATGCTGCAGGAAACTTACCTTCTTCAGTTCTTCATCAGTAACCTCTATCACTTCGGTTTCAGCCCCGAAGTGTTTGCCTCGGAGCCATTCGCCGGTAGCCACAATCAGGTCGGCAGGTTGCAGAGCGAGCAGATCGTCTACCACCTTGAAACCTTCTGCCACGAACTTTCCTTCTTTATTTCTGTTCTTCTTCAGTTCGAGCGAACGTATGTACTTTATTTTATTCTTGCTAATCATTTATTTTTTGTCTATATGTGTGCAAAGGTAACATAAAATATAGACATTTCAAAATAAAAAGTGCTAAATATTTTGTATTTAATTTGTTTTGCATTATCTTTGCATATCAAAAACGATAGATATTTTGAAAAAAGAAACGATTTCATTACTTGCCTTGCCGCTGCTCATAGCATCTTGTTCTTCAAGCAAAATGGTGCCGGAAGGGGAGTATATATTAAATAAGGTAGAAGTGAAGAGCGACTCGGCAGGGTATAATGCCGGGGCGCTCAAGCAGTATGTGCGCCAGAAAGAGAAACCGAAACTCTTCTCGCTCTTCAAGAATCCTTTCAGCAAGAAGCCTGTCATCTACGATACTTTGCAGGCGCGGCTCTCCTGTCAGGATCTGCTTACCGCCATGCAGAACCAGGGCTTCATGCATGCCGGAGTGTCGCTCTATACCACCAAGAAAGGAAAGAAACTGGATGCTACCTATCTGTTGCATCCCGGAGAACCTTTTGTGATAGGTAAGGTGAAATATGAGGTGGAAGATGAACATATCCAGCAACTTCTGCATCTCGATAATCCCGATAATCAGCAGATTAAGCCGGGTATGAGATTTACGGTAGAAACGTTGGATAATGAGCGCAGGCGTATCTCCAGCCTTCTGACCAATGATGGCTATTTTCGCTTTCATAAAGATTTTATCCAGTTTTCTGCCGATACGATTGCGGGACAGAAGGATATCGCCCTGACGCTCCACCTGATGAAGTATAAGGCAAACAGTAATGCTCCTGAGGTTGATCATCCCCGATATGAAATCAGAAACATCAACTATCTGAGTAATGACAGCGACCGAATCCATCTGCGCCACCAGGTTTTGCTCAATGCCACTGCCCTCAGAGAAGGCCGTCCCTACAGCGCCGCAGCCTTGCAGCGCACCTATAACAACTTCGCCCGTCTGCAGGCGGTGAAGTATACCAACATCAGTTTCTCAGAAGTTCCTGACAGCAACCAGGTTACGGAGAACGGAATGGGGAGGGACAGCATCAGCCGGCAGATGGATTGCAATATCCAGATCAGTACCAACAAGCCTTCTACCATCGCCTTCCAGCCGGAGGGAACCAATACGGCGGGCGACTTGGGAGCTGCTGCTTCGCTCACTTATACCAACCGAAATCTCTTCAGAGGTAGTGAGCAGCTGAGCATCGAACTTCGTGGAGCCTACGAGGCTATTACCGGTCTGGAGGGGTATCAGGATCAGAACTATACTGAATATTCGGTTGAAGGCAAACTGGTTTTCCCTCGTTTCTTGGCGCCTTTCCTTTCAAGAAATTTCAGAAGAAGACAGACGGCAAACAGCGAGTTGTCGGCAAGTTGGAATCTTCAGAACCGTCCGGAGTTTCATCGCCGCGTATTCTCTACTGCCTGGCGTTATCGCTGGACAGAACCGCGTCATCACCTGGTCTGGCGTTTCGACCTGCTCGATCTCAACTATGTGTATATGCCATGGATATCCGAGACATTCAAGAGAGACTATCTCGATAATGCAGAAAACAGAAATGCCATCCTCCGCTACAATTACGAAGACCTGTTTATCATGAAGATGGGTTTCGGTTTGAGTTATAGCGATGGGGTAGATGCTGTGCGAGTGAATGTAGAGAGTTCGGGCAATCTGCTGAGCGGTGTTTCCAAGGCTTTCGGTTTCAAGGTGAACAGCCAGGGGCAGCGTACATTATTTAATATAGCTTATGCCCAGTATGCCAAGTTTGATGTAGATTATACCCATCTGATGCAGTTTGATAAGCGCAATGCTCTGGCGCTGCATGCGGGTATCGGTGTGGCTTATCCTTATGGCAACAGTACGGTGCTACCTTTCGAAAAGCGTTATTTCTCGGGTGGTGCCAACTCGGTAAGAGGTTGGGGCGTAAGAGAATTAGGTCCGGGCAAGTTTAAGGGAACTGACGGCAGAATAGATTTCATCAACCAGACGGGTGATGTGAAGCTCGACTTGAATGCAGAATATCGCACTTCGCTCTTCTGGAAGTTTGAGGGTGCAGCGTTTATCGATGCCGGTAATATCTGGACACTTCGCAATTATCAGGATCAGCCTGGCGGCCAGTTTAAGATAGATGAATTCTACAAACAGATAGCTGTAGCCTATGGCTTAGGTCTCAGGTTGAATTTCGATTACTTCATCCTCCGTCTGGATATGGGTATGAAGGCAATCAATCCAGCCTACGGAACGAAGGAAGAGCATTGGGCGATTATCCACCCGAAACTAGACCGCGATTTCGCCTTCCATTTCGCAGTAGGTTTGCCGTTCTAAATGCAGTTGATAGTTAATAGTTAACAGTTGATAGTTAATAGTTAACAGTTTATAGCCAGGAGTTTCTGTAGGGCATCTTTTTTTTGATTATGATGCCCCTCAGAAACTCCTTACTTTTTTCAAGGCAATTTATCCAACTTAATCTTCCAGAGCCCCTTTTCCATACACATCGGCAGTTGGAAATCGGCCTGTTCTATGAGCTGCGGATCCTGCCCGATGCTGTCCATCTGCAGAAAATTATGAACCGTAAGGGTAATGGTGGCAGTTTTTTCATCATCACCGAAATCAATATCCGTAATCTCGATGCTGGCATCCTCCGGTTTCTGGCGCAGCTGTTCCACGTCGGTCTCGTTCACATTACTTGCAGCATAGCGCAGCCAGCGCTCCGATTCCTGGGTGCAATACTTCACGGCTTTCGGGAAATGCCAGTTGAAATAATAGTTGGCAAACGAATCAACATCAGCCTTCAGCTGGTCCTCGCTGCCTTCGTGAGGTTCACATCCCGAAAGGCTGAATATACTTGCGGTCATGCATGCCACAGCTATGCATAAACCTATCATCGACTTCTTCATCATGATTCTCAAATCTTAAAAATTCTATTTTTTTGCGATATTTCGGTACAAAGATAGTAAAAAACTTTGTAATAAGAATCTTTTTTGCTAACTTTGCATGGAAAATAACAATTAAAATGCTGAAATTTATATCCTTTGGCAGTGGAAGTAGTGGCAATTGCTATTATCTTTACACTGATACGGATTCGATACTGATAGACGTAGGAGTAGGAATAAGAATATTAAAGAAGCATTTCCATAACTATGGACTTCGCTTCGAGGATGTGCATCACGTCCTCATCACCCATGACCACGCCGACCATGTAAAGTCGGTGGGGAGTCTGAGTACTGACTATCATCTACCGGTATATACGACCCGTAAAGTACATCAAGGCATCGAGCGCAACTATTGTGTTCGAAAGAAGATAGAGCCTAACCATGCTCGTGTGATAGAGAAGAACGTAACTTTCACACTGGGCGAGTTTAAGATTACTCCGTTCGGCGTACCCCATGACAGTACCGACAATGTTGGCTATTTCGTGGAGTGCGGAGGTGTGAACTTCTGTCTCATCACCGATGTGGGCCATATTACCGAAGAGATGCACGACTTTATCGGCCGTGCCAACTATCTTGTACTCGAGGCGAACCATAGTGTAGAGATGCTCCAGCAGGGTCATTATCCCCAGTATCTGAAGGATCGCATTCTGGGAGATAACGGTCATCTGAGCAACGACGATTGTGGCGAGGCGCTTGCCAATTATGCTACACCGGAGCTTCATCACGTCTGGCTCTGTCATCTCAGCGAGGAGAACAACCATCCTGAGCTGGCACGCAAAACCGTGGAGCAGATCCTGCGCAGCAAAGGCATCATAGCCGGCAAGGACTTCCAACTGGAAGTATTGAAGCGCAAGACACCGAGCGAAATCTATAAGCTGGTGTAGGGCAGGTGTAAAACTAAAAAGGTAGCCGGATAAGGAGTTATATTGAGTTAACTCCTTATCCGGCTATTTCATGAATACGAAATAAACGGCTGCAATCAGGCAGCAGAAGGCTGCGAAATGATTCCAGTGCAATCCCTGTCCCTGAAAGAGGATATTGGCGATGATGGCGAAGACGATAAGCGATACGCATTCCTGAATCACCTTGAGCTGGACCAGATTAAATGGTCCTCCATTATCCACGAAACCGATGCGGTTGGCTGGTACCTGACAGCAATATTCGAAGAAGGCGATGGCCCAACTGAAGGCGATGACACCGATAAGAGGCCAGTTGCTGCTCACGCCCGTTTGTTGCAACTTGAGGTGTCCGTACCAAGCCAGCGTCATGAAGATGTTGCTCAGCACCAATAATAATATTGTATACAATCCGTTCATAATCTTATTTTTTTGCGGGTGCAAAGGTAATATATTTTTTTTAACCCTCCAAATTTCAGGGAAGTTTCATTTCGTTTTTGTTTTGATATGGCTGTTTTTGTCAGATCAATCTCCGATGTTCTGATATTTATCTCCGAAAGATAAGTGTGCTGTTTGCGTATGGCCAGTAGGCTGTTTGGGGCGAACAGCAGACTAGCGGAATAGGGAACAGTCGGCTGTTCCTATAAGACAGTCATCTCAGACGGGGAAACCAGATTTCCCAATCCTATCAATATGATTTATGTTTAGCATTCTGCAAAAATCTCTTCACTCTTCACCTTTCCTCCCAAATCCCCTGTGTTTATCGGCATTTCGGGAGGTGAAGAGTCATCAGCAACTCTTCACCCACTCTTCACCACTCTTCACCTCCGTCAACCTCCCTGTTTATCTGGGGTAGGGTGAAGAGCTTTATCTTGATTACAAAGACTCATCCACTTCTTTCCAATCTATCAATCCCTTGCCTGTTTCATCAAGTTCCACTGCTAGGGCGATGACCTTGCGCTTGTCGGCCTTGAATGGTTCTGTGTAGCTCTTTTCCTTTATCTGGCTCTCGGCTGCAGAAATGCCGCCATTGTTAGATAGCTTCAGTTCCAGGACGTAGATGATGGATGGAACCTCTACAATCATATCAATTCTGCCAGTGGCTAGCATCCTTTCTACTTCCACCCTAAATCCCAAGGCTCTGAATATCGTGCTCATTATCAGCCGGTAACGCTCCTCCATATTCATGCTCGCCATTTTCTTGTTGCTGTATGGAACATCGGCGATAAGAGCCTTTAATGCCTTCTTGGCTTCAGCGGTATTGCCGTCCTGCATCATTTTTCTGAGGAAACTCTGCGCAGAAACCACTTCCGAATTCGACTTCATGGTCAAGGCAGGAACCACTACTCGGTATAATGCCTTGCGAACTTCAAAGTTAGGGAAGCCCAGGATGTAAACGCCATCGTCGTAACCCTTGATGGTGAGATACCCCGACTGGTAGAGGAAGAGTTCGGCTCCGCCATTCACCACATCCGATGTTTCCAGGGTGTCGCGCTCGATGAAGCAATGGTCAAAATATTCCATCTTCATCTCCATGTCATCCACGAACTTTGGCAATAGGGAAGTGGCCCCTGATGAAGTCCAGTAATTTCTCAATTCCCTATCATCCAGGGCATTGATGAGGCTGAACGGATTGAAAATATCCACCATATTTTTGCGGCAGAAATGATATCCGTCGTAAAAAGCCGTGAGCTGCTTCAGTGTCTCCTCAGGAGTCCATCCGTTTTCTTCTCCCATCGCCTCAATCTCAGGCATGAAGTTTTCTGCAACTTCCTGTTTTGAAATGCCGCAGATAGTGGCATAAGGTGCATCAAAACTGATGTTGCTCAGGTTGTTGAGCACGGAGAAGAGGGAGATTTGTGTAAACTTGGTGATGCCCGTGATGAAGACGAAACGCTCGTGCTCGTCTTCTTTTTTCAAGACGGCAAATACGGATTTATAGATGGCTGTGCAGGCATCATGCTGAGGAGTCTTCCAAGAATGCTGCAATGGAGAATCATACTCGTCGATAAGAATAACCGCCTGTTTTCCGGTCTTTTGAAACATCGTTTCGATGATGTTCTGGAAACGTACGGCAAGGGAAACCTCCGGACGTACCGCAACTTCATACTTCTGTTCGAGTTTATAGAAGGCATCGTCGAGATAGGAGTTGAGTTCTTCGGGGGTAGCTCCTCCGCAACTCATGTCGAGTCGAATTACGGGATAGCAGGTCCAGTCTTTCTCTAGCTTCATCACCTTCAATCCTTCGAAGAGTTCCTTTTTCCCCTCGAAGTAAGCCTGGAGTGTATCCACGAGAATCGACTTGCCAAAGCGGCGTGGGCGGCTCAGGTAATTATACTTTTTTCCCCTGTTGGCAAGTCTCCAGATTATATCAGTCTTGTCAACATACAGATATCCTTCTCTTCTTATTTCTGCAAAAGACTGGATGCCTACAGGCAATTTTCTATCGTTCATTTCTGTCATAATCTAATCTCCTATGTTTTCAGGATAGCTTTTTGCGAGCTATTCGCCTTACTATAAATTCTATTTGCAAAGATACGATGAATATTTTGATTTTGCAAGAAAAATGGGGGATAATATAAAAAAGGTGGCGAATCTTTTTGTTATCTCTGATTTTTGCAGTATTCTTGTCAATTCGTAAAATGGCGGGGCGTTTTATTTATGATGGAGGTAGCCCAATGTTTTTTCAGTCGGATTCGTGAAAAGGTATTCAGGTGAAGAGTGGTGAAGAGTGGGTGAAGAGCTGCCGAGAACTCTTCACCCCCGTCAACCGCCCTGTTTATCGGTGTTTCCAGGGGTAAGGTGAAGAGTGAAGAGTATTTCCGTGTTTGCTTCCACATAATATTTATCGGTCAGGATTATGATATGACAACCCATTTGCCTGATTTCTGCGAGCCTTCTCTGCGGATGATATGATCTTCCTGCATCTTCTTGAGATGCTTAAGGATGGCACTTCTATTGATGTTCAAAGTGTTAGCAATCTCTCGAGAAGTGATAGATAAAAACGCTTTGCTATTTGTTTTTTGAGAAGAATATTTTGATTTCGCAAGAAAAAATTGGGGATAATATAAAAAAAATGGCGAATCTTTTTGTTATCTCTGATTTTTGCAGTATCTTTGCAGAAGCAAAGCTGCACTCGGCAATTTGAAAGCAAGCTTTCATTGCGCTCGTTTGCATTTACTTTGCATTCGGATTGATTCGCCCTAGGGTGATGACGTCTGTTTTTTGTGGGTTAAAATAATAGCGTTTGCTGTTTATTCGATAATAATGTTCCTGAAGTTTGGCCGCGGAAGAACATGTGCAACAGAATAAATAAGTAAGCGTCCGCTATAGCGTGGACGTAAAACTTATCTGTTGCATATAGGTTAGGCCAAACACCTTGGAACGTTGGATAAGTGGATCGTCCACGTTTCTGCGTTCTAATGGGGATGAGGCTGGTCTTGATGTGCATCAGGGTTGGCTTTGTTGCTATGGATAAGGGTGTTTGGTTGTAGCTTTTATTTTCTGAATACTATCAAAAAGACTATTTTTGCAAAATCATTATGAAGGGTGATGCTCACAAGGGTAGAATAATATGTAGCAACTGCATAGCAAATGTGTCGCTAGGCAAATGTCAAGTGAAGATGTCTACGCTTTGTTATTGCAGGAAAAAGAACTTATAAACTTTTTTAAATTAAGTTTGCAGGACATCCAAACTTGTTGTTGTAATTAATTATGAAGAGAACATTACTTGTTTCCGCATTTGCAGTCATGGCTTTGGCTGCTAGTGCACAGGTTTCTGAAGTGACTAAGGTGAAAGGTGATGGATTTGATTTCATCCCTAAAGGGCTTACTACTACAGGTGTTATTACCCCTTATTCAACTATCGGAGTTGAATATCATGGTGGTAGTAACCAAATATCAGAGTTCACTGTTTATGATGCTTCTTTTAACGTGGAGAAAACTTTTAAGTATGACCCTAGGGTATTCAAAAGCAATTTGGTACCAATGAAAGCATTAGCTGATTTCAAAACAAAGAAGGTTGTTAAGGAAGGTAAAGAGGAAGCTTATTGGAACAAAGTTGATGGAGTATATGGTGATAATGGATTTGAAACTCCAATTACAACGATGGATGAATTTAAGGCTGCTGTTACCAAATTGATAGGCGATGGTGAACAGGTTTACTTCACTGATTATAAAGGCAATTTTGCTTTTTATAATAAATATGATCGGCCAGAAACTTTTGGTGGTAATGATAGTATTTACGTAAGTGAGCGTTACTCTTATTATAATCCTTCCGACAATAAATTATATAATGTAGATGGTCTTACTAGGTTAGTTGAAGTTGATATGTCTAAATTAGCTTGGAAGGTAGATGATAGCCGTGAAGGTAGTGAGATAACACAGCAAGAAAGAATCATGCAGACAGAGGTGTATGATTTTGATGCGAACTACAATGAGGATTCATATGTATACCTTACTCAAAATGTGTTTAACAATGATGATAAATATGAGTTTCTTGTAGAATGTTATAGGCAAGTATCACAGCCAGAAGCTAGCGCTAATAGTCTAATGATAAATGGTATTGAAAATGGAAAGCTCGTTTTATGTCAGGATGTGCCTGACAAGTACTATGAGTCTTATATAGCCGTAAAGAATGAGGATGGAAAGGAATTGTTCACTATACCGAATGGTAATAATGGAAAGGATCTGTCTATCTATCGTATGAATGGAAAGATTTATATAGGAAATAGTGAATATTTAGGTAATGGAGAAGCTCAATATGTCATCTACTTGCTTGACAATACAGGCACCGGTATTACTGAGTTAGCTCGCACAAATGTAGTAAAGTCAGCTAAGACTTTCAATATGGCTGGTATGACAGTTGGCAAGAATGCTAAGGGAATTGTTATCCTGCAGGGTGGCAAGAAGTATTTTAACAAGTAGTTTTTTTTGCGGAATGCTCTACTTGTTGGGCATTCCGCATAAATAAAAAGTCTAGTCTTAAGCATTATTTATAAGCCGTGCGCAAGTGTTCAGACTGCATTTCCTGCAACTTCTCATTACTCAGTTCGCCAGATTCCCAAAGTTTATCTAATTCTTGCTGCATCCGCTCGTTCATGCGCTTCACTTGTGTTGCCATAATTGTTAATTTTAAATATTTCATGTGCAAAGATACAGATAATTGCTAATACTTCAAAGATTTTAAGAAGAAAAATTTATACAGGGCCTTTTTTTTATCCAACTTAATCCGTATAATCTATTAATTTTCAGTGTTCTCTGCCATTTTCTTGTAGATTTTCTTGCGGTTTCCAATCTTTCTTCGTATTTTTGCACCATCTTTACATAAGAATCGTGGAACTTTAATAGCGAAAGAAATATGGAGGAAAAGAAATATCATATCGATGAATCTAAGGTAGCAGGGGATAAGGTTTGTGAGCCATCGCCTGCTTATGCATCTGTTGCATCAGAGTCTGTGTCTCATCATGTGATTGATTCTGGGATAGAGCAGGAAGATGAAATACCTGTTCTTAAAAATCATTTTAGTTATGAGGGTCTTTTGGATAGTATCGATTATTGTGAAACCATTAAGGATGATTCTTCTAAATGGGAATCTGTTGATGCCTTTAACGAACGTTTATATGAGGAATTCCCATGGCTGAAATAGTTGTTCACAAACTGTATGAAGAAAAGGAACGCCAGTATATTATCGATGCTTATGAGAATTTTGGTAAGAAAACAGCTCGAAGATGGAAAGAGGAACTGATGAAAATCCAGAACTTCCTGAGAAAATATCCTGAAGGTAAGCCCCCTTTTCTTGGTGCTCCAAAGTTTAGCTATTTGCTTCGGGGTGCTAATTTTATGCGTAATTTCAAGTTGGTTTATTATTATGATGAATCCTTGGATGTGGTGCATATTGTTGATATTTGGGATATGAGACAGAATCCAAAAAGGTTCTCTGTCTCAAAATACAAGTGATTTTATATAACTTTAAAAGCGAAAGAAATATGGAGGAAAAGAAATATCATTCTTCTCTTTTCTGTCGGATTCTTGAAAAAGTATTTAGGTGAAGAGTGGTGAAGAGTGGGTGAAGAGCTTCTGAGAACTCTTCACCTCCGCCAACCGCCCTGTTTATCGGTATTTCAGAGGGGTTGGTGAAGAGTGAAGAGTATTTGCCGTGTCAGTTATTCATTTAAAAAAGGAGCAATATGATGGTACATCGAGATAAGATATTATGTTTTTTGGTTTTATTCTGCTGCTTCTTTGCATATACTCCTCTGCAAGCCCAGCAGCCACGCAAGAAGGTGGGGCTGGTGTTGGGTGGAGGTGGTGCCAAGGGCGCGGCTGAAGTAGGTGTGCTCAAGGTGCTGGAAGAGGCTGATATTCCTGTAGATTATATTGCCGGAACCAGTATCGGTGCCATCGTGGGCGGACTCTATGCCATCGGCTACGATGCTGCGGATATTGATAGCCTCTACCGTAACCAGAACTGGCTTTTCCTTTTGAGCGACCAGGTGAAACGTGAATCGGAGACTTTTCTTTCTAAAGAAGAAAGGGAGAAATATATCGTTCATATTCCTCTTTCCAAAGAGAGGAAGGTCTCGTTGCCAACCGGTTATGTGAAGGGGCAGAATATCTTTAACCTTTTCTCTAAACTTACCGTGGGGTATCATCAGGTGGATGATTTCTCCAACCTACCTATTCCTTACCGTTGCGTGGCGGTAGATCTGGTAGAAGGCAAGGAGGTGGTGTTTTCTTCGGGCTCGCTGCCTATGGCGATGCGTGCCAGCATGTCGATACCGGGCGTGTTTGCTCCGGTAGAATGGAAAGGGAAGATGCTGGTGGATGGAGGCGCCTTGAACAATCTGCCGGTTGATGTGGCAAAGGAAATGGGAGCGGATGTGATTATCTGTGTAGATTTGAGTACCGGTTGGAAGAAGAAGGAAGAGCTGAAATCGGCTTCTTCTGTTGTAGAACAGCTCATAAGTATGATGGGGCAGAACAAATACCGGAAGAATATGGCTGAAGCCGATCTTTATATCAATCCTTCTCTGAAAGGTTATTCGGCAGCCAGTTTCCAATCTGAAGCCATTGATACCATGATACAGCGGGGAGAACAGGCTGCCCGCCAGAAATGGGATGAACTGATGGCTCTGAGAAAGTATATCTATGCAGATGCTTGTGATTCTGTAGCCTCTGATGATACATTACAGGATAAACGCCTCAAACAGCCGAAACCTTCTCAGACGGAAGCTTATCATATAGGAAGCATCCGGATAGAAGGCATCAGCGGAGAGGAGGAAAAGTGGATTAGAAAGAAAATAGCTTTACGGGAGAATTCGGAAGTCAGTCCTGAGGAGATAGATGGCACACTTGCCATGCTCAGGGGACTGAATATCTTTTCGCGTGTAGAATACAGACAGTCTAACGAGGAACCTTATGACCTGGTATTCATGCTGGAACCCAACGAATCAAGAAGAATCAGTGTAGGTGCACGTTTTGATACGCAGGATTTGGCGAGCGTCATAGCTCAGATATCCAATAACCAGCAGTTTTCTACCCGTCATCATTATGCCTTTACAGGTCGCATTTCCCGTAATCCCTATCTGGAAATGAAATATGCCTATGGCAACCTTTTCGGAGCGAAAATAGGCATTTCCTATCGTATGGCTCATTATGATTTCGACCTTTATGCGGACAAGCATAAGTTGGATGCCCTGGAGTTTCTTTCGCATTCTTTCGCTGGATTCTATACCCGCGATATCGGTAATTTCAGATTGAAATCGGGAGTGCAGTTTGATTATTACCATTATCATTCTGATATGTTCGAACGGGACGGAAGCATCCAGACACGTTCGTCAGACCATTTTCTGAACTACTTTGCATCTGTTGTGATGGATACTTACGACCGCCGCTATTTCCCGACCCGTGGCAGCCGCATTCAGGTTCAGGGCATTCTGCATACGGATGACGGAATACATTATGCAGAAGGTAATCCTTTTGGCGAGGCTGCTTTTCAAGGAGAATGTGCCGTACGTCTCAATTCCAGATTCTATCTGCTTCCTAAACTCAAGAGCCGTTTCTTGTTTGGCAGTTCCGTACCAGCCATTTATCAGAATTATGCAGGTGGAGTAGCTGACGGTTACTATCTGCCTTGGCAGGTGGCATGGGAGAGTACGCAGCATGTTCATCTGCTGGAGCGCAATGTGGTGACAGGTCAGCTCGGTTTCCGCTATCGGGTGAAAGGAAAGTTCTATCTTACCGCTCTGGGAGAGTATGGCAAGGAAGCCCGCAAGTTTTCCCATATTCTCATCGGTGATGATTTGTGGGGAGGAGCCTTGAGAGCATCCTATGATTTCGTGTTGGGTCCGGTAAGCATTCAGGCTAATTATTCCAGCTTGGGTAAGAATGTAGGATTCTATATCAATGCAGGATTCTTGTTCTGATTTCCTTAATTGCTGCCCATATAATAAATAAGGTGGGGTTTCTCTTTGCCGAACAAAAATAAATCATTACCTTTGCAGCTGTTTAGAAAACATATAGAATGTATTTTGCAATCTTGAATTTTAGAATATAATATATAAAAAGAGAGAATCAGATGAAACTGAGATTTTTGAAATTGATGCTGCTGCTCTTCATCCTGCCTTTGCAGATGCTGGCGGCAGAACTGGGCGTGGCTGGTAAGCAACTGGCTGCTTTGCCTGGAGTAAGTAACGTGGAAACGCTGAAAAGTACGCATTTCCCGGAAAAGTATGTGTTCTTTATCAAGCAGCAGCTCGATGCCAAGGATGCATCCAAGGGCTATTTCGAACAGAGGGTGGTGCTCTGCCATAGAGGATTCGACCGTCCTACCGTGCTCGTGACAGAAGGATATAATGCCAACTATGCGCTGCGTGAAGGATATATCGAGGAACTTTCCAAACTCTTCGATACGAATATCATTACCGTAGAGTACCGTTATTTCGACAAGTCGATGCCTAGTCCTTGCAACTGGGATTATCTTACCGTTGAGAATTCGCTCTATGACCTGCATCATGTAAACCAGACCCTGCATGCGATGTACAAGGGAAAATGGATTGCTACCGGCATCAGCAAGGGCGGACAGACTACGATGTTCTACCGTTCTTACTTCCCTGATGATGTAGATATTTCTGTGCCATACGTAGCTCCGCTCAACAAGGGTGTGGAGGATGGACGACATGAGAAGTTCCTGCAATATCAGGTATCAACCAAGGAAAACCGACAGAAGGTGCTCGATTTCCAGTTGCTCCTCTTCAAGCGAAAGGCTGCGTTGCTGCCAATGTTCGAGAAATATTGCAACGATAAGAAATATGTATTCAATGCTCCGCTGGCAGAGATTTTTGATTACTCTGTATTCGAATACGCCTTTGCTTTCTGGCAGTGGGGAGAAGACATCAACAAGATTCCTGCAAGAGAGGCAGATGACAAGACGGTGTTTGATTACTGGATCAACATGTGTGAACCTGACTATTTCACCAACTATAATGCCACTGCCTCATTTGATGTGCAGGCAGCCCGGGAGTTGGGTTATTACGGCTATTATACCAAACCATTCAAGAAATATCTCAGTATCAAGACAGCTAAAGGCTATCTGAAGAAACTGATGGTACCAAAGGGGGCAGAAAACGTGGAGTTTTCGCCAGCACTCTATAATCATACGGTAGAGTTCCTGACCAAGAATGATCCGAAGATGGTTTATATTTATGGCGATATCGATCCTTGGGGAGCTTCGGGCATTTATGGCTTGCCTTTCACCAAGAACAAGAAGAACCTGCATGTTTATATGTGTCATGGCGGTTCGCACAAAACTCGCATCTTGTCGTTCCCAGAGCCTACAAGACAGGAAATCATCAGTCTGATAGGTGGTTGGCTGAAGGAATAATGCTTTCATCAACCAACCATGATGGATAAAATGAAAGTTTTTATCAAAAAAGACTGATAAAAAAAGCAAAAAATAGCAGATTTGAGCTTTTGTTTTGAGTTTCAAGTGGTTGTGGTAGTCGTTGGCTTTAAGTGGCATTCGTGAGGAAATGCGAAAATGGCGGATTTGAGAAGTGGAAACGCTTTCAAGTCATTACCTCAAAGAAATGCCCTAATAAGCATATTTAACGGCTTCGGTTCTTACTTCTCCATTCTGCACAGGTTTAGAATTTGCCATGCAACTCTCATGATTTAATTTTGCACCGAACAAAAGCAAGGAATTATGAGAAGTACATTTAAGACAGTCTTCTATGTAAATGGAAGCAAGGAGAGAAACGGAATTGTCCCTATCATGGGACGAGTGACAATCAACGGAACTATCGCACAGTTCAGCTGCAAGCAGAGCGTAAGCAAGGCGATATGGGATGCCAAGGGCAACAGAGCAAAGGGAAGAAGCAAGGAAGCCAAGGAGGTGAACTTTGCGCTTGACAACATCAAGGCTCAAATCACCAAGCATTACCAACGACTTTCCGACCGTGAGGCGTTCGTTACCGCTGAAATGGTGAGAAACGCTTATCAAGGCATAGGCATGGAGTACGAGACATTGCTCAGAGCCTTTGACAAGGAGAACGCAACCTTTGCCAAACGTGTGGGCAAAGACCGAGCTGTTAGGACTTATCGCAAGTATCTTGTGGTAAGAAAGTACGTTGCCGAGTTCATCAAGTTTCAGTACAAGCGCAGCGACATGGCAATGAATGAGCTTACCGAGGAGTTCATCCGTGACTTTTGCCTGTACTTGAAGAACGTTGTAGGGCTTACGCAGTCCACCATTTGGATATACTCCATTCCGTTGAAGCATATCGTCACGGCAGCACACTACAACGGCAAGATACCGAGAAACCCTTTTGCCATGTACCACGTTGACCCAGACCACAAGGAGCGTGAGTTCTTGACCTTGGACGAGCTTACCGCCATGACCGAGATAAAGTTGGAAGACCCAAACATGGCATTTTCAAGAGACCTTTTCGTTTTTGGCTGTTGGACAGGTATCTCTTTCATTGACACAAAGAACCTGACGGAGGACAACATCTGTATGATAAACGGTGCTCCTTGGATAGTTTCCAAGCGTCAAAAGACAGGCGTGCCGTTTCAAGTCAAGCTGATGGATATTCCGATGCAGATTGTTGAGAGATACAAGCCATTGAGAAAGGACAGCCACTTGTTCAATATCGGCAGACTTGACACTATCAACAAGCGCATCAAGAAAGTGGCTGCAATGTGTGGCATCAAGAAACGAATCTCGTACCACGTTAGTAGGCACTCGTTTGCAGTATTGTCCCTGGAATACGGTATGCCGATTGAGACAGTAAGCAAGATACTCGGTCACACGAACATCACCACGACGCAGATATATGCCAAGGTGACAAGCACCAAGTTGGAGCATGACATATCAGTCTTTGAAAATCGAATCAAGGGGCATTTGCCAACAATGGGAGGAATGGCATGAAAAGAACTGTAATCACTATGGACGGAAATGGAGAGTTTTCCATTCCGTCCAACTTGCAAGACTTGTGGATGATTGAGGGTGAATTGGTTGATATGCTTCATGTCACCGCCCCGAAACTCCATGCTGTGATAAGGTCAATGTACAAGGAAGGCTTGTTTTTGGTGTCGGATGTCCAACAGAAAAAGGAAACTTCCAAGGGCATTTGGCAAACGCAGTATGGCTTCCCGATGATTGTTGCCCTTTGTTTCCGTATAAATTCATACGGTGCTGTTCGATTTCGTGACACAATCATAAAGAGGTTGTACGGGGCAAAAGAGAAAGGTAGTGTCATTATCCTACAACTCAATGGAGGGACAAACGCTATTAACTGAATGTCCTCTTGTCGTTGGCTTAATGCTGTCGTTCTGTCACGAAGAAGTACATAAGCATTGGTATGAAGCAGCTTATTTGATGGGGATAGTCCTAAGCCATTAAAAGGGCGGACTAATCCCCTTATTTTTGTTGATTTGTTGAATATACAGAAAGTAGTGTTGAATATCAAGTATTTACGGCTCTACATACTCTCAACAAATATCTCAACAAAAGAAAGAGAATGATGAAAAGAGAAATCCTCAATGTTCATGCCTATGTTTCTCTTTTGCCCAGTGAAGTGTTGTGTAGAAACTTTTGTTGAGAACTTGTTGATAAGTTAAGTCTTTGATTTTCATTACCATACAACATATTCTCAACTACTCAACTGAAAAATACCCATCACTTGGTCTGCCGTAGAATGTACTTGTGGATTTATTGGCAACCGCTCTATTCTCCGAAATGGTTGCAGCAACGTTCCTTGGAGGCTTTGCGCCTCCAGCCACTTGGGCAAACCTCCGCAGTGTTTTAGCATGGCATTAGATTTATGCAGACTATACCGAGGACACACAGCGCATATAACACACTCGGCATAGTTCACAAAGTAAAACGACAAAACACAATTACTACACTTGGCAAGTTGCGCACTGAATATTATCACCTTGTCCTTTGCACACTTCAATAACAAGGTAGTTTGTATCTGTGACCTTATTCTTCAATGTGGCAGCTTTGATTTTTGGTGCAAATTGCGAGAATTAAGGTCTGCAACCTTGGGCATGGAGAGCTGAAAGGCAAATGTCTCGTCTTTTGTTCTTAGAGGAGGGAGCGAGGTTATGTTTTGGGAACCCCAAAACTCCTCGCTCCACCATAAGGGCGGAGAATTTTTGTTCCCAACGGTCGCAGAAAGTGAGTGTACCAACTATAAACAGTATGTCGAATTACAAGCATGCATGAACAAGCCAGGAGAAAGGGTGGAAAACTGCCCACTAAAAGGATTCGCAAGCTGTCAAAGTTTGACACGAAGAAATTCTCTCTGCCAAGCTACGAGGTATTGAAATTGATGGCGAGAAAAACCAATCGCAAGTTGGCTGAGTATATCCGTGAGTCCACCTTGAACGGCAAGATAGTCCGTAGAAACAACACTGAAATGAGACCATAGTCTCGGTAGGGCATAGATTTAACCAGTTTATCCTCTAATCACATATTCAAATTCATCAAAATTCTCATACCCTAATTCTTCTAAGACTTGACGACTGTGTTTTCTGTCCTCTTCAGTGTTGAACTTGGGTATAATGGGGAGACGGAGGGTGATTTTATCTTTATGTTTGGCATGGGAGTAGAGCCAGACAAGGTTCTCAATAACTTGCTGATTGCCCTTGCCGGTATAGGCTTGGTAGATGGCAGGTGTCATGTCCTTGATGTCGATGATGAAGGAGTCGATGAAGGAGATGACTTCCTCCAAGTGATGGCGAGGCACGTTGAGGCTCGTCTCCATCGTAAACTGCCATCCCTCAGGACATTGCTCGCAAAATTCCTTGATGAATGCGCTTCGCAAGAGTGGTTCGCCTCCACCAAAGCAGATGCCGCCTCCTGTCGCCAAGAAATAAAGATTGTCCATCTCCACGTTCATCATCAGCAGTTCCGTGTCCATCTCCTGCCATACGCCGTCGGCTTCGAGGCATTGGGGATTGAGGCAATACTTGCAATGGAGAGGGCATCCGTGGAATGCCACGAGGGTGGTGACACCCTCGCCGTCTATCGTAAGGCGGTGGCGGTCGATGCAAATGAGTGGGGCGGTCTTCATTTTATTCTAATCTAAAGGTAACGGGGACTGTATATTTCGTTTTTACGGCCTTGCCATTTTGCTTGGCAGGATTCCATTTCGGCATACTTTTCACTACCCGAATGGCTTCCTCGTCGAAGGTAGGGGAAATGCTTTTCATCACCTTGATGTCACTCAGGGTTCCGTCTTCATTGACAGTGAAACCAACAATGACTCTTCCTTGTATATTGCAATCTCCTTGTATGTTTGGATAGCGGAGATTTTGGGCGATGTATTGCATCAATGCAGCTGAACCGCCAGGGAATGATGCCATTTCCTCGATTGCTGCGCCAAATAGCTTGCTGCTCTTGGTGGAGTCTGATGCGACGGTTTGTTGGATGATGGCGGTCTTACCATCATTCGTGTACTTTTCTTGCTTTGCTTCTTCTGAATGAGTATCTTTCTTGATGATAGGAGCTGTTCCTCTGATAACTGCGACTTCCCCCAAGACATCTCTGCTTTCTGTCAAAGTGATAATATTGAGTTTCTCTTGGCTCATTTTTGTGATTTTGATGATTCTGTCTTGCATGCCAAGATATTTCACGGTGATTATATCTTCTTTCTCCACCTCGATAGTAAAGTTTCCATCTTTGTCAGCAATAGTCTTGCTGCCAGAAATTTTTGCCGTAATCGTGGCTCCTACTTGTGGATCTCCTTGCTCGTCAATGAGATGCCCTTGTACAAAAAGTACTCCTTTCTTGTTTAGTGCTTCTTTTTCTTTGAGGAGGACGGAATCGTTTGGCGTATATTCTTGAAATAGAATAGGGAGGGTTTTCTCTGATATAGAACTATAATATCCCTTCTGGGTGGCGCATGATGTGGTGGATGCGGTGAGGGCGGTGATTCCCAATGCCACTCCTGCGACCTTGATGGCTTTCCCGGCCATTTGTCTGATTCTCAACTCATGTTCCAGGTCTCTCACGTCTTGCTCACATCTTGGGCAAGTTCCCTTGCATTCGCCCTTGAAGTGGCATTCTTCGGGTGAATAGTCTATCCCATTGGCATCCGCTATTTGTTTGCGAATAGCCTTGAGGGTATCGCATATGTTGCGTCCTTTGGTTTTCATAAATTGATATTTTTAGGTGTTCAACATTCCCTTTATTTACAAAATGGGTATATTGTTACTCCTTAGTCATAAATTCTAAAAATACCCATTTTTATAATTCTAATTTCAAAAGTACGAAAAACAATCTACAAACGAGAAAATTTTGCTTTGTATTGTTAGAAAGGGAATTGCATTTAACATTTCTCATGTTTTTAATGCTGTATATGAAACTTATATGTGTTTCTTTAGATATTGTACAGTTGCATTTCTGAGACATTTTCCGACCATAATTTAATAATCTATAAAAACAACGCAAAAGATGTTATTTCTCAGATTTTAAATTTATCTTTGCAATCGTAACAGAGTTGTTTGACAAGCAAGGCAAACTTATGTATAATGAAGAAGTTGGTACTATTGCCAAGTCATTACCTCTATTGAGGTGAACTATTCATAAATAGCTCATTTTAAGCTGTTCAGTAGATTTTAGCAGAATTTTATTAAAAAATATCCATAAAAGTTTGGTGGTTTCAGAAAAATGTATTACCTTTGCACTCGCTTTTGAAAACAAAGCTTTTAGCAGAGGCACCCTTAGCTCAGTTGGTAGAGCAACTGACTCTTAATCAGTGGGTCTAGGGTTCGAATCCCTAAGGGTGTACAAAAAACTCCGAAGAATCAATCTTGGTTCTTCGGAGTTTTTTTGTATCTATGCCCGGCATGGAGTAACTCTCTTTTTATCGTATCTTTGCAACCGATGAATAGAACAGACTTGACACAAGGTAGCATTTTGGGGAATATCACGACCTTTCTGTTACCTTATATTCTGGCTTATTTCCTACAGAATCTCTATGGTTTGGCCGATCTTTTCGTGATAGGTAGATATTGTGGTGTAGATAGTACTACGGCTGTATCTAATGGTGCGCAGGTAATTATGGGCTATCATTTTGGACTTTGTTCTGGAAGCAGCAGAGCGTTACTCTATAGATGCTACAGAGTTGCTGGCAGATTTCATCGAAAGTAATCCTGTTTCCCATACGCTACGTAATATGTATATTTATAAACAAGCAAGTTGATATTTATTCACTTGCGAAACTTTAGTAATTTACAATTAATAGTTTATAGTTTGCTGTTTACTGATGATTTTGGGGGAATTGGCTGATAAGTTGCTGATGGGCTGGGGGCGATATAGGGGCGTCAGTCTGAGAATATTAACAAAAAAGAGTGTGTCATGAATTTATGATACACTCTTTTTTTATTCTGTTTAATTACATCTTCTTTATCCGTTTGCGATATTTCCGAAGAAATCGAATGAGGCATCCCAATCCTTCCAGACTGGCTCTCTGCCCAATTCCTTCAATCTCGCATTGATTACCTTGGCGGTACGCTCATCGCTTACGGTGAACTGCTCCAATGCCTGAGGATAGGTATGATAACCGCCAGGATTTACCTTTGATTCTGCCGACATGGTGGTGACACCCAATGTTGCCATGTTGTCACGGATGTAGGCTGGCTCACGGGTAGAGTAGGAGATATCCACATCGTGGTCGAAGATACGCATGGCGAAAGTAGCCTGTGCCAACTGCTTATCGGTCATGAAGCAGTTTGGCTGGAAACCTTCGTTCTGTGCAGGGCGCATACGAGGGAAGTTCACGCTGTACTTGGTCTTCCAGTAATGCTTCTGCAGGTAGCGCAGGTGATGAGCCATCATCACTACATCCGTGCGCCATTCCTTCTCCAAGCCGATGAGCACACCCATACCGATGGAATGGACACCTGCCATACCCATGCGGTCGAAACCATCGCAGCGCCACTCAAACTTGCTCTTCATGCCACGTGGGTGGTAGAGCTTGTAGTGCTCGTGGTTGTAGGTCTCCTGGAAACAGATCACGCCGTTCATACCATGGTCGGCGAGGGTCTTGTAATCCTCTGTAGAGAGCGGCATCACCTCAATCTTCACGTTAGAGAAATACTTCTTGGCGATGTCGATTGCCTTGGCAAGATAAGGGGTGCCAGCCTTGGCTGGGTTCTCGCCCGTAACGAGAAGGATGTTCTCGAATGGAGCCAGCTGCTTGATGGCTTTATACTCGTTCTCAATCTGCTCTGGGGTGAGGATGGTACGAGCCATCGGATTCTCACGATGGAAACCGCAATACACGCAGGAGTTAGAGCATGAATTGGTGATGTAGAGAGGAATGAACATCGACATGGTCTTGCCGAAGCGCTCCTCGGTATATTTGCGGGAAAGACGCGCCATTACCTCCAGGTATGGCTCGGCTGCAGGTGAAATCAGCGCCATGAAGTCGTTCACATCGCAATGGTCCTTGGCAAGGGCACGACGCACATCATTATCGGTCATTCGAGCTATGCGCTCCGTGGTCTCCTCCCAACTGATATTCTTTAATTCGTCTGAAAACATTTTCTTACTTTTTAAACTTTCTCAAATCGTGTGTCAACTTGGCGGCGCAGAAGTTTGGACCACACATGGTGCAGTACTCACCGTCTGTATGACCTGCCTCCTCGAAATACTTTAAGGCGAGCTCTGGGTCGAGGGAGAGGTGGAACTGGTCTCTCCAGCGGAACTCGAAACGTGCCTTGGAGAGGGCGTTGTCGCGGATGGTTGCACCTGGATGACCCTTAGCCAAATCGGCTGCATGAGCGGCAATCTTATAGGTTACCACACCTGTGCGCACATCTTCCTTGTTAGGCAATGCGAGGTGCTCCTTAGGTGTTACATAGCAGAGCATTGCGGTGCCGAGCCATGCTATCTGGGCGCCACCGATGGCTGATGTGATGTGGTCGTAACCTGGAGCGATATCGGTAACCAATGGGCCGAGGGTGTAGAATGGTGCCTCGTGACAGTGGTCGAGCTGGCGCTCCATGTTCTCTTTGATTTTCTGCAATGGCACGTGACCAGGACCCTCGATGAATGCCTGTACGTTCTTGTCCCAGGCACGGGTAACAAGCTCGCCCATGGTATCCAATTCGGCAAACTGGGCTGCATCGTTGGCATCGGCAATACAGCCTGGGCGCAGACCATCACCCAAAGAGAGAGCAACGTCATACTGTGCCACGATGTCGCAGATATCGTCGAAGTGCTCATAGAGGAAGCTCTCCTGGTCGTGGTAGAGACACCATTTGCTCATGATACTACCGCCACGGCTCACGATACCGCAGAGACGGCTGTCGGCGAGATGCACGTTGTGACGACGGATGCCGGCATGGATGGTGAAGTAGTCAACACCCTGCTCGCACTGCTCGATGAGGGTATCACGGAATACCTCCCAGTTCAAATCCTCTACCTTGCCGTTTACCTTCTCCAAAGCCTGGTAGATAGGCACGGTTCCTACCGGTACAGGGCAGTTGCGCACAATCCATTCACGGGTTTCGTGGATGTTGTCGCCGGTAGAGAGGTCCATCAAGGTATCGCCTCCCCACTTGCAAGACCATACAGCCTTATCCACCTCTTCCTCGATGCTGGAGGTAGTGGCAGAGTTACCGATGTTGGTATTGATCTTCACGAGGAAGTTGCGGCCGATGATCATCGGTTCGCTCTCCGGGTGGTTGATGTTGGCAGGAAGAACGGCACGTCCGCGTGCAATCTCATCACGCACATATTCAGGGGTGATATGGGTATCGATGCCCAACTCCTGGCAGTTCATGTTCTCGCGGATAGCCACGTACTCCATCTCTGGAGTTACGATGCCAGCCTTGGCATAAGCCATCTGGGTGATGTGCTTGCCAGCCTGTGCACGGCGAGGCAACTGGATGTGCTCGAAGCGGAGGTGGTCGAGGCTATGGTCAGCAAGGCGCTGCTTGCCATACTCGCTGGTAACTTCCTTGAGCTGCTCGGTATCGTTGCGGTCGAGAATCCACTGCTCGCGCATTCTTGGCAAGCCCTTCTTCAAATCTACCTGATAGTTAGGGTCGCTGTAAGGACCGCTGGTATCGTAGATGTAAACCGGAGCGTTTGGCTCTGTATGAGGAATGCCGCGCTCATCCTTCACAACAGTAGGAGTGAGGTTTACCTTGGTCATTCCAACCTTGATCTGTGGGAAGAGTTTTCCCTGCATATACGCCTTTTCTCTCTGGGCGTAAGCTTTCTTATCGTTTGGCATAATTTTTTAAAGGTAAAAAGGTAAAAGGGTAAAAAGGTAAAAAGAGCGTTCTTGCTTCTTTGCCTTCATCCTTCATGCCTTTGTATTATCTATATTATAATTAGTCGTTGAGGAATGCGGTGAGAGGAGAACTTGCCTCAGCACAATCGCTGATGGCTCCGAGACCTGCCTCGTAAGCACGGCGACCGCAGATGACTGCCTCCTTGAATGCCTTAGCCATCTCTACAGGGTCACCGGCAACGGCGATAGCTGTGTTAACCAAGCAAGCGCTGGCACCCATCTCCATAGCCTCGGCAGCGTGGCTAGGTGCACCGATACCTGCATCTACTACTACTGGAACAGTAGCCTGCTCGATGATGATCTGCAGGAAGTCCTTCATTCTCAATCCCTTGTTGGTACCGATAGGTGCAGCAAGTGGCATCACGGTAGCAGCACCAGCCTCTTCGAGGTGCTTGCAGAGGGTTGGGTCTGCCTGGCAATATGGCAATACCACGAAACCGAGCTTTACCAGTTTCTCGGTAGCCTTCAGCGTCTCGATAGAGTCAGGAAGAAGATAGCGAGGGTCTGGATGGATTTCGAGTTTGAGCCAGTTGGTTCCGAAAGCCTCGCGAGCCATCTGTGCAGCGAAGACAGCCTCCTCGGCGTTGCGCACGCCACTGGTGTTAGGAAGGAGCTGGATATTTGGATTCTGCACGATATGAGAGAGCAGGTCGTCCTGCTTGTCTTCGAGTTCGATACGTTTCATAGCAACAGTAACCATTTCTGTTTCTGATGCTTTGATGGCTTCAGCCATGAGGGCATTGTTGTTAAACTTTCCTGTACCCAAGAAGAGGCGGGAGTTAAACTCTCTGCCTGCGATTACTAATTTTTCCATTGTTTTATTATAGAGTTGTTATTTTTGTTTTCATTTCTGTAGGAAAAGTACTTTTGGATGATTCTTTTCCGCAGTATTCTGAGACCATTATCCTCCGCAGAACGCTTTTACGATAACGATGTCTGCTCCTTCTGCGATGATTGTGTTTTCCCATTCATCACGAGGCACCATTTCGTTACTGATAGCTACAGCAACTCCTGTAGCTGGCAAATCGAGTTCCTGGGCTAACTCCCTGATGGTTTTAGCCTGTGTCTCGGTCTCTTTGTTGTTGATAGTTACTTTCATATTCTGTTCGTTTTATATGATGAATAATCCGTTTGTTTACGCTTTTTCTATCGCCCGAAAGCGATGATAAGATAATATGTAATCAAACACGGTGAACTTCCAGATGAAAGCCTTAAGAGAAAGAATAAAGCGCTATCAAATATCCCTGCGACAGCATTACCTGCATCAGGTTCAATGGGTATCATCTCAGCCGAATCTTTCAACACCCCGTGATAATCGCTTGCAAAAGTAATGATAATATCGGAAAAACAATAGAATTTCAAAAATATTTATGCTAAATTAACGCAGAATGTACCTTTCGCTTTACTGGTGTTTCTTTCTGCAATCCGGGCATTCGCCTTTGATGACAAAGGAAATAGAGTGGGGGTAAAAGCCTTCGGGCAGCTCGAAACTTGGAATATGGATATCCTCCATACAGAAGGAACGCTGGCAAGATTCGCAGTAGAAATGAATATGCCCGTCGTGATGATCGCAGGCGCCTTTTTCTTCGCAGAGTTCGTAGCAGAGTACGCCTCGCCCATCTTCGAAGGCATGTACCACATCATGTTCCAGAAAGAGGGTAAGGGTACGGAAGATGCTCGACTTGTCCATCGAAACCATCTTTCGTTCCAGATTGCTCAGACTCTGCGGGTTCTGTTCGCCCATCAGGGTCTTCATTACGAGTATGCGGTTGGCGGTTGGCCGAATGCCTTTCGATTCCAGCCTGTTGATCATATCTTGTGAGTTCATCGTTTCTTCTTTTTAAAAATTTTACTAACTGGTTGCAAAGATACAAAAAAAGCGTGTAAGTATGGTAACTTACACGCTTTTTCTTTATTTAAACGTAATTACTTTTTGCTTTCAATCTAGTTTATGCCGCAGCATGAAGGGATTGGAACCCTTATGCGCAAGCACAGCCACGGCTTCTGTTCAAAGCCTCACCATACATTTCCATTGCGGTCATGTAATTTGCAAGAATAGCCTTCAAGGCCTTCTTGATGTTTGCATACATTGTTTTCATAATCGTTATCCTTTTTTTTAAAATTAATACTTGGCATTTCTGCCATTTCCTTTTTCTTTTTGTTCATGAACGGTGGTCAATTTTACTTGCCCATCTCCATGTTGTTGTTTACATTTACAGCCTTGACAATCATAGCTGCCACAACTGTAAGAATCATTACTGTCGTCATCATAATTTGTTTCCTTTCTTTCTTTGTGGAGCCTCCATGTGAGGTCTCCTGTTTTACATTATCCTTTTACAATCTCACTGTTTTCTGGTGCAAAGGTAATGCCTTTTTCTTGAATATCTGTCACAAAGACATGACAAAATGATGAAAAAGGGGCTTTTTTTGATACACGTCAACTAAACAGCAATGGCGGCTTGATATACGTCAAGCCGCCATGCTGTCAAATTGAGAAATGTGTCATATTTCTTATGTTTCTTCGGATTTCTGATGCTAGATCAGTTCCAGAATCTTGTCGAGAATCTTTTCTACGGTTGAAGAATCGGTTGCTTCATCGAGTTTCTTGTTGATTTTCTCTTCCAGTTTCTTGCTTACCTTGTCGGCAGCCTGATCCATGGCCTGGTTTGCCTTATCTTCCAGTTTCTTCTGAACGGAAGCGCCCAGTCCGTCTTCTTCTGAACCATCGCTGCTATTATCGCTTACCGAAGGGGATTCATCGGTTGATGAGCTGGTGGTTTCTTCTATCTGCAGATTGTCGGCACCTTCCAGCGCTTTCACCATATCATCAGCATTCATCGTGTAAACGCTGCCAAGGATTCCGAAGCTTATGGTGTGCTGCTTGCCATTAAACTCAACGGTTCCCTTAGAGCATACGATATAGTTGTGGTATTCGAAGAGCTGGTTCATCACTTCATCGATAGCGCTTCCTGCCATCATTTTGGCAATGGAACGGATGCTTTGGGTGAAGAAGTTGTTATCACTGGTTTCTGTAGCCTTGTCGATAGCCTTGGCTGCCTCAGTCTTTACCTTTTCTTTGTGGGCATCAGGTCCTGGATTGGTTATGGCGAAAACCAGGAAGAGAAGTACGATAAGACCTAAGATGATTTTCCAGAGGGTCTTGCTCGATTTTTTCTTTTCCGGTTCCTGTCTGTAGCCCTGGTTCATGGCAGCGCCGTGCTGAAAGCCTTGCTGGTAAGCCTCCTGCTGTGCCTGCTGGAAACCCTGCTGGTTTGCAGCCTGAAAGTTTGCTGCTTCTGTTCCGTTGTTGCCGGCTGCATCTGCTGATGTTCCTTCTGCATTTTCTTTGTTGGCTGTATTAGCTTTGATTGCTTCTATAGTTTCTAGAACTGTCTTCAGTTCTGCTATTTTCCAAGCAGGAGTCCAGTCTTTCATGCCTTGTGCCCAAACAAGGGTCTCGGGTGTGATAGCCTTCTGGACGAGTTGCTCCAGGCTGAATGGACCCGCTTGCAGTCCGTTATTCTCAATGATAAAATATTCCATCATGTATTCTTTTATATAATATTTTTCTTAAAAGCCAATAAGGAGTTTCTTTCACTCTTCATTGCTTATTAGTGTGTAGCTTTCCACCATGCTGTTTTCTCTCTGCCCTTGATAGCTACGCTGTGCTGGCTAGGGTCGGAGATAGAAAGACCGCAATAGTTCTTTACTTTAAAGGTTGTACCTCTATCACTCATTAACATTGTATACGCTTCATCTGTATGAGCTGCTGCTTTGATTGTGAGTTTCATCTGTGAATTAAATTTGTCTTTCAGAGAGCCGCTTGGAACAAGACTATCTACGTATACGCTCATGTCGTAGAAGAGGTTGGGAGAGAAACCATCCAGAGACTGTATGGAATCGAGCGGAACGGATGATGAGAGGGTATATTTGCTATTGATTTCCTTCATCACACTAGCTAGATTATCCATCTGACGGCAGTCGATGGCTGCCATGTTGCAATATGGGGTTCTATTATTCTTATAGAAATTGACAACTCCGTTGACAAATCCTGAGTAGTTGGGTGCTGAACTGTTGAGATAACTCCATACGGTTTTGTATGGAACGCCGGCTCCCATTATTTCGCTACTTGAACTGATTAGGAAATTAGTGACGTCTTTCAGTTCGTATGCAGTCTCAACATTGCCCATATAGCATGCATCGAAAAGGATGTACTGCATCTTGGTGCCGCTGAGTTTGATTCCTTCAGCCAGGGTAGGAACGTCGAGAGCGTTTTCTTCTAAACTTACGCTTCCGAAGAAACGGGTGATAGGTTTGTTGGGATCGGGACCAAACTGTATTCCGCTGAAATTGCCGGTAGCGGTAGGGTAGCTGGTGCTTCCTTTCTGAGCAAAACCAGCATTAGGTCTTGCCATATAGGGATAGTGAACCCAATCGCTCTTGTAGGTCCATCCGCAGCCATGAGCTCCGATGATGAGCGAATAATTCAGGGCTTCAGCACGGCGTTTCACCTCATTCAGAATCTCTGCAAATCCTTCTGCTGTAGTATATGTAGCTTCATCGTATGTTTTCAAAGTGTCGCGAATGACGGTTTTCGTATTGCCGTCATATTGAAGATCTATAAGATAGCTCTTCTTGTAATTCTGGCTCATGAAAACCATTACACGTGAATTGTTCAATCCCTTCTTGGCAACAATACCTTCGCACATGCTGTCTACGTTATTTTTCAAATCACTATATAGACCTGTGCGTCTTGTGTCGCCCGTCCATGGAAAGAAGACGAAGATAGTCTGCTTATTGACGCTTTCTACATCAATAGCTTCATCACCGCAACTGGTGAAAGTTGCTGCTAGAGATAGCGTACATATAAATAAGGTGAAAAGCTTCTTGATCATAATTAAAAATGTTGAATGTTGAATGTTGAATGTTGAGTTGCAATCTTGCTAACGAATCAGCTTGACTAATTCAACATTCTACACTCAACATTCAACATTAAATATAATACTATTATTTCTTCTTGAGTTCCTCGATGGTTGCCTTGAGGGCAGCAATCTTCTCAACAGAGTCGCTTTCCTTCTTGCGCTCCAGGGCTACTACCTTCTCAGGTGCGTGAGCTACGAAGTTCTCGTTGCTGAGTTTCTTGCGTACGCCCATCAGGAAGCCTTCCAAGTGCTTGAGCTGAGCCTCTGCCTTCTCAATCTCGGCTGCTACGTCGATGAGGTCGCCCAATGGTACGGCAAACTCGTCGGTACCTACCATGAAGCTTGATGCATCGGCACTCTTCTCAGCGATGACCTCAATCTTATCAAGGTTCGCCATCTTCAGCGTTACGTCGTTGTAAGCCTCGAAATCGTTCTTGCCTACTACCTGAAGAGACAACTGTTCCTTTTGGGCAATGTTCTTCTGGTTGCGAACGGTACGAACGCCGGCGATAATCTGCTTCACTGCCTCAATGTCGGCTGCCAACTTCTGCTCCTCGGCTGTAGGTGCAGGAATATCCAGCTTCTCGCGCATGATGCTCTCGCCATCCTTGCGGTCGTAGATGTGCTGCCACAACTCCTCGGTGATGAATGGCATGAATGGATGCAACATCTTCAGGAGGGCATCGAAGAAACGGAGGGTAGCATCGTAGCTCTTTTGGTCGATAGGCTGGCCGTAAGCTGGCTTCACCATCTCCAGGTACCAAGATGAGAACTCATCCCAGAACAGCTTATATACAGTCATCAATGCCTCAGAGATACGGTAGTCCTTAAACTGCTTCTGCATCTCCTCGTTCACCTCCTTGAGCTTGGCGTCAAACCACTTCACGGCGATTTCTGCACTCTTAGGCTGCTCGATATCTGCAGTCTCCCAACCCTTCACGAGGCGGAAGGCATTCCAGATCTTATTGTTGAAGTTACGTCCCTGCTCGCAGAGGCTCTCGTCGAAGAGAATGTCGTTGCCGGCTGGAGCACTGAGCATCATACCCATACGGACACCGTCGGCACCAAACTTGTCAATCAGAACCAGTGGGTCTGGTGAGTTACCGAGACTCTTGCTCATCTTGCGGCCCAGCTTGTCGCGTACGATACCTGTGAAATATACGTGCTTGAATGGCATCTTGCCACGATACTCGTAGCCAGCCATGATCATACGTGCTACCCAGAAGAAGATGATATCCGGACCAGTTACGAGGTCGGAAGTAGGGTAGTAGTAGTTGATCTCCTCATTGTCAGGATGCTCGATGCCATCGAACAGAGAGATAGGCCACAACCATGAAGAGAACCAGGTGTCGAGGCAGTCGCTCTCCTGCTCAAGATCCTCAGCCTTGATGTTGGCATTCTTCTCCTGAGCGAGTTTCAGAGCCTCCTCTGCAGTCTCAGCTACCACGAAATCCTTCTTGCCGGCATTGTCGAAGTAGTAGGCTGGGATGCGGTGACCCCACCAGAGCTGACGGCTGATACACCAGTCCTTGATGTTCTCCAACCAGTGGCGATAGGTGTTCTTGTACTTCTTAGGATAGAACTCTATATCATCGTCCATTACTGGAGGAAGGGCGATGTCGGCAAAGTGCTGCATCTTGAGGAACCACTGTGTAGAGAGCTTTGGCTCGATAGGCACATTGGTACGCTCAGAGAAGCCCACCTTATTATTATAGTCCTCAATCTTCTCCATCAGACCGGCGTTCTGAAGGTCGATGGAAATCTGCTTGCGCACGTCCATGCGGTCCATACCTACATAGAGACCTGCTGCCTCGCTGATGGTACCATTGTCGTTGAAGATATCGATGGTTTCCAAACCGTGCTTCAAACCGAGTGCGTGGTCGTTGATATCGTGAGCTGGAGTTACCTTCAAGCAACCAGTACCGAACTCGATATCTACGTATGTATCCTCGATGACAGGAATCTCGCGGTTTACGAGAGGCACGATAACGTGCTTACCCTTCAGCCAGGTATTCTTCTTATCCTCTGGGTTGATACACATGGCAGAGTCACCCATGATAGTCTCAGGACGGGTGGTTGCTACCACGGCATAGTATCCCTTCTCATCCTTGTGTATCACGTTCTCCTCATCCACCTGCTGGCAGTCCTGTTCTACCACGTAATACTTCAAGTGGTAGAGCTTAGAGTGCTCGTCCTTGTAGATAACCTCCTCGTCAGAGAGTGCAGTCTGAGCTTTAGGGTCCCAGTTAACCATGCGCACGCCACGATAGATGAGCCCCTTTTTGTAGAGGTCGCAGAATACGTGGATAACGGCACGAGAGCGGGTCTCGTCCATGGTGAATGCTGTGCGGTCCCAATCGCAGCTGGCACCGAGTTTGCGGAGCTGCTTGAGGATGATGCCACCATGCTCGTGAGTCCAGTCCCAAGCGTGCTTGAGGAACTCCTCGCGGGTAAGGTCGGTCTTCTTGATGCCCTGCTGAGCGAGGCGGTTTACAACCTTTGCCTCGGTAGCGATACTGGCATGGTCAGTACCTGGTACCCAACATGCGTTCTTGCCCTCCATGCGAGCACGGCGAACGAGAATATCCTGGATAGTATTGTTGAGCATGTGTCCCATGTGGAGCACACCCGTTACGTTTGGTGGAGGGATAACCACTGTATAAGGTTCACGACCATCTGGCTTAGAGCTGAAAAGCTTGTTGTCGAGCCAGTACTGATACCATTTACTTTCCACTGCTTGTGGATCGTATTTACTTGCTAATTCCATTGTTTATATCTAATTTTTATTCTTTTTCTTTCTTTTTCTTTAAAAAACGGTGCAAAGATACTAATTTTTGGGCGAAAAATACTATCTTTGCATCAAAATTATTAATTTTTGCACAAAACGATGGTTAGTAATACAGGAAAAGGACATACGAAAGAAGAAAAACTGGCGGCGTTCAGCCGCTTGCTGGATGTGCAGGACCGTTTGCGCCTGCAGTGTCCATGGGATAAAAAGCAGACATTCGAGAGTCTTCGTCCGAATACGATCGAGGAGACTTTCGAGCTTTGTGACGCCTTGATGAAGCGCGATTACAAGGATATCAAGAAGGAGTTGGGCGATGTGTTGGAGCACGTGATGTTCTATAGCATCATCGGCAGAGAAGACGGCGAGTTCGATATTTGCGATGTTTGCAATCAGGAGGCAGATAAATTGATGTTCCGCCATCCTTTCATCAACTGGAAGGAGGAAGGAAATTGGACGGTTTCGAATCCTGATATGTATATCAACGATGAGGGACAGGTGGTATATAGAGAGTCTGAAGAAGCAGAAACCGGGAAGGCTGGAACTGCCAGCTCGGAAGAAACCTTGGCTCTTGGCGCCAGCAAGCCGAAAACTGCTACTTCTGTTGAGAAAACCTGGGAACAGATTAAGCAGCAGGAGAAGGATGGAAATGAGCGGGTGTTGAGCGGTGTCCCTAATTCTCTTCCGTCTCTTATCAAGGCTTATCGCATTCAGGACAAGGCTAGAAATGTAGGCTTCGACTGGAAAGAAAAAGAAGATGTGTGGGACAAAGTGCAGGAGGAACTGGAAGAACTCAAGGTGGAACTGGCTAAAGGCGACAAAGAGAATTCTACCCAGGAATTGGGCGATTTCATCTTCTCTGTAATCAATGCAGCACGTCTCTATAAACTCAATCCGGATAATGCGCTTGAGAAAACCAACCAGAAGTTTATCCGCCGTTTCAACTACGTAGAAGATCATAGCTTAAAGCAAGGTAAAAACTTGAAAGATATGAGCTTAGAAGAAATGGATAAACTATGGAATGAAGCAAAACTTCAGGAGAAAAAGGATGATAAATAACGGTGAATCAGATAATCTTATCGACTCATCAATATAATAATAAAAACTAAAGTGTTATGAAGAAATTAGTTTATGTAACAATAGCTTTGGTGGCGCTTTTCGCTGCCAACAGTTGTAAGAACAAAAATAATGTTCCTGTTATCAGTGCAGCAGATTCGGTAGAGGTAGAGGATGCAATGAACGATTCTACCATCTATGGTGTATGCGGTGAGGGAACCTCTATGCATAATCTGGAGCTGATTTCTGATGATGGTGACACCCTTTCGGTGTTTATTGACGATGAGAATCCTGATGTTGTTCAGGGAGGATTGCTGGCTGGCGACCGTATTGCTCTTATCGGTTATAAGGCAGAGGATGGAGAGATGATGGCCCAGAAGATTATCAACCTGACATCCCTCTTGGGTAAATGGACTTCTCTGGATAAGAATTTTGATATCTTGGAAGGTGGAGAGGTGAAGAACAATGTGAAGGCTGAAACTAATCCTTGGACTAGCTGGAAGATACTCAATGGTAAACTCTTGCTGAATAAGGATACTTTTGCTATTGACAAATTGGGTTCTGACAGTCTTATGTTGGAGAATACTCAGGGTATCTTTGTTTTCAAGCGCCAAGAGTAAGGTCATCATGTTGAACCTGTAATTTATGATTTAGTTTTGGAACCATTTAAAGTACATATATTGGGGTGTGGCAGTGCTTTGCCCACCCTTCAGCATAGTGCCTCGGCCCAAATTATTGAGATGCGTGGCAAATGCTTTATGATGGATTGTGGAGAGGGTGCCCAGATGCAGTTCCGTCGCACTCATGTTCACTTTGCTAAGATAAATGCTATCTTTATTTCGCATCTTCATGGTGACCATTGCTTTGGCTTACTGGGACTTCTTTCTACCTTAGGTATGCTGGGCAGAACGGCTAAGTTAAAGGTGTATGCACCAGAAAGTTACGGAGATTTATTTAAGCGTCAGATTGATTTCTTCATGCAGGGAATGGAATATGAAATAGAATTTGTTCCTGTAGATACCGAGAAGTCGCAAGTTGTATATGAAGATCATTCTGTAACCGTAGAAACCGTTCCTCTGCAGCATCGTGTGCCTTGTTGTGGGTACATCTTCAGAGAGAAACCGACATTGCCTCATATCCGTCGTGATATGATAGATTATTACGAGATTCCTGTAAGCCAGATTAATAACATCAAGAATGGAGCTGACTGGACTACGAAGGAGGGGGATGTAATACCTAATGCCAGATTGGTAATGCCTGCCGCTACTCCCCGCAGTTATGCTTATTGCAGTGATACCCGGTTTGTTCCTGGGTTGGCAGAAAAGGTAAAGGGGGTTACGGTGCTTTATCATGAGAGCACCTATACTTCGGAGAATGAGGACAGGGCTAAACTCTATTATCATAGTACGGCCCGACAGGCTGCAACTATAGCCAGAAATGCGGGTGTAGGCAAACTTCTTCTGGGACATTATAGTGCAAGATATAATAATGAAGAGGTATTGTTGAATGAAGCTAAAGAGGTGTTTGCGGAAAGTTATCTTACTCAGGAAGGTAAAGTGTTCTCTATAGAATAATGTAGAAATATAAAAAAAGTGCCTTGCATCAAAAAAAAGTTCATTTTTGATGCAAGGTTTTCTCTTTATAACGTTTAATCTTTAAAAAGGATTTGAAATTGGAATCGGAAAAGGAACTCTTAGACGACATCAATAGCGGCAGTCGGGCAGCCATGCACAGATTGTACGAACGCTATGTGGGGTATGCCATGGCGGTAGCGCTGAGGTATGTCCCTATGCGCGATGATGCTGAAGATGTAGTGCAAGATAGTTTTATAAAAGTCTTTTCCAGCATTTCAAAGTTTGAATATCGGGGTGAGGGCGCTCTTCAGGCTTGGCTCTTGCGGATAGTGACAAATGAAGCTGTCAACTTTGTAAGGCAGCAAAAGCGCTTCACTATCGTGGACGAAGTTCCCGATGATATTGAGGATGAAGAGCCTGAAGTAGAAAGAATTCCGCCTGCAGAACTGACAAGAATGATAGGAGAATTGCCTGATGGGTACAGACTGGTTCTTAACATGTTTGTTTTTGAACAGAAAAGCCATAAAGAAATTGCACAGCTGTTAGGCATCAAAGAAAGCAGTTCTGCTTCACAATATTTGCGGGCGAAAAAGCTGTTGGGCAAAAAGGTGAAAGATTATCTGAGCCAGGCAGATTGTAGTGATAATAAAGAGTTGAATCATATAAACGAGAAAAGTAATGAGTAACGATTGGACAAATAAACTTCGAGATCAGTTGGCAGACTACCAAGAGCCTGTCAGCCACGACATGTGGGCTGAGATAGAACAATCGCTTGCTCAGTCTAAAAAGGTTGGTGATGAGGAAACTGATGTAAAAAAGATCCCACAGGCTCGTTATGTTGTCTTGAAAAGATGGTCGGTAGCTGCAGCGATTGCTTTATTGGGAGTAGGAGGCAGTTATGTTTATCTGCATGATGATGAACCGGGACAGACTAACTTAGCTGTTCAGAGTTCTTTCTCTACAGCATCAGGTTCAAGCAGGACTTCTTCTGCTGTCCGTGCAGAAGCACAATCGGCAGGAAGTAAAAATGCTATCTTGCTTGCTGAAAACAATGCATCTGCACATCAGGTGAATCGCCATTCATCGGGGCGTCAATTGAACCATAGTAAATCTTCGGTATCTTCTTTGGATAGAACTGTTGCTGATAATCATGAAATAATGCTTGCAGCAGAGGTAGAAATGCCAGAACAGTCTGTTAATGCAGAGGTAAATGGTCGGGAATTATCTGTTTTGCAAAAGCAAAATGAGGATTCTGAAAGACAGATGGCCGTTTCTTCTAATCATGCAACCAAGCCGTTGGAAGCGGATGGTGGGCAGAAACTTTATGCTGGCAGGGCGCAGGATGGTCATTTTGAACGCAGTTATAAGGATAAATATGAACAGAACTGGACCATGAACCTGTATGCAGAGAATGTAAGTCTGGGTTCTGGCAGTGATGGAATGTCAAACGGCATGTATGCGTCTTCAGATCCTCTTGCTGGTGGCGGCTTTGCTGATCATGGTGTTTTCCTGGCTGCTGCTTCTCCTTTAAGATATGCAATACCGAAATATGTTGAAGCGAAACATCATGCTCCTTTGGCTATAGGTGCTCAGGTTGGTATCGGACTTGCGCCTCGTTTGTCTTTGAGTACCGGTGTCGTTTATACGCGTGTTGCTTCTGATTTCAAATCTTATGGCGTTTCAGAATTTGATACACATCAGGTTTTGCATTATGTGGGTGTTCCACTTGGTTTAAACTATGAGGTTTGGAGCACGGGAGGCTTTCATGCGTACGTAATGGCGGGTGGAGAAGCCGATTTCAACGTAAAGAATGATACAAAGGTTTCTGGTCATAAAGAGGACGTGAAACGTGATGGCGTTCAGTTCTCGGGTAAGGCTTCGCTTGGTGCACAGTATGATGTTACACCACAAGTGGGCTTCTATATAGAGCCAGGTGCAAAATATTATTTTGATAATGGCAGCGAAATAGAAAATACGTTTAAAGATAAGAAGTGGAATTTTAATCTCCAGTTCGGACTCCGTATTAATCTGAAATAGTGTTTGAGTCCAATTATTAATAAATATATGTACGAACTACATTTCATTTTATAACATTACATACGAGAAAAGGAAAGGGCAGTCTGCGTGATGCATGGCTGCCCTTTTATTGTTTCCCGTTTTTCTTATTTATTCAATAATTTCTCGCTCATATTGAGAGCGGCCTTTCTGCCGTCTCCCATGGCAAGAATTACTGTGGCTCCTCCTCGTACAATATCGCCGCCAGCGTAGATTTCTTCGATGGAACTTTGCATCTGGTCGTTTACGGCAATGGTGTTCTTCCGGCCGAGTTCCAAGCCTTCGATACTCTGTGGAACGAGTGGATTAGGACTTACTCCTACGGCAACAATTACCTGGTCGCACTCCAGCGTGATGGTCTCTCCTGTAGCTTCTGGACGACGACGGCCGCTGGCATCAGGTTCGCCAAGCTTCATCACATCGAGAACTACAGCCTTTACTGCGCCCTTCTCATCTGCCTCATATTCTTTAGGATTGTGCAATGTAAAGAAGTTGATTCCTTCTTCCTTGGCATGCTTCACCTCTTCGAGTCGGGCAGGCATTTCAGCCTCCGAACGGCGATATACCAAGGTTACGTCTGCTCCGAGTCGTTTTGCAGTACGGCAACTGTCCATAGCTGTGTTACCGCCGCCTACAACAACCACCTTCTTGCCTAAGTTGATAGGGGTATCGCTATGAGGATTGGCTGCATCCATCAGGTTTACACGTGTAAGATATTCGTTAGAAGACATGATGTTCAAGGCATTCTCTCCAGGAATATTCATGAAGTTTGGCAGACCCGCACCTGAGCCAACGAAGATTCCCTTGAATCCTTGTTCTTCCAGATCTTTTACGGAAATGGTCTTGCCTACGATGCAGTCTGTAATAAACTTTACGCCCATCTTCTGAAGATTCTCAATCTCTACATCTACGATAGCATTAGGCAAACGGAATTCAGGAATACCATATTTCAATACACCGCCAATCTCGTGTAATGCTTCAAAGACGGTAACGTCGAATCCCTTCTTTGCCATATCGCCTGCAAAACTCAATCCGGAAGGTCCTGAACCAACTACAGCTACCTTGATGCCATTAGGTTCATCGCACTTTGGTACAGAGATGTTTCCACTCTGACGTTCGTAATCGGCAGCAAAACGCTCCAGGTATCCGATAGCTACAGCAGGCTCGTTCATCTTGAGATGTACACACTTGCTTTCACATTGCTTTTCCTGTGGGCAAACTCGTCCGCAAACGGCTGGTAGGGCAGAGGTGTTCTTTAAAACCTTGGCTGCGGCAAGGAACTGGCCTCGCTCAATATTCTTGATGAAGGAAGGAATGTTGATGCTTACCGGACAACCTTCCATACAGGTAGGCTTAGGACAGTCGAGACAGCGCTTGGCTTCGGTCAAAGCCATTTCCTTGGTTAAACCGATATTTACCTCTTCCGTACGGGTTGTGGCACGATAAAGAGGGTCAAGTTCTGGCATCTTTACGCGCTCTATAGCTGTACGTTCTTTTGCTTTCATCGAAGCGCGTAACTCCTTGCGCCACTCAGCGTTACGGTCTGTCAACTCTTCGATGCTCGCATCTGTAGGTTCTACGTCCATGATTACATCCGTAGTTTCTTTCTTCTTTCCTGCGTCTACAGTTGCAAGGTGCTCTTCGAAGTGTTCCATCTCTTCGCGTTCAACATCCTTGAAAGTGCCCATGCGCTTGAACATCTCGTCCCAATCTACCTGGGCGCCGTCAAACTCAGGACCGTCGATGCAGACAAACTTGGTCTTGCCACCGATGGTCAGGCGGCAGGCACCGCACATACCGGTTCCATCCACCATGATGGTATTGAGCGAAACGTCTGTGGAAAGATTATATTTCTGGGTCAGGAGACAGCAGAACTTCATCATGATAGGAGGACCGATGGCGAAAACCTTATCGATATGCTCCTGATTGATAAACTTCTCGATTCCTACGGTTACAACACCCTTCTCGCCGTAACTTCCGTCATCGGTCATGATGATGAGCTCATCGCTAGATGCACGCACTTCATCTTCCATAATCACGAGGTCTTTGTTCCTACCCGCAATTACGGAAAGGACTCTGTTTCCTGCGGCTTTCAGTGCCTTGATGATAGGGAGCATAGGAGCTACGCCTACACCACCTCCGGCACAAATGACTGTTCCGAAGTTCTCGATATGTGTAGGATTTCCAAGTGGTCCCACCACGTCGTGAATCTCATCGCCTTCATTCAATGCACAGAGTTTGGTAGATGAAAGACCTACCTTCTGCACAACCAGTGTGATGGTTCCTTTCTCAATGTCAGCATCAGCGATGGTCAGCGGCATGCGCTCGCTGTTGTTGTCTACACGGATGATAACAAAGTTACCTGCCTTTCGGCTCTTGGCTATAAGTGGTGCTTCTACATCGAAGCGGAATACTTTCTCTGAGTATTGTACTTTCTTGATAATCTTGTTCATTGGCTATTAAATTTCTTAATGCTGATATATTAATATTTCTGGTTAGCTGTTTAGAGTTTGCTTCATGGTACATAAAAATGCAAAAGGATAACATCGGCTACCTTTGTGGCAGTCGAAGTTATCCTCGTACAATATATGTTATTTTTATTTTTCGAATGTTTTGTATAATCGAGAAAAACTGAAAGTCTTACCGATACTTCAAATTAATCGAAATTTTTGTCATCAAGCATCTCGAAACCGCAGTATGGAACCAATACCTTAGGTACGCGGATTCCTTCTGGGGTCTGATTGTTCTCCAAGATGGTTGCTACGATACGTGGCAAGGCAAGAGCTGAACCATTCAATGTGTGGCAAAGTTCAATCTTCTTGTCATCTGTATGGCGATAGCGGCAGTGGAGACGGTTAGCCTGGTAGCTCTCGAAGTTAGATACTGATGAAACTTCCAACCAGCGACCCTGTGCAGCACTCCATGTCTCGAAGTCGTAGCAGATAGAAGAGGTGAAGCTCATGTCACCACCGCAGAGACGGAGGATATGGTATGGCAATTCCAACTTCTTCAAAAGACCTTCAACATGGTCGAGCATCTCGTTCAAACTCTCGTAAGAGTGACCTGGCTTATCGATGCGAACAATCTCTACCTTGTCGAACTGGTGCAGGCGGTTCAAACCGCGAACATCCTTACCATAGCTACCTGCTTCACGACGGAAACAAGCTGAGTAAGCACAACGCTTGATAGGGAGATCTTTCTCATCGAGAATAACATCGCGGAAGATGTTGGTTACAGGAACCTCAGCAGTAGGGATGAGGAAGAGATTATCCAGATTAGCATGATACATCTGACCTTCCTTGTCTGGCAACTGACCGGTACCACGACCAGAGTCCTCGTTTACTACGTAAGGAGGCTGAATCTCCAGATATCCGCTCTTGCGAGCCTCATCGAGGAAGAATGCCTCAAGCGCACGCTGGAAACGAGCCATCTTGCCGATATATACAGGGAAACCTGCGCCAGTAATTTTAACGCCGAGGTCGAAGTCTACAAGATTATACTTCTTCAAGAGATCCCAATGGCAGAGAGCATCCTCGCCGAGGTTTGGCTTTTCGCCGCCTTCTTTCACAACAACGTTGTCGGCTGCGTCCTTACCTTCAGGAACCTGCTCGCAAGGGATGTTAGGAATTTCGAGCAACTGGTTGGTCATATCGTTCTGTGCTTTCTCCATGATCTCTTCAAGAGCCTTAGCGTCTGCCTTGAGCATAGCTACCTGAGCCTTTGCGCTCTCAGCTTCCTCTTTCTTACCTTCCTTCATTAGGGCACCAATCTGCTTAGCAAACTGGTTAGCCTGTTGCTTGTTGTTATCCAACTTCTGCTGAGCTTCACGACGAATCTTGTCGTACTCCAAAACTTTCTCTACGGCCTCACGAGCATTTGGAAAATGCTTCTTTTCGAGCCCCTTAACTACACGTTCAGTTTCCTCACTGATAAGTTTAAGTGTAAGCATAAAATGTCTTTTAATTAAATAATTTACTAAGTAACTGTTCAAAATTAATTTTACAAATATGAATAATTCACGAATAAGTTCGTACCCACAGAGGCCAAGGCCCTGTTCGTACAATAGAAAAGCGAGTCCGTAGTCTCGTAATCTATCGGTCTTATCCATTTGCCCTTAAGTATACGCCAAAGAATCTCGGCAGGATTAAGTTCTGGAGAATAAGGTGGAAGATAGACGAGGAACAATCCTCTATTCTCCCAAATTTTCCTCAGTTCTTTCACCTTCCGATTTCTATGAACAGAAGCATTGTCCAAGACAATTACAGTCTTCTTCGTGACATTGAAAGAGAATCTGTCAAGATAGTCCACAATCTTGTCTGCGTTGATGGACTCTTTTGTGGTAAAGCCTTTATATTGGTTCCTTTTGGTAATCATACCAAAGATATTAAGCCGGGCAGCTTTCTCGGATGGGATGTAAACATCCTCATTCTTGAATTGCCAGCCATATGGAACATATCCATTTGTACAGACATGGCTTTCGTCGGCATAATATAGCACAAGTTCCCCTTTGGAATCAAGTTCTTCAAGTTCTTGCAACTTCTCTTTCTTGTATGCGTAGAGCTGCGGTGAGGGTTTGCCCCTTGGGCGTTTTCTTATACGCTTATATCTTGCACCAATGTTTCTAAAAAACGTTTGAAGGTAATGTCACTGGCTTCTTTGCCAGTCGCATTCTGCCATGCCTCACGTGCTTTAGACACGCTTTGACGGTCTTCCTCAATTGCCTTGCGGACTGCTTCTTCATCAGAACAATCCATAATAGGCTTTCGACCCTGACCAGGACGTGTCTCCAAGCCTTTGATGCCATTTTCTTCATAACGTTTTACCCATGCGTAGACAGTAGGTACAGTCACCTCAAGCATTTCTGCTATTTTGGGAGCTGATTTACCTTCTGACTTCAGCAATATGGATTTGCATCTGATACGAAAACTATGAGTAGGGCCATTATGATAGCCTTTCTCTAATTTGAGGCGATCAACCTCTGATAATTCAAGTACTTTTATTGGTTTCATAATTCTACTTTTTCTATAAAACGGAAAATGAACCATATTAGTACTGATATATATAAATAATTTAGATCACTTACTTATTTGTAGGCAAAAGTACAAAAAATATTTGTGATAGCGTAAAAAATTGCTGACTTTTTTACAGGGAAGGGTAGAATTAAAGTTTTTTTTGTGGTTTTACAGGGTTAAGGAGCTTAGAGAAAGGGGGTGTGGTGTAATCCTTGCCTAAAAACTTATATAAACGAAGAAAGCCTGCTCTAGGTATGAGCAGGCTTCTATGTTGTTTGTTTGGAATAGTTTTTTCTAAAACTTTAAAAATTAAGCGTCAGCTTTTTTGGTCTTCTCAGCGTAAACCTCTGGAGAGAGAACAGAAACTGTACTCTTGTCCTTGCGGCCCTTGTGGAAGTAAACGATACCATCTGCCAAAGCATACAATGTATCATCCTTACCCTGAGCTACATTCTCACCTGGGAAGTGCTTGTTACCACGCTGGCGAACGATGATGTTACCTGCGATGATGCTCTGACCACCCCAGATCTTAACGCCTAATCTTTGTGAAGCTGATTCACGGCCGTTCTTAGAACTACCAACACCTTTCTTATGTGCCATTTTCTAATTCCTCCTAATTTTAAGCGATTACAGATTTGATTGATACTTCAGTGAACTGAGCACGATGACCGTTCTTCTTGCGATAGTCCTTGCGGCGCTTCATCTTGAAGACGATTACCTTGTCACCCTTAACGAGTGGGTTCACTACTTCTACTACTACTTTTGCACCCTCTACAGCTGGTGCACCGACAGTGATTGAGCCGTCTTTGTCAACGAGCAAAACCTTGTCGAACTCAACAGTCTGACCTGCCTCAACATCCTTGATGTGATGTACGAAGAGCTTCTTGCCCTCCTCAGCCTTGAACTGCTGACCGTTAATTTCTACAATTGCGTACATTAAATTAATTATATAAACGGGTTTCTTCGGGAGGCGTCCTGCATTGTGCCGGATCTTCTTTGAGCCCCTTCGAACTAAACTTTTCTGTAACATTTGCCCAATCCATGAGCATTCGGGGTGCAAAATTACAAATTATCTTTGATATGAACAAAATGTTGGGGAAATAAAGATTGCTTTTTAGAAAGATTTAACAGAAAAGCCTGTTTTTTATAAGAATACCGATTATTTGCTACCAGATAAGGGACTCGTGAATAGTATAATGTTCTTTATTGGGTTCAATAATATACTTCCGTAGGTTCAATGATATGTCTCCTTTGGCTCAATGATATGTCTTCTCTGGTTCAAGGAGATGTCTCCTTAGGTTTAAGGATACGACTTCTCTGGTTCAAGAAGATACCTTCGCTAAAGTTATGACTAGTGTCAGCAGCTCTGCTGAGCCTAGTCAGCAGGTCTGCTCACTATAGTCGGCAGGTCTGCTGACTATAGTGAGCAAGTCTTCCGACTCAAGTGATATTACCTTTTAATTGTATTCTTTCTTCTTGGGAACAATATATGCTATATGCTATTTGATGGAGGAGGTGTATAAAAAGAAAAAAGCGATGACCTTCACAGGCTACCGCTCCAAATCTTCAATAGGTATTAGTTTCCATTAAGGTAAAAAGATTGTTTTCAGGATAACTGGCTGCAAAGATACACGATTTTTTTCAAATCACCAAATATTTATTTGATTATTTTTGTCGTAATTTAATTGTGTGGGCGCACAAGGGTATAAATTAACTTATTTTAGTAAGAAAGACTGTGTAATCGATTGCAATTCTGTTGTCTTTTTGTTTTTGTTTGGATATCTTCAAAAGTATAAAGAGACGAACTTCCGAGACGAGTAGTGAAGTAGAGAAAATAAAAACAGGTTGGCGCAGAAGTGCCAACCTGTTTATGGAAAATACTATTATCTTATTCTGTTTGTTCGAATCAGGAAAAAGAAGTGATTACTTCTGCTTCTTGATTTTCTCTACGTAAGCATCAATGACAGCTACTGCTGTGATGTTTACGATATCCTGTACACTACTTTCTGAGTCAGTGAAGTGGATAGGCTTATTCAATCCCATCTGGATAGGGCCGATAATCTCAGCTTCAGGATTCAAACCCTGGAGAAGTTTGTATGCACCATTGGCGCTACTCAAGTTAGGGAACACCAAAGTGTTGACGTCTTTGCCCTTGAGGCGGGAGAATGGGTACTTCTCGTCGCGCAGATCCTTGTTGAGTGCATAGTTTACCTGCATCTCACCATCGATAGCGAGTTCTGGGAACTCCTTCTGCATCTCAGCAACGGCTTTCTTTACCTTAACCGGTGAGCCAATATTGTCTGTACCGAAGTTAGAGTAGCTTAACATGGCCATAACCGGCTCTTCGTTGAAGAACTTTACTGTACCTGCAGACAGCTTGGCAACATCGATTAGCACATCTTCGTCTGGGTGGCGGTTGATAAGTGTATCTGCGATATAATAAATACCCTTCTGGGTGTTAAGGATATGCATGGTACCGAAAGTCTTATATGGCTCACGGATTCCAATTACATCTTTTGCCACCTTGATAGTATTACTGTACTTTGTGTAAAGACCAGTGATGAATGCGTCAGCATCACCCTGTTCTACCATTGACATACCGAAGTAGTTGCGCTCGTACATTTTATCATAAGCTTCCTCGAAGCTGTAGCCCTCGCGAGCACGCTTCTCTGCCAGATGCTTGGCAAACTTAGCACGGCGGCCCTGTTCGTTATCGGCACGCATATCTACAATCTCAATATCTGAAAGGTCAAGTTTCAAACGGCTAGCAACACGGTTCAAGCGGTCTGGGTTGCCCAACAGGATTGGCTGGCAGATACCCTCTTGCTTTGCCTGGACTGCAGCCTTCAGCATAGTTGGGTTGCCACCTTCAGCGAATACTACACGCTGTGGGTGAAGGCGCGCTGTATCGTGGAGCTTGCGGGTCAGTTTGGTCTCCTGACCAAGCAGCTGGCGCAAATCCTGCTTGTACTTCTCCCAGTCTGTGATAGGGGTGCGAGCCACACCACTTTCCATTGCAGCCTTAGCTACGGCAGCAGAAACTTCTGTAATCAAACGTGGATCTACAGGTTTCGGAATGAAGTATTTAGGACCGAATGTAAGGTCGTTAACGTGGTAAACATCGTTTACTACATCAGGAACCGGCTGCTTAGCCAAATCGGCAATTGCATGAACAGCAGCCATCTTCATTTCTTCGTTGATAGCACGGGCGTGAACATCGAGTGCACCACGGAAGATGTATGGGAAACCGATTACATTGTTAATCTGGTTAGGATAATCTGAACGGCCAGTTGACATCAATACGTCAGGGCGGCTGTCCATAGCGTCCTCGTAGCTGATCTCAGGTACTGGATTAGCAAGAGCGAAAACGATAGGGTTGTCTGCCATAGAACGAATCATATCCTTGGAGAGCACGTTACCCTTGCTGAGTCCTACGAATACATCGGCGCCTTTCACAGCCTCTTCGAGTGTATGGACATCGCGGCGGTCTGTTGCAAAGAGCTTTTTCTGCTCTGTCAGATTTTCGCGGTCGCTGGTAATGACACCCTTAGAGTCGAGCATAACGATGTTCTTTACCTGTGCACCTAGCGCTACGTAGAGTTTTGTACAGCTGATAGCAGCTGCACCAGCACCATTTACGACAATCTTCACATCGGCAATGTTCTTGCCAGCTACCTCAAGAGCGTTCTTCAAGCCTGCTGCAGAGATGATAGCAGTACCATGCTGGTCATCGTGCATTACAGGGATATCGAGAGTTCTTTTCAGGCGTTCCTCGATGTAGAAACATTGAGGTGCCTTGATGTCCTCCAAGTTGATTCCACCAAATGTAGGAGCGATTTTCTCTACGGTTTCACAGAACTTTTCTGGGTCTTTTTCATCGATTTCAATATCGAAGACATCCACACCACCGTAAATCTTGAAAAGCAATCCCTTACCTTCCATCACTGGCTTTCCGCTCATGGCACCGATATCGCCAAGTCCGAGCACTGCTGTACCATTACTGATAACAGCAACCAGGTTACCCTTGTCAGTATACTTGTATGCATCGTCTGGGTTCTGCTGGATCTCAAGACATGGGAATGCCACGCCAGGAGAATAAGCAAGGCTCAGATCCGTTTGTGTGTGATAAGGTTTTGTTGGCTTAACCTCAATCTTGCCAGGACGGCCAGTCTCGTGATAACTTAAAGCCGCCTCTTTTGTAATTTTTACCATAACAATATATTGGTTTAAAGTTTATTTTTCTTTCATATTCGTGGATTTTTCGCACGAAATTTAAAAGTTTGTGCAAAGGTACAAAAAAACTTAGTAAAAAAGAATGGTTTTTTGATTTTTTTTGTATCTTTGCACAAAAATAGTCTTCAAACAAGTAAAATGATAGAAATCAATCAATATAGACAAGAACTGAAAGACAGAATCATCTCTTATGCGATGCCTGAATTCTATAAGCGTGGGGTAAAAGCTGTCAAGATGGATGAAATCTCACAGGGACTTCATGTGTCTAAGAGAACTGTGTACGAGATTTTCGGTGACAAAGAAGAATTGTTGCTTGCTGGTATGATGCGTCAGCTAGAAGAAAATCGTTCGAAGTTAGAAAATTTCGCCAAGACCCAAGCGAAGAATGTGATAGATATTATCAGCTATGTCTATAAATTGCAGATGGAGCGCAATGGGATGGTGGGCGTTCTTTTTTATGAGGAGGTTCATAAGATGCCTCGTGTTGTGAAATTCTTCCAGGAAAATCATGCTCATGAACGGGAGGAGAGTGTGCGTTTCTTTGAGGCTGGTGTCAAGGAGGGGCTTTTCCGTAAGGATGTAGACTTCAATGTTGTTATGGACATAGGACATGTGATGATGGAGGAAATCATGCACCATCAGCTCTATCGTGTTCATTCGATGCAGGAGATATACGACAATTATATTTTGTGCCTGATTCGTGGATTCTGTACAGAGCGCGGCTTGGAGCAGCTTGACCGTGCTTTGAAAGAGTAGAGGCGTTGGCTTTAATATACAAAATGTACTTTTTGAGCGTATGTGTAATTACGCTTAAAAAAGAGAAAGAGGTTTCGGAGATGCTTTATATAGGCTCACGGAACCTCTTTTTCTTAATCCTTGTATAGCCAGTGGAGGAGCAGGTTTATAACTTTTGGATAGAAGCGGAACCAGCGAAACTTGGTAACAGGTTTGCCTCCGAAACCGAGAATGAATTCACGGTAGAGATTATTCTTAAGCGGAAGTCCTGCGTCCATAAAGTGGAGGTGTTGGGCATCCTGCTCCTGTGCATCAGAGAGTGCTTGCCAGATGGTCATTGTGTCCGGATGCAGATGGATGTAAGTCTTTCTCTTGAATGCAGAAAACCAAAGAAAGGCATTGCCTTGGTTGTAGATGCAGGTATAGCCGCCAATCACTTTGTCCTTATAGGTGATGATGACGTTTCTGGCATTACTACTTGTACTCAGTTTCTGAAAGAATGTTTCGTCAGGAACAAAACGGCGAATTTTCAGCCGATAATAATTTTTGAGCAACTGGTGATAACGATGGATGTCTTCGGGTGAAGTTGCCTCTCTACAACTTATTCCCTTTTTCTTCATTTTTTCAATCATAGCAATTTGTTTGTCTGAGAGTCGCTCTTGGGGAAGTTTGCTGTGTAGGGAGTTATGTATCTCTTGCCAGGCAATAGGTACATAGCCCAATTTTCTGAATTCCCGGTAACCCAGCATCTTTTTGCTCATTCGGGAGAACTCGATGTAAAAGCAGAGTCGTTTGTGTAAGTGGATAGTTATGCTGCGGAGTAACAATGGGAAAATAGCATTCTGTTCAGCATCGGGTGCATAAAGTCCCTCTCCATACGCGTGCGCGTGCGTATATAAATAAGGTGGAAATAAAGATTTGCGGTGATAGAGGATGACGAGCATTTGTCCTACCACCTTGTTCTCCTGTGTGGCGACAGCCATAAAAGGGGTTATGCCGGGTGTTTTTTCAAGAATCTGAAAAAGCTCCAAGCTATGAAAAAAGTCGCCTTCCAATAAATGCGGCATTTCTTCCAGTTTACCATATATTTCTACTTCATATTTTCTCACGAAGGCAAAAATAATAAATTTATCATAAAAAAGCAAGAAAAAGGGCTTCTCTATCGTTATTTTTTAGTATTTTTGCATAAAAAGTAGAACTTTAAACAAAATTACGTATGAAAATAGTGTTTATTGGGGCAGGTAATCTTGCTACCAATCTTGCGCTCGAAATATCGCAATCAGAACATCAGATTGTGCAAGTTTTCAGTAGAACTAGGGAGTCGGCCTCTCTATTGGCTGAGAAGGTGAATTGTGAGCCTGTCAATGAGATGAGTAAGGTGGTCTGTGATGCAGATTTGTACATCGTTTCAGTGAAGGATGATGCGCTTGAAATGCTTATTCCTGAACTGTGCAAAGGAAGAGAAGATAAGATGTTTGTTCATACAGCTGGTTCCATGCCGATGGATGTTTTCAAAGATTATGCCCGTCATTATGGCGTATTTTATCCGATGCAGACATTTACGAAAGATAAAAAGGTTGCATTCGAAAATATTCCTATTTTCATTGAGGGATGTGGTGCTTTCGAAACTTCTTTCCTGAAGAGGTTGGCAGAACAGATTTCTCGTAGTGTCTATGAATTGGATTCTGATAATCGTAAGTATCTGCACCTGTCAGCTGTTTTTGCTTGTAATTTTGCGAATCATTGCGTAGCTATAGGTCAGCAGATTCTCGAAAATCATCATATTCCTGGCAGTGTTCTCCGTCCTCTGGTTATGGAAACTATGGACAAGGCTTCTTCGCATTCGGCAGTTGAAGTGCAGACAGGACCGGCTATTCGTGATGATCGGAACGTAATGGAGAAACAAATGCAACTCCTTGAAAAACAGCCAGAACTACAGCAGATTTATGAAATGATGAGCAAAAGCATATTCTACTTCAAGAGATAAAACGGTTGTCGGTTTAAGTTTGCAGTTAGGAATTTAAGTTCTAGAAACAGAAATAAATATGATAAATTACGATTTAAATAAGATAAAAGCAATCATCTTTGATGTTGATGGAGTACTTTCAAGACAGACCATCACGCTTTCCAGTGCCGGCGAACCTTTGCGTACTGTTAATATCAAAGATGGCTATGCCATTCAGCTGGCTCAGAAGAAAGGTGTTCGTATCGTAATTCTGACAGGCGGTAATTCTCATGCCATACAGGTACGCTATGAAAATCTTGGTGTAGAGGATATCTTCATGGGGTGTTCTGTAAAGATAAAGACTTATGAGGAGTTCAAGCAGAAATATTCAATTACAGATGAGGAAATAATATATGTAGGTGATGATATTCCTGATTATGAGATTATGCGTCGTTGCGGATGTCCATGTTGCCCAGCAGATGCATGCTCTGATATTAAAGAAATTTCTACTTATATCTCGGCTTGTAACGGAGGTGATGGTGTGGGACGTGATGTCGTAGAACAGGTACTGAGAGCCAAGGGTTTATGGCTTTCAGATGCTAAGGCGTTTGGCTGGTAGTATTTAGTTAATAGTTAATAGTTGAAAGTTGATAGTTTATAGTAGAAAGTTTGCAACTGAATTTTAATCATAAAGTTCAAAGTAATAAGGTTTAAATAGATGAATTATAAGATCATTTTGGCGAGTAATTCGCCTCGTCGCAAGGAACTTCTGGCAGGTTTGGATGTTCCTTTTGAGGTGAAGGTGATTAGTGGTATTGATGAAAGTTATCCTGCTGACCTCGATGCTTATCAGGTGGCAGAATTCATCTGCAAGAAAAAGGCTGAGGCTTATCGTCCGCTTTTGAACGGAAATAATAGTGTTGAAGAGTTGGACGAGTCAGAAACTTTGATTCTTACAGCAGATACGGTTGTGATTGCGCCAACAGCTGGCGAACAGAATGATCTGGAAGGAAAGGGAGGCATTCTCGGGAAGCCTCGTGACGCTGAAGATGCCAGGCGAATGCTGAAGATGTTGAGCGGAAAGACGCATCATGTAGTTACAGGTGTTTGTCTTACTACCCAGCATAAGCAGCGTTCCTTTTCAGTAACAACAGAAGTGACGTTCAAACCGCTTTCTGATGATGAAATCAGTTATTATATAAATCATTATCAGCCGTTTGACAAAGCTGGCGCCTATGGTATTCAGGAATGGATTGGCTACATAGGTTGTACGGGGTTGAAGGGGAGTTATTTTAATGTGATGGGGCTTCCGGTTCAGCGTATCTATGAGGAATTGAGGCGAATTTAGATTTTTTAAAATTAAATATTGTTCTATGTCGTAGATAATGAGTATCTTTGTGCGTTTTATGTAACTAACAAGGATTATGAGTGAAGAAATTTTAGCAAAAGCTCATGAGGTTTTGGACAATTATATGGAGAGCAATCATCACCGGCGCACTCCGGAGCGTTCCACTATCCTCGACACCATTTATTCTATGGGAGAGCATTTCTCGATAGAAGATTTGGGCAGAGAGCTACTGAAAAAGAATTTTCGCGTTAGCAGGGCTACGCTTTATAACACATTGCATCTGTTCCTGGAACTAAGGCTTGTGGTAAAGCACAGTCTGGCAGACGGCACCAAGTATGAGGCCAGTTATAGCGAGGACAATCATGTGCATCAGGTTTGCACGATTTGTGGCAAGGTAACCGAAATTGTAGCACCGCAGGTTACGGCTGCGGTGAAGGATATCAGGATGCAGCGCTTTCGTAAAGATGCTTATGCTCTTTACATCTATGGCGTATGCAGCGGCTGTCAAAGCAAGATGACTCGCAAACGAAAAAAAGAATAAGTATCAAGATAAAAAGATAAAAAATGAACACAGGTAAAGTAGATGTCCTGCTGGGTTTGCAGTGGGGCGATGAAGGTAAAGGTAAGGTGGTTGACGTGTTGACCCCTAAGTATGATGTCATTGCTCGTTTCCAGGGTGGTCCTAATGCTGGACATACATTGGAGTTTGAGGGCGAGAAGTATGTGCTTCGCTCTATCCCTTCTGGTATTTTCCAGGGTGGTAAGGTGAACATCATCGGCAATGGTGTGGTTTTGGCTCCAGACCTCTTTATGGGTGAGGCTAAGGATCTTGAGAAGAGCGGTCATGATTTGAAGAGCCGTCTTTACATCTCTAAGAAGGCACATCTCATCATGCCTACTCACCGTGTACTCGATGCTGCTATCGAGGCTTCTAAGGGAAAGAACAAGGTAGGTACTACTGGTAAGGGTATCGGTCCTACTTATACTGACAAGGTTAGCCGTACCGGTCTTCGCGTAGGCGATATCCTTGACAATTTCGAGGAGAAGTATGCTGCTCACAAGGCTGCTCATCTCAAAACCATCGCAAGTCTCGGTTATACCGACTTCGATATCACAGAGGTTGAGAAGACCTGGATGGAGGGCATCGAATACTTGAAGCAGTTTAAACTTATTGATAGCGAGGTAGAAATCAATAAGGTGCTCCGTTCTGGCAAGGATATCCTCTGCGAGGGTGCTCAGGGTACTATGCTCGATGTTGATTTCGGTTCTTATCCATTCGTTACTTCTTCTAATACTATCTGTGCAGGTGCCTGCGTAGGTTTGGGTGTCGGCCCTAACCGCATCGGCAATGTTTATGGTATCATGAAGGCTTACTGTACACGTGTTGGTGCAGGTCCATTCCCTACAGAGCTTTTCGATGAGACGGGTGCCAAGATCCGTGACCTCGGTCATGAGTATGGTGCTGTTACCGGTCGTGAGCGTCGTTGTGGCTGGTGCGATCTTGTTCAGCTCAAGTATTCTGTCATGGTGAATGGTGTTACCGAGCTTATCATGATGAAGAGCGACGTGCTCGATGGCTTCGATACCATCAAGGCATGCGTGGCATATAAGTTGAAGGATGGTTCTGTTACAACAGATTTCCCATACGAAATCGATGATGTAGAACCTGTTTACAAGGAGTTCAAGGGCTGGAAGACAGATATGACTAAGTTCACATCTGAAGATCAGTTCCCACAGGAGTTCAAGGATTATATTGCTTTCGTAGAAGAGTTCCTTGAGACTAAGATCGGTATCATTTCTATCGGTCCAGACCGTGCTCAGACTATTGTACGCAAGTAAATTATATAGTGTTTAATGTTTAGTGTTTAATGTTTACTTTGAGGGGTTTACATGGCGCTAGACATTAAACATTTAACATTCATATTAAACATTAATAAATGGCTCAGAAACCAAGTATACCAAAGGGCACGAGAGATTTTGGTCCTGTTGAGATGGCGAAACGCAACTACATCTTCAACACCATCAAGGAAGTGTATGCTCTTTATGGATTCCAGCAGATTGAAACTCCTGCCATGGAAACCCTTCAGACTTTGATGGGCAAGTATGGTGAAGAGGGTGATAAACTGCTTTTTAAGATATTGAATTCAGGCGACTATATGAATAAGGTGAGCGATGAGGATATTCATTCTCTCGGATCACTCAAATTAGCAGCGAAACTTTGTGAGAAGGGTCTTCGTTATGACCTGACCGTTCCTTTCGCACGTTACGTAGTGCAGCACCGCGAGGAGTTGCAGATGCCTTTCAAACGTTATCAGATTCAGCCAGTATGGCGTGCAGACCGCCCTCAGAAGGGACGTTACCGTGAGTTCTATCAGTGTGATGCTGATGTGGTTGGCTCTGATTCTCTCCTGAACGAGGTCGAATTGATGCAGATTGTTGATACCGTGTTCACTAAGTTTGGTGTTCGTGTATGCATCAAGATTAATAACCGCAAGATTCTTACCGGTATTGCAGAGGTTATCGGCGAGGCTGAGAAGATTGTAGATATCACAGTGGCCATCGATAAGCTTGATAAAATCGGACTTGACAATGTAAACGAAGAGTTGCGCAATGACGGCATTTCTGAAGATGCCATTGAGAAGTTGCAGCCAATCATCTCCTTGTCAGGAACTAATGATGAGAAACTTGAAGTGATAGCGAAGGTTCTCGAAGGTTCAGAAGTTGGTTTGAAGGGTGTAGAGGAAACCAAGTTTATCCTCGATACCTTGAAGACTCTTGGCTTGAACAACGAGATAGAACTGGATCTCACTCTGGCTCGTGGCTTGAACTATTATACAGGTGCAATCTTCGAGGTGAAGGCGCTTGATACTCCAATGGGAAGTATTACAGGTGGTGGTCGTTACGACAACCTCACCGGCATTTTCGGTTTGCCAGGTTTGAGCGGTGTTGGTATCAGTTTTGGTGCTGACCGTATTTATGATGTGTTAGGTGCGCTCGACCTTTATCCGAAGGAGGCTGTAAATGCTACTCAGGTACTGTTTATCAACTTCGGTGAAAAGGAGACAGCTTACTGCCTGCCTATAGTAAGTGCAGCTCGTGCAGCCGGTATCCGTACCGAAATCTTCCCTGATAAGGCGAAGATGAAGAAGCAGATGAGCTATGCCAATGCCAAGAATATTCCGTTTGTGGTGCTTGCAGGTGAGAATGAGATGGCTCAGGGCAAGGTTACACTTAAGAATATGGAAACTGGCGAACAAACCTTGGTTACTGCCGAGGAATTGATAGCCAAAGTAAATAAATAATACTCTCTTTCTCGTCCTCTCGTGCTCGTATATGTGAATATGCAGTGCGGCAGGGCGAGAGTTTTTTATGTGTTAGCGTGTATGCCTAACTATAATTTTAGTAAATTCTAAAAACTACAGACAAATGAAAAAAATAAAAGCTATTTTATGTGTATTCATACTGGCGTTGCTGATGACATCCAGCACAAAGACAACAACGATTTTTGTAATAGGTGATTCTACTGCTGCCGAGAAAGGTGGTTTTAGAAATAATCCAGAGCGAGGATGGGGGATGGTATTGCAAGGCTTTTTTGATGACAAGGTGATTGTTGACAATCATGCTGTTAACGGTCGTTCTTCTTTGAGCTTTATCAATGAAGGAAGATGGAAAAAGGTTTTGGATAGAATAAAGCCAGGTGATTATGTGTTTATCCAGTTTGGGCATAACGATGAGAAGTCAATGCCTGACCGTCATACTGATCCGGGATCTACTTTTGATGCAAACCTTGCCAGATATGTAAATGAGACCCGTGCCAAGGGTGGCATTCCTGTACTGTTCAATGCGGTGGTTCGTCGCTGCTATTATTCTGCAGAATTGAAAAATGATGATGACGAGAAGCTTCGCAATAAAGTATATGATGGAAAGGAGCAGATTAATAGCGATACGCTTATCGACACCCACGGAGCTTATGTGATAGCTCCCCGCAATGTAGCAAAGCAGCTGAATGTTCCGTTTGTTGATGCTACCAAGATTACCCACGATATAGAAACGGGCATGGGTATTGAAGGCAGCCGCAAATTACATATGTGGTTTATGCCTGGCGAGAATCCGCAGGTTCCTAAGGGTAAGAAAGATAATACCCATTATAATGTATATGGTGCACGTGTGGTTGCCGGTGCGCTTGCTGATGCTGTAGCTGAGCAGGTGCCAGCGCTGAAGTCTCATGTCTGCCATTATGATTATGTAGTCTCTGCAGAAGGTCGAGGCAATTTCATGGATTTGCAGAAGGCTGTAGATGCGGTTCCTGTAGGCAAGAAGGCTGTTATCCGTATTTTGGGTGGTGAATGGAAGAAGCCAATCATCGCAAAAGGCAAGAAGATTAAGTTTGTCAAGTCATTTGGTGCTAAAATCAAATAGTAACAGGCTTTTTTAAAACTCCCGATATCTTTGAAATTACATGGCGATGTAGAAATCTGTGCGTCGTGACATAGAACAAAATGCATCGCCATGTAGTAAACCTATACATAAAAGGGGTACTTTCACAAGCACCCCTTTTCATATTATACAAAAACATTATGAATTATTTCTATTAGCGAACAAGATTTTAATTTCTATCTTTGTCTCAATTATCTAAAAGTTTCAAACGTTCACCAGAATTGCTTTTGGCAAGGGGCAATTCCTACTCGTAGGATAACCTCAGTTCTGATGTTTATCATTTACGGTTGCAAAGGTACGAAGATTTTTATAATTGTGCAATACCTAAAAATGGGGGTTTTGATGAATACCTAGAAATGAGGAATGAAAATGGGGGAGAGTAGATATGAAAAAAGGAAGTCCTTATTGAAGAACTTCCTTTTTTATGAGGTGTCTAGCGGAGTCGAACCGCTCTACACGGTTTTGCAGACCGTTACCTAACCGCTCGGTTAAGACACCTTGTGTAGAACAATCATTTCTGATTTGCGAGTGCAAAGGTACTACTTTTTATTGGTTCTACCAAATTTTTATGCAACTTTTTTAATTAAAACAATCACTTTCTTTGTATCTTGCTCATAATGAACGGGTTCTGAAATGCTTTAATTTTTGTCTGGTTTCCTCGCTGCATGACAGTAAAAGTAGTTTTAGCAGCTCTTTTATGAGAACTGCTCTTGTTCTTTCCGCTGAGTAGCCTCTTTCTTTTTGTTCTTTTGGCATTTTTCAACGAACGGGCAACCTGAACATTGATAGTTTTTACACTCTCGTGCTTGTTTGATGGAGCGGTAGATACAAATGGCGGCATACGTGATGCATGCCGCCAATATGATTGCTATGATGATATACTGTATCATAAGCATAGGTAAATTAATATAATACTAACCTACGGCGTTATAACCATTGGTTGAGTTTTTGCGCATGATGTCGCGGATGTTCATCTCCTTGAAACCCTCTGCGCGTTTCTGTTCTTCAAGCTCTTTCTCTTCCTCGATGTCCTTTTCTGAACGGGTGAAAGTGAAAGCCTTGTACTTAAATTCTGCAATCGCCCAACCTACGAGGCCTACAGCGATTAATGCAACAAATCCAATTAATGCGTTCATTTCTCTTTATATTATAATAATGTATAAACTGAATTAATAATCATCGTCGGCTACGTCTTCTGCATCATCAAGACCGAGGTTCTCCGGGTCTTCGAAGGTAGTACGGTAGCTTTCCTCAGTAAGCTTGTCGTCATCGAATGCATCGTCATCCTCATCTGGATCGTTGTAGTGATCCTCGATTTCTGGTGCATCCTCGTCTTCATCCTCGTCTGGGTCGAGCAGGTCGTCGTTGCGTTTCAAATCATTCTCATCTTCGAATCTCATGCGAACCTTTTCTACCTTTGGCTTCTCCTTGGCAAAGATAGCTTCTACCCAAGAACCTTTTGGTACCACGAGCACTTCGTAGTCATCGGCGAGCTTTTTCTCGTACAGACCTCCTGGCTTTTTCAGGCGGTCAGCAGGAAGAGTAGTTGTGCTGATGTCGAAATTACTTTCGATGATGTCCTGGATGCTCTGAGGCAGACTCTCCCAGCCACCACCAAAGTTGCGCTCCAAGAGTTCGATGAGCTTATTGGCGGTGATGTGACTTACATTTTCGTAAGTAAGATCAGTAACACGCATGATAGGGCGCTTTTTGATGGCATACTTTTCTTTCTTGTCGTTGATACGGAAAGTGCCAATCTTAAAGCCGCGTGCCATCAGTTTGTCAATCACTTCAGGACGGTCTACCGTCACTGGTTCCATTTCGAATGCGCTGCGGATCACTGCGATATACTTGTTCTGGAAATCCTTGAGGTCAGCATCCTTTTCTGCTGCTTCCCAAAGACGGAACACATCGTTCTCCTGCAATTCCCAAATGCTACTTTTAGTAACATTCTTCAGTGTTAATATTTTATCTTTATTCATCTTCAATTATGTTTGTGTGTGCAAAAGTAAGTACTTCTTTTTATATATCCAAATTTTCTTGCTGTTTTTTTGTGTTTTTGGTCACTTTTTTATTTGGAATTCGATTTTTTTCATTACCTTTGCACGTACTATGAGTGAACCGTTAGCTGAAAGAATGAGACCTCACACGCTTGCTGACTATGTAGGACAGCAGCATTTGGTAGGTGAGGGGGCCGTGCTGCGCAAGATGATTGATGCAGGGCGCATATCCTCTTTTATCCTCTGGGGACCCCCTGGAGTGGGCAAGACTACCCTTGCTCAAATCGTGGCACAAACCATCAAGGTGCCGTTCTTCACCCTCTCTGCGGTGACCAGTGGCGTAAAGGATGTCCGCGAGGTGATAGAAAGAGCAAAGAGTGGTAGATTCTTTAATTCGGCTTCTCCTATATTGTTTATTGATGAGATTCACCGTTTCTCCAAGAGTCAGCAGGATTCGCTTTTGGGTGCGGTAGAGAAGGGTATTGTTACGCTGATAGGTGCTACCACCGAGAATCCTTCATTCGAGGTGATTCGGCCGCTGTTGTCCAGGTGTCAGCTCTATGTGCTCAAACCGCTCGAAAAGGCTGATCTTGAAGGGCTTCTGCATCGTGCCATTACGCAGGATGTAGAACTCAGAGAGAAGAATATTAAACTGGAAGAGACGGGCGCGCTGCTGCGATATAGTGGTGGAGATGCCCGAAAACTGCTTAATATCCTGGAACTGGTGGTAGAATCTGCCGGCTCTTCAGAGATTGTGATTACCGACAAGATGGTAGAAGAGCAGTTGCAACAGAATCCGCTGGCTTATGATAAACAGGGTGAGATGCATTATGATATTATCTCTGCCTTTATCAAGAGTATTCGCGGAAGCGATCCCGATGCTGCGCTTTATTGGATGGCGAGGATGATAGAAGGTGGAGAAGACCCGCAGTTTATAGCCCGTAGGGTTGTGATTAGTGCCTCTGAGGATGTGGGACTTGCCAATCCGAATGCACTCCTGCTTGCCAATGCTGCCTTCGATACGGTGATGAAGATAGGGTGGCCCGAAGCGCGTATCGCCCTTGCTGAGGCTGTGGTTTATCTGGCCACGAGTCCGAAGAGCAACAGTGCTTATCTGGGCATTAATGATGCGCTGGCTACTGTACGGCAAACGGGTAATCTGCCTGTTCCGCTGCACATCCGCAATGCTCCTACCAAACTGATGAAAGATTTGGGCTATCATGACGGATATAAGTATCCTCACGATTATCCAGGACATTTCACAGAGCAGCAGTATCTGCCAGACGAACTGAAGGATGCCCGCTTCTGGCATGCGCAGCATTCGCCTTCCGAGGAGCGCCTCTACAACTGGATGGTTACCTGCTGGGGAGAAAGATTCAAGAATTAGTGATTAGAAAGAATAATTAGGAATTGATATTTAGAGCAACTAACTGATACGAGAAAATGATGATACATGGCGATCCTGAATTCGTGCTCACGCTTCATAGTGTGATAGAATTCATCGGTACATTTGCTTTTGCCCTTTCGGGCATTCGCCTGGCAGCAAGTAAGCACTATGATTGGCTGGGCGGTTTTGTTTGTGGTGTGGCTGTAGCCATAGGTGGTGGAACCATACGAGATGTGATGCTTGGTGTGCGTCCGTTTTGGATGTTGAGTCCTATCTACCTGATTTGTACGCTGTTTGCTCAGTTGGTAGTGATTGCTTGCCACCGCTATCTTAAGCGTCTTGACAATACCTGGTTTCTGTTTGATACATTGGGCTTGGCGCTTTTCAATATTGCGGGCATCCAGAAGTCGCTCGAATGTGGTTTCTCTTTTTGGGTAGCCATCATCATGGGCTGTATTACGGGTGCTGCAGGCGGTGTTATCCGCGATGTGCTTCTTAATGAAGAGCCGGTCATCTTCCGAAAGGAGATTTATGCGATGGCTTGTGTCGCCGGTGGTTTGGCTTATTGGGGATTGAGCTATCTGGGTGTGAGCCTCTATATTACGGTGATTGTAGCTTTCAGTGTGGTCTGCGCCATCCGATTGCTGGCTGTAAGATACCATATTTCACTCCCGAAGCTGAGGGATGAAGAACAAACTGTAGAATGAAAAGGAAAAAATGAAATTGATAAATAACAGATAACAGATGAAAAGACTGAAAGCGATTTTGATGCTCGTTGTTGCAATGATGCTGATGTCGTCGGCAACAATGAAGGCTCAGAACAAACGAGAGTTTCGTGGAGCCTGGATACAGTGTGTTAACGGACAGTATCTTGGCAAGAGTACGCAGCAGATCCAGGCGATGCTTACCAGACAGCTTGATGAACTGCAGAAGGATGGCGTGAATGCGATTATCTTTCAGGTTCGTGCCGAGTGTGATGCTCTGTATAAGAGTGATTTAGAGCCTTGGAGCAAGTTTCTTACGGGGGTGCAGGGAAAGGCTCCTTCTCCTTATTGGGATCCGTTGCAGTGGATGATAGAGCAGTGTCATAATCGTGGCATGGAGCTTCATGCATGGATTAATCCATATCGTGCCAAGCATAGCGTAACTTCTTATGAGCAAGTTTCGCCGAAGAATATCGTGAAGAGGCGTCCTGATCTCTGTTTTCAGTATGGCAAGCTGACGCTGTTGAACCCTGGGTTGCAGGCTGCAGCCGACTATATTTGCGAGGTGGCTGTGGACATTGTAAGCCGATATGATGTTGATGGATTCCATATTGATGATTATTTCTATCCATATCCAGAGGCCGGACGTCAGATTCCTGATCAGCAGCTCTTCCGCCAGCAGTCGCGCGGCATGCGAAACATCGGTGATTGGCGCCGTGATAACGTGAGCCGGTTTGTAAAGCAGCTCAGCGAATCCATTCATGCCGTTAAGCCTTGGGTTAAGTTTGGTGTTTCTCCATTCGGCATCTACCGCAACAAGCGTACCGATCCTAATGGTTCAGAAACTTTCGGCCTCCAGAATTATGATGATCTTTATGCAGATGTATTGCTTTGGGTGAATAATGGTTGGATAGACTATTGTGTGCCTCAGATATATTGGGAGATAGGCAATCGTGCTGCCGATTACAAGACGCTCATAACCTGGTGGAATAAGCATGCTGGCAACCGCCCATTATATATAGGTGAAGATATAGAGCGTACAGCCAAGTTTGCTGACCCAGTCAATCCGCGCAGTCATCAGTTGCCTGCCAAGCACCGTTTGCATCAGCAGATGAATAATGTGAAGGGCACTGTGCTCTGGTATGCGCAGACAGCTGCCGATAATGTAGGTAATATAGGACATACACTCCGCAACAATTATTGGAAGTATCCAGCATTGCCACCCTCTATGCCTTTCCTTGATAATAAGGCGCCAAAGGGGGTAAAGGGTGTCAAACTGATGTGGACCGAGAAAGGTCCGCTGCTGGTATGGAAGGCTCCTAAGGCTAGCAAGAAAAAGTGGGGCGATCAGGTGAACCGTTTTGCTATCTACCGTTTTGAGAAAGGTGCTAAGGTAAATCTCAATGATGTTTCTGCACTCCAGGCAGTTACTTATGATAATTTCTATCGCATCCCTTATGTGAGTGGCAAGAAATATGTGTATGTAGTAACTGCTCTCGACCGTGTAGGAAACGAAAGTAAAGGTAAGAAAAAGAAAATTTCTTTTTAGATTGGTTAGATGATATAAACGGAAAGACCGTTAAAAACAGAAAACCGTTGTACTCGATAGGAGAGAGTGCAACGGTTTTTTATTTTGTTGGGATGGGGGAGCGGGTAGTTCTTTCATCCGGTATTTTTTTATTCTTTCAGCAGGTCGTTCAGGAAGTTATCCAGATCGTTGTCCAGATTCTCCATCAAATCACCACCTACGATGATCGTATCATCGTCAGCAAGATAGAGCTCGCCAATATGCTCTTTATCCTCATCTTCGAGCACAAAGCTGTATGGCTTGAGAATGCCGAGATGATCTATGATATCAGCCTGTTTGCGCAATACATCGCGAAGCAGCTTTGCTACCTCGTCGTAGAAGTCTTCATCCTTGTTTTCTATCCATTGCTCAACAACGCAGCGGGTAATCTCGTTGTCATCGTCGTCAAAGGCCAGGAGTTCGCCACTGTCTTGCGAAACCCTTACGTGGATGTCGGTCATTTGAGAAGTCTCGTCGTCAGATTCTGGCGCTGGGAACTTTTGAGCCACTTTTCTGATAAAGCGCTCTACTTGCATGATTGTTTGCTCTAATGTTTCCATATCAATTCTTTAATAATCAATGCAAAGATACATAAAAAATTGATATCACCAAAAGAAGTTGCTAAAAAAAAGCATTTTTGCTTTTAATTTGTTCTCAAACTGCCTGATTCCAGGGTATAGATAACGTTTACGCTTCTTTTTTTATATTTTCTTTTCGATTTTGTTTGCCATTTCTAAATAATGTAGTATCTTTGCACTTGAATTGCAAAAATGCAATCTCAACATTACAAATGAATAACAAAATAAAACATTCTGGCATCGTAGAAAGCGTAGAAGAAGGTTGTGTGTGCATTCGCATCGTACAGTCGTCAGCCTGCAGCGCTTGCAAGGTGGCTGCTCATTGTACTGCATCTGAATCGAAAGAGAAGATGATTGAGGTTTCTACCTCAGAGGCGTCTCTCTACCACAAAGGCGATAGCGTAGTGGTGACGGCTGATTCGGCTGTAGGATTCAGAGCCAGTTTCTATGGCTATCTGTTGCCGCTGATACTGATGGTGATCGCTTTGGTGGGTGTACTGAAAGCTACTCACTCAGAGGGAGCCGCAGCGCTCTCGGCATTGGGCATTCTCATTCCATACTATGTGGTGCTCTACTTATTCAGAAACAAACTTAAAAACAAACTGAGCTTCTCTATAGAATCATAGGGTACGTGATGTGCTTCTGTGGCTTCAGCGATGAGCTTTTATTTTAAAACAAAGAAAATAACAAAACAAAACACAAAAAATTATGAATTTTATTTTGATTGCTGTCTTGGTTCTCGGAGCAATCGCGCTGATTGCAGCGTTGGTTCTCTTCGGAGTATCTAAGAAGTTTGCCGTCGAAGAAGACCCTCGCTTGGGCCAGGTAGGAGAGATTTTGCCAGGTGCCAACTGTGGTGGTTGCGGCTTTGCCGGATGTTCCGGTATGGCTGCAGCTCTGGTGAAGGGTGCTGATGCCGGTTCTATCGATGGACTGATGTGTCCGGTAGGTGGTGCCGACGTGATGGGCAAGGTAGCCGACCTTTTAGGTATGGCAGTAGCCAATACCGAGCCAAAGGTGGCTGTGGTTCGTTGTAATGGTACTTGCGAGAATCGTCCTCGCATTGCCGAGTATGATGGTTTGCACACTTGTGCAGCTATGAATTCATGTGGCGCTGGCGAAACAGGCTGCGGGTTCGGCTGTCTGGGTTGTGGCGATTGCGTGGCTGCCTGCCAGTTTGGCGCAATCTCTATCAATCCTGAAACTGGCATTCCTGAGGTTGATGAAGAGAAGTGTACGGGTTGTGGTGCTTGCGCCAACGCTTGTCCACGTCATATCATCGAGCTCCGCAAGAAGGGTCCTAAGGGCCGTAGAGTTTACGTTCAGTGCGTAAACCACGACAAGGGCGCTGTTGCCAAGAAGGCTTGTAGTGTTGCTTGCATCGGATGCGGTAAGTGTCAGAAGGTCTGCAAGTTTGATGCTATCACCATTGAGAACAATGTGGCTTATGTTGACTTCAATAAGTGCCGCATGTGTACCAAGTGTGTTGACGAATGCCCAACAGGTGCTCTCGTAAAAGTTAATTTCCCAGTTAAGAAGAAGGAGGATTAAATCATGAATTTGAGAACTTTTAGAATTGGTGGAGTTCACCCAGAAGAGAATAAGATTACTGCCGAGATGGCTACTCAGGTAGCTCCTCTTCCTAAGCAGGCTATTTTCCCACTTGGTCAGCACATCGGTGCTCCTGCCAAGCCTGTAGTTGCCAAGGGCGACAAGGTGAAGGTGGGTACACTCATTGCTGAGGCTGGTGGCTTTGTGAGTGCTCCTATTTACAGTTCCGTATCAGGAACTGTGTTCAAGGTAGATACATCTATTGATGCTACCGGTTATCGCAAGCCTTGCATCATTATTAATGTAGAAGGCGATGAGTGGGAGGAGAGTATCGACCGCTCTGATAAACTCGAGACGCTTGAGGCTCATACTGAGCTTACTCCAGAGGAAATCGTAAACCGCATCAAGGTAGCAGGTGTCACTGGTATGGGTGGTGCCGGTTTTCCTACCTTCATCAAGCTTTGTCCTCCTCCAGGAGCCAAGGCTGAGTGCGTCATCATCAACGGTGTAGAGTGCGAACCTTATATCACAGCCGACTATCGCCTGATGATGGAGCATGCCGATGAGATTCTCGTTGGCTTGAACCTCCTGATGAAGGCGGCTAAGGTAGAGAAGGGCTACATCGGTATCGAGGATAACAAGCCTGCTGCTATCAAACTCTTCGAGGAGAAGACAGCCAATGATTCTCGTATCGAGATTGTACCTCTGGCTAAGAAGTACCCTCAGGGAGGTGAGAAGCAGCTGGTGGATGCGGTTATCCGCCGTCAGGTTCCAGCTCCTCCAGCTATCCCTGTCAACGTTGGAGCAATTGTTCAGAATGTAGGTACTGCCTTCGCTGTTTATCAGGCAGTTATGAAGAACAAACCTCTCTTCGAGCGCTATACTACCGTAACCGGTAAGCAGGTGAAGAACCCGGGCAACTTCCTCGTACGTATGGGTACTCCATTCTCTCAGATGATTGAGAATTGCGGAGGTTTGCCAGAGGGTGACAACAAGGTGTTGGCTGGTGGTCCGATGATGGGTAAGGCTGTAATCAGCCTCGATGTACCGGTAACCAAGGGTACCAACTCCATCACCGTATTGACCGATGCTGATGCTCATCGCAAGAAGGCTCAGCCATGTATCCGCTGTGCCAAGTGTGTGGATGCCTGTCCAATGGGCCTGGAGCCATACTTGCTTGCAACCTTGAGCGTAGTGAAGGATTATGAGCGCCTGGAGGCAGAAGAGGTAACATCCTGCATCGCCTGCGGTTCATGCCAGTTCACCTGTCCTTCACATCGTCCTATCCTCGATAATATTATCAATGGTAAGGGTGCGGTAATGGGCATTATCAGAGCTCGCAACGCCAAGAAGTAAGCGTTCACGTCAAGAATGAATTTCATTTAAGAAAGAATTTAAAATATAAAATGGGAAAATTAATCGTTTCATTATCGCCACACGCTCATGGAAATGAGAGCGTAGAGAAGAACATGTACGGAGTGATTATCGCTCTCGTGCCTGCCATCCTCACATCTTTCTATTTCTTCGGCTTGGGTTCAGCAGTCGTACTGCTTACCTCTGTGGCAGCCTGCGTCTTCTTTGAGTGGGCAATTACAAAATATCTCCTGAAGGAGGAGACCAGCTTGCTCGATGGTTCTGCCATCATCACCGGTCTCTTGCTCGGCATGAACTTGCCAAGTAACCTTCCTCTCTGGATCATCATCATCGGTGCCCTGTTTGCCATCGGTGTAGGTAAGATGAGCTTCGGCGGTCTGGGTAACAATCCTTTCAATCCCGCTTTGGTAGGCCGTTGCTTCCTGCTCGTCAGCTTCCCTGCCCAGATGACTTCATGGCCTATAGCCGGACAGATGCTCAGCTATACTGATGCTACAACGGGTGCTACTCCGCTGGCTATCATGAAGACAGCCATCAAGACGGGCGATGCTTCTGTTCTCAACCAGTTGCCTGATGCGCTGAGTCTGCTTTTCGGTGCTACTGGCGATACCTTCGGAGCCGGTACTACCGGTGAGGTTTGTGCATTCGCCCTCTTGCTCGGTTTGGCTTACATGCTCTGGAAGAAGGTCATCACTTGGCATATTCCTGTCAGCATCATCGCTACCGTATTCGTTTTCAGCGGTTTGATGCATTTGGCTAATCCTGTTTATGCCAATCCTCTGGCAGTCATCTTCAGCGGTGGTCTGATGCTCGGTGCCATCTTCATGGCTACTGATTATGTAACCTCTCCGATGACCCACAAGGGCATGCTCATCTACGGTGTCTGCATCGGTCTTCTCACCGTCATCATCCGTAACTGGGGTAGCTATCCGGAAGGTATGTCGTTCGCCATTCTCATCATGAATGCGTTCACACCTCTTATTAACACATACGTTAAACCAAAGCGCTTCGGTGAGAAGCCAGCTAAGAAATAAGGAGGACAGAGACATGCAGAAATTAGAATCATCATTGAAGAACATGGTGCTTGTGCTGGTGGGCGTAGCGCTCATCGTAGGTGCCGTGCTTGCATATATCAATCATCTTACATCTGGTCCTATCGCCGAGAAGGCAGCACAGAGTCTGGCTGCCGGTATCAAGAGTGTGATGGGCACAGAAGAACTCCAGGTGGCTGAGCCTGAAGAGGTAAAGCAGGAGTTTGGCGGTAAGGAATTCTCTTTCACCATCCACAAGTGCTCAGACAAGAGCGGCAAGCAGCTGGGTGCTGCCGTAGAGAGTACTACCGGTGGTTTCGGTGGCGATCTGAAGGTGCTCGTAGGCTTCGATACCGAGGGCAAGATTATGGGTTATACCGTGCTTCAGGCTTCAGAAACTCCGGGGTTGGGCGCCAAGGCTGCTACCTGGTTCCAGAAAGACGGAAAGGGTAGCATCATCGGTAAGACTCCAAAGGATGGCGACCTCCACGTATCTAAGGACGATAAGAGTGGCAATGCAGTAGATGCCATCACCGCTTCTACCATTACCAGCCGTGCCTTCCTCAAGGCTATCAACCAGGCTTATGCCGTTTATGCCAAGAAGGATGTTGACGGCGAGAGCGGTGCATCTCAGAAAGCAGATGCAGAGAGTGGTGCATCTAAAGTTGAACATAACGAAAAGAAAGGATAAACCGATATGAGTAATGTTAAGATTTTGATGAACGGACTCATCAAGGAGAATCCAACCTTCGTGTTGCTTCTCGGTATGTGTCCTACTTTGGCTACAACAACTAGCGCCATCAACGGTCTCTCTATGGGATTGGCTACCATGGCGGTGCTGATTTGTACCAACTTTGTTATTTCCTGTATCAAGAAGATTACCCCGGATATGGTTCGCATCCCTGTTTTCATCGTAGTGATTGCAGCCTTCGTAACCATCCTTCAGATGTTGATGAGCGCTTATGCTCCTGACAGCATCAATCAGGCGCTGGGTATTTATATTCCGCTGATTGTAGTAAACTGTATCATCCTGGGTAGAGCAGAGAGCTTTGCTGCCAAGAATTCGCCTATTGCCAGCCTCTTCGATGGCATTGGTTGCGGTTTGGGTTTCACCCTCGGTTTGACCATCCTGGGTAGTGCCCGCGAGATACTCGGTGCAGGTAGTGTATTCGGTATCACTCTGTTGCCAGAGACTACCAACATTCTGATGTTCATCCTGCCTCCTGGAGCTTTCCTCACCTTGGGATATATTATTGCTATATTTAATAAGGTAAAGAAGTAAGCGTAGGCATCGCTTCAAATCAATGAAATAAAATAGAAATTATGGAATATTTATTGATATTTATCTCTGCGATATTCGTCAACAACATCGTCTTGTCGCAGTTTCTCGGTATCTGTCCATTCCTGGGCGTATCGAAGAAAGTTGATACAGCCATCGGTATGGGTGGTGCCATCGCTTTTGTCTTGACCCTGGCAACCATCATTACCTGGTGTGTTCAGAAGTATGTACTCGATCCGTTCGGATTGCAATATCTCCAGACCCTGGCATTCATCCTCGTGATTGCAGCCTTGGTTCAGATGGTAGAGATTATCCTGAAGAAGGTTTCTCCTGCACTTTATCAGGCACTCGGTATCTTCCTGCCTTTGATTACTACCAACTGTGCCGTGCTGGGTGTAGCCATCCTGGTTATCCAGAAGGATTACAACCTGCTTGAGAGCGTGGTTTACGCCTTCTCTACAGCTCTCGGCTTTGCCCTAGCTCTCATTGTCTTTGCCGGCATTCGCGAGCAGCAGGCTTTGGTCCGTATTCCTAAGGGCATGCAGGGCGTAGCTATCGTCATGGTAACTGCAGCGCTCCTCAGCCTCGCCTTCATGGGATTCTCGGGCGTAGATGGCGGTTTGAAATCGCTCTTCGGATTGGAGTAAAACTTTTACTGAAAGTTGATAAAATAATAATGGGAATTTGCGAATGGTATGAACCGATGCAAATTCCCATTTTTTGTACTTGATTTTTCTTACTCTCTTGCTTGAGGTCTTGATTTTTCTTACACTCTTGCTTGAGGTCTTGATTTTTCTTAACTCTCTGTCTTTATAAACTTGAAATTTTAACTCTTTCTCTTTTCTTATCTTCTGTGTCCGAAGCTTCCACCGCCATTGTTCTTGCTTGGTGTAGAAGAGCGAGGGGTGAATCCGCCGCCACGGTTGCCAGACCCGCTGCTGAATGAACGGCTCATGCTGCTGCGGTTGCCCCCGAAGATATTACTTCTTCCGCTTCCGAAGCTGCTGTTTCCGAAACCACGGCTGCTGTTTCCGAACCCGCGGTTGTTGCTGGTGCTGCTGTTGCTGCTGCCGAACCCGCGGTTAGGGCGACTGTTGCTATTGCCGAAGCCCCGGTTGCTGCTGTTGCCGAAGCCTCCGTTGTTGTTTCCGAAGCCTCCGTTCTGAGGGCGGTTGCTGTTTCCGAAGCCAGCGTTGTTGTTAGGGCGGCTTGCATTACCGAAACCACGGTTTGGGTTCATCTGAGGTCTGTTCTCGCGGTTCAGATTTCCGAAAGATCTTCCTCTGCCGTAATCACCACGGTTGAATCCGTCTCTCATACCTACTCTAGGATGTCCTCCTGGGTGAGGTCCGCCAAAACTTCTTCCGTGATACCAGCTTCTGTTTCCGTTTACTCGCCAGCTATGACCTCCACGGTAAGATACGTAGAAGTGAGGGCGACCGAAGTAGAAATAGTCGCGGCGCGGATAGCGGGCGTAGATGCCGAAGTGCCAGTAGCCCGCATTCCAGTAGAGCGGACGGTAGAAATAGGTGGCATTGAGATATGTTCTATACTGCCAGTCGAGCAGGATATAGCTCAAATCCATATTGCGCTGGCGCCAGTAAGCACCATACAGGTCATCGTATGTATCTACACTCATCAGGTAGTCGAGGTTCACCTCGTAAGCTGCCTCATACTGGTCTTCCGTAAGATTGAGCTCGTAAGCCATCTTGTCTGTCAGGAAGAGAGCCTGCTGTCTTGCCTGCTCATAACTCATTGCAGAAGCGGTAGTGAATGTCATCATGAACATGGCTACCAGAGCTATTATCATTCGTTTCATAATCGTATATCTTTAAATTGTTATACTTCATGTTTCTTTTTTCTGGTGCAAAGATACGATGTTTTTTGCTTCCACGGTCGGGATTTCCCCTAAAGGGGTGGGGGAAAATCCCTACTTCTTTATTTTGTGCCTGCGCAGTTCTATATATAATAAGGTATAGAACCGGAGTGGAGCGTAAAGGTTTGCGTGAAGTTTTTCGCTGTTTTTGGAACAATCAAACGAAATATTTACTACCTTTGCACTCAGAAAAAAACAATCTGATGAATAGATTGGAATTTAAAACGGAAAGTAAAAATAATAAAGACAAAATAAACAAATCATGAAAGAGCTAAAAGCATTAAACAAGCGCACTGCTCCTAAGAGCGTCGCTCCAGAGAAAATCATTCAGTTTGGTGAAGGTAACTTCCTCCGTGCATTCGTAGATTGGATTGTATGGAATATGAACAAGAAGACCGACTTCAACGGTTCTGTCGTTGTAGTTCAGCCATTGGCTGGTGGTATGGTTGACTGGCTGAACGGTCAGGACTGCCTCTATCACGTAAACCTTCAGGGTAAGGAGAACGGCCAGGCTATCAACACATTGGAGCGTATCGACGTTATCAGCCGTGCACTGAATCCATATTCTCAGAACCAGGCTTTCATGGCTTTGGCTGAGCAGCCAGAGATGCGTTTCATCATCTCTAACACTACAGAGGCTGGTATCGCATTCGATGACTCTTGCAAGTTTACAGATGCTCCTGCAGCTTCTTATCCAGGCAAGTTGGTTCAGCTCTTGTTCCACCGCTACAAGTTCTTCGAGGGCGACCCAACCAAGGGTATGATCCTGATGCCATGTGAGCTGATCTTCCTCAACGGTCACCACCTCAAGGAGTGCATCTATCAGTATATCGAGCTCTGGAAGGGCGATATGGGTGCTGATTACGAGGGCTTCAAGGAGTGGTTCACCAACCACTGCTACGTTTGCGCTACATTGGTAGACCGCATCGTTCCTGGTTTCCCACGCGATACCATCAAGGAGATTCAGCAGAAGATTTGCTACAAGGACAACCTCGTAGTTAAGGCAGAAAGCTTCCACCTCTGGGTTATCGAGAAGGCAGAAAATATGACCGTAGAGCAGATGAAGGAGGAGTTCCCAGCTCACAAGGCAGGTCTCCACGTGCTTATCACAGATAATGAGAAGCCATACCACGAGCGTAAGGTTACCCTGCTGAATGGTCCTCACACCGTATTGAGCCCTGTTACATACCTCAGCGGTGTAAACATTGTTCGCGATGCCTGCGAGCACCCGGTATTGGGCAAGTACATCCACAAGGTACAGTTTGAGGAGTTGATGCAGACGCTGAACCTCCCAATGGATGAGCTGCAGAAGTTCGCTTCTGACGTATTGGAGCGTTTCGAGAATCCATTCGTAGATCATCAGGTAACCAGCATCATGCTCAACTCATTCCCTAAGTATGAGACTCGCGACCTGCCTGGTGTCAAGATTTATCTTGAGCGTAAGGGCGAGTTGCCACAGGGTTTGGTATTCGGTCTCGCTGCTATCATCACTTACTATAAGGGTGGTGTTCGCGAGGATGGTGCTCCTATCCAGCCAAACGATGACCAGAAGATTATGGACAAGCTCACCGAGCTTTGGGCTACCGGCGATACCCAGAAGGTAGCTGAGGGCGTATTGGGCTTCGACTATATCTGGCACGAGGATTTGAACAAGACAGTTCCTGGCTTGACTGAGTTGGTTAAGAAAGATCTTGACCTTATTCAGGAGAAGGGCATGCTGGAGGCTGTTAAGACTATCCTCTAATAAAAAAAACATGTTCGTTCATAGGTTCAAATAACGATTAAGATTTGAAAAACAGTTATAAGGTTTTGTGTTAGTTGTTAGCTATAATCTTCTAGCTAATAGGTTAAAGGCGGGGAGCTTGAGAAAGCGCCTCGCCTTTTTGCTTATTGTCAGCTTTGTGATGTTTCAGAATCCTTAATAACCTTAATGACCTTGTCCTTAATGACCGGATGGTTGATGATGAGCGGCACTCTTTCTACCACTACCATGGAAGTGTCGAGGCCCAATGCCTTAGGCTCGTCAATGCCTATCTTGCTGATAAGAGCGTAGATACTCATCAGCAGGTTCTGTTGGCGATTATCTGAACTCTCCGGGTAATATACGCGGTGAATGATGATGAATCGGAAATCGCCCGGAATTCCGTATTTGCGCAGCGAAGGATAGGTGCTTTGCAAATCTACCTTTCCGTCTGCTACCAGATCTTCCACTACTTGTCGCAGATAGAGACTCACCCTAGGCTCTATGCGGAAACCAATGTGCATGGTTACGCTGTAGAGGGTGTCGGGAATCAGGGTCTCGCAGTTGTACTCCAGCGTGTCAGGAGTGTCAACAAACTCCATGTTGATAAGCCAGTAATGGTCAGCACGTTTCGGCTGCTTGTTGATGATGGAGTAGAGCAACTTGTCATCTACGGCACCTTCCTTGTTGGCGTGGTTCACATAAACCAGGTTGGAAGCGTACTTAGGGATGCTCTCGTCGGCCTTGATGTCGGAGATAATCTGATAATAATCATCCAGCGGTTTGGTGCTGATATAATGGCGTCGTATCTTCATGGCTTTCACCCACACGTACATCATCAGGAACAGGATTCCTCCAATGAGCATCGTACACCATCCACCTGCAAGAAACTTTGACAGATTGGCAGTCAGGAAGATGGCTTCGATGATGCAGTATGCGCCCATAAACAGCATCGTGAAAATCCGTGCCACTCCCTTGCTGTGCAGGTAGAAACCGAGCAGCAGGGTAGTCATCAGCATGGTGATGGTGATGGCGAGTCCGTAGGCTGCCTCCATGTGCGAGGAGTCGCGGAAGAGCAGGATGATGAGAACCACGCCGATATACATGGCGAGGTTGATCATCGGGATATAGAGCTGCCCCTTAACATGGGTAGGATGCTTGATTCGCATGCGCGGCCAGAAGTGCAGGTTCATGGCTTCGCTCAATATGGAGAAGGTTCCGCTGATGAGTGCCTGGCTCGCAACGATTGCCGCACCCGTGGCCATGATGATGGCGAAGAAGAGCATGCTCTGCGGCATGATGGCAAAGAACGGATTCGCTGCCAGTGCCGTATCAGCATGATTCAGCACCCATGCTCCCTGTCCCAGATAGTTGAGAATGAGCATGGTCTTTACGAAGCCCCAGCTGATGGCGATGTTCTTTCTGCCGCAATGTCCCAGGTCGGAATAGAGAGCCTCGGCACCGGTAGTACAGAGAAATACGGCACCCAGAATCAGAAACCATTCAGGCGATTTTGCCAGCAGCATGGCAGCATAATAGGGGTTGAAAGCCTTCAGTATCAATGGGTAAGACGTGATGCTGAAAGCTCCCACCACGCCCAGCAGCAGGAACCATAGCAGCATAAATACGCCAAACGATTTGCCAATACTCTCTGTGCCAAACCGCTGCACGAAGAAGATGATGGTGATGATGCCCAGGGTGATGGGGATAACTGGCAGGTTGGGACTGATGCTTTCGAGTCCTTCGATGGCTGTGGTCACGGTGATGGCAGGGGTGATGATTCCGTCTGCCAGCAGGGTGCTTGCGCCAATGATGGCCAGTAGGTAAATCCACTTGCTCTTGAGTCGGCGCAGCAAGGCATAGAGGGCGAGGATGCCTCCCTCGCCATTGTTGTCGGCACGTAGCGCCACGCATACATATTTGATGGTGGTTTGGAGGGTGAGTGTCCAGATGATGCATGACAGTGCACCCAGGATGGTGCTCTCGCTGATGCTTTCGCCCGTATGCAGGATAGCCTTCATCACATAGAGAGGTGATGTTCCGATGTCTCCGAATACAATGCCTAATGTAACGAGCAATCCCAGAAAGCCTACTTTGTGATGATTGCAGGCTACTGAACTTTCTGCTTTTTCTTTCATTTTTCTTCTCTTATTTAAATTAAATATTATCCTTTTTGGGACATGAAAATGTCCTTTGTGATTATAAATTTGCGTGCAAAGGTATAAACATAAGAGGTAAGATAGAATTTGTTTAACAAGATTTATCGGATTTAACCTTTATTCTTTTGAAGATATGAAGAGACGAATAGAGGCGAATGCCGATAAGACTACTCCCGAGAAACTTCTGAACTTGAATAATTAATAAAGGCGGGGAGCTTGTGAAAGCGCCTCGCCTTTTGCGTATGTTTTGTAAGTTTCTTTTCAAGTGACTGTTGTAAAGAAAATAGTTATTCAATGATGTGGTTGATGACCATTCCAGCGATAGCCATTCCGAAGGTTGCGGTGATGTGACAGAGCGAACCGTTGATCTGTGCCTTAGTAGAGCACCATTCGTGTTCTACCAGTCGCTGGTCGCCCGGAGCATCATATACGGCAGTATCAGTACCCCTCTCTCCGCTAATGAGTTTGGCTTTCGGGCATAGGCATCCGCCCGTGCCGCAGGCTTTGTTCACCCCTTGGTTCTGCATCGGCTTTTCTTCACTGTATACGCACTGGAATTTTCGTCGTGGGAAGGTTTTGTTCTTCTTGAATTTCTTTCGCAGTGCTCTTGCCAGCGGGTCTCCATCCACCTTCCAGAATTCAGATTTTCTTACCTTGAAGGGGTCGGTGCGCAGGGCAGCTCCCATAGAAGATATAAAGGTGATTTCCTTAGGCAGGGCAGTGGCACGCAGAATGAGGTCAGCCTTATCCTTCAGCGAGTCGATGGCATCGATGATGATGTCGTATTGCTCCATGTGGAATTCATCGGCAGTTTCTGCCTGATATATTTTCTGATAGGCTGTGATGTTGGCATCGGGGTTGATTTCGAGCAGTCGGTTGCGCAGCGCCTCTACCTTCACTTCGCCTATGGTTCGGCTTGTAGCCATCAGCTGGCGGTTGCAGTTGGTTACGCATACCCTGTCGCTGTCTACGATTGTGATGTTTCTCACGCCGCTTCTCAGGAGTCCTTCTGCGCACCATGATCCTACTCCTCCGATACCGAAGATGAGCACTCTTGCCTTCTGAATTTTCTCAAGATTATCCTTTCCCAGGAGCAGTTCGGTGCGTCGCTGCATTCCCCGCTCCATTGTCGTTATTTTATTCTCCATTTTATTGTTTGTAAAGAATTCTAATGTATATATCTGATGCAAAGTTAGTGAATTTTTATTTCATCCATACTTAAGTTAAGAGTACTTGCCACAATATCAGCTGATACTCCAGCCTGTAGAAGTTTTTGGGCTGATTGCAATTTTTCCTCATTAGCTCTTTTTAATTGTTCCTCAGCTTCTTTTCTCTGCTCCTCAGCTTCTTTTCTCTGCTCCTCAGCTTCTTTTCTCTGCTCCTCAGCTTCTTTTAACTGACTAGATGTTGCCTCCAGCTGACTAGATGTGGCCTCCAGCTGACTAGATGTTGCCTCCAGCTGACTAGACGTTGCCTCCAGCTGACTAGACGTTGCCACCAACTGACTAGAGGTTGCCTTAAGTTTCTCCTCAGTATCATCATTAGCTTTCGTCAAACGCTCCAACCTGCCGGCAAGCGTCTTCTCTACGCTCACCATATCCCAGAATTCATCATAACCCAGAAGTTCCTCCTCGGTATAGGCTGATTCTTCAATCTCTGATACGGCTTTGGCTATCTCCGGATTTGCCAGCAGTTCTGCCGGAACTTCCTTCGTTTTCTCATCAATTTCTGTCAGATACCTAAGCCATAAAACCTGCATTTTCTTCTCTGTAAACGTATGAGGCGTAAACTTCGGCAACTCTACAAATACCAGATGCAAACCATCAATTACTTTTTCGGTATGTTCCTCATGTACAAGATGGTAATAGTGGTAATAATCATCCAGTTCAGGCTCAAATACTTCATTAACCAAGTTGAGAGAATAAACTGGCTTCAGAAGAGAATAATCTTCTCCCCTGTTTAGCTGCTTTACATATGCCTTGGAAGCATTGAAGAGAACTCGCTGCTTAAACTCCGCAGACCAAACCATCTGCATTTCTACAATAAACTGACGTCCCTGGGCATCCTCGCATCTCACATCCACTATGCTATATTTTCGTGTGGGTGTCTGGGGAACCATTTCAGGCGTAAGATATGCCACAGAAGTGATTTCCTCTTCCTCACTCTTAAAAGGAAGAAGGGCGTTAAGCAAACTTTTTACCAACTCGGGATGTTCGCCAAACACTTTTTTGAAGGTCAAATCGGCCTTAGGATCCAAATATTTCATAAGCCTTTCTTTTTTTCTGCAAATATACGCCAATATTCCGAAACTTGCAAGCCTTTTCCATATTTTTTTTTTGAATGTCTCTTCTTTACACAATAATTAATGCCCGATAGGAGAGCGTTGCTGCTTCCTGTCGGGCTTTAATTATTATGTATCGTTTAAGCGATTTGTAAAGGCTTAACCGATTACTTGTTCTTGTACTTGACAACTACCTTGTTGGCATAAATGCCTTGTGCCTGTGAAATGGCAGCACCTGTGCTCTGTATGGTCAAAGCGTTGTTCCCAAATGAACTCTCAATACCTGTTGTGGCTTTGATCATTTCTCCTGTCTCCATATTCTGATCATCAGCAACTACCTGATTTGGAACATAGGTAGATACCTTTACGTTGCGGTTGAGAAGGAAACCAAGGAATAAGTCATCACGGCTCATTAACCAGCTAAAGGTGTTCAGCAAATAATAAGGCTCTACGGTGTTTGGGCATGTACGGATACTCTTATTTGTTGTGAACTCGTTAGTTAAGCTTAGAGTATATGCAGACAAGTTGCCATCAGTATAAGTGCTCAGGAAATTTACATCAGCGTCATCTGCTGCACCTACCTGCTTAACGCTTGTGAGGTAACCGTTTGCATCGTAGCTCCAAGTATAAGTTGCCTTTTCGCCTGTCATCATATCCATACCTGTACTGCTGATAACGCGACCCTGATCATCAAGAGTATAAGTATAAGGATTATTTTCTACAGAAACAGTTTTTCCGTTGTAATTGAAAACCCAACCAAGACTACCATTAGAAGTAATTTCCTTGAGAGTTCCATCTTCATTGTAAAACATGTTGAGAGTTAAAACGCCTTCTGTAAGACCCAAGGTAGGGGCATACAGGTTGAGTGCCGCATTATCTGATACAGTAATGCTCTCAACCTGGCGTTTCTGGAAGGCATATACCTTACCTAACTCCCAAGAAGCATTGCTGCGAACCAGAGATACGGCATATTCGCCCTCTGCCAAATCAGCAGGAATAGTAACCTTTACGCCATCAGTTGTAACTGTTGTCTCTAATTTCTTGTCACCAACTACAATCTTGTCGCCCTGGGCAAAACCGATACCGGTAAGGGTTACTTCCTCGCCAATACCCATCTCGCCTGGCAATGACAAGGTAGAGATTGGGTTGTCAGCTGCAAGAAGAGTCATGCTGCCCAATGTCCAGCTATCATTACCTGTCTTCAATACTACGTTTACCTTACCTTCAGTCATGGTGTAAGGAATGGTGAAGGTTGCACCGTTAGAAGTCATCTTGGCATTGGTGTTAACCTCAGTTCCCTGCTCTGGCTGGAGATAAAGAGTCTGACCAGCAGCGAAACCGCTACCCTGTACGGTTACCTCGGCACCAATCTTTGCAGAAGTTGGAACCACTGCATTGCTTACTGGGTTAGTAGGACCATCGTCGTCTGACGAACACGCTGAGAAAGTGATGAATGCACAAAGCATCAACATCATTGAAATCAATTTTTTCATAGTGCTGTGTTTAAATTAATAAATATATTGTTTTTAAACTCTATTCTTACAACCCAGGCTGACTGTTCAGAATCTTCTCTGTGTCCTCGCTTGAAGGACGGGTCATGTCTGGATTCACGATTCTGCCGTTAGGATCGAGGAGGATGAAGCGAGGAATGCCGCTGATGCGGTAATCGCTCTGGAACTTGCTGCCCTTACCGATATAAAGTTGTGTACCGCTCAGTGCACCGCTCTTCACCCTGGCAGCCCACTTCGCCTTGTCCTGGTCGATAGAAAGACCTACGAAAACGATGTTTCTGCCCTTGAACTTCTCTTCCAGTTTCTTGAGGAATGGCAACTCTTTCTGGCATGGTCCGCACCAGGTAGCCCACATATCTATATATATGTACTTGCCACGGAAATCACGGAGCGTCATCTCCTTGCCGTTTACATCCACACCCTTGAACATAGGTGATGGACGCCCCACAGCCGCTTTGTCCCATTTGGCACATGCCTTCTTGAAGATGTCATTCAGGCGAGGCGATGTAACATAGGTATAGTACAGATTCTGCAGATCGGTGATGTTCTCCACGCCATTACCTTCAACATAGGTGAAAGCCAGGAAATGAATCAGCGATTCGCGCACCTTGTCGCTCTTCGTATTCTCGCCGATATAGCTCATCTCTGCAAGCACCTTAGGATAGAGTTGGCGGATGTTCTTTCCCGCTTCATCAAATACGTGGGCTGTCTCAATCATATAGTTGCGATACTCATCGTTGTCGGCGAGATCATCATCCTCCTTCACATACTGGCGCAGGGTATCGTAATAGTCTTTACCCAATACCAGAGTGGTATCCTGAGTGAGATAAGTATGACTTACCGGATACATCAGGAAGGCATTGGCATAGAAGTAGGTGATTCTGCCTTCTTCCATCTTCAGGAATTTGTCGTCGGCAGCAAACTTGCGTGCCTTCAGCAGGCGTTTCATCGAAGCTATCTTCTTGTCAATGGTAGCCTTAAACTCGCTCCAAGGCTGGATGTAAGCCTCATTAGGCAAGCCGGTTAACTGAATCTTGTTCAAGTAATCGATAGCTTTCTCGTTGCCGCCCTTCACGGCGAAGGTGTTGTCGAAATCGTTGGCATCGAACGAGATGGTTACATCGTCGCCCTTCTGAAGATATACGTTCTTGGTTTTCTCGCCATAATAAACGTTGGCGTAGAGAGCATCCATGCCGTCGAGCTGCATGGTAGCCTTTCCGTCGGTCAGTGGAAATTCGTTGACGCTCATGTGGTAAACGAGTACTACATTGGAGAGCACCGGATTCTTGACGTCAAATCTAATGGTGATGCCCTCAGCGGCGTGCATGTTCACTGCAGCCAGCAGGAACAGAAGCAATGATAATATTCTATTCTTCATTTTTACTTTCTTTTTTAAAGTTGATGATTAGTTGGTACGCTCACGGTAAGTAGCATCTACAATCTTGCCGAAGCCTGAATAGCTGGTAGGTGTAACCTTAGAGAAATCGCCCTCTGCGCTCATGCCGTCGTAGATGCGGAGTGTACCCGAACCATTGCTGTTCTCTGAACCTACGATGAGATCGTAATCATGGGCTGAAGCTGAATTCTGATAGAAATTAAACTTCATCATCGTGATGGTTTCGCCGTTGAAACTGAACTGGCGCTCTGCCTTCAATGGTTTCTCCGAGAGGTTCACGCGATAAACGGTACTGCCTACTGCATAATACATGTAGTTCTTCTGTGAACTGAAGGCGAAGCAAGAGGCATTGGCGATGTCTTTGCAGTCGCTCAAGTCGCCGTAGTAAGCCTTACCCAGTGCAAAGGTGCAGTCGGCATAGCAGAGCATATCACCCAGCTGAATGCCATACAGTTCAAACTTCTTTCCGCTGCGCAGGATGGTATAGGTGATGCCCATCTTGGCATTTCCCGGGTCATATTTCGTATTCTCCATATACACGAAATCCTTGCCGGTAGGATATTCGCTGAAGGCTTTGCCGGTTATCATATCCGATCCCTTGTATCCGGTAGCAATCTCTTCCATATCCTTCATGCTGTGATAGGAAACATCAGAGAGTGAAAGACCCGGCAGGAATGGACAGCAGGACATGAAGCACTTGTTCACATTATCATAAAGCAGATAGATGGATGCGTAAGAGGATGCTCCGATGTTGGCTCCTACAGCTGGTGCAAGAACAGGCTGCTTGTTGACGGCAGCGAAGAGTCCCTGGATACCCATGTTGGATGCCGAATATGCATAGCCGTCGCTCACAATCATTCTCATCATGCCGCTCTGGTCGCATACCATGCTCTGTGGCTTCAGATTGGTCTGCTTGGCTACCTCGTACCTGAAGTCGTAATCCTTCTGCCATACAAAACTGTTCTTTGACAGACGGGTGGCTCCGTCGGCAGTAAAGAGATAGAAAGGAGAGTCGGAATGTCCGCTGTTTGGCGCATACTGGATGCTGTATGGATGATTCAACTCAGGCATTCCGCTGGTCTTGAGGATGTCGAGATAGGTTTTACCTGTAACCTTCGATATCATGTCGAGACGGGTCTTGCCGTTCACATCACAGAGCACCATCCAGCCTTCTGAAGAGGTATCGCTCACTGTGAGTGTATAGCTCTGCTGCCAGAAGAGTCCGGTCTTCTTCTCTGTTGCGGTGAAGTAGAGGATATATTCTCCTGCAGGAAGCGTCATTTCCTGCACGAGATGTTTTTCGTTGCCAAGCACGGTCACCTTGTTGTCGCCCGACTTATTGACGACCTTCCACTCGTAGTTGTAGGCATCGAGGTCGGTGATGTTGTCGCCCAAATTCGGGTCGAGGTCGATGTTGGCATGGGTGAGTACCGAGATGGTCTCAGGTACGCCGGTGATAGTAGGCTCGTTCAGACTGTGATAATCGTAGTTGCCCTCATCTTGCGAGCATCCTGCCATCATCGTAGCCATCATCAGAGCCGCTGCCATTATTTTATAATTTCTCATAATCTTCCAGTTTTTTTTTATTCTCCATAAAAAGCCAGCGCATTGCCCTTTGCATCGAATGCATCGGCATCGTATGCCTCGCCGTTGTTGCGAAGTTTCTGCTGCTCTCTCACATAGCTCCGCATCTCAGAACTTACATAGCTCTGCATGGCAAGCGTCATCTTAGAATCGTCGTTGAAATCGGCTGGGTCCAGGTCGAGTACCTTGCAAGCCAGTTCGAACTTCTGCTGGGTGAAATCGCCGAGCAGATCGGTCTTCCATGCCTTTGGTGCCGTGGTAAACTTGTCAGAGAAGATAATCTGATAAGAAAGGGTAGAAACCACATCGCCGTTGGCTGTTGTCTCTTCGGTAACGGGAAGTGTGAAGTTCTCGTTAGGCTGCAGACTTACCTGTATATGCTTCTCCTGAGTTTTCAGGATGGCAGTACGTTTCAGCGTAATCATATATTCCAGTACGGTTTCGCCCGCTGGCATCTCAGCCTTTTCCGGCAGGATGTAGTCTGTGCCTTCCTGTGCATCCTCCGAGCTAACCGTGAGGGCTATCTCGCGAGGGTGGTCTGTAGGACGGCCTACCAGCTGTATCTTGACAGGCACCTGCATCTCATCGCCTTTCTGATAGACAAAGGTCACATTGGTGTTTGCCTGCAGGATATTGGTGTTGGAGCGATTGTTCAGGTAAACGCCGTTAATGTTCTGAAAAACATCCGGTTCCTGTTCGCTACATGAGCCTAGAGATAGGGCTGCCATCGCTCCAATCAATAGAGTCTTTATCTGATATTTCATATAAAAATCGTATATAATTAGTCTTAACTATAAACTCTTAACTAGTTCTCTGTCTCAGAGTCAGGCAGTGGAACCACGAAGATGAGGTCGCTTGCCTTTGGATTCTTGTTCGCGTTAGAAGAGGTGATGATGTCGCAGTTCAATCGCTTGTAGAGATAGAACAGCTGGCCTTCGCCATACAACTCGCGGATGTACTCATACTTCAGTAAATCAGGAGTCAGGGTCTGAAGGTTTGCTACACCACGGTTTCTGCGCAGGGCGTTGACATACTGTACTCCCTTTGCCAGATCGTCGCTCTGGCTCTCGGCTGCTATGAGGAACATCTCACCCAGACGTATCATCGGAATCATCGTGTTCTGGATGCTTCCGTTAGCCACCATATCGCTATACTTGTAGAAATAACGGTTGCTGCCTGTTGCTATCCAGTTGGCACGGTAACGGTAGTCGTCCTGATAGCCGCCGGTTGTTGCTGCACCGCCATACACGATGTTGCTCATCAGGTTATCGTCCATGCGGAACACATAGTTTGGCAATCGTGACGGATCGTAGAAATTCTTGTGAATCTTGCTGCGGCTGGTGTTGGTCAGTGCAAACAGTACCTCTGAAGAGAAGATGCGGTCAGGGTCGGCTGGCGAACCTATAACCAGACTCTTGTCTACGAATGGGAAGATGCCCTGGTCGGCAGTCTTGATGACATCGGTGGCATACTTGAACGCTTCGGTCTTATTGCCCATATAGAGATTCACACGAGCCAGAAGGGCCTCTACGGCATAGTAGTTAAGTCGGAGAGCACGGTAGCGCATGAAGTTGCTCGTACCGTCTTGCGAACCGCTCATCAGGGTTCCTTCTGTCTTCACCGGGTCGTTGGCAAGCAGGATGCGGGCTTCCTCCAGGTCGGCAACCACCTTCTCTGCCACCTCCTTGGCTGTGAGGATAGGCTCCGGACTGTTGGTCTGCTTATTATAATAAGGTATCGCCTTCTTATCGCTGTCCTTGGCATAAACCGGACCGAAGAGGCGCAGCATGTCGAAGTGCAGCATCGCTCTCAGCGCCAGTGCTTCTCCCTTTACGGCATAATAGTTGCCGCCTGTAAAGAGACCTTGGTTCTGGTCGATACTCTCCAGAATCTTGTTGCAGTTCAGAATCAGCGCATAAGCCTTGTTCCAGGTTTGGTCCAGGCGGTTGCGCCAGTATTCTGTGCCATACTGGTAGTTGGAGAGGTCTTTGTAGTTGCCCCATACGCTGTTGTCGGTACCGATGGCGTATGCACCACCCATCACCTCAATCATCTCTACCGACAGCGACTGGCCGTAGAGTGCATCGCTGTTGAGGTCGATGTAGATACCGTTGAGCATTTTCTGGTAGCCTTCTTCTGATTTCTGAAGCTCGCCCTCCGATATCTTGTCGTATGGTTTCACTTCCAACCAGCTGTCGCACGATACCATCATCGTGCTGCAGGCTAAAATCATTGTATATAATATCTTTTTCATTGCGTTCTGTTTAGAATGTTGCACCTATTGAGAATGACACGGTACGGGCAAACGGATAGTCGATGCCTCGCTCAGCCTTTACAGTTGACCAACGGAAGATGTCGTTCATGTTGGCCTGAACGGAAAGAGCTTGCATGCCAAACTTCTTGGCGATGTTGAGCGGGAATTCGTAACCCAGATTGATTGACTCGCATGTAAGTGTATTCTCATCCATTACGAAGCGGGATGACTTGTCGGTTTTCTGTACCATCGAGATGCCCTTGAACTGGGCATTGCGGTTGTTGATGCTCCAGCGGTCGTAGAGGGCTCGGCGGTCCTGGTTGTTGTAGATGTCGGCTGTTCCGATGTTCTCTACCTTGTCGAAGAGCGAACTGTTGAAGAGCTGGCCGCCATACTGGTAGCGGAAGAAACAGCTGAATGAGAATCCCTTGTAATAGAAGGTGGTTCCCAGCAGTCCCTCTACATCCGGTTCGGTATCGCCGCATACTACCTCGTCGCTGGCATCATAGGTAAACGAATAGGTGCCGTCGCGCTTGATGAACAGCTCCTTGCCGGTAGCTGGATCGATGCCTGCTGAACGTACTGCCCAGATGGCTGTAGGACTTCCGCCGTCGTAATAGCGGGTGGTGTTGTGAAGTCCTGTCTTTCCGCTCTCGTTCAGTGCGCTGAAGGCATTGCCGATGTTGGCATATTTCGACTTGGAGTGGGTGGCACTCAGCGAGATATTCCAGTTGATGCGCTCATGAGGCATATAAATAGGAGAGAACTTGATGGTGGCTTCCCATCCGTTGGTCTTCTGCTTACCGGCATTCAGAGCCTCGCTCGTTACACCCATAGAACCTGGGGTGGTGATGATGGCGAGCAATGGGTCGGTGTTCTTGATGTAGTAATCAAGCGTCAGATTCAGACGGTTGCCCAGCGTGGTGATATCGGCTCCCACGTTGTAGTTGATGGTCTCCTGCCATGCCAGATCGTTGTTGCCCAAGCTGTTGATGATGACACCGGTACCGAATACGTTGGTCATCAGACTGTTGAACATATAGGTGGTATAGGCCTGGTAGGCAGAGAAGTTCTGGTTGCCCGGATTACCCACAGAGACACGCAGTTTGAGCATCTGGAAAATGCCGTTCTCCTGCATCCACTCTTCGTTGTGGATATTCCAACCCAGACCTACTGACCAGGTGGTACGGAACCGGTTGTCGGTGCCAAACATTGAGGCACCATCGTTGCGCAGGTTGAAGTCCAGCAGATAGCGGTTGTCGTAGGCATAGCCACCGTTCAGATAGAAACTGGAGGCATGCTTGATGCTTTCGCTGTAGCTTGGTTTGCCGCCTGTAGGGTAGTTGTTGGCAAAGGAAGGGGCATCAAACTGGTCGTCGGTAAAACCGGTGGCTGAATAGCCATTGGTCTTGCTGGTGGTCTTGCTGAAGTTGAAACCCAATACGGCGTTTATCTGATGCTTCTCTGCTATCAGCTTTCCGTAGGTGGCAGAAAGGTCGCCTTCGTAGTAGAGATATTTCTGCAGGCTGTGTTGGAATAGTCCCTTCTGGGTTGCTTCCTGGTCATCAAAGTCGGTATGCTCTGGCGAAAGGCGCTTGTCCTGGGTATCATCATACTTGGTGATACCGAATTTGCCACGCACACGGAGATCAGCTGTAGCAAACCATTCGGCGATGAAGTTGTTGGTAAAGCCGAAACGCTGTCCCTTGTCGTAGTTGTTGAGATGCGCATTCCAGAGTGGGTTTGATACAGGGTTGTCATTCAGCCCCTCTTCCGGATAGTAAAGATATTTGCTGATCTTGCCGTCGATACCATACTTTCTGTAATATGGGTTGGCATAGGCATATTCCGAGAAACTAACGGTCGGGTTGTTGGTCTCCAGATAGTCGATGGAGAGTTTGTTACTGAACTGGAATTTGCCGGTGCGGTAAATCAGGTCGAGGTTTCCGCCCAGAGTCTGGCGGTCTGAGCCCTTCATTACGCCGTTCACCTGTCCGAAGTTCAGCCCCAGTCCGTATCTCACGTTGCCTTCTCCACCTTCGGCATATACGTTGTGCTTATGGGTGAATCCGGTGCGCAGAGGCACACTGAGCCAGTAGGTATCTACGCCCTGCTCGATATCGCGCAGACGGGAATTGTAGAGATTATCCAACTTGATCTGGTTGAACGGATCGTTGGTCTTGTCCTTGTATACGCCTGCCAGTTTTTCGAACTCCAGCTTTTCGCGGGAGTTCATCAGATTGTAGTCTGAAAGGTCAGCGAAATCCAGACTGTAGTCGCCCTTATATGAAATCTGCAGCTTACCCTTTACCGGAGTCTTGGTCTCGATGACAACCACACCATTGGCAGCTTTTGAACCGTAGATGGCTGTAGATGCCGCATCCTTGAGCAGCGTAACCGATGCTACGCGGTTCATGTTGAGGTTCATCACGGTTTCCAGGGTTGTTTCGAAACCATCCAGGATAAAGAGTGGCTGGTTAGGGTCGGAACCATATTCCTCCTTCAGTCCGGCAACGCTCGACTTACCTCGGATTTCCACGTCAGGCATCTTGTTAGGGTTAGATCCTGAGAGTGCGTTGTCCATAATCTTGAAAGATGGGTCCAGGGTTTTCAGACTCTGGAGTACGTTCTGTGCACCCACGCTCTTGAGTTCATCGCCCTTGAAGGTAGCCGAAGAACCGGTAAAGCTTTCCTTCTTGCGTCGGTATACACCTGTAACCACCACATCCTTGATACTCTGGGCTTCAGATTTCATCATGATGCGGGCAAAGTCGGCATGGTTGCTGCCTGTAAATCGGATTATTGTCTTTTTGTAGCCGATGAAGGAGAGTACGATGTTGCACTCCTTCCTAACGGGCAGTTCGAAGTGTCCATCGATGTCTGTCGTTACGGCGTTGGTTGTACCTTCGATAGCTACGGTTACACCAATCATGGGTTCATGGTCACTGCTATCGAAAACTTTTCCCTCTATCACTCCTTGCTTAACAGCAATTTCTGTTTGGGCTGCTGCGTTCCCATTCACATTCTGTGCCTGTATCGAGGCAAGGGATGGGGGGGTGAGGCAACAACCTAGCAAAATCCAGCGGCAAGCGCTAGGGGTAAACTGATTCTTTTGCATAAAGTTTATTTTTTGTTTCTCGTATTCTTTTTTTCTAGTTTTTCTGCAAGCTCTTGCTTTTTATTGTGCATGTTTCTTCAAGTTCTTGCCAAATCTTTTGCAAAGATAACATATTTTTTGAAAAATAACCTCTTTTAAATGTTAATTCTGCACTTTTTTTTTCACATTCTTACAAATTGATGCTATTATTCCCATTTTCGTATATGATTTTTCTGATAAATAGTTCATATAACGCCGATGAAACAGAAAAAGCCCCGCAGGAATACTACCTGTGGGGCTTGAATCAACTTAAAAAAATAAATACAATGAAATCCTTTCCGAAAATCGGCTAGATGTGGAAATCTACCAACTTCAGCCATCGCTTGACATCAAACGACGGACAGTCTTTGTGAACGTTCGGCAAATCGCGGTGGCCCAGTATCTCTGCATCAGGATAGGAGAGGCAGAGGCTCTCCAGAAGCGAATACAGAGCCTGATTCTGGGCTGGAGTGCGCGTATCGGCAGGCTTGCCGTTCTTGTCGAGACCTCCCTCATAACAGATGCCGATGCTGTGGGCATTGTAATGACGGGCATGGGCTCCGACTTCCGACTCCGGACGCCCCGGATATACCACACCATCCTTCGTGATGTAATAATGATAGCCGATACTCTTGAAACCGCGGGCAAGATGGCAGGCCTCCAACTGCTCGAATGTGAAATCCTGTGTCACTCTCGTGGCAGAACAGTGAATCACGATGAGTGAAATGCTACGATGTTTCTGTGTCATGGCAACCTCCCTTCTTTTAGCAGTTCTGTACACAGAATGAGCTGGCTACAGCTGTTAATACCGTGATGAGGAAGTTGATGATGGTTTTCCAATTTACTTTTTTCATTTTGCTTTGTTTTTTAATGATTAATACTAAGTGGATAATGATAGTCACATGCTTGTTTTAGTGGTTGAAATTTAGTTTCAGTAAGCGTTTCTGGAAAAAGAAGGGCGGGGGAGTAACTGCCTGCCCGGATACCCGTAAAAGGCAGGTTCTTGGGTCATTATGATTTGCTGTTTATCCGTAATCGTCAGGATGAAAACCAGCCGCTTTGTGCCTTCGGAATATCCCTGTCGCCGGTCAGTTCACTCCTTCCTTCTTCTGTCGTTTCGCATATTTGAGAGACGGTTCACTACTCCAGGCCGTCTCCGTTGTCGCCTGTTCCGTCGGTACTGCCGCCTTGTGATGTACCGCCGCCCCCAGTGGTTCCGCTGCCCTGTGTGGTATCGCCAGTGGTGGTATCGCCTGCAGCGCTCTCGCTAGAGTTGAGGAGATCCATGGCGTTCTTGGCGTTGGCATCGAGAGAGAGCTGGGTGTTGCTGAGCTTGCCGGTAGCACGTGCTCTGAGGCGGTAGCCTTCTACAAACTTGGCGAGGCTCCACTCCTTGATGCTGGCGGCTCCCATCTTGTTGATGATGCCGATGGAGAAGATGGCAAGGTTGTCTATCTTCACTGCCTTGTTCTGGAGCACGAGCTCCTTCACACAGCTCACCATATCGGTGAGAAGGCCCTTGATGGCACCCTTCGAGAACGGGGTGTTGTGGCTCGCCATGTGTTCGGCGAGTTCATCGATACCGATGGTTTCTGTTACTACTGGTCGCGCATAATACTTGCCATACGCTTCCTTGATTGTCTTGTTCTTGTTCTTCGCTAACTTGATGAGAATCATACTTTTAAAAATTTAGTTTTAGTAAAAGCAGTCAGTGTCTCCGCCGAGATCGTTGCTGCATCAACCTCTCTGATTGACGATACAAAGATACAACATTCCCGAACCCCCAACTATGCGATTTGTGCGATTTGCAAGGATTCGGGAAAAAAAGTTGAAAAAAGTGGTATTTTTTATGTTAAAATCGAAAATAGTTTTTGTTGTATCAGGTATTTAGCGTATTTTTGCCGTAATTAGACGATTCGCATTATGGAAACAAGAAATAATATTAATCCGCGTCCTTTCCAGCCGGTTAGTCCTGGTTGTATTTTGAAGGAGGAATTGGAAGCTCGCAGTCTTCCAATTTCTGACTTTGCTCATAAAATAGGGCTTGAAGAGTTTGAATTAGATAAACTTTTGAATGGAACGTTATGTTTAAGTCCTGAGATAGCTTCTTCTTTAGAACGTTTTTTGGGCATTCCTGCTTCTTTTTGGCTTTCTTTGCAATCTGCTTATGAAGAAGATTTAGATAAGAGCGATAATAAAGGCATGGTTCGAGCTTTTCTTGATAAGTTTACAAGAAATCGTGTAGCATTTTAAATCAAGGAATTCCTATAATAACCTCACCCTGGAAGGGATATGCATAGCGTGTTGTATGCATTCCCTTCCAGGGTGATTTTTTTATGGTTCATCCAGAAATTCGATGATTTCTGCTACTTGTTGCAAACAGGTAAACCTGATGCAATATCCTTCATGCAATAGGTATTGCGCCGTATAGCCACAATCCACCCTTGTTGCTTGTACCGAGCAAGCAACGCTTCCACCGATTTCACCTTGCCTTTCAGAGCCTCAGAAAGTTCATCCGAAGTGAATATCCGCAGCTTATATAATATACTCAATAGCTCTGTCATTGTTTCTAATTTTGCGCAAATATATGAAATCTAATTTGTTTATGAGAAAAATCAGAAACATTTTATGCTTTTTTATATGTTCTTTCCATCTTAATTACCCGACTACGGAGGAACAAATCACCGACAGGCAAGTTTGGTTATTGCATTTGTTACATCTTATATATTCTGCGGCACAGGAGAAATGATGTAGATTCAATTATAATAGAAGAACTTGCCCATTATTGTTTTTCCAGCCATTTTTTAACACATCTTATAGCTCTGATTTGTTCGCTTTCGCTAAACTTAGAATCGTCTTTCGTTTCATTTCCTTCCAGAACAGCTTCATAAAGAACAAGAAAATAAAAATCGGAAGAGTTTATCATTCGTTCCATAATTAGTGGAACTATTTGTTTTCCCATTGATTTGAGAGGAATGAACTCAGGCAATTTTGCATATGAATATGTGCTTGCACTGTATAGTGTCTTAGGATTATGATCTATTGCAAAATTCCATTTATCCACTAAAACTGCAAAACGATTTCTTATGCTATCTGGTACTTGTGAAGCCAATTCTTTTATTTTCTCTTTCTCTGTGTTTGTTAGAAAGTCTCTCGTTGATAGGCTGTCTTGTTTGTTGTCAGCATTGGAATTCCAAATGTTCTCTGGTTCATGTACAGTTTGCAATGGTACTTTAACAATAGAGTCAGAAGCCACTTTCTCATAGTCATTTGGTGAGTGATTGGTTTGCTCTACAAAGGTTTTAAATAGAAAATTTCTTCCCCAACCATTACCAAATATAACATCTAATGGTTCCCCTGTATCTTTCCATATTCTGACTCTTGCTGCAAATCCAAAATCAAATTTAACGTCAGTACTATCATATGTAAAGGTAATAGTATAGTACTTTCTTCCAAATTGTTTTTGGATTTCAGAAAAGCTGTCCCCATAATCCTCCTTTTGGAAAACTTGAACATTCGATACGTTAGCCTCTTTAAAAAATGGAACATACGCAGGACCAAAGGTCAAAGCCACGTTTCTTGCGCTATTTACAAGAGTACTATTGTCTAAGACCTCTGGTCGCTTGCATGAACTCAAGAATAGTGTACATAATACCGCTATTCCCCAAACTACAATCATTATAGATGTTTTATTTTTCATTGTTTGATTTGATACAATTAAAACTCTCTACTACTCATTTCCCTTTGCCATTTTTGACACCACTTTTATAAGAGTATAGTCATAGCTTGATCCATCTGCTGGTGGATTGGCATATATGGTCTTCGTAGCCAAAAGTTCGTACTCGTATCCTTTCTCGTATGTAAAGCCTTTAATTCCGTTGAACTCGCATGGCTCCCAAGTCTTTTCTCCCTTTTCTTTTATCAACATACATTCGTGTGGTGTACCCGTCATACCGGTACGTTCTCCTGTTGTGGCAGAAACATATAATGTTACAGTCTTCTGCTTGTCTTTGGGTTCATCGTCATCATTTAAACAGCTTGCAAACATTGTAAATACTGTTAACAAAATGAAGAGAATTCCGATTCTTGTTTTGATTTTTTTCATAATTTAAAATTTTTAATGTTTATATTCTTGAAATATTGCGTATTGATTACTCTCTATTGATCCTTTCCACCAATTCGTCTGGTGTAAGTATCTCCATCTTGGAGAAACCAAACCACTTTTTGCCTAAGTCCTTAATGGATGCTCCTATATGATACACATCATCGTCTATACAAAGGAAGCGGTCATGTGATAAACGGAATGTTTCAACATCAATCGGTGCATATTGAGCATTATGACGGTCTATGTCGAGTTGGAACTGACGGCTTATCTGCTGAGTGTAGATGATTGCAGACACGTTATTGTCTCTTTTATCGAGCAATGTCAGTACAGTCTCGTCAACATAGTTGTCGATAAGGACAATACGCTTCTTTGCACTCTTAATCAAGTCGGACACGAAAGTATAGGCATCATAAATTTGACCATTGTAGAACACACCTTGTTTCGGCTTTGCATTGCCCTCATCCAATCTGCGAAATACCTCGTCTATGCGTTTGTCTGTTTCTTGCTGATGTTGCTGCATTTCCAGTTGATGGTACTCCATTGTTGAAAGACGTTGGAAAACTTCTGCATTTGTCACCATGAAACGTCTCATTGCAACAAATGCATCCATAATTCGTATGCTTACACGAATTGCGGTTTCACTTCTAAGAACAGTGGAGAGCATAGCCACTCCCTGCTCCGTGAAAGCATATGAACGAACTGTTGAGTGCTTCAAACTATTGAACCGGTCGCAATTTGCGACCAGTTCAGCCATTTCCTCCTTAGTCAGTTGAAAACGGAAACGCTCAGGGAAACGTTCTATATTACGTTTTACAGCCTCGTTTAATCTTTTAGTTTCCACTCCGTAAAGTTCAGCCAAGTCTCTGTCTATCATAATCTGCTTTTCACGAATAGACATTATTCGACTTTCTACAGGAGTGGTAACTACGACTTCATCATTTTGTAACCGGTCACAATTTGTGACCAGTTCTCCTTTATCTTGATGTTCTATATTATCTGCCATATTTCTATCTTTATTTTTGAGATCACAAATTGTGACCTTAAACGTGTTGTTACTTATTATTGTATGCAAAGATAGTGCTTTTAGCCTTTAAGCCACTATTGCACAATCCTTTCTTTGAAAAGAACGTAAAATTAATAGTTTTATTGCTGTGATTGTACTTTTAGTAATCGCTTAACTCGTTGCACGGTAAGTCCAATCGCCAATACAACAGATATTTTACCGTTTATTTTACATATTCCGAATTATTCTTGCATAAACAACCAAAAATCACCTCTGCCGTGATACCGGATTGAAATAAAAACATTACCTTTGCACTGACAGAATCCGCCTGCTTCCCGTAAGATTTGTGGACTCAATGGGGCATTTTGTAAGTTGGATATACAACATAAATTATAACGACAGGAGAACAAATAGATACTCAAAAACTATTAATACTTCAATGAAAATAGAAATTGATTTTGATATGGGTTACGAGACGAATATTCCTTGGATTGAGGCAATTTGAGGCTTTGTTGTTAGGCAATTCAAAATGATTCGTTTAAAACGATACGAGTCAGTTTAAGTTAATATAGACGAATAAGATGAAAAATATCGTAAAAAATAGCACAAAATAGCTATTGTTGGCAAAAAAATCACTAAATTTGGAATAAAAAATGTGTTAAGCAATGAACATAAGTAAAAATAAATTATTACATATAATATTCATATTTATCACGTTGGCCTCACTGACTATCGTGATTTCATGTTCGAGTGAAGAAGAAATTGTTGCTCCAAAGGAAGAAAATGAACAAACAGTCATAATGTTTTTCCCTTGGAGTTCAAATTTGTTACCTTATTTTCAACAAAACATAAAAGATTTTTCTAAAAGTATAGAAGAAAGAGGCTCACAAAATGCACGAGTCATGGTCTGTTTAGCTACAACGCCAAATACTGCGGATCTCATGGAATTAAAGTATGATAATGGAAGTTGTATCGTTGAGAATATTAGAACTTATGACAATCAAAGATTTACTTCGCAAGAGGGTATTTCTAATATATTGAAGGCCATAAAAGAATATGCGCCTGGAAAGAAATATGGATTAATTATCGGCTGCCATGGAATGGGATGGTTGCCAGTAATTCATACAAAATCCAATGAAACTCAAGAGATATTTCATTATAATGTAAGTAATGGCCCAATGACAAGATATTTCGGTGGATTAACACAGGAATATCAAATAGAAACGTCTGTCTTGGCTCAAGCAATTTTAGAGTCCGGAATTACTATGGAATATATACTATTTGATGATTGCTATATGTCTTCAATCGAGGTTGCATATGATTTAAAAGATGTCACGAAATATTTAATAGCTAGTCCCACTGAAGTAATGGCATATGGATTCCCATATCATGAATGTGGGAAATATCTTATAGGAAATGTTGATTATGAGGGAGTTATTCAAGCATTTTATGAGTTTTATAGTCAATATACATATCCATATGGTACAGCAGCCGTTACGAATTGTCAAGAATTAGAACAATTGGCAAATATTGTGAAAAAAATTAATATCGAAAATCAAAATAATAATATATCAGCAAATAGTATCCAGGTAATGGATGGATATACTCCGACTATTTTCTTTGATTTTGAAGACTATATTAATAAGATTTGTAATGATAGTGTGCTTCTTGATGAATTTTCAAATCAATTGAGGAAAACAATATTATTCAAATGTCATACTCCACAATACTATTCTGCTTTTAAAGGAATATTGCCCATTAATCATTATTCTGGTATTACTACTTCTGATCCTAGTAGTAATAGACTTTCAAATCCAAAAATATATACACGATGGTATAATGCCACCCATTAATTTGTATGAATTGGGATTCGATAAAGTCTATATTAAAATTATCAATTCCGCTAATTACATCTCAATTAGGCTTGTTTTTTGTCCAACTGTCAGATACTGTAATGGTTGGACAAATAGGTTCTCGTGACTTGGCTGCAATCTCTCACTAATAGTATCAAGAGCTTTTGCGCCCCAATGTGCTTGCTGTAAATTGATAGACACATAACGCCCTATACCATAATATAAAGACAACTGTATGGCATTACTTGACTGGCTCGCCTGTGCTTGAGCTCGCAAAATTGCCCCTTTTATGGTTTGGACAGCTTTATCTACTGTTATATTGTTTTCTTCCATTATACTCTGTTTTGATATTATTTACAAAGGTAGTGCTTTTAGCCTTTAAGCCACTATTGCACAACCCCTTTCTTTGAAAAGAACGTAAAATTAATAGTTTTATTGCTGTGATTGTAGTTTTATTAACTCACCCTGAAAGGGATACGCATAGTGTGTTGTATGCATTCCCTTCCAGGGTGATTTTTTATGGTTCATCCAGAAATTCGATGATTTCTGCCACTTGTTGCCGGGTGTAGAAGTGGGAAAACTTGCCGGCGTAGCCCGAACAGAGGCTCTGCTTGAGCTCGGGACACCGGTTGATCCATCTCACCAGCCGGTTGAGCGCTACCCTGGGGGTAGCGGTGGGAAAGTAGAGCATGGCGAGCTCTGCCTTCCCGTAACTTCTGTCTTCTATCATAATTTGTTCTTTTTAGTCTGTTTTTGTCAGTTGCTTCTTTCTTCTGCCTGGTAGAATAAAATCTCTCCGAATCATAAGAAAATCCCTCCGAAAGATACGGAAATATCTCCGAAAGATAAAAAAATATCTCCGAAGCAGAATTTCCTAAAATGGGAGATCTTCGGGCGGAATATTCTCGCTGCCATCCATCTTCTGGTTGTTCTCTATCTCGTCAGGACGCATTTCTATCACCTTCCAGCCGTTGCCCGTCTTGCGGTGAATCTTCTTGAACCCCAGCGCCTCCATGAACATCGAAATATCCTTGTTCGACATCGACTGGCGGAAGGCGGGGTTCGTGCAGATGCGCTCCATCACATCACTCGCCGTAACAAACTTGCAGAACTCGGACGGCGTATCGGCATCAGGAACACGGTAGAACTTGTTGATGCGCTCGGCTATGTAGTTGTTTACACGGAAATAAAGATTGTGGCGCTGAATCTCCTCGTTCTCCTCCTTCGTAAACCAGTAAACCCAGTCGCAGGGCTCACCCTTCCGGCGCTTCTCTATCACCTCCTGAGCCAGTGCCACAGCCTGGGAGTAGATGCCCTCGTAATTGAAGGGGAAGTCGATGGGACTCTTGATCTTCTCGATGCGCCAGATGAGGAAACGGCGGTTCTCGTCATCATCGATGATATGAATCTCATTGCTCGTGGCACAGAACCCCGCATTGTTCTGCAAGATGCAGTCCCACTCGGCATAAGGGATTCGCATGCTGATGTTGCGCTTCGTGATGTTGCTCTTGAAGGAATCCAGGTTCTTGCCGCGCAGACAGCTGAACTCATCGAGACACACTATCGCCTTGCTGGCACACATCTGCAGGAAATCCTTGTTCTTATAGTCGCCCGTAGAATCGTTGGCGAAATACTTGCGCAGATGGGGCGGCAGAAGATGGTCGAAAAACGTAGTCTTGAAGATGCCTCCCTTGCCTACGAAAACCATGATAGACTGGTTGGTGACATCGGGCCGCACCCAGCAAACCACCATGTTGACCAGCCATTTCCTGAAGGCATAGGCAAAATCCTCCTCCGTATGGCGGTAACCGCCTGTCTGCATCACGGTTACCCGATGGGCCAATTCAGCGATATAGTCAGTCTTTCGGTCCCATTTCGGCAGACTCTTCAGATATTCCTCCATGGGGTTGAATTCGGGGCTGAAGTTACTTCTTATCACCGTATCCAGCTTTTTCTGGGTGGTGCAGATGTTATCCAGTTCCATCTTCACGAACAGGGAATTGCTCACCCGGGTATCCACTTCGGTCCAGTCGAGATAGAGTTTCTCTCCGGTGTTGATGGCGCGCACTTCATACTGGTTGCTCAGCGTGTTGTGGTGCATTTCATATCGGGCTCCCAGCCATCCCAGCAGTGCTCTCATGCTGGTATAGCGTTTCTGCTCATCATCTCCCTGCTGTCTTATTTTCCAGGTTCCCAGCCGCTCGGTATGCTTGTAAATCTCTAGTGCCACCCGCTCGGTATCGGCATATTCGCTGCCAAACTTATCTGCCATGTGTTTCACAGCCTCCTCCTTTTCGGCTCCGAAACAGAGGCAGAATGTGGCGTATCTCACTACGTAGCTGTTGTGATGATGCTCCTCAAACCGCTCCTCCCAGCTCTCCGCCAGTTTGTCTACATACTGCAGAATCTCTTCGGTAGTGAGCGTTTTGGGTGGTGTCTCGTCTTCCTGTTTGCGAGGGCTTTTCTTTCTGGGTTTTTCAGCCTCCGTCTGTCTTTTTCTGTTCTGTTCCTCCTGTTGCTTTGTGGCTTTTTCGAATTCCTCTACCTCCTCCCGGGTGATGGCGAAGACCTCGGCATTCCAGTTGAAGTAAGCCTCGGGGTCGTAAGCCAGTCCGCAGCTTCTCACCATGTCCTGGCATTGTTTGTCGCAGCTGATACCCAGCAGTTTGTCGTATATGCTCATGGCTTTCCGGATGGCGAGCAGGTGGAGTTCGGTGGCAGTGAGATTGCATCCTTCAGGGCGCATATATCTGAGCAGGATGCGGAATCCCTTGCCCGAGACGGTGATGTAGAAGACCATGGTGAAGGGGATTTTCCGGGCGGTCTGCCTGAGTGCCGCGATGTTTTTTGGGGGCACGTCGTCATAATCGAGCATCAGCCAATAGGTTTCCTTCTGGAAGTCAGTCAGCTTCTTGGCATTACCTTTGAGCTGCACGCTGGGAGTGATGCAGGGCAGCCGGTGCTTGATGTCCTCTGCCGTTCTCTTGTCCACCTTTATCATCGACCTGTAGCCTTCGGTATTGGTTTTCACCGGTGCCGAATGCATGATTGTGTACTCCAGCACCTTTCTGTTGGGGAGAGGCTTGCTGGTAGAGGTCTTCAGAGTCTGGAAAAAAGAGGGCAAGACCTCTTTCTCCTGTTCTGTTTCCGGGTTATTTCCGGTCTCGTTTGTGGGTTTAATCTCTTTCATTTCTTTTTGGGTTTTATGAGTTTGAATATTTGGTTTAATTCCGATTTTTTCATCGCAACAGAATTGTAGGATAGGATATTTTTCCAGTGACTCAAACTATTGCTGAGGTCGCCCCAGTGTGCCGAACCTTTGTGCAGCATCCATTTGCTCACTTCATCGCAGTAATACCAGAATCTGGTTTTTCCTTGGATGTTTCCTTCATATTCCCAGATCGTACCATTCCAGGCATCCTCCAGATCCTTGTTTATGAGAATGGATATGATGGCTTTATCCATTGCGTAGAGGATTTCTGGAGTGATCATCTTATTTTTTATCTTTTCCTTTATTGTGTCACGTCCACCCATTACTATTCTGATGTCTGTGGCATTTACACCACATACGTTGGCGATAGCCATTTTTACGCTGGCTTCTTCTTCCATTTCTGCTGAAAATTTCAGCACTTCTTGTTTTGTTACGTTATTATTTTCCATGCTGCGAAGTTACACAAAAAGCTGCACATTGGCAGTGAGGGCTATAGCCCTCACTTTTCACAAAGAATAACCTAGGTTAAAGTTTTTAACGCAGCATTTTTGCGCCCATTTTTGTGGGGGTATTTTGAAGAAGAAGTAGTGAAGAAGCGAAACAGCGGAAAAGTGATGAGGTGAAGGGTGAAGGGTATATTTTAAATCTTATATTATATTCTTTTTTTAGGATTTTTGGAAAATCCAGAAAGTCAGAAAAATGAAAAAACGGATTTTTTCCCTTGCCGCGCGTATATATAAAAAAGAGTTTTCAAACCTTCACCCTTCACCTTTTTATTTAACATTTTGGGTGTCAGATAGTTACGGGTGAAGGGTGGTGAAGGGTGTTTTTCGCTTTTTATAAACATATTTTAAGAATTCAGTCCGTTTTTACATATTTTAAGCGTTTATTTTTGGTTTCGAAATGGGTGCTTTTTTTTTAGGGTCCCTTTTTTCCTCATTTCTTACCGCTGAAATCTTTGAAAAAGTGTGTAGGGTAGGGAATCCCGTTTTATGTTGTGTTAAACAATTATCAGATAAAAGAAGTTAACGATACCGAAAAAGGACTGATTTTTAAACAAATATTAACGCAGAAAACTTGAAGTTTCGCATATTAGATTCAGGTTTCGCAGGTTCAGGAGGTAAAGGAGTTAAATCGTTAAATGAGTTAAAGAAGTTAAATGAGTTATCGCTCCCTACGTTCGCTAGGAGTTAAGACAACAGTCTTTTTGGCGTAGTTTTTTAAGCTGCAAGACATACGTCTTAACTCCTTAACTTCCTTAACTCCTTTAACTACCTGATATGCGAAGTTCAGTTATTTGGCCAATAATGATGTTAATTTCATTCAAATATTTGGCGTTATCAAGATTTTGCAGTATATTTGCATCCAAAGAATTTAAAACTACTTTAGCAACCAGCTCTTATTCCAACAAAGATTAAGGATATTGTTAAATTTAAAATAATTAAGGATTATGAGTGAAAGTGAGATTGAGGGCTTTATCAACAAAGTTGAATCAGGCTTAGTTGAAGCTCAGCATGATATGTTGGTAGAAAAGGCTTTATACAATCGTCCTGTTGTCATTAGTGACGGAAATGGCGGGGTAGTAGAAGTTTCTGCCAAGCAATTATTAAATTAGAAAAGGTTTTATCATTCTTTTAACTAGAGTCGCCCTTTGCGGCATGGATTTTTAAAACAGAAGATTATGAAGCAGGTAGAAGAAAGATACATCAGCTTGCTGACCGACTTCGGTTTCAAGCGAATTTTTGGAACAGCAATGAACAAGGATTTGCTCATTTGCTTCCTCAACAGCTTGTTTAATGGCAGACAGGTTGTGAAGGACGTGTCGTATCTGAACCCGGAGCACGTGGGAGATGTATATACCGACCGAAGAGCCATCTTTGATGTATATTGCGAGGGCGAAAACGGCGAGAAGTTCATCGTAGAAATGCAGAATGCCTACCAGACGTATTTCAAGGATCGCGCCCTTTTCTACTCAACCTTTCCTATCCGTGAGCAGGCACCTAAGGGGAATGACTGGGATTTCAGACTCAATCATGTCTATACCGTAGCCCTGCTCAACTTCAGCATGAACGAGGACGCCTTCGACAAGGAGAAAATCCGCCATCATGTGCAGTTGTGCGACACAGCTACCCACAAAGTATTTTACGACAAGCTCGAATATATCTATGTAGAGATTTCCAAGTTCAACAAACCCCTGGAAGAACTGGATACGCTCTACGAGAAGTGGCTCTATGCTCTGAAGAACCTCTATAAGCTTACCCAGCGTCCGAAGGAGCTGTGCGACAAAGTCTTCGACCGCCTCTTCGAGGAAGCCGAGATAGCCAAGTTTACTCCTCAGGAAATGAGGGAGTACGAGACCAGCAAGATGGCATATCGCGACATCAAGAATTCCGTAGACACTGCTAAGCGTGAAGGTATAGCTGAAGGTATGGAAAAGGGAATGAAGGAAGGCTTGGAAAAGGGTAGAGCTGAAGGTATGAACCAGCGAAGCCTTGATATTGCCAGGAACATGCTTGCTGATGGCGTTGACATCAATCAGATTATGAAGTATTCCGGTCTTACCCAGGAACAGATAGAAAAATTGAAATAAGATATTATCTTAGAGGTAACAGATAAGAATTCCCACATCCTGCCATCAAAAGCAGGATGGGGGAATTTGCTTAATAGCTAAGAATATGCTGGCAATGGGACTTTCAGCCGAACAGGTTGCCAAGGCTACCCAGCTGCCTTTAGATATCATCAAGAATCAGAACAACTCATAAAAAACAGAAAGCGGAGATGTAGATTACGAATATCACCATATAATCAAGGGTCTATACGCCACCTTTTCATCGTGGCATATAGACCACTCAACATTCAACAATCTCTAACATTATCGGAATTACTATATTCTGTTTCCTGATTTTGGAAAAGTGTACGAGTTTGTACACAATCTTAACTGGACTCATATTAGGCGACGGTTATCTGAAAATAAAAAAGAGGGTGAGTCATCTGGTTATGACACACCCTCTTTTTGGCTTTTATTTCTTTTTCTTCTTCTTCTTTTTGATGCCGAAGAAATCGCGGAGGCCGTTGAAGTCTTTCTTCATGATGAGGCCGAGACCCTGCGTGTTCAGACTGTTGCGCGTAAAATAGCGGTCGTTGGTCTGATTGTACATGCGTATGGCGAGATTGCCGTTAGGGAAGATGAGGTAGCGGAGGTCAAAATCACCGATGAAACTCTGCGTGGCATTCGGATTGTCGCGATAACCGAACTGGCCATTGAAGAGTAACCGGTTGTTGAGCAGCTTGCCACTCAGAATGCCCTCATATTCGGCATTGTTGAAACCTTCATCGCCCGTAGATATGTTGGCACCGAAATTCCAGTTGTTGCTCTTTACCACGTTGGAAAGTACGGTGTTCAGCTGCTGCGAGATGGTACCGCTCAGCAGACTCTGCATCGCCAGCGAAGTCTGACTCTGCTGTTCGCCATCCTCGCTCACCTGGTTGTTGTTGGTCTGGGCGTAGAACCGGCCGATGCCCAAGAGATAGAGCACCTGCTGGTTCATCTCTTCCTGCGAATTGATGATAGAGTAGATCATCTGCTTCGCATCGCTGTTAACCGTAGGCAGGTCCATCGAGAAATCTACCTTAGGCGATTGAGGCGTGCCGGTGATGTCCATCAGGCAGTCTACGCGGATGTTGTTGCCCGAGAACGAACGGCCTATGCGCAGGTCGCTCAGCGGCACTCCGTTTACGGTATATTTAGCCCGCAGATTGAGTGGGGCGTTGTATGGATTGCCACCGAAGGCGATGGTTCCGCCCGGCATAAACTCGAACTCCTTCTTGATGAGATTCTGGATGGTGAGCTTGTAGGTGCCGTGGTCTACCACATAGTTGCCAAACATGTCGAACGAGCCCTTGTTGAAGTAGTTGGCGCGAATTACGCCATCTCCGTTCAGGGTGATGTAATCGCCCGACTGCTCGTCCATGATCAGCTTGAGCGTGAGGTTCTGGTTGGTGTTTACGAGGAAGTTGATGCGCATATCCGATTCGAAATCGATGTCATCCTCTCTCTGTTTCGTGGTTGGAGCCCCGTTCAGACTGTCCATGATATCCGGCACAATCTCGTGCCAGTGGATAAAGCTCTTGTCGCTGATGGCGTCCGGACTTGCCACATTATATACAAAGATGCTGCCCGGTTCGGGCTCGGCGTTGATATCGATGACGGTTTCGCCGCTCTTGCCGTGGATGCCTACCTCGCCCGTGGCATAGATGGTGCCATAGAAGGTGTTGTCGCCAAACTCGCGGGTATCGAAGCCCAGGAAGTTGTGCGCCTTGATATCGAGGTCGTAGCTCAGCCTGGTGAGGTGCTTGTGGTGGATGCCTCCGCTCAGGATGGCTATGTTGCGGTTGCGGTCGAAGATGGTATCATTCTCTATGAGGATATCATCTGGGATAGCGTGTGCATGGAGCGCATCGAAGGTGTAATCGGTGTTGAGCTGCTTGAGGTGCACCTTGCCGTGAGCGGTAAGGTCGCCCACGAGATTGATGTTTTTCAAATCGCCCACCACATTGAGATGGCCATTGCCCCAGGCTTCTACCTGGTTCATGAAACTGCCGCAGAAATTCTCGAGGAATTTCATGCTGGTGCCCTGGGCATCGATACCCAGGTCGATATAGTTGCGCTTAGGCGAGACGTATCCGTTGATGAGCGTCTGATGCTCCGGACCATCATCGGCAACTGCATGAATATCAATCTGTTCGAGCTCCTTGTTGAAGTTGACACCAGCATGGAGCACACCGAGCGGTCCGTTTTCGAAGGTAAACTCCTTCACGTCTAGCTGGGCGTAGGCATCAGGGTCGTTGAAGAGGCTCTTGATGATAGCCTTGCCCGAAGCCTTGCCGGTGAAATCTACCGAATGGAAATTGACGAGGTTCAGCACGTATGCTACATCTACATCCTTCAAATCAGCTACGATAGAATCGGTCTTCTCGGGTGTAGCAAGACCGGAAACGATGACGTGCTGCTGGTCGTGGCTCACGGCGAAATGGTCTACCAGCAGGCGGTTCTTGCTGTAGATGATGTCGGCAGGATGAACCTCCCACGGCGTGCCGTCGATTCTGATTTCAGACGGGTGTATGGTTACGTGGGCGGTAGAAACATGATTCTCGTTCTTGAAGAACTGCGCCCTCGTATCGATGATGCCCTGAATAGGGAGCTTAGCCGAATGGTTGTCGTAGAAGAGCTTGGCGAAGAGCTGGTTGTCGGCAGCGGCTGCCTTTACGTGGATGCCCGGTCCGTTATCTCCCCATTTGCCCTGCCTGATCTGTGCATCTACCTTGAGCGAATCGTTGATGGTATGCAGTCGCACTTTGACGCCATGATAGTCTTTTGCGCCATAGCTGAAGTCAGGCACGTTGGCATAGATGTTGACGGTTTTCTCGGCATCGTTCATGAATCCATCGGCAAAGACGGGCTGCTCTATCTTCAGCGGAATGCCCAGCATGCGCTGCAGAATCTCGGTAGAGGTGATTTCTGCCTGGAAGGTGAAATGGTTCTTCGCACTCCTGTCTACCTTGCCGATGCCCGGAAGGGTAGGCAGTTTGCTGGCTACCAGGTTGGTGAAGCTCTTGGTGAGGGTAGCGTAATCGTACTCTCCGTCAACATGGATGCTGGCGAACGGGGCTTCGAGGTCGAAATAGCTGTCCTTGCCCTGGTTCTTGGCGCTTACGGTGATGTCATTGAGACTGTAGGTCTTGTCGGCTACCTTCAGTCCCAGGATGGTTGGCAGCAGATGCTGAACATGGGCTGTTGCGGCATACTGCTTGCGGGGGATGGAGTAGGAGCCTTCTACCTGGATGTTGGCGTTAGGGTCGGCGATGGATGCGAGTCCTTCGAGCAATCCCCGGTTATAGCTGCCGTCTATCTGAATGTTGCGGTAGCTGTACTTGTTGAAATCGAAGCGCGGAATGCTGCCCTTGGCATAGAAATGCTGCTTGTTGCCGTGAGCCGAAAGCGATGCTGCCAGGATGCCGAACTGCCCGTTGTCGAGGATTCGGCCCAGGTTGATGCCCTGGGTATTGATGCTAGCCTTGAGCTCGGAGCCAGCCTTTTCTGCCTTGATGGCTACTTCGCCCACGCCGGTCTTCAGCTGGCCGCGGGTGCCTACGTTCTTGCCTGCACCATATACTTCACCTATATAATATATGTCGCCCAGGCGCAGCACTTCTTTCGGAATGCTGATGCGTTTGCCTAGATTTCTGGAAACCTCTCCGATGCCATCGCCTGATATCTTGAGGGCTGAGATGTTTGCCTTCCAGCGCAGAAGGCGGTCCCAATCGCTCACACGGCCGTTAGCCCTGAGCAGCAGACTGCCGCTCTGAGTCTTGAATTCGAGGTTATGGATGCGGGCAGATGTACTGGTGCCCGAAAACTGGAGATGAAGCTGCAGGGCATCCTTGAACTTGCGGAGTTCAGGCACGAAGCAGGCAATATCGGCAAGCGTGATGACGGACGGCTTGATGCCGCCCTGAAACTGGAGTGTAGGCTTTACGATATGCTTGTTCTCGATGCGGTAGGTAGCGCGCAGGTCATCAAACTGCAATTGCGAATGAGGGAGCTCGATGCTGAAGTCTCTGAGCAGGGCTTGCTGCTGGTCGGCATCGAGTTTGAATCTCAGATTTCTGAGTTGAAGTCCTGATTTATCTTTCAGCGCTATCTTCTTGACAGCCAAATGGATATCTTTGTCGGTGAGATGGCCCAGAATAATGTGGGCAGAGAGGTCGGTGATGCCTAGATGCTGCGGCGAAAAGACGCCCGGCTTAGGCGCAATATCGCGCTGGTTGTAGGCAACGGCACCATGGCGGATAATCAGGCTTCCGATGTGCAGGTCGAGCGGAGTATGGCGGGTGGTATCTTTCGAAGCCAGCGAATCGAGCACGAACTGGATGTTCATTGGGCTCTTGGCATCCTGCTTGTAGATGTTGGCGTTGAGACCGAAGAGCTGAGCAGATGAAACCGAAATCTTGCCATCCTTCAAAGGCAGGAAATCGAGCTTTGCCGATACGCGCGAAGCACAGATCATGCTGTCGCCCTTCTGGTCGAGCATCATCACGTCGTCTATGATAATGCGGTTGAAGAAGCCCAGGTTCACCTTTCCGATACTTACCTGAGTGCCGAATTTCTGAGCCAGTGCACCGGCTACTTCAGAGCCGATGAAGGCCTGTACTGGTGGCACGTGCAACAGTACGACAAGCAAGAAATAGACGGCAGCCAGCGTCCATATAATGCTATTGATGATATGTTTTAAATGTTTCAGAGTTGCTTTCTCTAGTTTACAAAAATGTTACTAATTTGAATTTTGCGACAAAATTACTGAAAAATCGGCATAAAATCGAATAATTCACACAATTTTTCTTTTTTATATCACTTTTTTTCACTATTTTTGCAGCACGTTTAGAAGTTTCAGCATAGAAGTAGATAAAATATATGTTTTATGGCAGATGGCCAGTATAGCGTCTTGATGAGGGCGCTGACGCATATATCTTGAAGTGATTAGTAAGTTTATATATAATATTTTTTAATGTAGTTATGGCAAATGTAATTAAGTTACGTAAAGGCTTGGACATTAACCTTACGGGTAAGGCTTCCAAGGATGTAACGCTCCAGGTGGCTCAGGCTGGCGAGTATGCGCTGGTTCCTGCGGCTTTCGTGGGTGTGACTCCTAAGGTAGTGGTACGCGAGGGCGATCATGTCAATGCCGGAGATGCCTTGTTTGTGAACAAGGCTTGCCCGGAGGTGAAGTTTGCCTCGCCAGTGAGCGGAGAAGTAACCGCCATTGAGAGAGGTGAGCGCCGAAAGGTGCTCTGCGTGAAGGTGAAGGCCGACGCAGTACAGACCTCTACGGATTTTGGTAAGAAAAACGTTGATGCGTTAGACGGTGAGGCTGTCAAGCAGGCGCTGCTTGAGGCTGGTCTCTTCGGATACATCAACCAGTTGCCTTATGCTGTGTCCACAACTCCCGACACCAAGCCTAAGGCAATTTTCGTTTCTGCCCTCCGCGACATGCCGCTCGCAGCCGACTTTGAGGTAGAACTCGAAGGCAACGAAGAGGCTTTCCAGACGGGTTTGACAGCCTTGAGCAAGATTGCGAAAACTTATCTTGGTGTTGGCGTTGACCAGCACAGCAATGCGCTTGGCGAGGCTAAGAACGTAGAACTCAATGTATTCGACGGTCCTTGTCCGGCAGGTAATGTAGGTGTACAGGTGAACAACATCGACCCTGTAAACAAGGGCGAGGTGGTTTGGACAGTAGATCCAGCATCGGTTATCTTCTTCGGAAGACTCTTCCTGACAGGTAAGGTTGATTTGCACAAGATTGTAGCTGTGGCTGGTAGTGAAATCAAGACTCCTGGCTATGCTGAAGTTTTGGTAGGTACACCTTTAAGCAGTTTTGTAGCCAATCAGCTGAAAGCTACTGACCATGTGCGACTTATCAATGGTAATCCTCTTACCGGTGTAAAGACGACTACAGCCGATTTCGTAGGTGGTCATACATCAGAGATTACAGCCATCCCAGAGGGTGATGACAACGACGAGATGCTGGGTTGGATTCTTCCACGTACCGATCAGTTCTCTACATCGCGTTCATATCTTTCCTGGCTCTTCGGCAAGAAGAAGGAGTATAATCTCGATGCCCGCGTGAAGGGTGGCGAGCGCCACATGATCATGAGCGGCGAGTATGACAAGGTGCTCCCGATGGACATCTATGGTGAGTATCTCATCAAGGCAATCATCACCGGCGATATCGACAAGCAGGAGCAGCTCGGTATCTACGAGGTAAGTCCTGAAGATTTTGCTGTGGCTGAGTTCGTGGATTCATCTAAGCTCGAATTGCAGAAGATTGTACGCGAGGGCTTGAATACCCTGCGCAAGGAGAACGCTTAGTTTTAGTACTATTAATTATTTAAATAATGAGTGCATTAAGAAATTATCTCAATAAGATAAAGCCTAACTTCCAGAAGGGAGGTAAGCTGCATGCCTTCGAGAGCGTGTTTGACGGTTTTGAGAGCTTCCTGTACGTGCCAAATACGACAGCGAAGAGCGGAGCCAGCATCCACGATTCCATCGACTCGAAGCGCATCATGAGCTTTGTGGTAATCGCCCTGATTCCTGCTTTGCTCTTCGGTATGTATAATGTGGGATACCAGAATTTCAAGGCTGCAGGTACACTGGATGCTGCCAGCTTCATCGAGGTCTTCGGCTTCGGATTCCTGGCTGTCCTTCCTAAGTTGTTGGTTAGCTACATCGTTGGTCTCGGCATCGAGTTTGCCTGGGCTCAGTGGAAGCACGAGGAAATCCAGGAGGGTTACCTCGTCAGCGGTATCATCATCCCATTGATCATTCCTATCTCTACACCGTTGTGGATGCTCGCCCTGGCGTGCGCCTTCGCAGTTATCTTCTGCAAGGAGATCTTCGGTGGTACCGGTATGAACATCTTCAATGTGGCTGTGGGTGCCCGTATGTTCCTCTTCTTCTCATATCCATTGGCTATGAGTGGTGATAAGGTCTGGGTGGCTAAGGATGCTATCTTCGGCCTGGGTAACACCCTGCCTGATGGCTTCACAGCTGCTACTCCTCTCGGTCAGCTGGCTCAGGGCAGCATACCTTCAGCTAGTCTCTGCGATTCTATCATCGGTTTCATTCCTGGCTGTATCGGTGAGACTTCAGTCATCGCCATCGCCATCGGTGCCATCATCCTTCTCTGGACAGGCATCGCATCATGGAAGACCATGGGCTCAGTATTCGCAGGCGGCATCGTGATGGCGCTTATCTTCCAGGCTCTCGGCATGACACCTATCGCCTGGTATGAGCACATCGTTCTCGGTGGTTTCTGCTTCGGTGCCGTATTCATGGCTACCGACCCTGTAACCTCTGCCCGTACTGAGAAGGGTAAGTACTTCTACGGATTCTTCATCGGTGCCATCGCCGTTATCGTACGTGTGATGAACCCAGGTTATCCAGAGGGTATGATGCTCGCTATCTTCTTCGGCAACATGTTTGCTCCACTTATCGACTACTGTGTAGTTCAGAGCAACATCTCTCGCCGTTCTAAACGTGCTATTAAATAATGTAGGAGGAATGTAGATATGAAGACAAATTCAAATAGCTATACTATTATCTATTCGGTTATCATCGTGGTAATCGTGGCATTCCTGCTCGCGTTCGTGTCTTCTTCGCTGAAGACAAAACAGGATGCCAACGTGGCTCTTGATACTCAGAAGCAGATTCTGAACTCGCTGAACCTGCGCGACCTTGACAACGCTACTGCGGCAGCCAAATATAAAGAGGTGGTGAAGGACGAGAAGGAGAAGGACGGCATGAAGTATTACGAGTGCGAGATTGATGGTCAGAAGAAGACCGTTTACTCTGTAAAGGGTATGGGTCTCTGGGGCGGTATTTCAGGCTTCATCGCCGTGGATGCCGACAACAACACCATCTATGGCGTATATTTCAACCACGAAGGCGAGACTGCCGGACTGGGTGCTGAAATCAAGGACAACCTGAAGTGGCAGCAGAAATTCCAGGGCAAGAAGATTCACAAGGATGGAGTAGAGGGCATCGCTCTGGGCGTTGAGAAAGACGCTCCTGCCGGCGACCCTAACAATGTGGATGCCGTTACCGGTGCTACATTGACATCCAACGGTGTGGATGCCATGCTCAAGGAAGGTCTTGCTAAATTCATTAAATAATTAAGCGAAATTATGGCATTATTTAGTAAACAAAATAAGGAGGCATTCATCAAGCCACTGAACGGCGACAACCCTATCCTCGTCCAGGTGCTTGGTATCTGTAGTGCCCTGGCTGTTACTTCCCAGCTGAAGCCAGCCATTGTGATGGGACTTGCCGTTACTATCATCACGGCATTCTCTAACGTGATTATTTCCATCATCCGCAACACCATCCCTCAGCGCATCCGTATCATCGTCCAGCTGGTGGTAGTTGCTGCCCTGGTTACCATCGTGAGCCAGGTACTGAAGGCTTTCGCCTACGACGTGAGCGTGCAGCTCTCTGTGTATGTGGGTCTGATCATCACCAACTGTATCCTGATGGGTCGTTTGGAGGCATTCGCCATGATGAACAAGCCTTGGCCTTCATTCCTCGATGGTGTAGGTAATGGTTTGGGTTACGCCCTCATCCTCGTGATTATGGGTGCTGTTCGTGAGTTCCTGGGCCGCGGCTCATTGCTCGGTTTCCAGCTGATTCCGGAGGGAGCTTACGACTTTGGATATGTTAACAACGGTATGATGACCATGCCAGCCATGGCATTGATTCTCGTTGGATGTGTAATCTGGGTACATCGTGCCTATATTTATAAGGAGGAGAAGTAAGATGGAGCACGCAATAAGTTTGTTTTTCCGTTCGATTTTCGTCGATAACATGATCTTCGCCTACTTCCTGGGTATGTGTTCATACTTGGCAGTATCCAAGAACGTGAAGACCTCTTTGGGCTTGGGCTTGGCAGTAACCTTCGTGTTGCTCATCACCGTGCCTGTAGATTACCTGTTGCAGACCAAGGTGCTCAGCGCCGACGGCATTCTGGGTGTTGACCTCACTTACCTGAGTTTCATCCTCTTCATCGCCGTCATCGCCGGTATCGTGCAGCTGGTCGAGATGATTGTAGAGAAGTTCTCACCATCGCTCTATGCAGCGCTGGGTATCTTCCTGCCATTGATTGCCGTAAACTGTGCCATCATGGGTGCATCGCTCTTCATGCAGCAGCGCATCCTGATGGATCCTGCCAATACTCAGGCTATCACCTCAGTATGGGATAGCATCGTTTATGCCGTAGGTTCCGGTCTGGGTTGGACTCTTGCCATCGTGCTGATGGGAGCCATCCGCGAGAAGATGCAGTATTGCGACGTGCCAAAGCCATTGCAGGGACTCGGCATCACATTTATCACAGTAGGCCTCATGGCAATGGCTATGCTTTGCTTCTCAGGCTTGAAAATCTAAAATAGGAGGACTATAGATATGGGTAATACATCATTTATATTGGCTAGTATCGGAGTTTTCCTCGTGGTGATTCTCCTGCTGGTTATCATCCTGCTCGTGGCTAAGAAGTATCTGAGCCCTAGCGGAAATGTAAATATCGAAATCAATGGCGACAAGACCATCAACGTGCCTCAGGGCAGCAGTTTGATGACTACGCTGAATGAGAACGGCATCTTCCTGCCTTCTGCCTGCGGCGGTAAGGCAAGCTGCGGCCAGTGTAAGGTTCAGGTGCTCGAAGGCGGCGGCGAGATTCTCGATTCTGAGAAGCCTCACTTCACCCGCAAGCAGATTAAGGACCACTGGCGTCTGGGATGCCAGTGCAAGGTGAAGGGCGACCTGAAGATCAAGGTGCCTGAGAGCGTGATGGGCGTGAAAGAGTGGGAGTGCGAGGTTATCTCCAACAAGAACGTTTCCAGCTTCATCAAGGAGTTCAAGGTGGCATTGCCTCCAGGCGAGCACATGGACTTCGTTCCAGGTTCTTACGCCCAGATCAAGATTCCTGCATACGACTGCATCGATTACGACAAGGACTTCGACAAGGATCTCATTGGCGAGGAGTACATCGGAGCATGGAAGAAGTTCAACATCTTCTCTCTCAAGGCTCACAATCCAGAGCCTACCGTTCGTGCTTACTCTATGGCGAACTATCCTGACGAGGGTGACATCATCACCCTGACTGTACGTATCGCCACAACTCCATTCTTGCCACGTCCACAGGTAGGATTCCAGAACGTGCCAACAGGTATCGCTTCTTCTTACATCTTCTCATTGAAGCCAGGCGACAAGGTAATGATGAGTGGTCCTTATGGCGACTTCCATCCTAACTTCACTTCTGGCAAGGAGATGATCTGGATTGGTGGTGGTGCCGGTATGGCTCCATTGCGTGCGCAGATCATGCACATGACCAAGACTCTGCACACCACCGACCGTGAGCTGCACTTCTTCTACGGAGCGCGTGCATTGGGTGAGGCATTCTTCCTTGAGGACTTCTGGGAGCTTGAGAAGGAATTCCCTAACTTCCACTTCCATCTTTCATTGGACCGCAAGGACCCAGTGGCAGATGCTCAGGGCGTGAAGTACTACGAGGGATTTGCTGTTAACTGCATCCGTGATACCTACTTGAAGGATCATGAGGCACCAGAGGATTGCGAGTACTATCTCTGCGGACCTCCAATGCTGATCAAGACCGTAACAGATTATTTGGATTCTCTCGGAGTTGATCCTGAGAGCATCATGTATGATAACTTCGGATAAAACGATAATTCAATCAAAAGAGCAATGCTTGTTCTCAAAAAATGAGAGGCAAGTGTTGCTCTTTTTTTTATTTTTCTGAATATATACAATATAATAGAGATAATTACGTTTTTATCTTGAAAGTATAGATTTAATTATGAATAAGATAAAGGTAGGTGTATGTTTTGCCCTTTGCAGTCTGGCAGCCCCATCTATGGCACAGTATATGTGGCAAGAGGGGGATGGCACGGAGAAGATAGATCTTCGGGAAGATATACAATATGGTGTTGAGATGCAAGGGTCGTTTTCGAAAGGTAAAACCCCATTGTGGCTTAACGCAAACAAACATGGATTAAGTTCTTTAGAGAAGAATAACGGCTATCTCAGAGGTAGTCTGGTTCGTCCGCTTTCTGCTGATTCTGCTCGCCGCTGGGCTGTAGGATATGGAGTAGATGTGGCAGTACCGGTAAACTATACCAGCCATGTAGTGGTGCAGCAGGCTTATGTGGAGGCCCGCTGGCTTTATGGTGTGCTGACTGCAGGTGCCAAGGAATATCCGATGGAGCTGAAAAACCAGTCGCTCTCCAGTGGTAGCCAGTGTCTGGGTATCAATGCCCGTCCGATACCTCAGGTTCGTCTGGCGCTTCCTGAATATTGGACGCTTCCGTTTGGTAGAGGCTGGCTGCAACTGAAAGGTCATCTGGCTTATGGTATGACTACGGATGATGGCTGGCAGCATGATTTTACGAAACGGCAGACTAAATATTGTGACCACATGCTCTATCACAGCAAGGCTGGTTTCTTGCGTATCGGAAACGAGAATGCTTTCTGTCCGCTCAGCATAGAAATGGGCTTGGAAATGGTTGCTCAGTTTGGTGGCAATGCATATCGTCCAACAGGTGACAGTATGGAACAGATTCCTACCGAGAAAAATCTGAAAGGCTTCTGGCATGCGCTGTCGGCAACGGGCTCTGATGCAGGTGAAGGGGCTTATGCCAATGTTGCCGGCAACCAGTTGGGCAGTTGGCTGATGCGTATCAATTATGACACTGACAGTTGGAAAGCTGCCATCTATGCCGATCATTATTTCGAAGATCACAGCCAGATGTTTCTCCTCGACTATAATGGATATGGTGAGGGCGCAGACTGGAATAAGAAAGTAAAACGCCGTTTCTTCATGTATTCGCTGAAGGATATCATGCTGGGCTTCGAACTGAATCTGAAGTATTCGCGCTGGCTGAAAAATGTGGTGCTGGAGTATCTCTATACCAAATATCAGAGTGGTCCGTACAATCATGACCGTACATCGGGTATCGCAGACCATATAGCGGGTACTGATGATTATTATAACCACAGCATCTATCCTGGATGGCAGCATTGGGGCCAGGTGATAGGAAATCCACTCTACCGTTCGCCTATTTATAATAACGACGGATATATTGATATCAGAAACAACCGTTTCATAGCTTATCATCTGGGTTTTGATGGTCAGCCTACACAGCGGTTGGGCTATCGTATATTAGGCACCTATCAGAAAGGTTGGGGTACATATAGCAACCCGTTTACAAAAAAGCATCATAATGTAAGTTTTCTGGTAGAGGGTCATTACGATTTCCCGCATCAGTGGCAGTTGAAGGCAGGCTATGCGATGGATTTCGGTAGCGAAAAGATGCTGGGGCATAATGCCGGTATGCAGATAACCATCAGCAAAAGAGGTTTGCTGACGAAAAGAAATAATAATCGATAAGATAGAAAATATGAAAAAGATAATAGGGGTGCTTTCCCTTGCTGTTATGATGCTCACTCTAAGCTCATGTGAGGTAGAAACAAGCCAGAATGGTGATTTGGATGGTTTCTGGCATCTGGAGCAGGTAGATACTTTAGCTACAGGGGGTACTTGTAACTTTGCAGATAAGCGCGTGTTCTGGGGCTGCCAGTATAAGTTGATTCAGGTTGCTGATTATGATCGCTTCGAGGCTGGTAGAGGATTTTATCTCCGTTTTGAGCAAACCTCCGACAGTTTGCTGATTACATCTGTTTATCGTAATAAATGGCATGAAGATTATGGAGGCGATGTACTTTTAACAGAAATGAATGATTCTTTGCGTAGCTGTGGCATCAATCATCTGAATGAGCATTTTGCCAAGGAGGTAATGACCGGAGGTAAGATGCAACTGAAGAGTAAAACCCTGAGATTGCGGTTCAGAAAATTCTGAAAAAAAAAGCCCTCGATGCATGTAGCACCGGGGGCTTTTTTGTAGTATGCTCGGTTTCTTACTTCTTCCTTTCTGATTCCTTGATGAAACCATGTCGGTAAGCATAGAGAAGCTCTTTCAGGTCTTCTATCTGCTTACGGAGTTCGCAACCTATATCAGTGTCGGCTACCAGCATTCGGCGGTTCGACATTTCTACAATCTGTGTGGTACTCTTGATGTCGGTACCTCGCTTGATGGCATCTTCCATACTCGTAAATGGCTCGTGCTGGACCAGCTGAAATCCGCGGGAGTGATATACTAAGGTGTAGCCGGCAATGCCAGTCTCGTTGTGGTAGGCTTTAGAGAAACCTCCATCGATAACCATCAGCTTACCGTTTGCCTTGATAGGGTTCTCGCCCTTGGTTGTGCGAACGGGCACGTGCCCATTGATGATATGGCGGTTAGGACCGGTTACCCCAAACTCATCCATAATATGGTCGATAACCTGTTCGTTATCGCGCAACAGGAAGTAGTATCCCTTCTCTTCTTTATGAGTCTCCTTATCGGTAATGAAATAGCGCTCGAAGGTGGCCATCTTACTCTTGTCGAAGAGCGGACTGTCAGGACCGCACCATAGGTAGATGAAATAATCGATGGCATATTCCTTTTCATTCGGATCAGAATCTGATTGGAAAGCTGTGCGTATCTGCATGCCCGTATGATGCATCAGGGCTCTGCCGCTGAATTTCTTGCCAGGATATATTTCTACCTCTTTTAATGAACCATCTTCGTTGAGCGGACAGGAAGCATGGAAAAGCAGGTTGTTGTTGAAGATAGCGTACATGCAACCATGCTGCAGCATAACGTTGATATGCTTGTGCAGCTTCTCGCAGACCATAAACGAATGATGCAGTTTCTGAATCAGAATTTCCTCTTCTTCAGATAGCTTGTCTGGATTGTCCGGATCGATGGTAGGGAAGTGGCATGAGGTCATGTCATACTCTTTTCCGTCAATCTCTACCTTGCCTTTCCTGTAATCGATATGGTCAAAAAGACAACGGTCTTTCATCTTCCATTCCGGATGCTTCTTGAAAAGCTGGCTCTCTAATTTAAACTGGATGACAGCTATAGCCTTGTGCATCTGAGAGGTGAGCCGCTGGGTCTTTTCATCCATTGCTGCTGCACCTCCGCTGAGCTTAGGCAGAAATTCTTTGCAATCATCCTCCTTGTAGGTTTCCATCGCAAAAGTAGCGAGTGGTACGAGGTTGATGCCATAGCCTTCTTCCAATGTCGAGAGGTTGGCGTATCGCAGGGAGAGACGGATCACATTACAGATGCAGGCATCATTGCCGGCAGCTGCTCCCATCCATAGTACATCGTGATTACCCCACTGGATGTCCCAACTGTGGTAGCGGCGCATCTTGTCCAAGATGATGTGGGCTCCTGGACCTCTATCGTAGATATCGCCCAGAATATGGAGCTGGTCGATAGCCAGGCGCTGGATGACGTTGGCTATAGCGATGATGAAATCATCGGCTCTGCCTGTGCTGATAATCGTATCAACAATAACATTGACATAGGCTGTCTTGTCATGATCTTCAGTATGCTCGTGCAAAAGCTCCTGGATAATATACGAGAAATCGCATGGCAGCGATTTGCGCACCTTGCTTCGGGTATATTTGCTGGAAACATCACGGCATACAGCCACCAACTGGTGCAGGGTGATGTGATACCAGTCGTTGATGTCGGGTTCGTTCTGCTTGACGAGTTCCAGTTTCTGCTCAGGATAGTAAATAAGAGAGCAGAGTTCTCGCTTCTCCTGTTCGCGAAGGGTATTGCCAAAGAGTTCGTTCACCTTACGCTTGATATTTCCTGATGCATTTTTCAGTACATGCAGGAAGGCCTCATACTCACCATGGATGTCGGCAAGGAAATGCTCGGTACCCTTTGGCAGGTTGAGGATGGCTTGCAGGTTGATAATCTCGGTGCTCGCCTCTGCTATAGTAGGGAACGACTGAGAGAGCAACTGCAAATATCTCATGTCTTGTTCTATATTATAATGTTTCATGTTTTTTTCCATTTTCTTAGAGCCTTTTTACTATTTATCTTTTGCAAAGATAGTATAAATAATAGATAAAACAAAGGAAAAAAGTATTTTTTTGAAAAATCTTTCTGCTTTTTCAGATTTTTGCAGTACTTTTGCAGAAGAAATATAATAATTCTTCAAACTAACTATATTTGATTATGAAACAAACTATTCTTGTTACAGGTGGTACAGGCTTCATAGGTAGCCATACTACAGTAGAGTTGCAGCAGGCAGGCTACAATGTTGTTATCGTAGATGACCTCTCAAACTCAAAGATTGAAGTACTCGATGGTATCGAAAAGATTACTGGTATCCGCCCTGCTTTTGAACAGGTTGACTTGCGCGACAAGGCTGCTACCGAGGCTGTATTCCAGAAATATCCTGATATTAAGGGTATCATTCACTTTGCTGCAAGTAAGGCAGTAGGCGAGAGCGTACAGAAACCATTGTTGTATTATCGCAACAATATCGTATCGCTCATTAATCTCCTGGAACTTATGCCAAAGTATCAGGTAAAGGGTATCATCTTCTCTTCTTCTTGTACCGTTTATGGTCAGCCAAAGCCTGAGAATTTGCCTGTAACAGAAGAGGCTCCACATCAGAAGGCTACTTCACCTTATGGCAATACTAAGGAGATTAATGAGCAGATCATAGCTGATTATATCCATAGTGGTGCAGCCATCAAGAGCATTGTATTGAGATATTTCAATCCTATAGGTGCACATCCTTCTGCTGAGATTGGTGAGTTGCCAAATGGTGTGCCAAACAATCTGATTCCATACGTTACTCAGACAGCTATGGGTATCCGCAAGGAACTCACTATCTTTGGTAATGATTATGATACTCCTGATGGAACCTGTATCCGCGACTATATTTATGTTGTAGACTTGGCTAAGGCACATGTAGCTGCTATGGCACGTGTTCTTGATAAGGAGACTGAGCCTATCGAATATTTCAATATCGGTACAGGTAATGGAAACTCAACTCTCGAAATTGTTGAGACTTTTGAAAAAGCTACAGGTGTGAAACTGAATTGGAAGTATGGTCCACGAAGAGAGGGCGATATTGAGAAAATTTGGGGTGATTGCACCAAGGCGAACAAGGTACTCGGCTGGAAGGCTGAGGCTAAGCTTGAAGATGTGTTGGCTTCTGCTTGGAAATGGCAGCAGAAACTTCGCGCTGATGGCATCATGTAAAGTGTTGGTTGTTTTAGAAAATAATGTGAATTGGCTTCTTTTTTCCTCTGAAAGGTTAAAAAAGCTAATTTTTGGGAAACTTATCGTCGGGAAGACGGTAAGTTTCCTTTTTTTTATATATCTTTGCAGAAAGAACTATTGGTTTAACGAAACTTGAAAATATATGAAACGGACTTTACTTTCAATATTGACAATTGCAATGTTAGCACTTTCTGTTCCTTCGGATGCTATGGCCAACGAGGGAAACATAGAATGGGCAGACCTTGATGTGGCAGATATCAACTTGAACTATGCTGGGGGCGTGATGCATATCACAGGCGCTAGCGGGCAAGTGGTGAGAATATATAATGTGGCAGGTGTTACTATCAAGACCTTCCGCATAGAAGGTAATGACAAGCGCGTAAACTTGCCATTGGCTGATGGTATCTATATTGTAAAGGTGGGGAATACCTTTACGCGCAAAATTTGCGTAAAGCATTAATAGTACCATAGAGGCCTTAGAATGCCGTTTAACTTTAATCAGAAAGTGAAAGTCTTTCATTTTTCGTTACTTATCATTTCTTGCTGTTTGATGTTCTGTTCTTGCCACGACAGGGTGCCAAACAGCAATTTCCAATTATCGTTAGATGATTATCAGGACTTACGTTCTTCTGCCTATGCTATCAATTCGAGGGCGGTAAGGAATCTGATAGACAGCATCATGCGAAATGATAAAGACCGACATGCTGCTGATTTGCATACCCGTCGCTATTATCAGAATGAAGGTAATCTGCTTTGGATTACACGTCATGGGGTAAATAGTCAGGCTGACTCCCTGGTGACTTGCCTGCGTTCCGTAGCGGATATGGGATTTGATAAACGTCGGTTCTATGTGGATGCTATTGCCCGAGATATTGACAGGTTACGAGATTTAAATCTAGATTCAGCTGATAATCAGATAAATCAAGTGATAGCCCGACTGGAGTATCGCTTGACCAAAGCTTACTTCAGATATACGATGGGGCAGAATTTTGGATTTATGAATCCTAGTTTTGTTTTCAATCGTTTAGATACTCTTGCTCCCAATCCTTATGATAGTAGCAAGAGACCCGTTAGGTTCAGAGGTCTGTTTGATGTAAAAATGGCTCATGCAGATGATGCGTTCTATCAGAAGGCTATGCAAATGGTTAGATGCGACTCGGTGGCTTCCTTCCTGAAAGAAGTACAGCCTAAGAATCCTTTCTATTATCAACTGCTGGAGAAATTGAAGGCTGGAGGACTGGGCAAGGCGATGAGAATCAAAATTCTCTGCAACATGGAACGTTGCCGCTGGAGACAGTATGATAATCCCTGGCAACACGAAAAATATGTGGTTGTCAATATACCATCGTTCCATCTGATGGCTATTGATCATCAGGATACGCTCTCGATGCGCATAGGATGTGGAGCCAGTAAAACCAAAACCCCGATATTGAACAGTCATATCAAACGTATGGAGTTGAATCCTCAATGGTTTGTTCCCCGTAGTATCGTTCTCCATGATATGATACACCGGGTGGGGAATCATGGCTACTTTCGCGCGCGTAACTACTATGTAAGGGAAGTGGCAACAGGTAAGGAGGTTGACTTAAACAGAGTAACTCGATCTATGCTTATTTCTGGTGCTTATGGCATCGCTCAGCGGGGCGGAAAGGGGAATGCTCTGGGAAGAATCATCTTCCGTTTTGATAATAATTTCTCGGTTTTCCTGCATGATACTAACAGTAAAGGCGTGTTTGGACAAGAGGATAGAGGAGTATCGCATGGATGTATCAGAATAGAAAAACCATACGATTTCGCTGTCTTTCTATTGGCTGACAAAAACGAGAAACTGAAGGAAAAGATATACTATTCGATGACAGCAGATTCGCTAGCCAATAAAAAACTTGTTGTGAATAACGTAAAGGTTAATCCTCAAGTTCCTCTCTTCATAACCTATTATACACTCTATCCGTTAGCAGGAGGCAGAATAGCTGAATATTCTGATGTGTATGGATTTGATGCGGTAATATTCGATATGTTGAGAAAATATCTATAAACAACACATTTGTAAAAGCAATGATAAACGATAAAGAACTCTTGGCGATGATTAGGAATCCTAAGACCCAACGCGAAGGCTTTGCTGTACTGGTAAGTCAGTATAGCGAGCCGTTGTATTGGAAGGTTCGCCATATTGTTTTAGATCATGATGATGCTGATGATGTGTTGCAGAATGCCTTTGTTAAGGCTTGGACCAATCTGGATTCTTTTCAGGGAAAGTCTTCGCTCTCAACATGGCTTTACCGTATAGCAATTAACGAAGCCCTTGATTTCTTGAGACGCAAGAAACAAATGGTTAATGTCAGTACCGAAGACGAGCCGGGCTTGGCTTCACGTCTTCTTGCCGATGAATATTTTGATGGTGACCAGATTCAGGCAGAACTGCAAGAGGCTGTAGCCCAACTGCCCGATGTTCAGCGCACAGTTTTCACTCTAAAATATTATGATAATATGAAATATTCAGAGATGAGTAAGGTGCTGTCAACAAGTGAAGGAGCTTTGAAGGCATCCTATCATCTTGCTGTGAAAAAAATAACCGATTTTTTCAATCGTAAGGATTAAACCTTTTCGGTTAGTTTTCGTCTATTTAATAAAGTATAAAAGAAAGGAATGAGGAATATGTTAAAAGAAGACAATATATTGAATAGCCGTTTTGGTAAGAAAAACCATTTCCAGGTGCCGGCTGGTTATTTCGACCAGCTGACGGATAGGGTGATGGCAAATTTGCCGGAGCAGGAACCCCGCATCATTCACATGCAGCCTAGCTTATGGCAGCGTATGCCGATTCGAAAGATTGCGGCGGCTGTTGCTGTTTTGGCTGTGATGGGAGGTGGTTCGGTATTGGCGCTGAAATATACGGGAAGCAGTAAGCCTGCTATGGCACATGTGGACCATATGGTTCAGAAAGCTGCTGTGAATAATAATGAGGATGCTACTTTTAATGAGATGGCCGATTATACGATGATGGATAATGAAACTATCTATGCATCGCTGATTGCAGAAAATTAATGGTTGGTATTTCTTTTTGTCTACAGATAAAGATTTAAAAAAAGATAAGGTATGAGAAAGATAATGCAACATAGGTTTCTTGCGCTTTTAGCTATGCTGATGATTAGCCTGGTTTCACTTGCTTCACAGCCTCAGGGTAGAAAACATCATGATGGATTTGATCCTAAAAGGTTTCAGGCTGAACTAGAACAGTTTATTACGACTAATGCCTGTCTTACGCCGAGAGAAGCTGCTAAATTCTTCCCGGTATATAGACAGATGGGTAAGAAAATGCGTATGATATTCGATGAAATGCGCCGATTCCGTCATGTGAATCCGAATGATAATGAGGCATGTGCCGAAGCAATCAGAAGACAGGATGAGTTGGATATTCAGCTGAAACAGTTGCAGCAAGAGTATCATTCTAGATTTATGACCATCTTGCCACCTAATAAGGTGTTCAGTGTCATCAAGGCAGAGGAACGGTTCCATCGGCAGGCATTCAGACGGATGAAGAAATAAATCTCTAAAAAAGTAGAGATAAAACTATTTAATATGTATTTATGTGACTTTTGGTCACATTAATAGGGTCGCGAAGATATTTTTAATAATATTTTCGCGATTTTATTTTGTCCTTTCCGTTATTTGTTGTACTTTTGCACTTTGGAAAATAATAATATAATATAATAAGGTATGTACAGAAGTAATACGTGTGGAGAGTTACGTCTCTCTGATGCCGGCAAGGAAGTGACACTTGCCGGTTGGGTACAGCGCTCAAGAAAGATGGGTGGTATGACATTCGTCGATTTGCGCGACCGTTATGGTATCACACAGTTGGTCTTCAACGAGGCTGATAACAAGGACTTGTGTGATGCAGCTAACAAGCTAGGTCGTGAATTCTGCATTCAAATAAAGGGTGTAGTAAGTGAACGACAGAGCAAGAATCCTAAAATGGATACTGGTGACATCGAAATCCTGGTGAAGGAACTCAATGTCCTCTCTCAGAGTCAGACCCCTCCTTTCACTATCGAAGATAATACTGATGGTGGTGATGATATCCGTATGAAGTATCGTTATCTTGATTTGCGTCGTCCTGCAGTGCGCAAAAATCTGGAGTTGCGTCATCGTATGTGCATCTTGATTCGTAACTTCCTCGATGCACAGAACTTCATGGAGGTTGAAACTCCTGTTCTTATTGGTAGTACACCAGAGGGAGCCCGCGACTTTGTTGTTCCTTCCCGTATGAATCCAGGTCAGTTCTACGCTCTTCCACAGAGTCCTCAGACTTTAAAGCAGCTTTTGATGGTTGCTGGCTTCGACCGCTATTTCCAGATTGCCAAGTGCTTCCGTGATGAGGATCTTCGTGCTGACCGTCAGCCAGAGTTTACACAGGTTGACTGTGAAATGAGTTTTGTTGATCAGGATGATGTCATCAACCTTTTCGAGGAAATGGCTCGCCATTTGTTTAAGGAGATTCGTGGTGTAGAACTTCCTAAGTTGGAGCAGATGACCTGGCACGATGCTATGCGCCGTTTCGGTAGCGATAAGCCAGACTTGCGCTTCGGTATGGAATTTGTTGAGTTGAAAGATGCTTTCACAGGTAAGGGTAATTTCTCTGTATTCGATGAGGCTAAGTATATTGGCGGTATCTGTGTTCCAGGTTGTGCTGATTATAGCCGTAAGCAGTTGAACGAATTGACCGATTTTGTTAAGCGTCCTCAGGTTGGAGCCAAGGGCTTGGTTTATATTAAGTACAATGCAGATGGTACCGTGAAGAGTAGCATAGATAAGTTCTACTCTCCAGAGGAACTTGCTGAAATCAAGACCGTAATGGGAGCCAAGGATGGTGACCTCGTTTTGATTTTGAGCGGTGATAATGCTAACAAGACACGCATTCAGCTTTGCTCTTTGCGTTTGGAAATGGGTGACCGTTTGGGGCTTCGTGATAAGAATGTATTCAAGTGTCTTTGGATTATTGACTTCCCTCTCTTTGAGTGGAGCGATGAGGAACAGCGCCTGATGGCTACGCACCATCCATTCACTATGCCAAATCCTGATGATATACCATTGCTTGATGAGCATCCTGAACAGGTTCGTGCCAAGGCATACGACTTTGTTTGCAATGGTATCGAAGTAGGTGGAGGTTCTCTCCGTATCCATGATACTCAGTTGCAGGAGAAGATGTTCGAGGTTCTCGGCTTTACTCCAGAACGTGCTGAGGCCCAGTTCGGTTTCTTGATGAATGCTTTCAAGTATGGTGCACCACCTCACGCAGGTCTTGCTTTCGGTTTGGACCGTTTCGTCAGCATTATGGCTGGTCTCGACAGTATTCGCGATTGTATTGCCTTCCCAAAGAACAACTCAGGTCGAGATGTTATGCTCGATGCTCCTTCTGAACTTGACCCTAAGCAGTTGGATGAATTGGAAATCAAACTTGATTTGAAGGCTGAATAAAAATAGAGAAACGAAGGTATTCACTCCATAAAAGAGTATGCGTAAAATGCCTTGAGAAAAATTCAATGATTTATAATAAGTAATTGATTTTTAGTAAATAAAGTGCTGCGCTTCTTGACGTAAATCAAGAAATGCAGCACTTTTGTTTATAAGTAGTAGTTTTTTCTGTTTTTCTAACACTATTTCGAAATAAAAGTTATAAATTTGCAGCAGATATTAAGGTTGAGCTGACGAAATGAGGCTCAATAGAATCATAAAATTCTTAAAACATGGTAGAAAAGAAAGCGACAACTAAGACTGCTGCAAAGAAGCCAGCAGCAAAGAAGGCTCCAGTAGCAAAGAAGGCTCCTGCAGCAAAGAAGGACGTTCTTTACTTGAACGCAGAGAACGCAGGTTTTAGAGCTGGTGATGTATATCAGGCATTGGCAGCTTCAGAAAAGGCTCTCACAGTAGCAGAAATTGCTAAGGCTGCTAAGATCAGTACAGAGGATGTAATCCTTGGTATCGGTTGGCTCTTCAAAGAGGGTAAGATTAAGGATGAGGACAACAAGGTTGCTCTCGCTTAAATAAGGTTTATTTTTCAAAGAGCCGCGGTTGCTTGTAAGTGAGTAACCGCGGTTTTTTCTTTTTGTGTCTTCTCTCTTGAAAGAGGACGAATGTTATGATTATTATATGAAACTTGATCAGGAGATATTCAATGTTCTTTTGGCTGCGGGTGCAAAAGGGTTGAAAGTAGAAAAAATAGCTCGTCATGTATATAATTCCTGTAATTCGATTTTTACACCTCTGAATTACAAGGATGTTCATAGCTATGTTACACAATATCTCACCAGATGCGCTAAAGACCCACAATCGCTTATAGAAAAAGGTAAGGGGTATGGTGTATATCATGTTAATTTTGATTCAAAGGCCGTACAGCAACTGATGCTTAATTTTTCTTCTTCTGTATTAGAAAATAGTAATGAAGAGGAGAGTAAGGCTGACGATAGTGCTCCTCAAAGTCTTTTTGATGAGAATATGTTCTAAATTATTTTTTTTATGAGGGGAATGTTGTAGTATGTTCGTATAATATATGTAGACTTTATAAAAACTGATAAAAGTTAAACAATAAACATATAAACGAATAAACTATGGCTAGTAGATATTTATTAGGTTTTGACGTAGGCTCAAGTTCTGTAAAGGCTTCGCTTACTGATGTTGACAATGGAGAAATCGTAGCTTCTGCATTCTATCCGGATCATGAAGCACCCATTATGGCTGTAAAGACCGGTTGGGCAGAGCAGGATCCTCAGATGTGGTGGGATAATGCTAAGCTGTCGCTCAGGAAAATCATGGCAGAATCTGGTGCCAAGGGTGAAGATATCCTTGCTATTGGTATCTCGTACCAGATGCATGGCTTGGTTTGTGTTGATAAGAATCAGCAAGTTTTGCGTCCTAGTATCATCTGGTGCGACTCTCGTGCCGTACCTTATGGCGAGAAGGCTTTTCATGATTTAGGTGAGGACTTCTGCTTGCGTAATCTGCTCAATTCTCCTGGAAACTTTACTGCTTCTAAACTTGCTTGGGTAAAGGATAATGAACCGGAACTGTTTGATAAGATTGATAAGATTATGCTTCCTGGTGATTATCTGGCAATGAAACTTTCAGGTGAAGTTAAGACTACTATCAGTGGTCTTTCTGAAGGTATGATGTGGGACTTCAACCAGAAAAAGCCTGCTAAATTCCTGCTTGATTACTTTGGCTTCGATGAAAGCATTCTGGCTGATATTGTTCCTACATTCTCTGTACAGAGTGTAGTAAGTAAAGCGGCAGCTGAAGAACTTGGCCTGAAAGAAGGTACACCAATATCTTATCGTGCGGGTGACCAGCCAAATAATGCTGTGAGTCTGAATGTGTTCAATCCGGGTGAAATTGCAAGTACTGCAGGTACATCAGGAGTTGTATATGGTGTATTGGGTGATGTTAACTATGATCCAAAGAGCCGTGTCAATACTTTTGCTCATGCTAATTATACTACAGACCTTGACCGTCTTGGTGTATTGTTGTGTATCAATGGAACTGGTATCTTGAATGCGTGGGTTCATCGAAATATCACTCCAGATGTAAGCTATGCGGATATGAATGATCTTGCAGCTTCTGTGCCAATAGGTAGTGATGGTGTTAAGATTATCCCATTTGGTAATGGAGCTGAGCGTGTATTAGAGAATAAAGAAGTTGGTTGTTCTATTCGTGGCATCAGCTTTAATAAGCATAATCGTGCTCATATTGTTCGTGCAGCACAAGAGGGTATCGTCTTCAGTTTCTGCTATGGAATGGAAATCATGCAGCAGATGGGTATGGATATAAAGAATATTCATGCAGGTAAGGCTAATATGTTCCTCAGTCCGTTGTTCCGAGATACCTTGGCGGGTGTGAGTGGTGCTACTATCGAACTTTATGAGACAGATGGTAGTGCAGGTGCTGCTAAGGGTGCTGGTATTGGCGCCGGTATCTATAAGGATCATAATGAGGCTTTTGCTTCATTGAAGAAACTTGCAGTCATAGATCCTGATGAGGCTAACCGTTCTGCTTATCTCGAGGCTTATTCTGCATGGAAAGAAGAGCTGAAAAAACTTTAAACGTTTGTAATTTACTTTAGACAAACTTTTTTTATAATATCAGATAAAGGGTGGGAGAAGTCTCACCCTTTATTTTTCTTTTTCCCGATTCTTTTGACTTTTGGGGGAGCTTCCGTCTTATTTAAGGATTGGATTTAAATATCTGTAGTTGATTTTTCTTAGTATCTATCCACCTATGTTTTGCCATGATGAACCGCTTTAGAAGATAGATAAGTGATTATACAATGAAAAAATCCCCCAGCCCGCTTGAGAAAGCAGAATGGGGAATTTGTATTTTGAATCAAAAAAGTTTAATTCTTGAAACTGTGGATTGGAGCCGGAATACGACCGGCACGGTTTACGAATGCCTCGCAACTGAATGGGTTTACAGGCATGATTGGAGCATGACCGAGCAAACCGCCAAAATCTACATTGTCGCCTACCTTCATGCCCACAACTGGGATGATACGTACGGCAGTAGTCTTTTGGTTAACCATACCGATGGCAGCCTCGTCGGCAATGACACCGGAAATGGTGGTGGCTGGAGTATCGCCAGGGATGGCAATCATATCCAAACCTACTGAGCAGACACAAGTCATCGCCTCAAGCTTCTCGATGGTCAGCGCACCAGCCTCTACAGCGTTGATCATGCCCTGGTCTTCGCTGACAGGGATGAAGGCACCGCTCAAACCACCTACATAAGAAGAAGCCATGATACCGCCCTTCTTAACCTGGTCGTTCAGGAGTGCAAGAGCTGCTGTGGTACCAGGAGCACCGGCATGCTCAAGACCGATGAGCTCGAGAATATCGGCTACACTATCACCGATAGCTGGGGTAGGAGCCAATGAAAGGTCGATGATGCCGAAAGGTACGTTCAGACGGCGTGAAGCCTCCTTGGCTACCAACTGACCTACACGGGTAATCTTGAAGGCGGTGCGCTTGATGGTTTCGCAAAGAACCTCGAAGCTTTCGCCCTTTACCTTCTCCAATGCATACTTTACAACGCCGGGACCGCTGACACCGACACTCACTACCGCATCGGCCTCTGAAACACCATGGAAGGCACCAGCCATGAACGGATTGTCGTCTGGCGCATTGCAGAGAACAACGAGCTTGGCGCAACCCAGAGAACCTCTGTCCTTGGTTGCCTCGGCTGTATCCTTTACGATTTCGCCCATCAGTCGAACGGCATCCATGTTGATACCGGTCTTGGTAGAACCCACATTGACAGAACTGCAGACAAAATCGGTCTGTGCCATCGCCTGAGGGATAGAACGGATAAGGAGCTCATCGCTCTTGCTCATACCCTTGCTTACGATGGCAGAATAGCCGCCCAGGAAGTTGATGCCGAGTTCCTTGGCACACTGGTCGAGGGTCTTGGCAATCTTCACGTAATCGTCGGTAGTCTTGCAGGCAGAACCGCCTACCAGCGAGATAGGAGTGATGGAGATACGCTTGTTGACGATAGGCACACCAAACTCCTTGGAGATTTCTTCGCCGGTCTTCACCAGGTTCTTTGCCAGACGTGTAATCTTATTATGAATGTTCTGACAGAGCTCATCGAGATCGGTAGATGCGCAATCCAAAAGGTTGATACCCATGGTGATGGTACGCACATCGAAATTCTCCTGCTCTATCATCTTATTGGTTTCGATAACCTCAGATATATTGATCATATTGTTTGCTTTTTAAATTCTGTGCATCATATTGAAAATTTCCTCGCGCTGGCATTTGATCTGCACGCCCATAGCCTTACCAACATTGGTGAGTTCATCGGCTACTTCCTCGAAAGTTTTCTGCATCTTGCCCATGTCTACGATCATCATCATGTTGAAATACTCCTGTACGATGGTTTGAGAGATATCCAAGATGTTGATACTGTTCTCTGCCAAATAGGTACATACCTTGGCGATGATACCAACGGTATCCTTGCCCACTACTGTAATAATCGTTCTGTTCATGTATTTATTCCTTATTTTAAATTGGTAAGTTTTCGGCTGCAAATTTACAACTATTTTGTTAGACTACCAAATAAAAAGTCAGAAAACTTGTAAAATCACTAACGCTTTGCAAGTTTTCTGACTCATTTTTACCTTTCTTGTTTCCTTATCTTACTTGATACCTCTTTCGTTGAGTGCCTTAGAATATTTGGCTGCATTCTGCAGATGCTCATCGTAAGTGCGGGCAAAATTATGAGTGCCGCTGAAATCCTCCTTGGCACACATGTAGAGGTAATCGTGATGCACATGGTTGAGGACGGCATCGATACCTGCTACGCTCGGAATACGGATAGGCCCCGGTGGCAAACCTGGGTTCTTGTAGGTATTATACGGGCTCTTGATAGACAGGAGGTTGTTGTAGATGCGCTTGAGGTCGAATCGCTGCCAGGCATATTTAATGGTAGGATCGGCCTGCAATGGCATTCCCTCTGGATATTCGGCATTGCGAAGCATCAGACGGTTGTAATACATGCCGGCTATCATCGGTTTCTCACCGTTGTTGGCTGTTTCTTCGTCCACGATGCTGGCAAGGGTGATGATCTCAACCGGTGTCAGCTTCATAGCCTTTGCCTTTTCGGTGCGCTCAAAGTTCCAGAACTTGTCGCTTTCTTTCTTCATGCGCTCCAGAAATTTATCTACCGAGATGTTCCAGTAGAGATCGTAGGTGTTAGGTACGAACATGCAGGCGATGGTGGCAGTATCGTAACCATATTTCTGACAGACGCTCTCGTCGCGCAGGGCATGGTAGAGGTCGTTGCTGCCAAACATCATCTTCTTGCCAATCTCATCAGAGAGTTTGTCGAGCGTGCGTACCGAAGGGATGGTAAGGCTAACCGGTTCCTGCAAACCGTTCTTCATGTGGCGCCATGTCTTGAGGGCACCATCGCCCGGAGCAATGGCGTATCTGCCGGTGCGGATATGATCGGCATAGCCGGAATGGAGAGTCAGGGTCTTGAATGCCTGGAACGGAATGCTCTTGGCAAATGGGCGGAGCTTGTTGTATACAGAGTCGATGTTATCATCGCTGTCGATGTAAACATACTCGGTGTTGCTGCTCTTCGAGAAGGAAGAGAAACAGTAGATGTAGCCCACGATGGCGATGACTGCGATGCAGCCTATAGCACCATACAGATAGAGCTTAGAAAATGATTTTTTCTTTTTCATATTCTTCTTGTTTGTTATTTTTCGGGTGCAAAAGTACAGTAAAAATGGGAAATAGCAAAGTATAGGAATTTAAAATAGGTTAATTGTCATCTTTCTTTATCCGTTGTGTCTGCTTTTTTGTTACCTTTGCACTTGACATTGAGAATCAACATGTGTATCGGTGCTTTCGGGCACATTATTATAAAAGGATTATGAAAATGAAGTTTTCGATAGCGTATGCTGCCAAGTGGGGTCATGCCCTGCATGTAGAATTAACTTTTGCCGCCGCTGACGGCTATCAAGATACGATGGACTTGCCGATGACCACCCGGGACGGGTATCACTGGGAGGTGGAAATGGCGTCAAGGCAGAACCGCCATCACCCTTTCGTAGCTGTGGCTTACTGCTACTGCGTGAAAGATGCTGAGGGAAAGGTGCTGCGTAGGGAATCGCTCGCTTCTGCCCGCCAATATGTTTTTGATGAGAGTAAGAATTTCTATTTTCAGGACTATTGGCTGGAGGAGGATAATCCTTACGTGGAAAAAAATGCCTTCGTATTGCAGCAGGTAAAGTTTGCTGATGTCAAGCCAGCGCGTCTGCCTCTCTTCGACCGTACTATCATCTTCAAGATTCATGCCCCGAAACTCTATGAGGGTGAGGCTGTAGCTCTGTTGGGAAATCATCCTACGCTGGGCAAATGGAATCCGGCTCATTTCCTGAAGATGCAGAACAATCATGGCAAGGACTGGGAAATATCTGTGAATGTGCAGGCTATCGATGAGCCGATAGAATATAAATATGTGGTGATTGATGCACAGACCCAGAAACTGAAGAGATGGGAATTTGGGGATAACAGAATCTTTGGCATTTCGGGTAATGAACAGGCAGGTGGACAGGGAACTCCTCAGGGTGAAATCCGTGTATACCATCAGGATGTTTATGTGCTACACGGCGGTGAGTTCCGCATCAAGAGGGTGCCGGTTCATGCCCAGTTCAATTTCGATACCTATATCTTCGATCTTGACGGAACCCTGATTTCTTCTCTCCACGACCTGGCTGCAAGCTGCAATTATGCGCTGAAGCTGAACGGGATGCCTGAACGTACGCTGGAGGAGGTACGCATGTTTGTAGGAAACGGGGTGAAGAAACTGATGGAACGTGCCGTGCCGGGAGGATTGGAGAATGAGAAGTTTGAGAAAACCCTGCAGGATTTCCGCCAGCATTATATGGTGCACAATATGGATAATACGAAACCTTATCCGGACGTGATGGAGATGCTGGAGGAACTGAAGAATAGGGGAAAGAACATTGCGGTGGTAAGCAACAAGTTTTATGCTGCTACCCAGGAAATCTGCCGCCATTTCTTCGGCGACCTGGTAGATGTAGCTATAGGAGAGCGGGAGAATATCAAGAAAAAACCGGCTCCAGATACCGTAAACGAAGCCTTGCGACAGCTGCATGCGGATAGAGAAAGGGCGGTATATATCGGCGACAGCGACGTGGATGTGATGACGGCAAAGAACAGTGGAATGCCTTGTATCTCTGTTCTTTGGGGATTCAGAGATCACGATTTCCTGTTGGCACATGGAGCTTCTATCCTGGTATCATCACCCTTGCAGATATTATAAGAAAGGTAGGATAAAATGATTTGGAAGACCATCATAGAGAATGGTCTTCCAGATAGTTCTTGATAAATTCAAAGTAGGTTTCTGATATCGGAATGCTCTGGTCGCCATAGGTAATGTGCTGCTGGTCTACCGTATCAAACTTTGTCATGTTGGCAAGGAACGAACGGTGTACACGCTTGAATTTCTCTCTTGGCAGCCTTTCTTCCAACTGTTTGAGGTTGCCCAGGGTTCTGATGTTAGGCCTGCCCTCAAGATGGAACCGGATGTAGTCTTTGTCGCAGTCAACAAACAGAATATCATCTATCGGGATTCTTACGCATTTGTAATCTCGTTTTACCACCAGAAAACCGTCGCGCTTGATAGGGTTGTAGTTATCGTCCTGCATGTAGCTTTCGAAGACTTTCTGGCATGATCCCATAAAGTCATCGTAGGTGATGGGCTTGAGCAGATAGTCGAATGCATTCACTTTGTAGGCTTCGATGGCATACTCCTTGAATGCGGTGGTGAAGACAATCTTCACGTTCTTGGGTACAACCTTTGCAAATTCCAGACCGCTGATCTGCTGCATGTGGATGGCGAGAAAAAGTATGTCGAGATGGTTGTGATGGATGCCGTCTACAGCATCTATCGCACTTTTGTAGGCTCCGATCAAATGCAGGGTCGGAGTTTTCTCTATATACTGTTCCAGGAGTTGCAAAGCTTCCGGATCTTCATCTATGATGGCGCAATTTAAAATCATAATTTTACTGTTTTAGTGATTTTATTCTCGATTTTCGTAAAAACGAAAATTGTGTTTGTTTATTGTATCAAGCTGCAGATTTTTTCAGATAAAAATCTATTTTCATGATTTTACCTTAAATTTGTTTAATCTATTTGGCTATTTGAGGAAAAAACCGTAATTTTGGAGATTGATAAGTCAGACTATAACTGTAGAATATGAAATACAATAAGAAACAACATACCAAATTGTCCTGTCGGAGCAAGTGTTTTTTCCTTGCCTTGGCTTTGGCTATGGCATCGGTTGATGCCACAGCCCAGAAGATTTCGCTTGGCTCTTGCATCACCCGTGACGGAGGTCAGTTTAAAGGCGAAATGGTGAGCGGAAAGCCGCAGGGAAAAGGTACTACCATCTATAAGAATGGGGATACCTACGAAGGCTCTTATATGAAAGGTAAGCGCGAAGGTTATGGCGTTTATACCTTCAGTGATGGCGAAAAGTATGAGGGACAGTGGATGCAGGACCAGCAGCATGGTAAAGGTACCTACTATTTCCAGAACAACAACAAATATGTAGGCCTCTGGTTCCGCGATTACCAGCATGGTCATGGCGTCATGTTCTATTATAATGGTGATAAATATGACGGCGACTGGTATAAGGACAAGCGTCAGGGACGCGGCGTTTATACTTATGCCAATGGCGCACAGTATAAAGGCCAGTGGATGAACGATATGAAGAATGGAAACGGCTTCTTCAACTGGGGAGACGGAACTACTTATGACGGTCAGTGGCTAGACAACCAGCGCTCAGGAAAAGGTACTTTCAAATATGCTGATGGCGATGTGTATATCGGCGACTGGAAGGATGATATCCAGGACGGAAAGGGTATCTATAAATTTCATAATGGCGACATTTATGAAGGCGATTATGTGCAGGGTGAACGCACGGGTATAGGCATCTTCCGCTCTGCAAAGGGCGCCAAGTATAACGGACAGTTTAAGGATGGCCTGCGTACCGGTCAGGGTACCTTCATCTGGAAGAATGGCGATATCTATGTAGGCGACTGGAAGGATGATCTGCAGAACGGCAGGGGCAAACTGACCAAGAAGAACGGCGACGTGTTTGAAGGTGAGTTCAAGAACGGTCTGGTTGATGGTAATGTCGTGATTCATTATGCTGATGGCAGAAGATTCAAGGGTGCCTATCACAAAGGTAAGCGCCAGGGACCTTGCATAGAAGAAGATAAAAACGGTAAGCGTTTCGAAGGAACCTACCGTAACGATGTGCGTGACGGAAGATTTGTAGAAAAAGACCGCAACGGACAGGTTACAGCCAAGGGAGCCTACGAAAACGGCAAACGATTTGAAGACTAATCTCTTCAGAAAATTAGAAAAATACAAAGAAATTATAAATAATGAGATAGAGAACCTTTATATTTTAAATAATGAGAAAAAGAACATATTATAATCTTGAATATTGAATGTTCAATGTTCTGTTTTCAAATCTCAAAGTTAAAAGTAAATGTTCAAATCTCAAAGCTTAAACTAGAATTATGGTAGTAGATACTTTAGACAATCTGGAGAAATACGTTTCTCTCAATCCGCTCTTCGCTGATGTCGTGAAGTTTATCAAGGAAAATGACCTCTCTAAATTGGAGGACGGTAAGCATTTTATCAAGGAGAGTAACCTCTTTGTTAACATAACGACAGCTCACGGAAAAAGCGAGGAAGATGCTGTTCTTGAAACACATCGTAAGATGATTGATATTCAGATTCCTCTTGACAACGAGGAGACTTATGGCTATACTCCTCTTGCTGATCTTCCTGAAGTGGAATATAACGAGGCTAAGGATGTAACCAAGTATCCTGGTGTGAAAGCGCAGACGCTCGTTACCTGCAAGCCAGGTCAGTTTGCTATCTTCTGGCCACAAGATGGTCATCAGCCATGCATCGGTAGTGGTGATATCCACAAGGCTATCTTCAAGATTAAGAATTAAATAAGAAATCTTCAAGATAAAATTAAAGAATAATAGAGTAACCATCTAAAATCATGATATATGGCAACAGAAAAGAAAACTACAGCCCAGAAGGCTGCAACTAAAAAGTCAACTGCAAAGAAACCAGTTGCAAAAAAGGCAGCGAAGGCTGTGGTAAAGCATATCGGACTCGTGAAGAACGACCCATATCTGGCAGACTATGAGGATGCCATCAAGGGCCGACACGACCATGCACTCTGGAAACTCGGTCAGCTGACTAATAACGGCAAACAGACATTGAGCGATTTTGCCAATGGATACGAGTATTTCGGACTGCATAAGACTACCCGTGGATGGGTGTTCCGTGAGTGGGCACCTAATGCTACAGACATCTATCTGATAGGTGACTTCAACAACTGGCAGGAAACCGAAAAGTATCGTGCCAAAAGAATAAAGAATACCGGCAACTGGGAACTCAAACTTCCGGAGAAAGCGATGAAACATGGCGATCTCTTCAAGATGAAAGTTCATTGGGAAGGTGGTGAAGGCGAGCGTATTCCTGCATGGGCACAGCGCGTAGTACAGGACGACCAGACCAAGATTTTCTCTGCTCAGGTTTGGAATCCGGAACCATATAAATGGAAGAAGAAAACCTTCAGATCAAATGTGGCGCCTCTGCTCATCTATGAATGCCATATCGGTATGGCACAGGATGCAGAGAAGGTTGGTACTTATACAGAATTTAAGGAGAATGTGTTGCCACGTATCATCAAGGATGGTTACAACTGCATTCAGATTATGGCTATCCAGGAGCATCCGTATTATGGCTCCTTCGGCTATCATGTAAGCAGTTTCTTTGCTGCAAGTAGCCGCTTCGGAACTCCTGAAGAGTTGAAAGATCTCATTGATACAGCTCACCAGAATGGTATTGCCGTCATCATGGACATCGTTCACTCTCATGCCGTAAAGAATGAGGTGGAAGGACTGGGTAATCTCGCTGGCGATCCTAACCAGTATTTCTATCCTGGCGACCGTCATGAGCATCCGGCTTGGGACAGTCTCTGCTTCGACTATGGAAAGGATGAAGTCATCCACTTCCTGTTGAGCAACTGCAAGTATTGGCTCAATGAGTTCCATTTCGACGGATTCCGTTTTGATGGTGTAACATCCATGCTCTATTACAGTCATGGCTTGGGTGAGGCATTCTGCAACTACGGCGATTATTTCAATGGTCACGAGGATGATAATGCCATCTGCTATCTTACCCTTGCCAACAGTCTGATTCATGAGGTTAACAAGCATGCCATTACGATTGCCGAAGAGGTGAGCGGAATGCCGGGACTGGCAGCCAAGTTTGAGGATGGTGGTTATGGTTTCGATTATCGCATGGCGATGAATATTCCAGATTATTGGATCAAGACCATCAAGGAACTGAAGGATGAAGACTGGAAACCATCCAGCATCTTCTGGGAGGTAAAGAACCGCCGTTCGGATGAGAAGACCATCTCTTACTGTGAGAGTCATGACCAGGCATTGGTGGGCGATAAAACCATCATCTTCCGTCTGATTGATGCCGATATGTACTGGCATTTCAAGAAGGGCGATGAAAACGAAATGGCTCATCGTGGTATTGCTCTGCATAAGATGATCCGTCTGGTTACCGCCTCTACAATCAATGGCGGTTATCTCAACTTCATGGGTAATGAGTTCGGTCACCCAGAGTGGATTGATTTCCCTCGCGAGGGTAATGGCTGGAGCCATAAATATGCCCGCAGACAGTGGAATCTGGTAGATAATCATGAACTCTGCTACCACTATCTTGGAGATTTCGACCGAGAAATGCTCAAGACGATTACAAGCGAAAAGAATTTTAACAAGACACCAGTTGTAGAAATCTGGCATAATGATGGCGATCAGGTTCTCGCCTTTATGCGTGGCGATCTGCTCTTCGTGTTTAACTTCTCGCCAACCCGCTCTTTCACCGACTATGGCTTCCTGGTTCCAACCGGTTCCTACAGCGTAGTGCTTGATTCTGACAGCAAGGATTTCGGCGGTAATGGCTTGAATGATGACACGATGACGCATCTGACTAATTACGATCCACTTTATGTGAAAGACCGTAAGGAGTGGCTGAAACTTTATCTGCCAGCTCGTACAGCTTTGGTGCTGAAGAAAAATTAATAGATTGATTTATGAAAAATAAAAGGAGTAGTACTGCGAAGATGCAAATCGCCTGTGCTATCATCTTTATCACATTTACCTACGTCTACCTGGCATTTTACCAGGCAGACGTACTGGCAGTGGCTCAGCATGTTTTCTCAGGCGGTTTGACCAACTACAGTTACACGCTGGCTCCACTGTTTATCACGCTCGTACTCTATCTGCTGCAAGTGGGAGTGTACGCGGTAACCCGTGTGAAACGCCGTTTCCACGGGCTTACTTATTTCCCTTCGTTCCTCATCCTGACGATGATTACCGATATCCCCGTTGATATCGACCGTTATCATTCGCTGGGGGCGTGGTGGATTATCCTGCCACTCTGTCTGATTCTATGGGGCGGATTAATATGGATAGCCCGCCAGTTGGAGCCGATAGAAACAGAGCCTCACAGTAACGGCTGGTTCTCCCGCTATATGTGGGTGAATCTGCTCCAGATGCTGGTGATAATATTGCTTGTCAACTTTGTTGCTAGCAATGATCGGCTGTTTCATGAACGTATGCGCATGGAACATCTGATGAAAGAAAAACAGTATGAAAAAGCTTTGGAAGTAGGTGAAAAATCTCTGAAAACAGATTCTTCGCTGACGATGCTCCGTATAGCCTGTCTCAACGAAACAGGCGAGCTGGGCAGCCGTCTCTTTACTTATCCGCTGGTAGGTGGAAGTAAGGCGATGATGCCGGATAGCGTAACCGTGAAGGCTATGATGTGGAAGGCGCCAAAATGGATGCAGAAACCTTCGGCATGGATGGTTAAACATCATCTCAAGTATCGTCTGCCTGTTGACTATCAGCTTTGTGCACTCTTGCTGGACAAGCAACTAGACAAGTTCGTAGCAGAGGTGCAGAAACATTACAAAGTAACTTCGGGCAAACTGCCTGTTCATTATAAGGAAGCGTTGGTTCTTTATACGCATCGCCGCAGTAATCCAAGTATCGTTTATCACGATAATGTGATGGATACAGACTTTGAGGATTTCCAGCAGATGGATCACAAATATGCTAATGAGACAGAAAAGCAGAATGCTCTTCGGGATACTTATGGAAATACCTACTGGTATTATTATGAGTATGGAAACAAATGAAAGTTTTAATTTAGGAGATTAATATGAAAATACAGATATTCAGAAACTTATGGGTCTTACAGATAGTTTTTCTCCTGTTGGCGCCATTAGGGCTGCAGGCACAGAAGAAGGAGATTTCTGCTGCCAAAGATCTGGTAAAGGCTGGCAAGGATTTGGCGAAGGCCGAATCCAGTATGCGCAAACTCCTGACGGATTCTGCCAACCGGAATAACAAGAAAATTTGGAATATTCTCTTTGATGCTGTGAAGAAGCAGTATGAACAGGGTAATGAGAAACTCTACCTCAAACAGGCGTATGATACAGCCCAACTCTTCAATGCAACCCGACAGCTCTTCGTTATAGCCCAAGGACTTGATTCCGTTGAGATGATTCCTAACAAGAAAGGAAAATGTGAGTTTGATTTTCGCAAGTCTCATTCTGAATATTTGAACAGGATACGTCCGAACCTCTATAACGGAGGAACCTGGTTTATCAGGAAGCAGAAATACAAGGAGGCTTATCAGTTCTTTGACCAGTACATAGAGTGCAGTACAGCCCCGATGTTCCAATCTTATAAGTATGCCCAGAAAGACAAATATCTTTCTTCGGCAGCTTATTGGGCTGTATATGCCGGATATAAGATGAAAGATACCAAAGCTACGCTTCATCATTCTTATGAGGCGCTGAAAGATACGGCTCATTATAACTATATGTTACAGTATCTGGCTGAGACTTACAAACTGGAGAAGGATACTGCGCGCTATCTCTCGACCTTGAAGGAAGGTTTTGAACGGGATCCGAAATTCCCGTTCTTCTTCCCGCGTCTGGTAGAGTATTATTCGCAGGAAAACCAACTCGATTCTGCACTCGCCGTAGCAGATAAGGCGCTGGCGATAGCTCCCGACAATGATATCTATCTCTTTACCAAGGGAACCATTCTCCTGAATATGGGTGATTTCAAGCAATGCATCGAAGTGAGCAAAAAGGCACTTGCCGTGAACGATTCTTTGGCTGGTGCTTATTATAATATAGGTTTGGCTTATTTCAATCAGGCGGTTGAAATGGATAAGAATTCACTGCAATCCCGCAAAACGCATCAGGTGATAGACGGACTTTACAAGAGTGCAATGCCTTATCTGCAGAAGTACAGAACGATGGCGCCTGATATGCAGGACCAGTGGGCTTTGCCGCTATATACCATCTATCTGAACCTGAACATGGGTAAGGAGTTTGATGAGATTGACAAACTACTCAATCAGAAAAAGAAATAAGGCCTCATGATGAGGAATTTATGAAAACTTCTCTTTAATAAAAGAATACTTCTCTTTAGAAATTGATTATTAGAAATTTATGATAGACAGAATTTTAGATAAACTGGGCATTGAGCTCAATGATATGCAGCAGAATTCCATGCAGGCAATCTTGCACGGGAACAAGGATGTGGTGATACTTTCGCCAACAGGTAGTGGCAAGACACTGGCTTATCTTCTGCCTCTTACCCAACTTATAGATGCTACTGATGACGAGGCACAGGCGGTGGTGGTAACTCCTGGTCGGGAACTCGCTTTGCAGTCGGCTAACGTATTGAAGAATATGGGCAGCGGTTTGCGTGCGATGGCTTGCTATGGTGGTCGTGCTACGATGGATGAGCATCGCGTGATGAAACAGGTTCGTCCTCAGATTGTATTTGGAACTCCAGGCCGTCTCAATGATCATCTGGATAAGGGAAATCTTTCTCCATATCACATCAAATACCTGATTATTGATGAGTTTGACAAGTGTCTGGAGATGGGTTTCCAGGACGAAATGAGCCGACTGATCAAGTCTTTGCCTGGCTTGCGTCGACATTTCCTGCTTTCTGCTACCGAGGCGGAGGAGATTCCTCATTTCGTACACATGGGTAGGGTAGAAAAGATAGATTACCGTGTGGATGAAGATCAGGTTCCTGACCGTGTACATATATATAAGGTGGATAGTCCGGTAAAGGATAAACTGGAGAGTCTGTCACTTTTGCTACGCAGTTTAGGCGATCAGAGTACCATTGTATTCCTCAATTATCGCGACAGTGTAGAGCGCACCAATAAATATCTGGTGGAGCAGGGATTTTCAACCTCTTTCTTCCATGGTGGATTGGAACAGAAGGAACGCGAGGCTTCTCTCTATCGTTTCAGCAACGGTAGTGCCAATATCCTGGTGAGTACGGATCTGGCTTCGCGCGGACTTGATATTCCAGATATAGATAATATCATCCATTATCACATGCCGGAGAGCGAAGATGGTTATATCCATCGTGTAGGACGTACGGCAAGATGGGAAGCCCAGGGCAGGGCTTTCTTCCTGTTAGGTCCTGAAGAGCATATTCCGGAATATGTGGATGCTGAAATTGTGGATTACGAGATGCCTGCTGCTGATCAGCTTCCTGCGCCAGCCAAACCTAAGATGGCTACTATATATATAGGTAAAGGCAAAAAGGATAAAATCAGCAAGGGTGACATCTTAGGCTTCCTTTGCAAGAAGGGTGGGCTGCAGTCGGCTGAAATCGGTAAGATTGATGTTAATGACCGTTATGCTTATGCTGCCATTTCCCGAACGAAGTTGCGCAGCGTACTGAATAATGTAAAGGGCGAAAAGATAAAAGGTGTCAAAACGATAGTGGAAGAGGTAAGGTAGTTGACAAACTGCTGCTATCTTTTCTCTGTTGCTTGCTAATGTATAATAAATGTAAAAATAGACATAAATATGCAGTTATTATACTAAAATGACTAACAAAATGAAAGAAATCTGCGCAAAACGCTAAAAATGTGCAGAAAAGTTTGGTAGTTTCAAATAAAAAGTGTAATTTCGCAGTCGTAAATACAATCCAAAGGTTTACTATGTATCCTATATGGGTGTATTGTGCACTAATTTTTCCTGCTAACAGGATTATATCGTATAAAACTTAAATAATTATACAAAGATGAAGAAGTACAATTTTAACGCAGGTCCATCAATGCTTCCACGCGAAGTGATTGAGAACACAGCAAAGCAGATTTTGGATTTTAATGGTTCAGGTCTTTCATTGATGGAAATCAGCCACCGTGCTAAGGATTTCCAGCCAGTAGTTGATGAGGCAGTCTCCTTATTCAAGGAGCTTCTTGACATTCCTGAGGGTTATTCCGTAATCTTCCTTGGTGGTGGTGCGTCATTGCAGTTTATGCAGATTCCAGCAAACTTCCTCATCAAGAAGGCTGCCTACATTAATTCTGGCACTTGGGCTAAGAAGGCAATGAAAGAGGCAAAGCATTTTGGTGAGGTCGTGGAGATCGCATCATCGTCCGACGCCAATTTCACTTTCTATCCACAGGTTCCTAACACTGTACCAGCCGATTGTGATTACTTGCATTTGACAAGCAACAATACTATATATGGTACTGAACTCCGTGTAGATCCAGATGTAAACGTACCATTGATTTCTGATATGTCTTCAGATATCATGAGCCGTCCAGTAGATGTTTCTAAGTATACTGCCATCTATGCAGGTGCTCAGAAGAATCTTTCTATGGCAGGTGTTACCGTTATCATCGTTAAGGATGATATGCTTGGCAAGGCTCCTCGCGAGCTTCCTACAATGCTCGATTATCGTACTCACGTTGAGAAGGGCAGTATGTTCAATACTCCTCCTGTTGTTCCTATCTATACCTTGATGGAGAATCTCCGCTGGTTGAAGGCTAATGGTGGTGTTGAGGCTGCTGATAAGCGAGCTCACGAACGTGCAGAAGTTCTTTATGCTGAAATCGACCGCAACAAACTCTTCAAGGGTACAGTGGAAGAGTCTTCACGCTCATTGATGAACATCTGCTTCGTGATGAACGATGAGTACAAGGAGTTGGAGAAGCCATTCCTCGACTTCGCTACAGAGCGTGGCATGGTAGGTATCAAGGGTCACCGCTCAGTGGGTGGTTTCCGTGCCAGCTGCTACAATGCACAGACCATGGAGGGTGTTCAGGCACTCGTCAAGGCCATGCAGGATTTTGAAGCACAACATTAATTTTTGAATTTGTATGAAAGTATTAGTTGCAACAGAAAAGCCATTCGCAGCGGCTGCTGTGGAAGGCATTAAGAAAGAAATAGAGGGAGCAGGCAACGAATTGGTGCTGCTCGAAAAATATACAGAGAAAGCTCAGCTTCTCGATGCAGTGATGGATGTGGACGCGATGATTATCCGCTCTGACAAGGCTGATGCCGAGGTGCTCGATGCAGCAAAGAACCTGAAGATTATCGTTCGTGCCGGTGCGGGTTATGATAACATTGACCTTGCTGCTGCTACTGCTCATAATGTAGTGGCTGAGAATACTCCTGGTCAGAACTCTAACGCAGTAGCTGAGTTGGTATTCGGTCTGCTGGTTTTCACCGTTCGTAATTTCTACAACGGCAAGGCTGGCAGCGAGTTGAAGGGTAAGAAACTGGGTATTCTTGCTTTCGGTAATGTTGGTCGAAATGTGGCTCGCATCGCCAAGGGATTTGGCATGGAAGTAGCTGCTTACGATGCATTCTGCCCAGCTGATGTTATCGAGGCTGCCGGTGTTCATGCTGTAAAGTCACAGGATGAGTTGTTCCAGACTTGTGACATCGTTTCTCTTCATGTCCCTGCTACTCCAGAGACTATCAAGAGCATCGACTACAAGACCGTAAACCAGTTGCCTAAGGGTGGCATCCTCATCAATACAGCGCGTAAGGAGGTTATCAATGAGCCTGAGCTCCTGAAACTTCTTGCTGAGCGTGAGGACTTGAAGTTCATCACTGATATCAAGCCTGATGCTGATGCAGACTTTGCCAAGTTCGAGGGTCGCTACTTCTCAACTCCTAAGAAGATGGGTGCACAGACTGCAGAAGCAAATATCAATGCCGGTATTGCTGCAGCTAAGCAGATTAATGCGTTCTTTGCTGATGGTTGCACAAAATATCAAGTAAATAAATAAAAATTAGGATATAAAAAAGCTCATAGAGGGTGCTTTAGCTAGTGCCCTTTATGGGCTTTTTATCTTTACAGACTTCATGATAGACTTGCCCTTTGTGGGCTTTTATTCATTAAAATCAATAAACATTATGGCTATAGTTAAACCATTTAAGGGTATTCGTCCCCCAAAAGATTTAGTTGAGCAAGTTGAGTCTCGTCCTTACGATGTTCTCAATTCTGAGGAAGCACGTGCCGAGGCAGGCGATAACGAGAAGAGCCTTTATCATATTATTAAACCTGAAATCAATTTCGAACCAGGAACTTCTGAGTACGATCCACGAGTGTATGAAAGCGCTGCAGAGAACTTCAGAAAGTTCCAGGAGAATGGCTGGTTGAAACAGGATGATAAGGAACAGTATTATATCTATGCACAGACTATGAATGGCAAGACTCAGTATGGTCTTGTTGTAGGTGCGTATGTAAACGACTATATGACGGGTGTCATCAAGAAACATGAACTGACACGCCGCGATAAGGAAGAAGACCGTATGAAGCATGTGCGTGTATGCAATGCCAATATCGAACCAGTATTCTTCGCTTATCCTGATAATGAGGTGCTTAACGAACTTCTGATGCGTTATGCAGCAACAACGCCGGAGTATGATTTCATTGCTCCAATAGATGGTTTCCGTCATCAGTTCTGGGTTGTAAGCGATGATCAGGATATTGCCACAATTACAGCGGAATTTGCCAAGATGCCTAGCCTTTATATTGCTGACGGTCATCACCGTAGTGCAGCAGCAGCTCTGGTAGGTGCAGAAAAAGCTAAGCAGAATCCTAATCATACAGGTAAGGAGGAATATAACTACTTTATGGCAGTTTGTTTCCAGGCAAGTCAGCTTACCATTCTCGATTATAACCGAGTTGTGAAGGATTTGAATGGTCTGACTTCTGATCAGTTCCTCGATGCTTTGACAAAGAATTTCGAGGTGATAGATATTGATGCAATCAATGTGAATGTATCTGGTGATGAAGAGGGCATACCTTGCTATGAAAAGATGGCTATTGATGATGCTATCAGCCAGTTTGGCTTGGATATTCTGAAACCAGCTGCTCTCCATTCTTTCCTCCTCTATCTGGATGGTAAATGGTACGGTTTGTTTGCCAAGCCGGGTACCTATGATGATGCTGATCCAATCGGCGTGCTCGATGTGGATATTTCATCTCGCCTGATTCTTGATGAAATTCTGGGTATCAAGGATTTACGTTCTGATAAGCGCATCGATTTTGTGGGCGGTCTTCGCGGTCTCGGTGAGTTGAAACGTCGTGTGGATAGCGGCGAGATGAAGATGGCACTTGCTTTGCATCCGGTTACTATGCAGCAGATTATGGACATCGCTGACAGTGGTAAGATTATGCCACCTAAGGCAACATGGTTTGAACCTAAGTTGCGCAGCGGGTTGATTATTCACAAGTTGGATTAATGATAGACGAATTTAAGACTATATCAGATACGATAGGCGAGGGATATTACACCGAGAAAAGGAGTAAGTTTCTCGCCTTTGCTCACCATGTTACAACTGTTGACGAGGTGAAGGAAATTGTTGCCGGGTACCGTAAGAAATATTACGATGCCCGACATTGTTGTTATGCATATATGCTAGGTCCAGAACGGACAGAGTTCCGTGCCAATGATGATGGCGAACCTTCTTCTACGGCAGGAAAACCAATCCTCGGCCAAATCACGAAATCAGAATTGACGGATATTTTAATTGTCGTCATCCGATATTTCGGAGGAGTGAAATTGGGAACCAGCGGACTCATTGTTGCTTATCGTGAAGCTGCCATTGATGCTTTGGCTCATTGTGAGGAGGTTACGCAACAGATAGAGGAAATAGTAACCTATGATTTTACTTATCCGATGATGAATGATGTGATGAGGATTGTCAAAGATATGAATCCGCGTATCTTGGATCAGACTTTCGATAATACTTGCAGCATCAAACTCTCTATCAGAAAGAGCGAGGCTGAGCAGTTACGTTCCCGTCTGAAAAAGCTGTCGTTTGAATAGCAGATAGCTGACAGACAGATGAATAACTGCTGGGTAAATAAAAAGAGGGTGTGTTGTAAGCAGGATAACATATCAGTAATATTTCAACAACATATCAGTAATATTCCAACAACATATCAGTAATATTCCAACAAAAAGAGGGTGAATCATTAATTTATGATACACCCTCTTTTTGATGGTTATTTCTTTTGAATTTATCCCTTTTCTTCCAATTCCTTCTGCAATCGGATGATTTCATCGCGATATTGGGCAGCTTGCATGAAGTCGAGGTCTTTGGCAGCTTGCTTCATCAATGCCGTAGTATTGGCAATGCTCTTCTCCAATTCTTCCTTGCTCATACTGCGAACAATAGGGTCGGCAACGAAGGCTGCACTTTCCGGTTCCACGTAAACGCGAGGCTTGGAACCCTCGGCTCCCATCGGAACAATCTTTGCTCCTTCTTCCTTGCTAGTAGGCAGAGCTGAGGTTATTGCCTTCACAATCTGTTTTGGTGTAATGCCATGGTCTGCATTGTATTTCAACTGGATGCTTCGGCGGCGGGCTGTTTCATCTATCGTTTTCTGCATGCTGTCTGTGATGTTGTCTGCATACATGATTACTTTGCCGTTCACATTTCGGGCTGCACGGCCTGCCGTCTGGGTCAGAGAACGGTGACTGCGAAGGAAGCCTTCCTTGTCTGCATCGAGAATAGCTACGAGCGAAACTTCCGGCAAGTCGAGTCCTTCTCGTAACAGGTTGACACCCACCAGTACATCGTATACTCCTGCACGGAGATCGTTCATGATCTTTACTCGGTCTAAGGTTGCCACATCACTGTGGATATAGGCAGCCTTTACGTTGTGGTTGAGCAGGAACTCGGTGAGTTCTTCTGCCATGCGCTTTGTAAGAGTCGTAATCAGAACTCGCTCGTTGCGGTGTGTTCTTGTTAATATTTCGTCCAGAAGATCATCTATCTGATTCTCACTTGGACGGACTTCGATTTCCGGGTCCAGGAGTCCTGTAGGACGAATCAGCTGTTCTACAACCACGCCTTCGGCTTCTCTCAATTCATAGTCTGCCGGAGTTGCGCTTACATAGATGGCCTGCGGAATGAGATCGTGAAATTCCTCGAATTTCAGCGGACGGTTATCGAAGGCTGCGGGCAAACGGAAACCATATTCTACCAGGTTCTTCTTTCGTGCCCGGTCGCCTCCATACATGGCGCCAATCTGTGGGATGCTCACATGGCTCTCGTCAACCACAAGCAGGAAATCTTTAGGGAAGAAATCGAGCAGGCAATACGGGCGTTCGCCTTCGTGTCTGCCATCAAAATAGCGGGAATAGTTCTCGATGCCCGAACAGTGGCCTAATTCCTTGATCATTTCCATATCATATTCTACACGTTCCTTGATGCGCTGTGCCTTGATTCCATCTCCAATACTCTTGAAGAATTCTACCTGTTTAACCAGGTCGTCCTGAATTCTGCGAATGGCACTTTCCTGCTGTTCTTTTGTTGTTACGAAAAGGTTGGCAGGATAAATCTCGTAATCTTCGAACGAGGCAAGGCGGTGATAAGTGAGCGAATCCACTTCTTCGATACTGTCAATCTCATCGTCCCACCATGTTACTCGCAAAACATGATCGCTGTAAGCCATAAAGATATCAACCGTTTCGCCTTTCACTCTAAAGTTGCCACGTTGCAGTTCTATATCATTTCTAACGTAAAGTGCTTCAACGAGTTTCCTCAGAAATTCATTTCTGTCGAGTCGCTGCCCGCGATGAATCTTGATGATGTTCTCCTGCATCGCCATAGGTCCGCCCATACCATAGATGCACGATACGGATGAGACAACGATGACATCCTTTCTGCCCGAGAGAAGGGCAGAAACAGCACCGAGTCGCAACTTGTCTATTTCATCATTGATGGCGAGGTCTTTTTCTATATATGTATCTGTTGTAGGCAGATAAGCTTCCGGCTGATAATAGTCGTAGTATGAAACATAATATTCTACAGCGTTCTCAGGGAAGAAACCCTTCATCTCCTGATACAGTTGGGCGGCAAGAGTCTTGTTGTGGCTCAAGATGAGCGTAGGCTTCCCCACGTTGGCAATCACGTTTGCCACCGTAAAGGTTTTACCCGAGCCGGTTACACCCAACAACACCTGTGCAGGGTCTCCTTCAAGCACCCCCTCTGTGAGTTGCCTGATGGCTTGCGGCTGGTCGCCAGTCGGCTTATATTTTGATGTAATCTTAAAATCCATTTTCTTCCTGATTTCTTCTCAAAAGTTCTGTTTCAAGGTGCAAAATTACAAAAAAAACGCCATTAATCGTTATAAAGATTAATTTTTTACGAAAAAATGTATCTTTTCTTTTGATAATAAGTAAATTATGAGTAACTTTGCAGTTCAAAATGAGAATTATGAAAAAATTGACTCTTATTGCATCGTGTGTTGCATTGCTCTTGTCGAGCTGTGCCCACGAATATAACCAGGTATTGAAATCAGGCGATTATACTTATAAGTATGAGTACGCCAAGCAGAGCTATGCCCAGGGCAAGTATTCCCGTGCCATTCCTCTTCTGCAGGAACTGGTAACGATGAAGAAAGGTTCTACCGAGGGTGAGGAATGTTTGTACATGCTGGCTATGGCCGAGTATGGTATGAAGGATTATGAGACTGCTGCAGAGTATTTCAAGAAGTATTACTCTTCTTATCCTAAAGGTAAGTTTGCTGAAAATGCAAAGTACTTTGTTGGAGAGAGTCTGTATCAGAATGCTCCAGAGCCTCGTCTTGACCAGAGTACCACGATTACAGCCATCGCAGCCTTCCAGGAGTTCCTGGATCTTTATCCAGATGCCCGACTCAAGCAGCAGGCTACAAACCGCCTTTTTGCTCTTCAGGACCTCTTGGTTGAGAAGGAGTATAAGAGTGCCAAGCTCTATTTTGATATGGGTACCTATTTCGGCAACTGTACCAGCGGAGGCAATAATTATGAGGCTTGTATCGTAACTGCACAGAATGCGCTTAAGGATTATCCTTACAGCAACCGACGCGAGGAGTTTGCATCGCTCATCATGAAAGGTAAATACGAACTGGCAAAGATGAGTGTCGAGAAAAAGCAGCTGGAGCGCTATCAGGATGCTGAGGATGAGTGTTATGGCTTTATCAACGAATATCCTGATTCAAAGGACCGTGCACTTGCCGAGAAGTATATCGAGAAGTGCAAGCAGTACGAGAAAGAGCATCCGGAGTCAGCTCTCGACCAGCTTGGCAATAATGCCAATTAAAAAAAGCATATATATAATAAGGTAAAAACAATATAATAATAATAGTACTATAATTATGGATTTCAAAAAATCAAAGGCACCAGTAAACACAGTAACTCGCAACATTATGGATCTCTGCGATGATACCCATAATATCTACGAGAGCGTAGCTATCATTGCAAAGCGCGCTAATCAGATTTCTATCGAAATCAAGCAGGAGTTGAGCAAGAAACTTCAGGAGTTTGCTTCTTATAACGATTCTTTGGAGGAAGTTTTTGAGAACCGCGAACAGATTGAAATCTCTCGCTACTACGAGAAGTTGCCAAAGCCAACTTTGCTCGCTACAGAAGAGTTTATTGAGAATAATATTTATTGGCGCGATCCTACCAAGACATCTGCACCAATGGTTCACGAGAGCGAAATTTAATATTCCAGAGCTATATGATACAGCGTAAACAGACATTATTTCTGCTCTTTGCTGTCATCGCTATTGCTATCTGTCTTTTCCTTCCTATCGCCAGCATCGCAGCTAAGACGATGGGAGGAGACACTATGGTTTATAACCTCGGAGTGGTAGGGGAGGCAGGAATGCAGATTTCAACTACTTGCGTTCCTCTGTTCCTTCTGCTCGCCGTTTCAGCCATCATAGCATTGGTAAACATCTTTTTGTACAAGAATCTGAAGCTTCAGAAATCACTCTGTTCACTTGCCATGCTTTTTGCAGGTTTATGGTATGTAGATTATATCGTGATGTTCATGGGCTTGATTCCTGTTCCTGAAGCAGAAGGAACGATGAAGTTTCAGTTTGCCGCTTGCCTTCCTTTGGTAGCAATCATATTCGAATGGATGGCAATGAAAGGTGTGAACGATGACATCAAACTCTTGAGAGCAGCAGACCGAATCAGATAAAAAATGCTAAAAAAGCATTTGAATATCGATAAAAGTTTGCTCAATTCAAATAAAAGTAGTAATTTTGCACCCGCTGTCACGAGATGGCAGCATAAAATTCAAACCTCATTATAAATTAAATTAAAATTAAGATTTAAAAATGGCAACAAAAATCAGATTGCAGCGCGGCGGTCGTAAAAGCTATGCTTTCTACAGCATCGTAATCGCTGACGTTAGAGCACCACGTGATGGTAAATTTACTGAGAAGATTGGTACTTTCAACCCTAATACCAATCCAGCTACTGTAGATTTGAATTTCGAGCGCGCACTCTACTGGGTAGAGACTGGTGCACAGCCAACAGACACAGTTCGCAACATCCTCAAGGGCGAGGGCGTTTACTTGATGAAGCACCTCAAGGGTGGCGTTAAGAAGGGCGCATTCGACGATGCTGAGGCTCAGAAGCGTTTCGACGCTTGGAAGAATAGCAAGGACGCTAAGATTTCTGCTGTTCGCGAGGGCGATGCTAAGGCAAAGAAGGAAGCTGCTGCTAAGGAGCTCGAGGCTGAGAAGAAGATGAACGAAGCAATCGCTAAGAAGGTAGCTGATAAGAAGGCTGCTGCAGCTGCTGCTGAGGCAGAGGCTAAGGCTGCTGAGGAAGCTCCTGCAGAGGAGGCTCCAGCTGAGGCTTAATCTTCGACAGAATCTTCTTTTGAGATTTTAAAGTATAAAGGTTGAATTTCTCTTTCGGGAAATCCAACCTTTTTTTTGTTTCTTTTGATTATGGGTGATAAAAAGGAAAACAGTTATTCGCATATTCTGAAATATACAGGATTGTTTGGCAGTGTGCAAGGATTGGGAATTCTTGTAGGAGTTTTGCGCAATAAATTTACGGCGCTCTTCCTCGGACCTTCTGGAATGGGACTGCTGTCTCTTTTCAGCTCAACGATATCTGTTCTCAGTTCTGCGTGTAATTTCGGCATTCCTACAAGTGGTGTTAAATTTATTTCAGAAAAGGAACATACTGCAGATGAATCGCAGTCCGAAAAGGCTGATATCGCCGGGGCGGTTCTTCTTGTCCGCACCTATAGTCTGCTTGCTGCATTTTTCGGAGCCATCGTCTGTGTTCTTCTGGGTCCGTTACTCAATGGGTTTACTTTTTCCTGGGGCAATCATACGCTACATTTCATTCTCCTGGCACCAACCATTTTCTTCACGATTCTGGCTGGAGGTGAAACTGCCATTCTGAAAGCTACCGGACAGTTGCGTGCGTTGGCGATGCAGGCAAGTCTTCTGGCTATTCTTCTGCTTTTGGTTTCGGTTCCGGTTTATTGGATATTTGGTGAGAGAGGTATTCTGCCCGTTCTGTTCATTTTGGCATTTATGCAATGGGCTCTGAATTTTCGATATTCCCGACGAGTTGTAGGGTGGGGCGTAAATATGCGAAAAATGACGCTAGTTGCAGGTTTCCCACTTTTGCGACTTGGCGGGGCATTTGTACTTTCGGGTTTGATGAATAGCGGATGCGAATTTCTGATTCGTGCCTTTTTGAACCAACAAGGCGATCTGGAAGTTGTCGGACTTTTCAATGCCGGTATAACGATTGTCTTTGTTTATGCGGGAATGGTGTTCTCGGTCATGGATCAGGATTTTTATCCCCGTCTCTCCGGCATTTCGGGTTCCAGAAAAAACGAGGAGTCTGTTAAAGAGCGCAATCTCTGTGTGAACCGCCAACTTGAAATGAATGTCCTGTTGCTGGGGCCTATCGTTGCAGCTATCATTTTAGGTCTGCCTCTCATTATTCCGATATTATACAATGCCCAGTTTATGGGGATGCTTCAGATGACTCAGCTTGCTGCTGTTGCCATGTTGTTCAAGGCCGTTTATCTTCCGATAGAATATCTCCCGTTGTCAAGAGGCGATTCCAGGCTATTTCTCATTCAGGAAAGTTTTTGTGTTATCTTGCTGATAATCTGTGAAATAGCTGGTTATCAGTTAGATGGATTGAGAGGAGTAGGAGGGGGTATTGCTGTGGCTTATGCCATAGAGACCATTGCCGTCTTGATTTTCAGCAGGGCCGTTTATGGTTATCGTTTATCCGCTCTTGGTTTCAGATTCTGTATCTTTCAGCTTCTGATTCTGCTCCTGGTGTTGTTCCTGGTTTTCATGATCAGTTATCGTGATTGGCTTTACTGGCTGATTGGCGTAATCATTGTACTCATGAGTACATCGTTTAGTTTTAGGAAAATTAGAAAACTGGTTAGATAAGAATAGAAATACTGTAGGATAAATTATTTTCTCCGAAAGATAGAAGAATATCTCCGAAAGATAAAAAAATATCTCCGAGAGATAATTTTTTATTCCAGTAAGATATAAGATTATTCCAGTAGGATAAATTAAGAAAAAGCCTTGAGAATCAGCTGATTCTCAAGGCTTTTATATGTTTTGTATCTCAAAGAAATTACTTCTTGTTGATAGCGAGGTCGATAGCTACGGCAATAGCAACAGTAGCACCTACCATAGGGTTGTTACCCATACCGAGGAAGCCCATCATCTCTACGTGAGCAGGAACTGAAGAAGAACCTGCGAACTGAGCGTCTGAGTGCATACGACCCATAGTATCAGTCATACCGTAAGAAGCAGGACCAGCAGCCATGTTATCTGGGTGCAAAGTACGACCTGTACCACCACCAGAAGCTACTGAGAAGTATGGCTTACCAGCAGCAATACGCTCCTTCTTGTATGTACCAGCTACTGGGTGCTGGAAACGTGTAGGGTTTGTAGAGTTACCAGTGATAGATACATCTACATCCTCGCTCCAGTTGATAGCAACACCCTCGCGAACGTCGTCAGCGCCATAGCAGTTAACCTTAGCACGTGGACCATCGCTGTAAGCGATGCGGTTAACAACCTTCAACTCACCTGTATAGTAGTCGAACTTTGTCTGTACGTATGTGAAACCGTTGATGCGGCTGATGATCTGAGCAGCATCCTTACCAAGACCGTTCAAGATAACGCGCAATGGGTTCTTGCGAACCTTGTTTGCCATCTCAGCAATCTTGATAGCACCCTCAGCAGCAGCGAAAGACTCGTGACCAGCCAAGAAAGCGAAGCACTGAGTCTCCTCACGGAGCAAACGAGCAGCCAAGTTACCGTGACCAAGACCAACCTTACGGTCGTCAGCTACAGAACCTGGGATGCAGAAAGCCTGCAAACCGATACCGATAGCCTCAGCTGCATCAGCAGCAGTCTTAACACCTTTCTTGATAGCGATAGCAGCACCAGCTACATACGCCCACTTAGCGTTCTCGAAGCAGATACGCTGAGTATCTTCACACATCTGATAAGGGTCAACACCTGCGTCCTCGCAGATTTGATTAGCCTCTTCCAAGCTCTTGATACCGTTAGCATTAAGAGCAGCAAGAACCTGCTTCTCGCGACGTTCCTGACTTTCGTAACTTACTTTTCTAATCATATCTGTATCTCCTTATTATTCTTTACGTGGATCAATAGCTTTAACAACACCCTGCTCAGCAGTTGTACGACCGTAGCTACCTGTGAACTTCTTGACAGCCTCGTTAGCGTCCATACCGTTCTTGATAGCTTCCATCATCTTGCCGAGGTGAACATACTCATAACCACAAACCTGGCTGTCCTTATCGAGGAACTGCTTTGTGATGTAACCCTCTGTCAACTCGAGGTAACGTGTACCCTTAGCTACAGTACCATAGAGAGTACCAGTCTGTGAACGAAGACCCTTACCCAAGTCCTCAAGACCTGCACCGATAACGAGACCGCCCTCAGAGAAAGCGCTCTGGCTACGACCGTAAACAATCTGGAGGAAGAGCTCGCGCATAGCTGTATTGATAGCATCGCATACGAGGTCAGTGTTCAAAGCCTCAAGAATAGTCTTGCCTGGGAGAATCTCAGAAGCCATAGCAGCTGAGTGAGTCATACCAGTACAACCGATAGTCTCAACAAGAGCCTCCTGAATAACGCCTTCCTTGATGTTCAAAGAGAGCTTGCAAGCACCCTGCTGAGGAGCACACCAACCCACACCGTGAGTATAACCAGAGATGTCTTTGATCTCTTTTGCCTGAATCCATTTTCCCTCTTCAGGAATTGGAGCTGGTCCGTGGTTAGGACCCTTAGCGACAACGCACATGTTGTCTACTTCTTTAGAATAGATCATATTCGCTAAATTTTATATTAATGAATATTATAAGTATAAAGTTCTGTACTTAATTCATATTGTTTTGCTGAAACATCGGTGCCATCACCTCAATTCCGAGCACAAAAGTACAAAAAAAATCCGGAAAATACCTAAAATTGGGTATTCTTTTTAACTCTTTAACCTAATATTTAGATTTTTTCTTGGGTTTATGCACAATTTCATGTATCTTTGCAAACTGAAAATTGCAATTTTGTAGATTATGATCGAAGTAAAGATAAACGATGCCAAGCTTCAGCATGCTGCCGAGGCGGGCATGGATGAATTTGTAAAGGCTTTCGTGGACGCTATCCGCGAAGCGATTGGTGGTGAACTGACTGCCGAAACCATGGCGCAGCTCAACAGCGACCAGATTACTCTTCTGGCTTGGGATATCCTGCATGAGGAGATGATGGATGGCGGAATGGTTCAGCTCATACATAACGGTTACGGTGCTTTCCTCTGGAAGAACCCTACCGACAAGGCGTTTAAAAACTGGGGATTGACAGAACTCGCCAAACTCATCAAGAAGAGTCATTTCCTGTATAAGACAAACCATGAGGAGATTGAGCGCGATCTGACCGATGAGGAGTTTATGGCGCTCTACGAAAAATTTCCTGAGTTTGATGATTTTGACGATGAGTTCGTTGAGAACGAAGAAGAGTGGACCAGCAAGGTTGCCTTCTACATCGATGATCATATCGACAATTTCTGCGAAATTGTCAAACTATAAACTTATAATACATTATTATATATATATGAACAAGCAAGAACAGGAACTCCGTAAGAAGAGTCCGATACAGATACGCAACAAGAAGGCTTCGTTCGAGTACTTCTTCGTTGATACTTATACCGCAGGCATTGTGCTTACGGGTACAGAGATAAAGTCAATCCGTGGCGGAAAGGCTTCGCTGGTAGATTGTTATTGCGATTTCTATCAGGGCGAACTTTGGGTCAAGGGAATGAACATCTCTCCTTATTTTTATGGTTCTTTCAGCAATCATGAGGCTCGCCGCGACCGCAAGCTTCTTCTCACCAAGCGCGAATTGCGCCGTCTTGAAGAGGACAGCAAGCAGCCTGGTTTCACCATTGTTCCAACCCTCATCTTTATCGATAATCACGGTAGAGCCAAGGTGGATATTGCCCTCTGTAAGGGAAAGAAGGAGTATGACAAGCGCCAGACTCTGAAAGAAAAGGAAGACAGAAGGGAGATGGATAGAGCAATCAAGCACTTTTAGACAATGAAGAATTTAAGAGAGATTGTAAAGGAGAAAATTCTGATTCTTGATGGTGCCATGGGTACTGAGATTCAGAAGTATAATCTTACAGAAGAAGACTTCAGAGGTGAGCGGTTCCGCGATTTGCCGGGTATGATGAAAGGCAACAACGACATGCTCAACATTACTCGTCCTGATGTGATATCTGATATTTACCGACGCTACCTGGAGGCTGGCGCCGATATTATTACCGCGAATACTTTTTCGTGCCAGCGCATTTCGCAGGCTGATTATCACCTGGAGAACTGCGCCCGCGAAATGGCATTCGAGGGTGCACGTCTGGCACGTATCGAATGCGATAAGTTTTCTACGCCTGATAAACCACGCTTCGTTGCAGGAGATGTGGGACCAACCAACAAGACATGTTCCATGAGTCCGGACGTCAGCAATCCTGCCGCCCGCGAGATTACCTACGATGAGCTTTTCACCGATGTATGCGAACAGGTGGACGGACTTATTGAAGGCGGTGCTGACGTGATTCTCATCGAAACCATCTTTGATACACTCAACTGCAAGGCGATGATAGATGCAGCGCTCACCATGATGAAGAAACATGGAGTAGAGTTGCCTGTTATGATCAGTCTTACGGTGAGTGATCTGGCGGGCAGAACGCTCAGTGGTCAGACTGTAGATGCTTTCCTTGCTTCGCTTTCTCCTTATCCTATCTTCTCTGTCGGCATGAACTGTGCCTTTGGTGCTCCTCAGATGAAACCTTTCATCGAGCACATGGCGCAGGTTGCACCTTATTATATTAGTGCGCATCCTAATGCCGGTTTGCCTAACGAAATGGGCGAATATGACGAGACAGCCGAATCGATGGCTCCGCAAATAGCCGAATTCATCGATGAAGGCATCGTGAACATCATAGGCGGATGCTGCGGTACAAGTCCTGAATTCATCGCACATTACGCCCGTATAGCTGAGGGTAAGAAGCCGCATCAAGTGGTGGAGAAACCTAAGTATATGTGGCTCTCGGGATTAGACCTTCTGCAGGTCGATGATTCCGTACATTTGCCGGTTGACGCCAGTCGGTTTGTCAATGTGGGCGAACGCTGTAACGTGGCTGGTAGCAGGAAGTTCCTGCGTTTGATTAACGAAAAGAATTATGAAGAAGCCATCGGTATTGCCAGAAAGCAAGTGGCTGATGGAGCAGCTGTCGTTGACGTGAATATGGACGATGGTTTGCTCGATGCGAAAGCCGAGATGGTTAATTTCCTGAATATGATTGCTGCTGAGCCTGATATTGCGAAGGTTCCGGTGATGATCGACTCTTCCAAATGGGACGTCATCGTGGCTGGCTTGAAGTGCTGCCAGGGCAAGTGCATTGTCAATTCCATCAGTTTGAAGGAGGGTGAGGAAGTATTCCTTTCTCATGCCCGCGATGTGTTGCGCTATGGTGCAGCCGTTGTTGTGATGTGTTTTGATGAAGTAGGACAGGCTACCACTTTCGAGCGCCGCATCGAGATAGCAGAACGAGCTTATCATCTTCTGGTAGACAAGTTGGGCATGAATCCGCTCGATATCATCTTCGACCCGAACGTACTAGCCATAGCTACCGGTATGGAGGAGCATGATAATTATGCCGTTGAGTTCATCCGTGCAACGGAGTGGATTCATCAGAATCTGCCTGGTGCACATGTCAGCGGAGGTGTCAGTAACCTCTCGTTCTCATTCCGTGGCAATACTTATATCCGTGAGGCTATCCATTGTGTTTTCCTGCATCATGCCCAGCAGGTAGGTATGGACTTTGGTATTGTAAATGCCAAAGCCAGAATGGATTACAATAAAATTCCTGAAGAACAGCTTCATCTCATAGAGGATGTGGTACTGAATAGGAGAAAAGGTGCAGCTGATGAACTCATCGAGCTTGCGGCAGAGATAAAAGCCCAGGCTGATGCTGCCAAGGCTGCAGCTAAGGCAGGCGGTGTTGCTCCCAAGAAACCGGCTGCTCCTGAATGGCGAAAGGAGAGTGTGGAAGAACGTCTGAAGTATGCGCTGCGCAAGGGAATCACCGATTTCCTGCAGCAGGATATTGATGAAGCACTTGCCAAATATCCTCATGCCGTAAACGTAATTGAGGGTCCTCTGATGGACGGCATGAACCTGGTAGGTGAACTTTTTGGAAAAGGCGAAATGTTCTTGCCGCAGGTTGTCAAGACGGCTCGCACGATGAAATCGGCAGTTTCTATCCTTCAGCCTCATATCGAGGCAGAAAAACAGGGTGGAGCAACAACTGCCGGCAAGATTCTGATGGCAACCGTGAAGGGCGATGTTCATGATATCGGAAAGAACATCGTCTGCGTGGTTATGTCATGTAACAATTACGAAATCATCGACTTAGGTGTGATGGTTCCAGCCGAACAGATTGTACAGAAAGCTATCGATGAAAAGGTAGATGCAATCGGTTTGAGCGGACTTATCACCCCTTCGCTTGAAGAAATGGTTCATGTGGCCCGGGAAATGCAGAAAGCTGGTTTGCGCATTCCTATCATGGTAGGTGGGGCAACGACGAGCGAACTGCATGTGGCTCTGAAGATTGCGCCTGAATATGACGGACCGGTCATCTGGGTGAAGGACGCATCGCTCAATGCCGGAATCTGTGCCCGCTTCCTCAACGAGGCTGAATGTCCTAAGTTTGAGGCGGAACTGAAGGAACGCTACGAGAAACTTCGCCAGGACTATCACGAAGAGCAGGCTAAGATAGCTTCGCTCTCAGAGGCTAGAAAGAACAAACTGGAGCTGTTCTGACAAGATAAAGAATACAACGTTTTTAGGATAATTATATGATTAAAACTGTAATTTTTGATATGGGTGGTGTCATCATCACCCTCGACGAGAATGAGGCAGGCAAACGTTTCATTGAGTTGGGTATGAAGGAGTTTGCGGAGAAGATGGACCCTTATAAACAGGTTGGCTTAAACGGTCAGCTGGAAGAGGGCAAGATTTCCGAGGAGGAATACCGTCGGGAAGTGTGCAAGAAGATTGGCCGCGAGGTAACCTTCGAGGAACTGCAGCATTGCTGGCTGGGCTACATGAAGGAAATTCCAGAACGCAATCTGGTTACTCTCCGCAATCTTAAGAAGCAGGGCTACCGTGTAATCTTGCTCAGCAATACCAACCCTTATGTATCAGCCTGGGTAGACAGCGAGGCGTTCTCCGGCGACGGTCATCCTATCGGCGATTATTTCGATGCGATGTACCGTTCTTATGAAGTAAAGTATATGAAGCCGGATGAGAATTTCTTCCGTTATGTCCTTTCTCAGGAGAAGATTATGCCAGAGGAGTGTCTGTTTATTGATGATGGTCCCCGTAACTGCTGTGCAGCCTCTGAACTGGGACTGTTTACTTATTGTCCGCAGAATGGAGAAGACTGGTGCGATAAGATTTACGAGCATTTGAAGTAATTATTTGTGGTGATTATTTGCACTAAAATGCAAATAATTGCCATTTTATTTTGTGCTCTGCAATAAAAAATGTACTTTTGCAGTCGCAAATATTAAATACATAATACAATGATTAAGAAGAAAAGATGGCATTGCTTGCCAGGTCAGCCTCTTACAGAGCTCGACAAGCAGGTAATGTTTTGGGAAAACAAGGGTAAACTTGTTCCAACCCGTGACTTGATTAAAACTCCAGAACAGATAGAAGGCATCCGCAAGAGTGGTGTCGTAAACACCGGTTGTCTTGATGCGGTAGCCGAGATGATCCGTCCGGGAATCAACACCCAGGAGATTGATGATCTCTGCATGCAGTATTGCAAGGATCATAATGCCATTCCTGCGTGTCTCAATTACGAAGGCTATCCTAAGAGCGTTTGTACCTCTATCAACGAAGTGGTTTGCCATGGTATTCCTAAGGAAGAGGATGTGCTCGAAGAGGGCGATATCATCAATGTGGACATGACAACCATCGTAGATGGCTATTACGCTGACGCCAGCCGTATGTTCATCGTTGGCGGCAAGACTACTCCTGAAAAGGAGCAGCTGGTTCGCGTAGCCAAGGAATGTCTGGAAATCGGTATGGAGGTTGCCAAGCCATACTCGTTCGTAGGTGATATCGGTCATGCCATCGAGAAGCATTGCAAGAAGTATGGTTATGGTGTGGTTCGCGATCTTTGCGGTCATGGCGTAGGTTGCCAGTTCCATGAAGAGCCTGAGGTTCTTCACTATGGTCATAGAGGCACTGGCATGCTGCTCGTTCCGGGCATGGTATTCACCATCGAGCCAATGATTAACATGGGAACCTGGCAGGTATTCCTCGATGCCGACGATCCATACGGATGGGAAGTAATCACTGGTGATGAGAAGCCATCTGCGCAGTGGGAGCACACGCTTGTGATGACAGAGACAGGTGTGGAGATTTTGACATATTAACGTTAAATGTTAAGAAATGAAGGATATATATATATTAGGTATAGAGAGCAGCTGCGATGATACCTCTGCCGCAGTGCTCAAGAATGGTGTGCTGCTGAGCAATGTTACCGCCTCTCAGGAGGTTCACAAAGCTTACGGCGGTGTTGTTCCGGAGTTGGCTTCCCGTGCCCACCAGCAGAATGTGGTTCCAGTCGTTGACCAGGCCATCGCGCGTGCCGGCATCAAGAAGGAAGATCTTTCTGCCGTAGCCTTCACCCGTGGTCCGGGTCTGATGGGTTCGCTCCTTGTGGGTGTAAGCTTTGCCAAGGGATTCGCCCGTTCGCTCAATATTCCGATGATTGACGTAAACCATCTGCAGGGTCATGTGATGGCTCATTTCATCAAGGAGAGCGATGATGACCAGAGTGCACCTCCATTCCCGTTCATCTGTCTTCTCGTGAGCGGTGGAAATTCGCAGATTGTAAAGGTGAATGCCTACAACGATATGGAAGTACTGGGACAGACCATCGACGATGCGGCTGGCGAGGCTATTGACAAGTGTGCCAAGGTACTGGAGTGGGGGTATCCTGGTGGTCCTGTCGTAGATAAGTATGCACGTCAGGGCAATCCGAAGGCTTTCAGTTTCTCTGAGCCTCATATTCCGGGTTTGAACTACAGTTTCTCAGGCTTCAAGACAAGTTTCCTCTACAGTTTGCGCAAATGGGTGGCTGCTGATCCTGATTTTGTTGAGAAGAACAAGTACGATCTGGCTGCCAGCATAGAGTTTACCATCGTTGATATTCTGATGAAGAAACTCCGCATGGCTGTCAAGCAGACCGGTATCAAGCATGTGGCTGTAGCTGGAGGTGTGAGCGCTAATAATGGTTTGCGCAACGCTTTCCGCGATCATGCCAAGCGCTTCGGCTGGACTATCTACATCCCTAAGTTCAGCTATACTACCGATAATGCGGCGATGATAGGCTGCGTGGGAACCTTCAAGTATCGTGATGGTGAGTTTGCAACCATCGACTTGCCAGCCTATAGTAAAGTAACATTTAAGTAAGAAATATGGAATTTGAAACAAAGATATTGAGCAAGGGCATCCAGGAGATGCTCTACAATAGTGACAAGACAGTAGGCACAGCAGAGAGCTGCACAGGTGGTCGTATCGCCGAGGCGCTGATTTCTTTGCCAGGTGCCAGCAATTACTTCAAGGGTGGTGTAGTAAGCTACACCAACGAGGTAAAGGAGAATCTTTTGGGCGTGAGCCATGAGGTTCTGGAGGAGCAGACTGCCGTTTGCGAAGAAGTGGCTAGGGAGATGGTGCTCGGCACAATCAAGACCCTGAATGTAGACTTCGCCATTTCAGCAACGGGTGTGGCTGGTCCAACGGGTGGAACTCCAGCCATTCCTGTGGGCACAATCTATGTAGGTTATGGCGATAAGAACGATGTTCGCGTAGTAAAACTCACCGAAGATTTCGGACGCGACATCAACCTTGCAATTGCCACAAATACAGCGCTTAAAGGCATGCTCGAATTTTTGAAAGAACATGCTGAAGAACTTAAAAAAGAGGCTTAATTGCTAATTTAAGGCTATCAAATATTAATAATCCTTAAAAGACAGCGTTCTTTTAGGGATTATTTTGTTATTACCAAATTATTTTGTAATTTTGCACTCTGTTTGGAATAGGTATCAATTAACGAATTACAAAATTAAAGATAGAAATGTCTAAGATTTGTCAAATTACAGGTAAGAAGGCACAGTTAGGTTGCAATGTGTCTCACTCAAAGCACCGTACAAAGAGAAGCTTTGATGTTAACCTCTTCAGCAAGAAATTCTACTATGTAGAAGAGGGTTGCTGGATCAGCCTCAAGATCAGTGCTGCTGGTCTTCGTCTTATTAATAAGGTAGGTCTCGATGCTGCTTTGAATCAGGCAGTAAAGAAGGGCTACGTAGATTGGAAGGACATTAAAGTTATAGGAGAATAAATATCATGGCAAAGAAAGCAAAAGGTAATAGAGTACAGGTTATCCTCGAGTGCACTGAACACAAGAACAGTGGTATGCCAGGTACAAGCCGTTACGTGACTACAAAGAATCGTAAGAACACTCCTGAGCGTCTTGAGTTGATGAAGTACAACCCAATCCTTAAGAAGATGACTCTTCACAAGGAGATTAAGTAAGCTTAGCTTACAAGTTTAATAATTTTATCAATTTAAATAGACTATGGCAAAGAAAGCGGTCGCTACCCTCCACGAAGGTAACATGGATGGTCGCGCATATACAAAGGTTATCAAGATGGTTAAGAGCCCTAAGACTGGTGCATACGTTTTCGATGAGAAGATGGTACCAAACGAGGCTGTTAAGGATTTCTTCAAGGATTAATTTCCTTGCAGATGATGCATCGTTGAATTAAGATTACATCAAAATTCAAATATAAAGATAAAGGTCGCTACCCAGATAGGGGAGCGACCTTTTTTTTCTTTTTCTTTTCTAAGGTCAAGAAAACTGCTTTTGGCCTTTTACAATACTACTTGAAGCTTCTTTCATCGTCTCTTACGAATCTTCTTAGCGTTTGCTTCTTCTTATCATCGTTTGACACCTTTCACGGCTTGGCTCTCTAACGGATTCTCCGGCCAGAAATGCTTAGGGTATCGGCGCTTCAGTTCCTTGCGGACTTCGAAATAAGTGCCTTGCCAAAAACTTGCGAGATCCTGAGTAAGCTGAACGGGCTTGAAGCCGGGAGATAACAACTCAAGCAGAAGGGGCTGTCTGCCAGCATCGACAGTGGGTGTTGATGTCATTCCGAAACACTCCTGAAGCCGCACACTCAGAACCGGGGCTTCTGCTCCCAGGCGATAATCGATGCGGATGTTGCTGCCCGATGGTACACGGATGTGAGTGGGAGCAAGGCGGTCTATCTCCTGCTGAAGGTCGTAAGGAAGGATGTTCCAAAGGATTTCGCACAGGTTGAGTTTCTTCAGCTCTGTAACAGAAGTCTTCATCTTACCACCTTCTTCGAGATAGAAAGGGAGCCACGCTTGGGCTGTTGACAGGAGATGCTCCGTAGATAGGTCAGGAATCTCCAGTTCCGGATGCCATTCAGCTACTTGCGCCACGCGCTGTTGCAGACGATGAACCGATTCGTTCCAGTCGAACATGCTGAGTCCGTCTTTTCTGGCAGCTTCGCAGATAATATTAGAAACAGTCTCTCGGCTGGCATTTTGTATCGGCTTGCTGTCTATGACGAGTGCTCCTATCCGTGTTTCCTGTTGCATCTTTACTGCCAGCGCTTTGCTGTCCCATGAAATATTCTCGCAGGTTTGTGCCGGCAAGTTCTTCCAGTTGACGGGGGCTGAGAGAAATACCCTTCCTTTCCGTCCCTGCCCAGAATTGGATGATGAGGTTGAAGCGAGGTTGAGTGATGCGATGGCAAGCCATTCGTTTGCTGCCATGCTGTCGATCGGGTCGATGAAAATCGTGTTGCCATTCGACATCTTGAAGTTGCCCGCATGGTCGGTGGCATGGGCGATGCGCTCAGGATAGGCTAGGGCGATGAGATGGCCCACTTCCTCAGCATCAATTGGCTCGTTGTCTTCTTTGATACGCAGCATCTTCCTGTATTCCTGTGCAATCTGAACGATACGGTTCCAACGTCCCAGATTCTTCTTGCAGCGTGCGGAACGGAGGATAGAAAGGCGGAGCGTCATGTCTGAATCCTCATTTTCGCCCATCGGGTCTTTCTCTTCCAGCAGAGCTGCAATGTCGCAGGCAAGGGCTTGGCTCGCCGGAGAATCGCTGCTGATCATCATCTTGGCAATACGCGGATGACAAGGAAGTTGAGCCATTCTGTTGCCTTCTGCGGTGATGCTGCCACTGAGAGCGTGAGCATCATGATCAGGAGTGAGGGCGTTGAGCGACATAAGAAGTTGCTGTGCCAATACGAGGTTGCCCTTGGGAGGAAGGGTGAGCCAAGGCAGCAGTTCCGGTTTGTTTTCGCCGAAAGCTGCAATGTCGAGAACCAGCGAAGAGAGATCTGCATCCAGTATTTCGGGCAGCCGTTGTTCTGGCATCAGATGTTCCGAGGTCTGTGTCCAAAGCCGGTAACATACGCCTGATGTTATTCTGCCCGCACGTCCCCTTCGCTGCGTAGCCATGTCCTGACTGATACGAACGGTTTCGAGATGACTCAAGCCTGTACGGGCATCATAAACCAGTTTTCGGCATAGTCCGGAATCCACAACGATTCGTACCCCTTCGATGGTGAGAGAAGTTTCGGCGATAGGAGTGGCCAATACGATTTTTCGTTCGCCCGGTTGGGAAGGAGCGATTGCGAGCCGCTGCTTTTCAGGCGAAAGGTTGCCGTAGAGTGGATAGATTTCCGTTGAAGATAAGGCAGAACGAAGCAGTTCTTCGCATTTCATGATTTCTCCCTGTCCCGGCAGAAAGGCAAGAATGTCACCTTTCTGGTTTCTGAAAGCCTGACAGATAGTGGCTGCCATTTCCTGCGCTACCTGATATCTGTCTATGTCGTGGTCTGCATAAATGGTTTCTATCGGAAACATTCTGCCTTTACTCTCGATAAGCGGAGCCTGAAGTGCCTGGCAGATGATAGAAGCATCGATTGTTGCTGACATGATAATGAGCTTCAGGTCGGGGCGGATGATTTCCTGTGTTTGCCGGGCCAGCGCTAACGCCAGATCGGAATTGATGCTGCGCTCATGAAACTCATCAAAGATGAGGCACGAAACGCCTTCGAGTGTTGCATCATTGACCAGCATTCGGGTGAGAATGCCCTCGGTAAGGACTTCGATGCGTGTTTCATCCGAAACCTTGCTTTCGAATCTTACCCGATAGCCGATGGTTTTGCCCACGGGTTCTCCCAGAATCTGCGCCATCCGTTCGGCAATCTGGCGAGCAGCCAGACGGCGCGGTTCGAGCATCAGAATCTTACCCTGACTTTTAAGATGATTATGGATGAAGCCTTCCAATGCCTGATCACTCATGCCTCGCAGAATGGTGAGCGGGAGAAGGGTAGATTTACCGGCTCCAGGAGGAGCTGTAATAACAAGGTTAGCCGACTCCATCAATGCTTCATTGACAGAGTCGGCTATCTGGTAAGCTGGCAGATGACCAGCCTGCTGTTCTATTCTATCTAAGTTCATTTCTTCTTATTTCGCAAACTTCAGAATCTTTTTTATTTCACAAATTTCAGAATCTCTTTACTCTTTCTGCCCTTTTTGGCAGGAATCGGCATGAAGCCTTCTGTGAGTCCTGTTTTATCTGTCATGGTCTGGAAAACGGAGGCGGCATAGGAAGAGAGTTTCTTCTCTGCCAGTTCTTGCTTGATAGCATCCTCATCATAATCATCAGCATAGAGGAGAGTGTGTAAATCGTCAAGATATTTTTGCGGAATATTCTGATGCGGCATGCGGCTTTTTATCTGCATAATCTGTGCGATGATTGCCTGTTTGGTTTGGGCAGCGATGGCTTCTGCCTTTTGCTGCTCGAAGACTGCCAGCGTCTCCTCATCCGTCTCCTGCCAGTTTTGCATCATGGCTTCAGTGTTGGTAAGATGACTGTAGCCTGCATAGCGAATCAGGGCGATGCGCTTGTTCCAACCTTTCTTTTCCAGATAGTTTTTCTCCATAGGGGTAGTAGCTACTATGAGGTTGGCTTTGGCGTACATGGCTTTCTGATACATAGACTGTTGCAGTGAACGCTTCAAGTAAGGGTTCTTGCAGTTTCTCTCAGAAATATCACCTAGTGGACAAACGATGTAGGGAATGTCCATCTGCTTTGCTTTCTTGGCTATCTGGGCTCCCTGCCATGTCCATGCTCCTATAATCAACACAATGTCGGCATCAACCAGACTGTTGGTGATGTCGAGCTGCTTATTCAAGGCTTCGATGTATGGAAGATACATCTTCAGCAACTTCTTTTGGTTGGAAATGAACAAATATACTTTCATCGTTCTGTCGGTTATTTTTAACTGTTATTATTCTGATAGACTGTTACTTCCTTTTTACCCTGTTTAGAGTTTATGAGAAGTGAAATCGTTTTTGTCAGCCCGCCAATATCGCAATTTGGTAGCCAGATTTCTCCAGATAATTCCATATTCGAAGAATGGCAGTTTGAACATCGCTATTCCGTCATCAAAGTGTTTGATGGCCTTGTTGGCTATCAGCATTCTCACGATGAACAGCAGAAGGAAACTGAAACCTGCGCATCCTGTAAGAATCCAATTCTTCATGAGGATAGAGTAGGCTGCAACGGCCAGTGTTGCTATCAGGCTGAGATGTGGCATGAGATGGTCGAAGAACATGAGGGTTCGCATGGAACCTGCTCTTTCCAGACTCTTGCGTGAAGCCTGCAGATAGAGGTGGGCATTGTGCCAGCTCTTGTTCGATGGTGCTTCACGGATGAGCCATGCATCGCAATCCAGTTCTGTAGCAGTTTCGCCATAATGGGCATACTTGTTGACGAGAAAATCGTATTCGCCGCGAACATATTCCAGGTTGCCCTGATAGCCCTGTTCCTTCATGAAGTCGCTCTTGCGGAACGCTACGTTTGGCATGTGACTGCGATAGCCGTAGGTCTGTTGGGCACGGCGCAAAACATAGTAAGCCTTGCGGATGCTGTCGAAACGGCGTACGCTCTTGGTTTCCTCATCAAGGGCTACATATCCCAATACCAGATGGTTTGGGTCCTGACATTGACGGGCCATGGTTTGCAGCCACTTGTCGTTGCTTGGGCGGCAATTAGGTTCTGTCAAAATAATCCATTCATGTTTGGCTGCCTTCACACCCAGTGTAATCTGCAATTTCTTGCGGCTCATGTAGCGTGAACTCTCAGGAATGTAAGTATAATAAAGATGAGGGTTCTCGGCTGCTGTTCGCTTCAGAAAATCCTGCGTCTCGCCATCTGTACTCTGGCAGACTACAATTACCTGATAGTCGGCAGCATACTGCTGGCGCAGGAACATAGGGAGATTCCTCTCCAATTCAGCAAGATTATCGTGTGCGGTAATGAGTATACTGACAGGAGGTTGATTCTCTGCCGTTTCTGTTTTTTGAAAGCGCAACGAGCGCAGAAATGGATTTATCAGCGATCCGAGAACCGCCAATAAAACCACCACTGCGCCTGCTATTATAGTAGTTGTACTAATGATCATCATATTCTTTTTCTCGTAATATAGAAAGCTAGAGAAAGGAGAATCCTATAAACTCTTAACTTTTAACTTTCAACTATATTAAAAGTCTTCTGTAATATACCCCTTTGGCAACTGGCGACAGTTATACTGGCTCGCCATAATCTCACCATAGGCTCCGGCTGAGCGGAGGGCGATGAGGTCGCCGCGATGGGCTTTGTTGATGTCGACAGCCTTGCCGAAGACATCGCTTGATTCGCAGATAGGACCTACTACGTCGTAAGTTTCTACAGGTTCATCGCTTGAGATGTTCTCAATCTTATGGTAAGCCTGATAGAGTGCTGGACGGATGAGGTCGGTCATTCCTGCATCCACAATGGCAAACTGCTTGGCTGTGCCCTGCTTGATGTAGAGTGTCTTGGTGATGAGAGAACCCATCTGACCCACTACAGCGCGACCCAACTCGAAGTGAAGCTTCTGACCATCGCGCAACTTCAGTTTCTTTGCGTATGTATCGAAATAATCCTTGAAATTAGGGATTGGCTGGCGGTTTGGATGATTATAGTCAATGCCCAATCCGCCGCCCACATTGATGTTCTTCACAACGATATGATGCGCTTCAAGCTGGTTCTGAAGTTCGTTGATACGGTTGCAGAGTGCCTCGAAATCACCCATATCGAGAATCTGGCTTCCGATGTGGAAGTGCAGTCCGAGGAACTGGATGTTCTTCATCTTGGCAGCCTCTTCGATTACGGCTTCCATGTCGCGCATGGCAATTCCGAACTTGTTTTCTGCCAGACCTGTTGTGATGTTAGCGTGCGTATGGGCGCCGACATCCGGATTGATGCGGAAACAAACCTGCGCAATCTTATTCTGTTTTTCAGCCAGCTCGTTGATGATTTCCAACTCCGGAATGCTTTCTACATTGAAGCAGAAAATGTCTTTCTCCAATCCGAGGTTGATTTCCCAATCGCTTTTGCCTACACCAGCGTAAACAATCTTACTGGCAGGGAAACCGGCTTTGATGGCTGCCTGAATTTCTCCTCCGCTCACACAGTCGGCTCCTAAACCAGCCTGACAGATGATATTGAGCACCTTAGGGTTGGCATTTGCCTTTACGGCATAGTGCACTTCAAATCCCTCGTGCTTGCCAGCCTCTTCATTGATGGTTTTCAATGTCTGGCGCAACACATTGGTGTCGTAATAGTAGAACGGAGTCTGTATCTCCTGAAACTTATCTATCGGAAATGTACCTTTCATTTCGCTTAATCTTAAATTAATACCTTATTATAGTTAAATCAGAATATCCAATTTATTGTAAATCAGAATATCCAACGAAGAGTGGATAGGAAGCATTACATACGAATTCTTCACTTTTCACTCTTCGTTTTCATTTGCATTACTTCTTCTCGAACAATACGTTGCTCAAGTTCTGCAATGCCTGCTTCTTATCTTTCTCTCTGATGAGGAATGAGATGTTGTAGTTAGAACCACCATAAGAAATCATGCGTACAGGAATGTTCTTCATCGCATCGGTAGCGATGGTCTCGAAGCCAACGTTGCTCCAGTCCAAATCACCTACAACGCAGATGATGCACATATCAGAATCTACAGTTACTGTACCATATTTCTTCAGTTCGTTTACGATGTCGTTAAGATGAGAATCATTATCAATACTCATGCTGACACCCACCTCAGAAGTGGCAATCATATCAATTGGAGTCTGATAGCTCTCGAAGATTTCGAATACCTTGCGTAGGAAACCTGTAGCGAGTAACATGCGGCTACTCTTGATCTTAATGGCTGTGATGTTGTCCTTGGCAGCAACAGCCTTGATCTTGCCGCGTACGATGACATTGTCGATGATTGTACCGTCGGCCTTAGGATCCATGGTGTTCTTCAAGCGTACAGGGATGCCTGCATACTTAGCTGGCTGAACACAGGTAGGGTGGAGGATCTTGGCACCGAAGTAAGCCAACTCAGCAGCCTCCTCGAAGTTCAACTGGCGGACAGCTTCAGTGTGCTCTACGACACGAGGGTCGTTGTTGTGCATTCCATCGATATCGGTCCAGATCTGAATTTCGTCAGCTGGGAGAGCTGCACCGATAAGAGATGCGGTGTAGTCGCTACCGCCACGCTGCAGATTGTCAACCTCGCCGTATGCGTTGCGGCAGATGAATCCCTGAGTGATGTAAATCTGATAGCCCTGGTTCTGCTCCATGATAGCAGCCAACTTCTCCTTGATGTACTGAGGATCTGGTTCTGCGTTCTTGTCAGTGCGCATAAAGTCTAATGCGCTGAGCAATACAGCCTTTACACCCTGTTCCTTCAAGTAGTTTACAACCATGTTGGTGCTCATCATCTCGCCCTGAGCCACGATGCTCTTCTCCTCGAAAGAAGTGAAGAGGTCTTTGGTGAATGAGCGGAGATAGTTGAATTCGCCCTGCAAGAACTCACGAGTCGTATTTTTCATCTCCTCGGTAGAGTAGAGTTCTTCTACATGCTGCATGTATTTCTTCTCCAAGTTGTTGATTACCTCGTTGGCGCCCTCTGGATTCTTCTTGTAAAGATAGTCAGAGATCTCAACGAGAGAGTTTGTTGTACCGCTCATCGCAGACAATACGATGAAAGTTGGTTCACCTGATTCTGTAACCAAAGAGGCTACTCCCTTCATGCGCTCTGGTGAGCCTACAGAAGTACCTCCGAATTTCATTACCTTCATAGTCGTAATTTTATTTAATTATTTCACTTAATTATCTTCTCCATCCTCTGTGAGGTCGATGTGGTTGTACTCGTTGGTTACGTCGTAGAGCACACCTTCCTTACAGCGGTAAACGATGCCTGGGAATTTGTCGAGCATCGGGATGTTATGGGTTGTCATCACAACAGCTGTGCCTTGCTTGGTGATGTCTTTCAGCAGACTCACGATGTTGCTGGCTGTCTCTGGGTCGAGATTGCCTGTAGGCTCATCGGCGATGATGATTTTAGGATTATTGAGAATGGCGCGGGCGATGGCTACACGCTGCTGTTCACCACCTGAGAGCTCATGAGGCATCTTGTCGATTTTATCAATCATGCCTACTTCGTTGAGCACCTCTTCAATACGCTTTTCTCTGTCTTTTTTGTTTTTCCAGCCTGTTGCCTTGAGTACGAATTCAAAGTTCTTGCGAACGGTGCGGTCGTGTAGCAGCTGGAAATCCTGAAAGATGATTCCCAATTCCTTACGCAGAGCCGGAATCTCCTTTCGCCTGATAGTTTTGAGGTCTCTGCCGAGAATTTCAGCCTTCTCGGTTTCGCCTTCTACAAGGTCTAGTTCGCAATAAAGTGTCTTTAATAGCGAACTTTTACCAGAGCCGACTTTTCCAATAAGGTAGGCGAATTCTCCTTCGTCAATATGGAAATTGATGTTTTGGAGCACGCACTTGTCGGCCTGATATATGCTGACGTTCTGATAATCTATTAACATCTTCTATTTTTTTCTCCTTAATGTTGGTTTATTATTTCATTTCGCCCTTACTCTTGGCAACGCGGCGTTTCTTATCCCATTCCGGGTCGTGACGCATCTGAAGTTCTTTCACAACATCTTCTATTCTCAAGCCCTTGCTTGTGAGCAGAACGATGAGGTGATAGAGAAGGTCAGAACTCTCGTAAACGAGTTTCTCGTTGTTGCCGTTTGTGGCTTCGATAATGGTTTCAACAGCTTCTTCTCCAACCTTTTGTGCCATTTTGTTAACGCCTTTCTTGAAGAGGCTGGTAGTGTAGCTTCCCTCTGGCATTTCTTCGTGGCGCTTGTTGATGAAGTCCTGAAGCTCTGAGAGGAAGAGGATTGGGTTGAGTGTATTCTCTTCTGCCCAGCAGGTGTCTGTACCTTTGTGGCAGGTTGGACCATCAGGGTGAACCTTAACCAGCAAGGTGTCGTTATCGCAGTCGTTCTGAATGCTAACGAGATTCAGGAAGTTACCTGATGTTTCACCTTTTGTCCAGAGGCAGTTGCGTGAACGGCTCCAGAATGTTACCTTTTTGGTTGCTATTGTCTTATCGTATGCTTCCTGGTTCATGAAACCAAGCATCAAGACGTTCTTTGTAACTGCGTCTTGGATGATGGCAGGAACCAGTCCGCCTAATTTTTCGAAATCTATTTCCATTTTATCTTGTTTTTATTTTCTTACATTATTATATTCACGTGTCTCAGTATCCTTACGTGTTCTATATTCTCACGTTGATTCCTTCTTCTCTCAGGTATTTCTTGAGGTCAGGAATGGCAATCTCGCCAAAGTGGAACACGCTGGCTGCCAGGGCAGCATCTGCCTTGCCTTGGGTGAACGCATCGCGGAAATGCTCCATCTTTCCAGCACCACCTGAGGCGATGATAGGAATGCTTACTTCTTCAGCTAGACGGGCGAGGGCCTCGTTTGCGAATCCCTGTTTCACACCGTCATGATCCATACTGGTAAAGAGAATTTCACCGGCACCCCGGTCGGCCACTTCCTTAGCCCAGTCAAACAATCCTAGTTCCACCCGTTCTCTTCCGCCTTTCACATAACAGTGCCAGCCGTCAGAATCGAGACGTGCATCAATGGCGCATACGCAAACCTGTGAGCCATAATGGTTGGCAATTTCATCGATGAGCTCCGGATGTCGGATGGCAGCACTGTTGATGCTAACCTTGTCAGCTCCTGCGTTGAGCAGGCGGTCAACATCTTTGAGTTCATTGATTCCACCTCCCACAGTAAATGGGATATTGATTTCGGCAGCCACGCGGGTTACCATATCCGTAAAGGTTTTGCGCTCTTCGAAACTCGCTGTAATATCGAGGAATACGAGCTCATCGGCTCCAGCATCGCTATAAGCTTTTCCCAGTTCTACCGGGTCACCAGCGCTGCGAAGGTTTACGAAATTGGTTCCCTTTACCGTCTCGCCGTTCTTTACATCAAGACAAGGAACGATTCGTTTAGCTAATCCTTTGTTACTTTGAACTTTGACCATTGAACTTTGAACTTTATGATTACTTAACTCCTAACTATAAACTTTTTGACTGTCAACTATTTAACTATTAACTAGTTTCTTAACATCGATTTTCCCTTCGTAGAAAGCTTTTCCAAATACTACGGCAGGAATTCCTGCAGTTTCCAATGCTTCAATGTCTTCGTTGCAACTCACTCCGCCTGAGGCGATAAGATTCAGTTGAGGATAGGCAGCCATTACTTCTTTGTAGAGTTCTATGGCAGGTCCCTGCAGCGTTCCGTCTTTGCTGATTTCTGTGCAGAGAACGTAGCGTACTCCTTTATCGATGTACTTTTTCAGGAAAGGAAGGAGATCTTCAGAAGAATCTTCTTTCCATCCGTTGATAGAAATCTTACCGTTTCTTACGTCGGCTCCCAGAATCAGGCGGTCAGCTCCATATTTGTCCAGCCATTGCATGAAGAGCTCAGGATTGGTGACGGCAATGCTGCCCACTGTAACCATGCTTGCTCCCGCAGCAAAAGCTTTCTCTATATCTTCTTCGGTCTTGATTCCGCCACCGAAATCAACCACGAGAGAGGTTTCTGTGGTAATGGCCTTCAACACCGCATCATTTACGATGTGCTTTGACTTGGCTCCATCGAGGTCTACTACATGAAGGCGTTTGAAGCCCATCTGCTCAAACTGTTTTGCAACCTCGGCAGGATTGTCATTGTAAACCTTCTTCTGGTCGTAATCGCCTTTGGTAAGACGAACACACTGGCCATTTATCAAGTCGATAGCTGGAATTAATTCTATCATATTAGTATTTCCTCTTTTATTTTATCTCTAAAAAGTTCTTTAAAATCTGTTCTCCCACTTTTCCGCTCTTTTCCGGATGGAACTGGCAGGTATAGAAATTATCTTTGTGGAGCGATGCGCTATAAGGAAGAATGTATTCTGCCTTGGCAATGGTCTCCTCGCAGAGTGGCACATAATAACTATGTACGAAATAGGAGTAGGGATGAAGCAGCGCATCAGCGGTAGACTTGTCTGAGTCATAATCCATTCTGTTTCCGAACCCCTTATAAAGGTCAGTCTTCAAATCATAGATTTCATTCCAGCCCATAGCAGGCACCTTGTCTTCGTGTTTCTGAGGCTGGAATCGCTTTACATCTACATCAAAGATTCCGATGCAATCTACATCACCTTCTTCCGAATGGCGGCACAAGAGTTGCTGTCCTACACAAATGCCCAGGACGGGTTGCTTCAAGTTCTTGATTACTTGATCAAGCTGATGAGCCTTCAGATATTCCATTGCTTCTCTTGCCTGACCTTGTCCTGGGAAGAGAACGCGGTCAGCCTTCTGGAGCATTTCTGCATCATCTGTAAGTACAGGTTCGATGCCTAAACGCTTCATGGCGTTGACTACGGAATAGATATTTCCGGCATTATATTTTACGATTGCTACATCCATAACCTAACGTAATTCATTTCTATTTTTTATATTCCGATGCAAAGGTACACATTTTCTTTTAATTTAAAGAAAATAAAAGCAAAAAGATTACGAAATATAGTAGATTTCTTTCAGAAAGTTAGAAATATGGCGGGATTTTACGTTTTCGTTAAGTGAAAAAGGAGCAATTGGATGTAAACCAACATCTAATTGCTCCTTTTGAAGTGTTTATTTTGATAATCGAAACTTCTTAGTTTTCTTCTTCACTGTCTGCTGTGCGGAGAATGATAGAAGTTGCTCCGATGGTGAACAGGGTTCCGTCTTCGATAACGCGGCGTTCTCTGTCGCCCAGAATTTCATTGTCAACGAAAGTTCCTGTATAACTTGGTCCATCACGGAGTACGTATTTCAATTTGCCTTTCTTGTCGCGGCTAACATTGATTACGCAATGGTTCATGTCAACGCTTGGGTCTACGGTTTCGATAGGGCAGTTGATTCCGCTGTTCTTCATGTAGCGGCCGATGATGTTGTCGCCTAACTGCAGCGGGATGACCTGTTTGTAAGCGAATACGTTCTCGATGACAACGATAGAACCGTATCCCTTCTCGTTGGCATTCTCGTCAAGTTTTTCCTCCTTGCGAGTTTCGCGGAGCTTGGAAACTCCCATTCGGATGCCAAACTGCTTATTGCAATTAGGACAAACGAAAACGAGACTCTGACCTGCCTGATACTTGGTCTCATCGAAGGTGATAAAATTATCGCATTTAGGACAACGTACTCTTTTCATATTCTTTTTCTTACTTTTCTGTCTTTATTATAATAATGTGTTGTAGAAGTTTCCGATACTCCTTGCTCTTTGTTCTAGCTATAAACTCTTAACTGTCAACTATTCTTTCACTTTCGTAATCCAGCCGTCAGTAAAAGCATCATAGTTGTGTAAACGGTTGAGAGCAGTATAAGCTTCGCCCTCGGTAGAGTATGTTCCGTATATAACTTTCACATTATTATCCGTAATCAACACCCTAGCTTCCTTGAATCCTTTGTTCTGGAGGAGTTCAGCATAGCAGGCTGCATTGCGCTTGGTAACACGACTTGCCAAAACGATGCTGTAGTAAGAAGAAGCTGTTTGCAATTCGTTGTCCTGAGCCATGTTGACAGACTTGGCAGGAATGCTCTCTTCTGCCTGTGATTCTGTACTAAGTACCAGTTCTTGAGGTTGCGCAACTTTATTGATCTCCTTAGGCATGATGCGGTTCAGCATGCCTGTGTCGATTTGGCTCTTCTGAACGGTTGGGGTTCCCAATGGAGAAGAGTAGGTGAAGAATGCAATGAGAGCGATGCAGGCTGCTGCAATATTGCGCAACCAACTCTTCTTGATGCTGATGAATTCGGCATTTGATTCTTCTTCTTCTTCGTTAACGAACACAGAATTGTTGACAGAGAGTCCACTCTCCATCTTCTGGTTACTATCCTGATTCTTGACTTCGCTTTCTGTACGATTGTTTTCTACTGTCTTTGCTGGCATTTCAATGATTGAAGCAGCAGAATCTTCAGCCTTCTGAACCTCTTCTGCAGAAATCTGCGCGAGTGGGAGCATGTTTAAGCCGCCCAAACCATACAACTCAGGGGTAAGAATGCCCGCCTCGCATGGTTCGAAGGTATAATTTCCGTCTTCGTTCAATATGATGGTGCCAATATCATTCAGTTCAAATTTTCCTGAATTCTCCAGAGTCTGACGCATCTCTGTCACCTCATCAGCAATGCGGTTCAAAGCTTCCGGATAGCTGATGTCGTATGCTTCAACATACGAAAGTGCAAGGAGAGAATCGTTCATCTGGAGCTGTGGGTTAAAGCCAATAGTTCTCAGCGGTGGCAAAAACATGCTGTCTCTGCCATCGTAACGCGCATCTACATGATGAGCCATGAAGCCACCAAATCCTGGGACAATCACGCAATCGTTGCTCAAAAGTAGGATCTCTATATGTCTTTCTAGTCTATTCACGTTTGCAAAGGTAGTGATTTTTTCGGAAATGACCAACAGAAAATAGAGAAAATTTTCGATGAAATCATAAAAAGTCTAATTTGTTTTGTCGTTTCGGGAAAAAGTATTACCTTTGTGCCTAAAATAAATAAGGTATAAATCAATGAAATATACAGAGACAGAAATTGAAGGAGTCTGGCTGATAGAACCTCGGGTATTTGATGATGCTCGCGGCTATTTCTTTGAAGCATGGAAGCAGGCTGACTTTGATGCTCACGTTGGAGGGCATGTGGAGTTTGTGCAAGACAATGAATCGATGTCGGCTCGTGGTGTGCTCAGAGGTTTGCATTATCAGAAAGGTGAATTCTCGCAGGCTAAGTTGGTGCGTGTCATCAAAGGCCGCGTGCTGGATGTAGCTGTTGACTTGAGAAAGGGCAGTAAGACTTTCGGTAAATATGTAATGGTTGAACTGAGTGGAGAGAACAAACGTCAGTTTTTCATTCCTCGCGGTTTTGCCCATGGTTTTCTGGTACTGAGTGACGAAGCCATCTTTACTTATAAAGTAGATAATGTTTATGCTCCTGATTACGAAGCCAGTATTCATTGGGATGATCCTACTATCGGAATAAAATGGCCTATTGAAGGAGTTGAGGTGCTTACGTCAGAAAAAGACAGAACCAAGGCAAAGTCTTTCGAAGAGGCTGATTATTTCGAGTAGAATTGGCATCAGCTTTTATCGGTTAATTTATTTAAAGAACTCATCATGAAAAAGATAGTTAATTTATGGCTGCTCAGTTGTATCTTGACTCTTGTTGCTTGTGGGCATAAGGCCGAAAAGCAACAGGAAGTGAAGGAAGATACTGCGGCTAAGAAGATGTTGCAAGGCATTTGGCTGAACGATGACGATGAGGATGATGTGGCGTTCCGCGTAAAAGGCGATACGATTTATTATCCTGATTCAACCAGTCAGCCTGTCTACTTCTACATTGCTGGCGATACGCTTGTAATGAAGGGTGCTAATATTGCAAAATATCCGATTGTAAAACAGGCTGAGCATATTTTCCAGTTTAAGGTGCAGAATGGGGATGTGGTTAAGCTGGTGAAGACGGAAGATAAGTCTTATTTGCAGCAGTTCATCCACAACCATGCTTCCGTGGCGCTGAATCAGAATACGCTGATTAAACGTGATACGGTGGTTGTAAGGGGCGATGAGAAATATCATCTCTACGTACAGGTTAACCCAACAAGTTATAAGGTCTACAAGAGTTCTTATAATGATGATGGTGTTGAGGTAGACAATGTTTATTATGATAATATTGTGAACTTGCATGTTTATCATGGTGCCAACTGTCTGTTCTCTCGTGATTTTCATAAGAAGGATTTCGATAAGCAGGTTCCTGCTTCTTTCTTGGACCAGTCTATATTGAGCGACATCGTATTCAATAAGATAGATGAATCTGGCATTCATTATCTTGCTGTTCTGGCAATGCCTGACAGCAGTTTGAGTTATCAGGTTGAGGTTATCATTTCCTTTGAAGGAAAAATGAGAATGCGGGTTAAGAGCTAAAGAAGAAATAAAAAAGTCGCCCTGAAAGGGAAAGCATTGGATGTAAGATGCTTTTGTCCTTTCAGGGCGATTCTTTTTTATGTGCTTATCCTGGAGGGGTAGCTTGGTGGCTCAATTTTTAATTGAAGAATCCCAGCAAAGCTCCGGCTGCAACGGCAGAACCGATGACTCCCGCAACGTTTGGTCCCATGGCGTGCATGAGAAGGAAGTTGTGGCGGTCGTATTCCAGACCTAGGTTGTTGGAGATGCGTGCACTCATTGGTACGGCACTCACTCCGGCGTTTCCGATAAGTGGGTTCAGTTTCTTGCCTTTTGGCAAGAAGAGATTCATCAGCTTTACGAATAAGATTCCGCTTGCAGATGCGATGATGAATGCAAGAGCACCGAGAGCAAAGATCTTGATGGTATTCAATGTCAGAAACTCTGAAGCCTGGGTAGAACAGCCTACGGTCAGGCCGAGGAGGATAACGACAATATCATTCAAGCTGCTGCTTGCTGTCTTGGCGAGTCGGGTTGTCTTTCCACTCTCTTTCAGAAGATTTCCGAAGAACAGCATTCCTAATAATGGCAAACCGGACGGAACAATGAAGGTGGTGAGAAGCAGACCGATGATAGGGAAGAGAATCTTCTCGGTCTGTGAAACCTGACGTGCCGGTTTCATCTTGATGACGCGCTCTTTCTTGGTTGTAAGCAGTCGCATCAAAGGTGGCTGGATTACAGGCACTAGTGCCATGTAAGAGTAGGCGCAAACCGCAATGGCTCCCATGAGGTTCGGACTCAGTTTGCTGCTCAGGAAGATGGCGGTTGGTCCGTCTGCTCCTCCGATAATGGCAATGCCAGCTGCCTGGTTAGGTTCGAATCCCAGAGCCAGTGCAATCATGTAGGCGCCGAAGATTCCAAATTGGGCAGCGGCTCCAATCAGGATGAGCTTCGGGTTGGAAATGAGCGCAGAGAAGTCGGTCATGGCTCCAATGCCCAGGAATACGAGTGGCGGGTACCAGCCCTGTTTCACTCCCTGGTAGAAGATGTTCAGAACGGAGTTGTCTTCGTATAAACCTATTTCGAGTCCTGCATCGGCACGGAATGGAATGTTGCCAAGAATGATTCCCAATCCGATAGGAACCAGGAGCAGCGGCTCAAAATCTTTCTTGATGGCGAGCCAGATAAAGAGTGCTCCCACCAGAATCATGATGAGGTTTCCTGCCGAGGCGTTGGCAAAGCCCGTAAAGGTAAGAAACTCATTGAAGTTTTGTATGATGAAATCCATAATTTACTTTGAACTTTGAAAGTTGAACATTGAACTTTATGATTAGTCTTTTGATTGGAAGAGTAATCATTAGCTTTTGTCTAAACAGCTTATTACGCGATCGTAACAAGCGTGTCTCCTTCCATTACTGCGTCTCCCTTGTTCACGTTGATGCTGGTAATGGTTCCTGAAGTTTCTGCATCGATGTTGTTCTGCATCTTCATGGCTTCGAGAACGACAACAGTATCGCCTGTGTTCACCTTGTCACCGACTTTCACCTTGATTTCGTTGATAGTACCAGGCAGAGGGGCAACAACTGGTTTGCCTGCAGCAGGAGTTGCCTGTTTGCTTGATGAAGCAGAATCAGAACTTGCTGCAGAACTTGAACCTGCATCAGAACTGGCAGAAATGTTGTTTTGTCCATCAGTTAACTTTACTTTCTGCTTACTGCTCTTAACCGGCTGTTTCATTTCCACTTCGAATGGAATTCCATTCACGGTTACATTGGCGATATTGCCTTCAATATCCTGTATTTCAACGACGTAATCTACGCCTTTAACCTTATATTCGTACTTTGCCATAGTTTCTATATTTTAACGTTGTTATTGTTGTTGTTGAATTTCGGAGCATTCCATCTGGTCTGTTTTGGCTTGATGGTGATAATGCCGGATTCTACATCGTGAACATCTTCCAGATATTCCTGTAGTGCAAGGGAGATGACTGCCATGTAAATCTCCTTATCAATACCCTTGGTTTCTAAACCATCTTTCAGAATCACGTTGGTCTTATGACTGAGGTCTTGAGTAACCTCGATGGTCTTCTTTCCAGTCTTATATAATAAGGTGGCGTGCTTCTCAGTAGCACGGGCGATGCGCTGTTTATGTTTCATGTAGGCTCCGAAAACCCAGAACACGATGAAGAGGAGAGCAAGGCAGGCAAATACGATTCCCATTGAAAGTACGGCGATTCCTATTCCGTATGGGTCGCTTTTCTTCAATTGCTGGGCTTTACTCAAACCTGTGTTTTGAGGCAGATAGCCTGGAGTTACTGATCCGGCAATGGCTTTCTCCCATGTCTTGAAGTCCTTACTCAGTTCAAAACTCTCATCGGCAGCCAACACTGGCACGTTTACGGAGTCTATCAGGTCAACGGCATTTCCGTCATAGAGTGCTATCCAGTTGGGCATCTTTTCCTGTAGAATAAGATTGAGATGAAAAGGTCCCGAGTTGGAAGAATTCTTTGCCTTCCAATGTTGTCCGTTCCTGCCATCCTGGTACCAGGAACTGCTGTCGAAGATAACGATGCTCTTCTTGCCTCCCAGTGTGGTTCGTGGTTCATTGTTAGGCAATGGACACATCAGCTGTCGGCGAGCTTCAGGCGACATTTTCTTGTCGAGAACCCTTCGGTCGGTGGTTAGGAACATACCACGCACATTATACGTGGTAAAGGAGGAATTGCTCAATTCCACCCATGGTTTGTGCTGCCCGTACTCATCTACAAGATTGGTACGGTTGTCGGTCATCACCTCCGTAATACGGATACTTTTGGCTCCTTGACTCCAAGCGGGCAAGGACGTGATGACTAGCATGGTTATCAGAAATCCCAATTTCTTCATACGCTTACTAACGTTTATAGGGTTATTGTTTCATATTTCGAAAAAATCTGCATCATATAGGAACGATAGCTGTTCCTAGAAGATTCATTAGGTTTGTTTCTTGTGCTCAAAGGTACGAAGAATTTCTGAAAAGACAACAAAAAAGGTGCACAATTTTTTATCTTTGTGCACCTCTTTTGTAATTTATAACTATTTCCAGTTGTTTTGTTAACTTTTGTAAGTCTTACGCTCCGCAGAAGAACAGCACCACTATCTGGGCTGTAAAGATACGGAGGAACATGCTCAATGGATAAACCGTAGAGTATCCTACAGCTGGAGCCTCCTTTGAGCAAGAAGCATTTGCATAAGCCAATGCAGGAGGGTCTGTGTAAGTACCGGCGAGCATACCCATGATGGTGAAGTAGTTGAACTTAAACTTCAGGCGGGCAATCGTACCGATGATGAGGATAGGAATAACGGTGATGAGGAAACCGCATCCCACATATTTCAAACCGTCACCCTGTACTACTGTGTCCCAGAATCCGGCTCCAGCCTTGATTCCCACACTCGCCAGGAAGAGTACAAGTCCTATTTCTCGCAGCATCATATTAGCCGAAGTCGTCGTATAAGTTACCAGCTTCATGCGATAGCCGAAACGGCCGATGAGGATGGCGATGATAAGCGGACCTCCGGCAATACCCAACTTCAAAGGCACCGGCATTCCCGGAATGGCAAATGGGAGAGAACCGAAGATAATACCTACCATAATGCCTACGAAGATAGTGGCTATGTTAGGCGCATCGAGGCGCTTAACAGAGTTACCCATGATTTCAGCCACACGGTTCACATTCTCTTCAGGACCTACAACCAGAATCTTATCACCTACGTGGAAGTGGTGGTTTCTGCCTGCAAAAATGTCCATTCCCTGACGGGAAATACGGGTTACGTTAACGCCGTATACGCTGGAGAAGTGCATCTTACCCAAGGTCTTACCGTTCATTTCCGGACGGGTAACGATGATACGGCGAGAAACAAAGTGCTGTACTTCATCCTTCTCGCGGTCCCATTCAGCTTCAACCTCTGGTCCGATAAAAGCCTTGATGGCTTCAGCATCAGCCTCTGCACATACAACGAGCAATTCGTCTCCAACCTCAAACTTAGTCTTGCTGTTAGGAATGCTCACCTCGCCATTGTGGAGCAGTCGTGAACATACAATGTCACGGTTCAAGAACTCAGAAACTTCTCTCAGCGTTCTGCCTGTAATATAAGCATTTTCCACGCGTAAGTGCATGTTGTGGGCCTTTGCGTGTGGGTTTGCAGCATCTTCTTCGTTAAGCTGTTCTTCCTCATCAGCAGTATTAATCTTACAGATGTACTTGATAAGGATAGTAGCACCGATAATGCCTACCACACCAAGAGGATAAGCACAAGCATAACCGTTGGCAATACTTGGAGCACCATTAGGGAAGACGCTGAGCAAAGCCTCGTTGGCAGCACCAAGACCCGGAGTATTGGTAACCGCACCATAGAGAGTACCTACCATCATAGGCAAGTTGTTAGGGTTGCTCGTGTCAAAGAAGAGATAATAGCAACCAAACATCACGAGGATGTTGAGTAAAATAGCGCTAGCCGAAAGCATGTTGAGCGTAACACCACCTTTCTTGAAACTCTCGAAGAAGCCAGGTCCTACCTGGAGACCAATCATGAAGACGAAGAGGATCAAGCCGAAGTCTTGCACGAAAGTGAGAATTTCCTTTGGACCGGTGAAGCCAACGTGGCCAGCCAAAATACCTGCGAAGAGAACGAAGGTGACACCTAACGAAATGCCGCCAATCTTTATCTTTCCGAGGTAAACACCAATAGCTATCACGATAGCGTAGAGTAGGGCGATGTGAGCCACCGACTCGGTATTGGTGAAGAGATTAACAATCCAATCCATGTATTCGTTTTAAAATCAGAAAATTATATTCCTTGTAGTTTACCAAATAATTTTAGAATTTATGTTTTCTGTTGCTTGTTTTAAATGAAAGATACAGTTCTGTTTATAGAGAGAATCTGTAGATTATTAGGGATTCGATTAAAACTGAAAATTGGAGGACATCACATAGGATGCCCTCCAACCTATTTTTTCTTGTAAAAAATCAAACCCTTTTTGCAAATGGCTTTCTTTTTGACATGAGATTACTTCTCGATAGCTGCTACACCTGGCAATACCTTACCCTCGATAGCTTCGAGGAGAGCACCACCACCTGTAGAGATGTAAGATACCTGATCAGCCAAACCGAACTTGTTGATACAAGCTACAGAGTCACCACCACCGATGAGTGAGAATGCACCTTCCTTAGTAGCCTCAGCGATTGCGTCAGCAATAGCCTTAGAACCACCAGCGAAGTTGTCGAACTCGAATACACCTGCAGGACCGTTCCAGAGGATAGTCTTGGCACCCTTGATGGCAGCTGCGAAAGCCTTGCGAGTCTCAGGACCTGCGTCCATACCCTCCCAACCGTCAGGGATGTTGTTAGATGGGCAAACCTGAGTATTGCAGTCGTTCTTGAAGTCATCACCGCAGATAGAGTCTGTGCCGAGTACGAGGTTTACACCGTTCTCCTTAGCCTTCTTGATTACGTCGAGAGCAACGTCAAGCTTGTCATCCTCGCAGATAGACATACCGATCTTGCCGCCGAGAGCCTTAGAGAATGTATAAGTCATACCACCGCAGAGAATCAGGTTGTCAACCTTAGTCAACAGGTTCTCGATGATACCGATCTTAGTAGAAACCTTAGAACCACCCATGATAGCTGTGAATGGGCGCTTGATGTTGCCGAGAACTGCGTCAACAGCCTTAACTTCCTTCTCCATCAAGAAGCCGAGCATCTTGTGATCCTTGTCGAAAGAATCAGCGATGACAGCTGTAGAAGCGTGCTTGCGGTGAGCTGTACCGAATGCGTCCATTACGTATACGTCAGCGTAAGAAGCCAACTTAGCAGCGAACTTCTTCTGACGCTCCTTCATCTCAGCCTTAGCAGCATCGAATTCTGGAGTACCCTTCTCAACGCCAACTGGCTTGCCTTCCTCTTCTGGATAGAAGCGGAGGTTCTCGAGCAAGAGAGCCTCACCTGGCTTCAAGGCAGCTGCCTCAGCATCAGCGTTACCGCAGTCCTTAGCGAACTTAACGTCTACGCCGAGAGCGTCTGATACGTTCTTAACAATCTGAGAGAGAGAAAGCTCTGGTTTAACCTTGCCCTTTGGCTTACCCATGTGGCTCATCATGATGAGCGCACCGCCGTCTGCAAGTACCTTCTTTAATGTAGGAAGGGCACCGCGGATACGAGTGTCGTCTGTTACATTACCATTTTCATCCAATGGCACGTTGAAGTCAACGCGCACGATTGCCTTGTGACCGGCAAAGTTAAAATCTTCAATTTTCATTTTACCTAAATTTTATTTAGTTTATGTACTAATTTATTGTTCTAAACCTTTCTGCTGGTTTCAAAAACCGAAGGCAAAGATACAAATTATATTTGAATCAGCAAAATATAGTAGCGGTTTTTATGATTTTTAGTAGATGAAATCGTCTGTTTGCTATATCGGGTTTGCAAAATTCGTGTTTTGCGCTTCCTTCTGCCTGATTTGTTAAACAAAATGGAGAGAAATGAAATATATTCTTAACAAATTACTTTTTTTTTGGATTTTTCGATAATAAATAGTACCTTTGTGCGCAGTTAAAGCGTTATTACATATAAATGAGATAAAATGGCGAAAGATAAGATTGCTTTTGTGTGCAGCAATTGCGGACAGGAAAGTGCCAAATGGATGGGCAAATGTCCTAGCTGCGGACAATGGAATACATTTAAGGAAATTCGTATTGCTGCCGATTCCGGATCGCAGGCTGCGAAGAATGCCGGAATGACCATGCGTCATGGTGGGGCTGCCACGATGTTTGGCGGGCAGCACAGCGAGCATGACGCTGCGCCGATGAAGCTTCGCGATATTTCTGCGATTGATGAACCGCGCATCGATATGAGGGACGAGGAGCTGAACCGTGTGCTGGGTGGCGGAATGGTTCCTGGCAGCATTACGCTCCTGGGCGGTGAACCGGGAATCGGTAAGAGTACGCTCACCTTGCAGACCATTCTGAACATGACTGACCGCCGCATCCTGTATGTGAGCGGAGAGGAGAGTGCCCATCAGATTAAACTCCGTGCCGACCGGTTGGCTAAAGGACAGGCGATGCTCAGAGAGGGTTCATCTGCGGACACACAGAAAACGGCTTCTCTTTCATCAGAAGGAGCCTTTGATCATATTACGGTTCTCTGCGAAACGCAGTTGGAGAAAATCTTCAGCCATATTCAGGAAGTGGCTCCACAGTTGATAGTTATAGATTCTATACAAACTATTGCTACGGAAGAAGTAGACAGTTCGCCGGGTTCTGTTTCCCAAGTTCGCGAGTGTGCAGCCTCCCTGCTCCGATTTGCCAAGACGAGTGGCATTCCGGTTATTCTGATAGGACATATTAATAAGGAGGGAACACTTGCCGGACCAAAGATTCTGGAGCACATCGTAGATACGGTGATTCAGTTTGAGGGCGACCAGCATTACATGTACCGCATCTTGAGAAGCATCAAAAACCGATTCGGAAGTACTTCTGAGTTGGGAATCTACGAGATGATGCAAGGCGGACTCCGACAGGTGAGCAATCCTTCAGAGTTGCTGCTTACTGAAGATCATGACGGGCTTTCGGGTGTTGCCATCAGCGCAGCCATCGAGGGTGTTCGTCCGTTCCTGGTAGAGACGCAGGCTTTGGTTTCAACAGCAGCTTATGGAACTCCGCAGCGTTCGGCAACGGGTTTTGACCAGCGCCGTTTGAACATGCTCCTGGCGGTTCTAGAGAAACGTGTGGGGTTCAAACTGATGCAGAAGGACGTGTTCCTGAATATTGCCGGAGGATTGAGAGTAACCGATCCTGCCATGGACTTGAGTGTGTTGGCAGCCGTATTGAGCAGCAATGTTGACACACCTATCGAGCAAGGCTGGTGTATGGCAGGCGAGGTAGGTCTGAGCGGTGAAGTCCGTCCGGTGAGCCGCATCGAGCAGCGTATTGCTGAGGCTGAGAAACTGGGATTCCAGCACATCATCATTCCGAAGTACAACAATCATGGTTTCGACCATAAGAAATATAAGATAGAAATTCATCCCGTAAGGAAGGTGGAAGAAGCATTCCGCTGCCTGTTCGGGTGAAGTAAAAAGTAATCATACAGTTCAAAATTCAAAGTAAAATGAAGGATTCAGTAATCATTGTGAGCGGCGGCATGGATAGCATCACGCTGCTCTACGATAAGAAAGACGAGATTGCACTCGGCATTAGTTTTAACTATGGAAGTAATCATAACGAGCGTGAAATTCCTTTCGCCAAGATGCATTGTGAGCGTTTGGGAATCAAGCATATTACGATAGATTTGGGTTTTATGCATCAGTATTTCAAAAGTTCTCTTCTTGAAGGTGCTGATGCGATTCCTGAAGGTCATTATGCTGCTGATAATATGAAGAGTACGGTGGTTCCTTTCCGTAATGGAATCATGCTGAGCATTGCCATCGGCATTGCAGAGAGTAATAAACTGAAGAAAGTTTTCATTGCTAACCATGGTGGCGATCATACGATTTACCCAGACTGCCGTCCGGAGTTTATCAAGGCGATAGATGAGGCTGCCGAAGCAGGAACGTTCGTCGATGTACGCGTGGTGGCTCCTTATACGAATATTACCAAGGGGCAGATTGCGAAGATTGGCAAGAAGTTGGGCATTGATTATGCTGAAACCTGGAGCTGCTATAAAGGCGGTGAGAAGCATTGTGGCAAATGCGGAACCTGTGTAGAGCGCAAGGAGGCTTTGGCCGAGGCGGGTATTGAGGATACTACTGAGTATGAAGAATAAGGTTGAAGATGAGTCAGGCGTTCTTCGTTCCCTATATATAATAAGGTATAATCAGAATAAATATAATAAAAGAAAATGAAAACAACGATTTTATCTGCGGCATTGATGCTTGCATCAACTGTTGCGATGGCTCAGAAGAGCAACTTTCAGTTGAAGGTGGATTTGAAGAATTTCAATTCCGATTCTGTACTTGTTTACAAGGGCAGAAATGTTAAGATGGATACGGTTTTGGTGAAGAATGGCAAGTTTACCTATTCTGCAAACCTTGATAAGGCTGCCGGATACGTTTTCCTCTCACCTGAAACTTATCGTGGCGCAGGTCAGTTTATGTTCAATCTGCCTTGTGTTCCTGGCGAGAAGGCTGAAGTTAAGGGCGATGCAAAGACCCGCTTTGATATTTCGGGTTCTAAGTTCTATCAGCAGTATCATGAAGTAGATGTCCTGCTGGAGAATGCAAATAAGGAGTTGAGAGATTATGAAGCTTCTCTGAACCAGAGAATCAAGAATGGTGAAACCCAGCAGACTGTCATGGCAGAATATGAGCAGAAGGCTCCTGCCCTGCAAAAGGCAAAGGACGATAAGATTTTCGATTTCGTAAAACAGCATCCTGATTATGAGGCCTGTGCTACTATCTTCGAGCAGTTTGATGATGTTGCAAAGATGGAGAAACTGCTGGGCTTGCTCTCAGAGAATGTGAAGAACGGCAGAATGAAGGCTTTCTACCAGCCAATGATTGATATGGCTAAGAAGCGTGCTGAGGCTGAGGAGAAGGCTAAGAAGGTGCAGGCTGCCGGTGTTGAGGCTCCTGACTTTACGCTGAAGGATATTAAGGGAAATGATTTCAAACTTTCCAGCCTTCGCGGTAAGATTGTAGTTCTCGATTTCTGGGGTTCATGGTGCGGATGGTGCATCAAGGGAATGCCTAAGATGAAGGAGTATTACGAGAAGTACAAGGGTAAGTTTGAAATTCTTGGTGTAGATTGTAATGATACAGAGGCTAAGTGGAAGGCTGCTGTTGAGAAGCACCAGTTGCCATGGATTCATGTTTACAATCCGAAGGACAGCAAGGTTCTCAGCGACTACGCTGTTCAGGGTTTCCCTACAAAGATTGTGATTGATGCTAATGGTAAGATAATCAAGACTATCGTTGGCGAGGATCCTGCTTTCTACACTTTGCTTGATGAAGTGTTGGGCAAGTAATGTAACATCAAACAATGTCGCCCTGTAAGTGCAAAATTACATTTGCTCTTACAGGGCGTTTTTTTGTTTGTATTTTTATTTCTTTTTCTTCTTCAATTCCAGTTTCGGAATCTTGATTTTCTGTCCGGCTTTTATGGTGCTTGTACCATTCAGGGCTTCTACGTAGCATTCCATGCCCGAACCTAAATAGCGGGTGCTGATCTGTTCGAGGGTCTGACCGGCGCCAACCGTAACGGTTTGGGCAACTCCTACGATTCGGTAAGCTCCCGTGCGTACGCGAGCATCCTTATCATACTGGGATGATGCTATTTTCGAAGTAGCCTTTTCTTCGGCTTTATCTTTAGCCTTTTCTTTTGCTTCAGCCTTAGCTTTTGCTTCAGTCTGCTTAGCTTTTTCAGCGCTAGCACTTTCCTCATCCGAATTTTCAGCCAGTTTTACTGCTTCTGCAGTTTTAGCCATACGGATGCTGTCTTCCATCGCTTTCTGGCGGAGTTTCTGTTCCTGAGAGAGTGGGGCGGCAGCTGGTTTGGCTGGGACTTTCTTGGCTGGAGCCTGATGATACTGGTTTAGCTGCATGGCTAGATGATCGCGCTGGGCAGTCATCTGACCATAGTTGAAGGCAAACCATCCCATTCCGCCAATCAAAGCTACTACGATGAGACAGACTGCAACGACCAGATAGCGAGGAATAACAATATGATGAGAATTGGAAGATTCTTCTTCCTCCTCTTCTTCTTCAGATTCATCTGATGCAGGTACTGCAGGTTCAACAACTGCTTTCTGGGCTTGCTGTTGCTGGGCTAATTCAAGCTTCTCTTGCTCCAGTCTTTCCTGCTCAAGTTTTTCCTGCTCAAGTCTTTTCTGCTCAAGTCTTTTCTGCTCAAGTCTTTCCTGCTCCAGTCTTTCTTGCTCCAGTCTTTCTTGCTCCAGTCTTTCTTGCTCCAGTCTTTCTTGCTCCAGTCTTTCCTGCTCTTGCTTTTCTTTTTGTATTCTTTCCTGCTCCAGTTGGGCTTGTTTTAATTTTTCCAGTTTAGCTTGTTCAATAGCAATTTGCTTTGCCAGTTCGTCTTCGGCTTCTTTTTCCTTTTCCTTTTCAGATCCGTTTACGACAACCTCCGGATTTGGAGTTGCAGTTTTTTCTTCGTCCAGAAAATCGATTACTTGTGCAGGAGCATCTTCTGTCTGTTCTTCTCCAAACTTCTCATCTATTTCATCGAAATCTACGCCGTCATTTACCACCACCGTTTCAAATTGGGCGAATGGCTTGTTCACGATTTCTTTCAGGATGTTGTCAGGCGTGAAGGTGAGTTTGTCTCTGCCTTCAATGGTGAAGCGCTCGCCCGTGTTCACATTGATGCTTTCACGGTCTTTCGTGGCCTGTACCTTAAAGGTGCCCAGCCATTTTATCTTCACCTGCTTGTCGGCATCGAGTCCCTGGTTGCACACATCAAACATCTTCCGGATGAAGAGTTCTGCTTCCACCTGGCTCAGACCGCTCTTATCAGCAAGCAGTTTTCCGAGTGTATTTAAACAGAATTTGCTCATTGCTCATCCCCTCCATTCTTTAGTTTTTCCTTGACCGAAGCAACCGGTCGGAAACCCAACACCAACTTAGGCGGCACCAGCTGGCGCTTCTTGGTAGTAGGATTAACCACCACTCGCTCCATGCGCTTCTTCACTTCGAAGGTGCCAAAATTGGGGATAGAGACAGCTTCTCCATCCTCAAACTCGGCAATCATAGCGTCTATCGCCTTGCGCACCAACTTCTGGGTGTCTTCCTGCGAATAGCCGGTTTGCTGAGCCAGTTCAGCGATGTATTCCTTATTGTTCATATTTATTTAATATGTAGTCAAAATTTCTAAAACTCCAGGCTATGGGGGAGAGAATGATTATTTCACCACCTTGCCATAGAGGTCAAATTCCTCGCTTGCAGTAATTTCTACCTGATAGAAACAACCCACGCGCAGACGCTTCTCATCGGCACGGATCAGAACCTCAGGGTCTACTTCCGGAGAGCAGAACTCTGTTCGTCCGATGTAGTAATCGCCTTCCTTGCGGTCGATGATAACGGTCATGGTTTTGCCCACTTTATCGGCCTCAATCTCAGAGCTGATGTCTTGCTGCAGAATCATCAGTTCGTCCAGCCGGCGCTGCTTTACTTCGGCAGGCACATTATCTTCGTAGTGGGTGGCGCTGTAGGTTCCTTCTTCCTCAGAGTAGGCAAAGGCGCCCATGCGCTCAAATCTCTGTTCGCGTACAAAGTCGAGGAGCTCGTGAAAATCCTCATCTGTCTCGCCTGGGAAACCAACCATCAGCGTAGTGCGGATGTGAATGCCTGGCACGCGTTCGCGGATGGCCTTCAGCAGATTGATGGTTTCCTGCTTCGTTACGTGGCGATGCATGCTGGTGAGCATGTGGTCGCTGATGTGCTGGAGGGCAATGTCGAGATATTTGCATACGTTTGGCTTCTCGCGCATCACGTCCAGAAGATCCATTGGGAACTGGTTCGGATAAGCGTAATGCAGGCGAATCCATTTCACGCCCGGAATATCAGCCATCTCGCTGATGAGTTCGGTAATATGATGCTTGCCGTCAATATCTACGCCGTAGTAGGTGAGTTCCTGAGCGATAATCTGAAACTCCTTCACGCCTTCTGCCACCAGTTCGCGCACCTCCTGCAGAATCTCTTCCTTTGGTCGGGAAACGTGCTTGCCGGTGATGATAGGAATGGCGCAGTAGGCACAGTGGCGGTTGCAGCCCTCGGCTATCTTGATGTAGGCATAATGACGCGGAGTGGTGAGATGGCGCTGGCCGTTGCAGGATGAAACTTCCGCCTTGCCGAGTTCCTGCAGAAGCTGCTTGTAGTTGAATTTGCCGTAGAACTTATCCACTTCGGGCATTTCTTCTTCCAGTTCCTTCTGGTAGCGCTGCGAGAGGCAGCCCATTACGTAGAGCTTTCTGAGTCGGCCTTCTTCCTTAGCCTGGATAAACTCCAGGATGGTGTCGATGCTTTCCTGCTTTGCATCCTCGATGAATCCGCACGTATTGATGACGGCTATCTCGCCCTGAGGGCGCTTTGGATCGTGAACGCAATGGTAGCCGTTTGCCTCAAACTGCTTCATCAGCAACTCGCTGTCTACGAGATTCTTCGAGCAGCCTAGGGTAATAATATCTATCTGATTTTTCTTCATTTTCTAATTTTTAAAGAGCGAGTCTACGAATTCTGTCTTGTTGAAGAGCTGCAGATCTTCCATACCTTCGCCCAGTCCGATGTATTTTACAGGCACCTTGAGCTGGTCGCTGATGCCGATGACAACGCCGCCCTTAGCGGTTCCGTCGAGCTTGGTGATGGCGAGCGAGGAGATGTTGGTAACGGCAGAGAACTGCTTAGCCTGCTCGAATGCATTCTGTCCGGTACTTCCGTCGAGCACGAGCATTACCTCGTCTGGTGCCTCAGGCATTACCTTCTTCATCACTTCCTTTATTTTCTTGAGCTCATTCATCAGGTTCACCTTGTTGTGCAGTCGGCCTGCCGTATCGATGAGCACCACGTCGGCGCCGTTTGCCTTGGCGCTCTGCAGGGTGTCGAACGCTACGCTTGCCGGGTCGCTTCCCATCTGCTGTTTCACTACAGGCACACCCACGCGCTCGCCCCAGATGCAAATCTGCTCTACGGCAGCGGCACGGAAGGTGTCGGCAGCTCCCAGCATAACCTTCTTGCCAGCCTTCTTAAACTGGTAAGCCAGTTTGCCGATGGTGGTTGTCTTGCCCACGCCGTTTACGCCTACTACGAGGATAACGTAAGGCTTATGGTCGGCAGGGAGATCCCAGTCTGCCAGGTCATCGCTGTGATTCTCGGAGAGGAGAATGGCGATTTCCTCGCGCAGAATGCGGTTGAGCTCGCTGGTTGAAACATATTTATCGCGGGCCACACGTTCTTCGATGCGGCGGATAATCTTGACCGTGGTTTCTACACCTACATCTGAGGTGATGAGTACCTCTTCGAGATCGTCGAGCACATCATCATCGACGGTAGACTTTCCGGCAACGGCGCGCGCCAGTTTGCCAAACACACTCTCCTTGGTTTTTTCAAGTCCCTTATCGAGAGTTTCCTTCTTTTTGTTGCTGAATAATCCGAATAATCCCATAATCTTGTTTTTTATCTTCTGCAAAGATACTCATTTTTTTTTATTTTATGGCTTTTTCACTTGCTTTTTCGCCCTTTTCAAGAAAAAAAGTAAAGATTTAGAGGGTTTTATGTCATGACAGAAGGGTTTTCGCCGATATTGTGGGTTAATAAGGTTTAATAAATAATGTTGTCTGCTACAAAAAACAAATCGCCCTGCAAAGGACAAAAGCGGTTTGGCTTCTGGACCCTTGCAGGGCGTTCTGTTTATTTCTTCATCATTTCCTTTACGGCTCTTTCGAGCTGGGTATCATGGCCATTGATGAAATCTTCCGGACTGTTGTAAACCTCGATGTCTGGGTTCAGCTGGGTGTTCTCGCCGAACACGCCACGCATGTCGCGGCAGCCTACCTGAGGAATACCGAATACCAGCGTGTTGTCCATCAGCGTTTCCCACCATACGGCTGTCATGGTTCCTGCTACAGGAGCACCGATCAGCTTGCCGATTCCGAGTTCCTTGTAAACCCATGGGAAACCATGACCGTTGCTGTAATCGTTCTCGCAGATCATGACGCAAGATGGCTTCACCCATTTGTTGAACGGATCGCGGCCAACTACCTTACCGTGAGGTACAAACTCCTGATATTGCTTGCCGTTGAGCAGGGTGCAGAGATCATCGTGCAACCAGCCGCCACCATTATGGCGCTCGTCTACGATTACAGCGTCTCTGTTTCGGTTCTTGTCGCTCAGCAGTTCGCTGTAAACGGTGCGGAAACTTTCCGAATCCATCGCCTTAACGTGAACATAAGCGATGCGTCCGCCCGAAATGCTGTCAACGAAAGCGCGGTTGCGGTCTACCCATCGCTTGTAGAGCAGGTTGTTGAGTTTGCCCTGAGAGATAGCCTTCACCGTAACCTCCATCTTCTTGCCCTTGGCGTTTCTGATGCCAAGGCGTACATTCTTGCCAACCTTTCCGTCTAGCAATGGGAAGTAGTCCATTCCGGCTTTAATCTCCTCGCCGTCGATGCTCTCGATGATGCTGCCGGCTGTAACGCCCGTATTCTTCACATCGAAAGGACCACGCTTGATAATCTCCTGAATCTTCAGACCGTCGCCCTGATACTGAGGGTCGAAGAATACTCCCAGGTTGGCGGTGGTAAGCGCGCTGTTCGAAGCGTAGTAGCGGGCTCCTGTATGCGAAGCGTTCAGCTCGCCAAGCATTTCGCTCAACATCTCCTGGAAGTCGAAATTGTTGTTGATGTAAGGCAGGAACTTCTCGTAGGTCTTGCGGTAGCCTTCCCAGTCAACACCATGAATCTTAGGGTCGTAGAACTTGTCCTTCACCTGTCGCCAAACGTGGTCGAAGAGATACTGGCGCTCCTCGGCTGGCTTATAGTTGAAGTTAGCCTCGAAGCTGATGTTCTTGGTGCTGAATCCGCTCAGATCCACCTTCTTGATGCTGCTTCCGTTGCAGATAAAGAGGTTCTTCACATCCTTGTCGGTCTGCAGGTTGCCCTGGCCTACGCCCTTCATCACGAGTTTGGTAGAGCCGTCCTTCAGGTCGTGCTGCCAGAGGTCGTAATCATCCTCGAAGGCTGCCTGGTAGTAGAGCTTGTCGCCGTCTTTTGAGAGCACGGCATCACCCATGTGCGAAGAGTTTGCGGTGAGGCGTACGATTCTGTCGCGGCAGTTTTCGATGTCAAGTTCCAGTGGCTTTACCTTTTCCACCTCTATCTTTCCGGTCTTCTTCTGCTTTTCGTCAGCCTTCTTTTTAGCCTCTTCCTTCTTCTCGTCTTCCTTCTTCTCCTTTTCGTCCTTGTTGGCGTCAGCCAGTTCTATCTCTTCCTTGCTCATGTTGAAGCGGTTGTAGGCGTCCAGGTCGAAGAACATGATGTAGGCATCGTCTTCTGCTCCCCAGCTTCCATGACTGCGGTAACCGGCTCTGTCGCTCTGGAAGAGCATAGCCTTGCCGTCGAGCACCCATTTGCCGTTGCTGTCGCTGTAGCCGGAATTGGTCAGGTTGTGAACCTCCTTGCCGTCAGCCTTTACCAGCGCAATATCCTGGTTGTTCCAGCCGCCGTTGCCGATATAGGTTGAAAGGAGCCATTTGCTGTCTGGTGACCATTCGAAAGCGATGTCTCCATCGCTGTAAGAGTAGACGTATTTGCCATCGAGCACGGTGCGGATTTCCTTCGATTTCAGATTGACGATGCGGAGTGCAGCGCGGTCTTCGAAGAAAGCCACTTCCTTGCCGTCAGGAGAGTATTGAGGATACTGCGATGTAATGCCTGTTTTCACCAGCTGCTCTTCCTCGATATCGGTAGCGTAGGTGAAGTTCTTTTCTTTCTCGTTCTTGATCTTAGACTGGTAAATCTGCCATACGCCGTTGCGCTCGGCTGCATAGACCAGAGCTCTGCCGTCTGGCGAGAAACTCAGGTTGCGCTCCTGTTGTGGTGTGTCGGTAATGCGCTTGGTAGTGGTGTATTCTACAGAAGTTACGTATACGTCGCCATGCATCACGAAAGCCACTTCCTTGGCGTCTGGCGAAACGGAAATCTCTGTTGCTCCCCAGCTTTTAATCTGACGTACGAGGCTTGGAGCGTCATTATCTGTTGTAATGGAGATGTTCACCTTCTGAGGTTCTCCACCTTCTTTCACGGTGTAGATTTCGCCATCATATCCGTAGCAGAGCAGGTCGGCGCTGGATGCAGTGAGGAATCTTACCGGATTGCCTTTGTGGTGGGTAATCTGCTTGTCGCTTGAACTGTTGAGGCTGCGGCGGTAGATATTGAATGTGCCGTCCTGCTCGCTCAGATAGAAGAATGATTTCTCGTCTGATGTCCATACTGGCGAGCGGTCTTCGCCGGCAAAGGTAGTCTGCTTGGCAAACTTACCGTTGCTCTTCAGCCAGATGTCGCGAGCGATAGGTGATTTCTGGTGTTTGCGCCAAGGGTCTTCGTATCCCTTTTTGTCGTGGTAGAGAATGTCGCCGTTCTTGGCGATGCTGATATCCTCCATGGTGAGGGTAGAGAAGAGCTCCGGCCTTCCGCCCTTGGTGCTTACCTTATATACTTGTGGAAATGTGTTGTCGCCGAAGATGATGCTCTGGGCTGTAGGCTGCAGACTGGCAGAGTAGAGTACATGGTCGTTGTCTGCAAAGGCGATAGGTGTTTCGCTGCCGCTGTTGGTGGTGAGTCGGGTAGGAGCACCGCCTTTTGCATCGATTACGAAAATGTCGAGACTTCCTTCGCGGTTAGACTGGAAGGCAATTTTCTTGCTGTCAGGGCTCCATACAGGATGTGAATCGAAGGCTGCATGGGTTGTGAGCTGTCGTGCTTCACCGCCGTTGACAGAAACACTGTAGAGGTCGCCTTTATAAGCGAAGGCGATGGTTGTGCCATCGGGTGAGATGGCTGGGTAGCGCATCCAGAGCGGATGTTCTTCTGCGCTGGCAGAGAGTGCTGCTGAGAGCAGGGCTACTGAAAAGATTAACTTTTTCATTTGCGTATGTTTTATGTTTGAATATGCGTTATAAAAATCTCTTCTCTTTCGGGGTCAGAATGCTGTTTCTTGCTCCTAACGGATGCAAAGGTAGTTATTTTTTGCGATATTTAAGCATAAAAAAAGAAAAAAGTGAGAAAAAGTTTGGTGTATTCAAAAAATATATGTACCTTTGCAGCCGCAAATAAGAAAAGTGGCTGATTGCGTTATTGGTTAGCTGGTTTGCGTTTTGAAAAGTGTTGGTTCCGTAGCTCAGTTGGATTAGAGCAACAGCCTTCTAAGCTGTGGGTCTTGGGTTCGAACCCCAACGGAATCACTATAATAAGCAAAATGAAACTTATTTGTACAAAATAGCGTGAGAGAACAATAGTAGTAAGTTGCTTATTCATAGGTACTTATCTCTGTTGTTCTTTTTTTGTTTTTAAATATATTTTATCACTTATTCCTCTTTTATGTACTCTTTTTTTTTTGTAAATAGCTGTTAATCAATATGTTATGAATTTGACGTATTGAGAAATCATCCATGTCTGTTACAAATGTGTTATCAAAAAGCGCTGATGTCAGCTCTCGAATAAACACTACCATGTGAAGTGATAACGTTTTTCAGCCGCCCGGCGCAAGTCCATAGGAGGTGATCATCGTGATAAGTACCTCGGTGCCTGTTTCCCTGATGAAGGTCTCCCTTCGGTTGCGGATGCGGTTGTCCTCTTCTTCTGTAATAACGTAAGGGGCATTGGTATATTGCATCGTCTTGATAAGTGATAAAATTAATATATTCTGATATGTTTCTTTCTTTTTGCATAAATAACATTAAAAATCATACTTCTTATAAATGATTAGGGGCGATTTTCATCTTTTTTTTGTATTTTTGCTATTCAATATTGTAGAACGTCAATACAAAAGAAACGGAAAAGATATGGATGAGAATAATGAGCCTGACATGCGTCCGACATTCGAAGAAATTCGGAAAGTGGATGATAACGGGAAAGAATACTGGAGTTCACGCGAACTTTGTAATGCGATGGGCTATTCGGGATATTGGAAATTCCAGAATGTAATAGACAAGGCAATCAAGGTTGCCAGTGAAAAAGGTATGGATATAGATGACCATTTCAACCACGTGGTTGAAATGGTTAAGCTGGGTAGTGGATCGTTTCGCAAGGTCGAAGCTTTCCATCTATCCCGTATGGCCTGTATGATTATTTCTGAGAATGCTGATTCAAGGAAGTTATTGGTGAAGCAGGCAAGAGCCTATTTTTCTCAATCCGTATCTACAACAGAACTTATGCAGAACTCGCTGGAATCCAATATCTTACTGTATAAGACTGCACAAGGTGAAACTCGCATTGAAGTGATTTTCAACAACGAAACTTTTTGGATGTCACAGAAAAAGATGGCTGCTTTGTTTGGTGTTGACGTAAGAACAATCTGCTATCATATTGGGCAGATTTACGAGACTGGAGAATTGGATAAAATGGCAACTATCCGAAAAATTGGGATAGTTCAAACCGAAGGAGAGCGTGATGTTGAGCGTGCTCCATTGTTCTACAATCTTGATGTTATCATCGCTGTTGGTTATCGAGTGAACAGCTATCAGGCAACCCAATTCCGTATATGGGCAACTTCTGTATTGAAGGAGTTCATCATTAAGGGTTATGTCTTGGATGATGAACGTCTGAAACAAGGTAAGCACTTCGGCAAGGATTATTTTGACGATTTGCTGGAACGTATCCGTGAAATCCGCACTTCTGAACGCAGATACTACCAGAAGATAACTGATATTTATGCAGAGTGTAGTGCAGATTATGATGCAAAGGCTGAAAGTACCAAACTCTTCTATAAGATGGTGCAGAATATGATGCACCTGGCGGTTACCAATCATACGGCAGCCGAGATCGTCTATGAGCGAGCTGATGCGGAAATGCCTCACATGGGCTTGACTACATGGAAGAAAGCACCGGATGGAAGAGTTCAGAAATCTGATACGATAGTCGCAAAGAACTATCTTTCTGATGAAGAATTGTCTCAGCTCAACGCAATAACAACAAGTTTCCTGGATCTCGCAGAATCTCGTGCAAGACGACACATTGTTACTACGATGGAGGATTGGAAGAATCGCCTGAAGCTGTTGCTTGAAACTATGGACTATGATGCTAAGAGTAGTGCAGGTAAGGTTTCGCAAGAAGAAGCCAGAGAAAAGGCTTATTCTGAGTATGAGAAATATAAGGTTATTCAAGATCGTTCCTATATCTCGGATTTCGACCGATTCAATAGTGGAAATGATGATGATACTCCATTGCTTCCATTTGACATTGATCCAAAAGAATAGGGGTTGAGTATGGCGCTTGAATTATGTCATAGTAGTACTGTCTTATCTTATATAAGAAAATTAACGCAATGAAATGCTCCAAAAACATATAAGATGAAAATGTAAAAAGTTATGGAAAATGTGAATTATCTCCGTAACTTTTTACATAAGCCACTCACTTTTTGTGTTATTGAGTTTCCCTCAGTTCTTCTATGAGATTTTCAAGAATATAATCATCGCTCATAAGCTGTAAACCATATTTGGGGTCAGACATTTTGAATAACCGGAAATCCTTAATGACCTTAATGACCGTGACCTTAATGACCGGAAAACGCCCCTAAACATTTATTTGTTTTTCTGATGAAACTCCTTCCTTGTCTTAGCCATTGCTTCCGTAGCCCTATCGTGGGTCTCTATCAGCAATGGACTCTTGTGATATTGCACAATCTTGACCCCGACTGAGTTGTGCCTTTTCTTTTCCTCGATGCATTGAATGATCAAGTCCGGGTTGGCAGACTTTGATGTTGGAGCTTTGTCAAAGTTCTGAATATAGGCAGCATTGGTCAGGAAGAGAATGTCGGAACCCTCCGGGATTTCCTGCATTACCTTCACCATGAGGGTTAGCATCATGCGGAACTCAGTGGTGTGTAGGTCGCTGATTACATCACGGCTGATGATGTTGCCGTTATGCTCAATTACAACGGCAGCACCACCAGCTCGCTCTTTATGGCCATAATCACATGAACCACCTATCCAAACATAATATGTAGAAGTATCTTGTGTCATAATTATTTTATCTTCAATGTCCGCAGATATTCCTTCTGCTCGGGCGTGATTCTGTAGCTCTCGATAGCCTTCTGGATGGTCTTGTTGTGCGTCCAGGGTGCAAGGCGGCGTTGCTCGATGTAGGGAATCGTTGCGTCCCATTGCTTGGCAAGAGCCGTGGCGAAGAACCAGGCTATCATCATTTTTACGTAATACTCTTCGCTCCTTACTGATGCAGGAATTTCAAGATATTCTGCCTTGAAGTCTTTATCCAGATAATGAGACATAAGCACCTCTATTCCAAAGCGACAAGTATAAACGTGTGATGATTTACTCCAAGTCTTGATTTTCGTTAACAGCTCCTTCTTGTGTTTGGCAAACACCTTCGGAGACATGATGTCGCACACTGCCCAGTTGTCCACGAAAGGCAGGAATCTGTCTGTAAGACGAATGCATTCCTCGTAGTCCTTCACCTCGGAAATGAGGAGTCCGTGAAGCATGTTCTCGTCGTAGTATTCGTGAGGAAGCTGATGAAGGAAATCTTTGCATTCTGACTCCTTTGTAAATTCTTTTGCGAACTTGCGGAGCACAGGCACACGAATGCCTATGAAACTTTCCATAGGCACTCCCGGTGTCAGTTTAGCCTGGAAAGCAGCATACTGCTTATCCTGCATGGCGAACAGTCTTTCTTGAAGTGAAGTCATAAATTCTTTGTTTTATAATGCAACATAGAAGGAGCAATTGCCTCTTTATTCCATTCTGCCATATTTCATTTCCACGCCTTCCTTATCATATTGTTTGCGCTTTCCGGTTGGAGGCTCAGTGAGCGTGATGCGAACAACAGCCGTGCGTGATAGGGAACGGGCGATGCTCTGGTCGAAAGCATCCATGTGTTGAGGAAGAAAGCGTTCACAGATTAGTCGGAGACCATGAATCTTCTCTGCTTCATCTGACACGATTTCTGCCTTGCCGAATGCAATGGCTGATTTGAACTGCAGGGTGAAACTGCCGTCCTTCGGACCAACCGTAGGCGCACAACGGGTTACGGCTGAAAGGCAGACCTCGGGATGAGCCTTGATTGCCTCCAATTTCTTGCCTTCCAAGGCACCATGAAAATACCAGTTCACATCATCATCAGATGCGAGCGAAAGAGGTAAACCGTAAGGATTGCCGTCTTCGTCAATAAAACTGACAGTTATATACGGAGCCTTGTGCATTACTTCCAATGCCCACCCACTATCCATTGCTCTTGATTCCTTTCTCATTTTTATCCTAATTATTTTGATTATTTTTATCCTATTAATTTAATGATCTGTTTATCCGAGGTATCAGGCAGGATTTCTTTCAGATGCTCGAAAATCCTCTGATAAGACTCTTCGGGAGTTCGGTTGCATTGGCAAACCTCCCTGCCATAGAGATCTTCGGGAGTATTAAGCAGCGACCAACCCCAGCCATATTCGTGATTGTGCTTGTCACGAGGATAGATGAAATCCTCGGTCACGATGTAAGTTGCCATTTCCAGTCGGGTGAGATAACCGTCAAACTTGCTTCTCATTCCCTTGCCCGTGAAACCGCAGGCTGCGCGAAGTTCTCTTGTGATGAGACTGCCGGTAGATTGAAGCGTGCAGAGAATGGCTCCTTCTATCGATTATTCATCCGGACGGGGGTATTTGCTTCTTCTATAGTTACAGAAGTCCGGCCACCATTCCTGGCTGATGAATCCCGCTTTCTTGTTGAAGAACTTTCCGTACATACACGGCATTTCCTGCACAATCTCGCCCTTCCATTTCCATAATGGCCAGTCCCAACCGCCTTCAGGAAGTCTTACGTAACCGCAATCCTCCGCCACGATGTCTTCGGCAGAGAATCCTTCAATGCCGCTGTCGAGGAGGGGGAGGAAGCCGATTTTCTGAATCAGCTCCATCATGCCTGTTGCTGAATATATTTCTGGAAAATTCATGTTCATTTTATATTTTATCCTGTGTACTTAAACACTTTGACAATATCCTTGTCGCCACCCACAAGCTGGCTGCATCTGTTCAGCATTCCGGTGTCAGAGAAACCGCATTTCTCCATGACTCTTCCCGATGCAGGATTGCCTGTAAAATGGTCTACCCAGATGTTTTCTAAATGTTTCTTTCATTCAAATCTGATCATTTTTGCAAGTTCCATAAAATAGTCATTCGACCAAATATCCAACTCTTTGGGATTCCTGACAAAAGGCAATACGTCTGCCTTTATTTGATTCATGTCTGCCGTGGCAAGTCTTTCATTCAGTTTTTGAAGGAACGTCTCCTTGTCAAGCTCTTCGTGATTGAACTGTAAGGCTCTTTCGCACAAGTGAGTAAAGTCAAGAGGAACATTGTGGCGAACATACCATTCGAAGTCATACCAATCACGTCCCTTGACTCTGTTCTTCCAGGCACGATACACCAGTGCATGCATCTTTCCTGCAAAGAGGGCTGGCAAAGTGAAACATCGTGTCATGAAAGATTGGGGGAGCAGAAGCAACTTCTGTTCTGTTTGGAATTTCAAAGGAGGTTGAGTATCAACTTCAATCTTGATCTTGACAGATTTCTCAGTTTGGAATGTAATGTCATATACATCTGTGTTGTCTTTCAGAAAGGCAGACTCCACTTTTCCAAAGTTCTTTTTGTCCTTCTTTCTGATTTCAACCTCTCTACCTACCATAGCGAATTGGTCAATGATGGGCTGAAAATAATGTGTAAAATCAAAGTTTTCATTCGGAGCAAGCAGGGAAAAATCCATATCCTCAGAGAAACGATGCAATCCATGGAATATACGTAGACATGTTCCACCATAGAAAGCTGCCTCGTTGAAAAAGCCACCATTGTAAAGACCAGAAAGAATAATCTGCTGGTTGACTTCAAAGATAGCATTGCGCTTTTGCAGCTCGGTCGTTATGTCATAGCTCGAAAGCATTTGATTGAATATCTCGTTTGTGTTCATTTCCTTAAATATTTAATTAGAGTTTCTATGGATTTAGACTTTTTTCCAACCTGAGCATATCGTTCAAATATACTTATGTCCATATTTCTGAAATCATCTATTTCCATTCGGATGTCCTCCTCCAGATAGTTCTCTACATCCTTCTGGTAACGTAAATTAACCTTCGGAGAATTTGCGATTAAGTCACAGAGCGCTTTTTCTGGTGTTGCCATCAGAAAGGCGTAACTCTGCATGTTGATGCTTGTAATCCCTATTGAAAAGGCTTCTCTTGACATGTTCTTATACTCAAAACGCCCGACAGGAGTATCAAAACTACGGGAGTGCTTTAGTGTCATAGACTGAGTAGTGTAAACAGCTTCTGGTATTAATCCATAATAACGTAATGCTGTCTGCATTGACACATACGAAGGGGCATAAAGATGATTGGCTATCAGTTCTGTGGATAGAGCAACACGAGACACATTTGGGGCTACCACATAAAGCCCCTTCTTGAGTCGGATAATTTTATGAGCCGCCTCAAGACTGCGTACTTTCTGATTCCCTGCTTCAATATTTGTAAACAATGAAGCTATAGCTGAAGTACTGACTGGTATGTTACCTATATGTTCTAAATCCATTATCATGGTGCAAAAATAGTAAAAATTGGAATAGAAAACGAACTTTTATTTGTTTTTCTGTTCTATTTTTGACTATTTTAACAAGTCGCTTAGTCAGACCGTTAAACATTGATGCAGAAATCAGACTACATACTCCGAGTCTGAATAGTGCTCCTATTCCATAGCTTTCTCATTGCCCACATCAGAATTGCATCTTCGGCTGAGCCTTGCCAGATAGGATAATGTACTCCATCTGGTTCAAACAACTTCTTTTGAAGATGTGAACAGAGATTTATTTTTATCCTTTGTACTTAAACACTTTAACCATATCCTTGTCACCACCCACAAGCTAAAATTCTTTCTGTTTCCATTTTTATTCATATTTAGAAAAACTTACATCTGTCTTTTTATGTATCGGGCAAGTCCGTAAACATATCTTCGGCAACCTGGACGATAGTGGAGCAGGCGGTCGAACCATGCAAGATGTTTGTTGAATAGGCGAACTGTAACACCTACATAGACCATGGCGAAGAGCGTTCCGATGCCCACGATCTCCCATTTCCATGAACCGAGAAGCAGGAAACAGAACAAGACGGCCAAGACCACGAGCGTGATGTCCACCCGAATCTTGGCTTTAGGGAAAGGCCAGCCGGTAACCTTGTGAATGGCGATGGAAATGCCCTCGCCAGGCATGGTTACTGAGCCGCACTTCACCTCCATGGCAATTCCGAAACCGAGGATGGTGCAACCGGCAATCTGCACAAGGGCATTGACCAGGATATTTTCTGAAATCATCCACTGTGTAAGCACCATATTGAGGTCTATGAACATTCCGAAGATAAAGCCGATTGCGAGCTGGAAGAGTTGCACCCACTCGAAGTTTCTTCTCAGAATCAGAATCTGCAGCACCACGAAGATCGCATTCATCATGATGGTGTAGCCGCCGATAGTCCATCCTGGGATGTAATCAAGCATCTTACCTGCCGAAGCCATCACGTAAGGGATGGTGGAAATAACGCTTGAACCTAACTGACTTCGCACACATGCTGCGACTCCGAAAGTCATTACATAGAGCGAAACGAGCAGCAGAATATGCTGCCATACAAAAGATATAACTTCTTCTTTCTTAATCATTTATATTATTTTCTTAATCAATTCGTTCAGTTTATCCTCTCTGATAATCTTCGGCTGAGCCTTGCCAGCGAGAATGAGAATCTTTTTACCATTACGATAAATATGAAGCTGTCGTGAGCGAACCACGGCAGTCAACTCCTCATCATTCTGCATGGCTTGCCAGATAGGATAATATACTCCCTCAGGTTCAAACAACTTCTTTTGAAGATGCGAACAGAGGTTTGTTGTATCAATTGTCATTGCCATAATTTTCTTCAAACTATTTGTTTCCAAAGATTCATGTGCAAATACGCCATCAGCGCAATCTGTATCAGCAGAATGGCAGGAATGCCGTATTTGAATTTCTTGTGCATCGTCTTATGGTGCCAGACTTTCATTCCCATCCATGCCCCGACGCTTCCTCCAATGACAGCCAGCAATAAAAGCGTTACTTCCGGAATGCGCCATTTGGCTTTCTTTGCCTTGTACTTATCAATGCCATACACGATGAATGCAACTGCATTGATAGCAAGGAGATAGTAGGCGAGGTAACTATGTAATGTATTCATGCTCATTTTCCTATTTTACTCCTTTATTCTTTTCATCTGTTATATCAAGAATGGATCAAGCGTAGCCAGAAGTTCGGCTTTATCTACCACACCGCTTGTGCGCCACAATACTTCTCCGTTGCGGAAGAGCATCAGCGTAGGCACGGATTGGATACGGTATTGGCTTGCTGTTACGCCGTACTTGTCCACATCCACCTTGATGATTCGGATGCGGTCGCCCAACACACTCTTCACCTGCTCCAGAATGGGGTGCATCGCCTTGCAAGGTTGGCACCAAGTAGCAAAGAAATCGACCAGAACAAGCTGGCCACTGTTTATTACATTATTGAATGTCTCCATAATTATCTGTCTATTTCCGTGAAACGATTGAAAGTTCTGCCGTCCCTTGTAACTTTCCCGAAGAACATCTTTTCTGGTCTTACCCAATAGGCTTGGTCTCCATAGAGAGCCTGATAAACCACCATGCGCTCCTGAGTCTCGGAGTCGAAGGCAGAATGGATGAATTTATATTTGCCGCCCTTAAAGTGCTGGAAATATCTTTCTTCCTTTGTAGAAAACTCCATCAGCATTTTCTGGGCAAGGGGAGCGTACCAGGTCTTCACCTCCTGCTCTGTAGGCGTATGACCGCCAGGGAAATGGAAGGCTTGATTGTAATGCTGCAGGAAGAGAGGGGAGAAGTGAGCCAGGGTGTCCTGCTCACCAAAAAGTCCCCACACACGATCCTTATAATAGGGGTTGCAATGATCGAACTGCACGGCTTCCAGTTCCGCAAACTCCTCAATCAGCGCCTCGTCAATCACCAGCCGCTGATTGCCGTCCCTTCTCGGCGCCTTGTATTCATGCTCGCCGATTCGCTCCTTCAGAAACTCCGTCATCATGAAATACGGATTGCCCAGCAGGGCAGGAATGCCCACCACCGGAGCCAGCATCTGGGCGAGGAAAGAGCCGCAACTGTTGCCCAGAAGCAAGTCGGGCTGTTCCCGGTCGATGATGGAGCGAATCTCCTTCAGTGCCTCCTTGGGGTGTAAAGGGAGGTCGGGAGTCAACACCACCGCCGTCCCCTCAAACGCCTCTTTCAAGGCCCTCGCCATCGGACAGCTGCCCGTGGCGAAGAATCCGTGTAGGAATAATATCTTCTTCATGCTCTAATCATTTGATAATGATGCGCCTGTAATCTAGGGAGATAAGCCATGCTCAAACCCCATGTTGGCGCATTTTATTTCTGCAAAAATACAAAAAATATTCAGAAAAGTGATTTTATGGATGGATTTTGTTCGCTGCACGAACTTGATTTAACCTTATTTTATAAGATAGAGGGCTATTTTGATAATCTGAAATCCTTAATGACCTTAATGACCGTGACCGAAAATGACCGGATTTAGGTATTGGAAAATGGAAATGGCAGAATGTCGCGTCTCATCATGAACCACCTTCAGTTTGAATTTAATCTTGTTCCGACAAAGGTAATGACTGATGATAAGGCAGCTTATATTGAAGCTCTTAATGCATCTCGAGAAGAAGAGTCGATGTTACCATTCCAGTCTTTCATGCTTCAAGAACATATCAAAAATCTTAAGGCTGAGATAGAACAGTATGAAAGATCTATGGATGATGATGTCGTGATAAATGTCGGGAAAAACTTAAAAAATGTCGGGAAAGAAAAACTGATTGAACTTTCTGAACGTCAGCAGAATATCATTTCAGTTGTTAAACTTCATCCGGAAATAACGATTCCGGAATTGGCGCAGAGAATGTCGGGAAAGAAAACTGTAACGACACGTACTATTGAAAGAGATATTGCTGCTCTTCAAGCCAAGGGAATCTTGAAACGTGAAGGCGGTAGAAAAAGTGGTAAATGGATAGTTGTAAACATCTGCCATACTTAACTATGCAGAGTCTTATAAGGAAGTTTTAGCTGTTGGTGTAAATGGTTATGAAGAAGCTGGTGATACAATTCTCGGCAGAAACGAAAAAGACCGCTCTCCTCGGGGAATATCTCTGAGGTGAGCGGTCGATTTTCATTTTTATGGATGAGTCTGCTTATTATAAAAGGTGGACTCCATGTTCTTTATCCCATGCAGCTCGTAACTCCGAGCGTAGTAGCGATAGCGGTCAGTATGCTGATGGCTATCTGAAGAATTGTTTTCCAAGTGTTCGCTTTCATCTTTTTTAGTGTTTAATGTTTAGTGTTTCATGTTTACTTTTTGTGGGCGGATAGGCTGGGCTAGGGGCTAGCACCCTAGCCAGTCTATCCTTGGGCTATTCAAGGCCGTCGCCAGTATCGTCCTTGCCGGTAGTACCGCCGCCTGATTCAGAGCCTTGACCATCGCTGCCGGTCTGACCGGTGTTTGAACCACCTGGGGTAGAACCGCCTGGCGTATTATCCGGAGTAGTTGGCGCGTTGAGGTCAACGTTGGTCTTACCCTCCTTAATCGCCTTGATAACGGCTGCCTGAGCACTGCGGCTGGCTACGAGGTTAAACTCGGCGTCATCGCGAAGGTTCTTGAACTCCTGACCAGGCTCCCACTGAACCTTCACGCCGGTGATGTTCTGCGAGGTGAACTTGTCGGCATCCTCGGCACCCTTTGAGGTGAGAAGGAGAGAGAAATCACCAAGATCGCCCAGACGGATTTTCTTGCCCTCGAGCAACATCTCACGCATGCAGTCTACGGCGATGTAGAGGATGGCGCTGATGTCAGCTCTCGAATAAACGCTACCATGTGAAGTGATGTGCTTGGCAAACTTCTCGATGGTCATGATGTCAGTGTACTGTGAGATGGCGAAAGCATTCTGCTTCTCAGTCTTCACGAGTTCCAGGTCCTTTGGGTCAGGGGTTGTACCCTCCTTCTTTGCCTGGTTGATGCGTGACTTCGCCTGGTTGATTTCCAGAAGATTTGCGTTCACGCTACGCATTACGATGCTGTAATTAATCATAGTTGTTTGTAGTATGTTTAGAGTCCTTTGTTTTGCAACTCCCCAGAACGCCCCGTTCTTGCCGTTTTCGGGGTCTTCATTGATGACCGGCGCCTGCCATCATTTATGACCCGTGTTGGTCTTAATAGAAGACCCGAGCAAGGCATAAAAGGCTGTTCTTTCGATTGCCGGTGCAAAGATACAACATTTTTGGGCAGAATACAAGCTTTCACCCTAACTTTCTATGCGAGAAAGGCTATAAGTAGCTGTAATACAATAAGTTCTATTGATTTTCTATCTGAACTTTATTGCAAATAACAGAAAAACGCAGAAAAAATACAATGGAGAACAAAGAAAGGCAAAAGCGGTCATTTCCGGTCATGGTCATTTTCGGTCATTTTCAAAATGAGTTGGGTCATTTTGAGCTATAGTAAATATAAATATTATTTATATTATACTATAGATGACCTTTTCTCCCCCGAAACGAAAATGACCGGAAATGACCATGACCGAAAATGACCGGAATATAATCTTCATAGTGATGGGAGATAATAAATTGTTAGATGCGCTAAAGTGTTGGCTATTAATGTTATATATGATTTGTGTGTAGTCTTGCTATAATTGTGTATGTATAAAATAATCTACATTCATCAGGCTCATATTTGTACCTTATTGTTCTTCTTTTGCCCTTTTTCTACCTGTCATTTCTTCTATTTTTGTCAAAAATACCTACCTTTGGAGCATGATTTCGAGTCCGAGGAGGGGCATTTTTTGCCCATACTAGAGGGGGTAAAATACCTTCCTAACCCCCATATTTTGCATTTTTCCGTTAAATAACGTGATAAAATTCTTTGGTTTGCCAACTTTTTATTATCTTTGCTATCAATTAACAAAATATTGACGTAGCAATAGTCCGAAAAGCTAGAAACTACATAATAACAATACTGAGGCGAAAAGTGGTAACTTGTTGTTATACAACTATTTAGTATGTATATTTCGTATGTGAAGAGAAGTCCGCATGTTGGATTATGAATAAAATATATATTTACATTTAAGATACTTGAATCCGCTTTTTATGCATTTTTCCAATACCTGTTTTCAGCGATGAAAAACGGAAAAATCTGAGTTTCCCGATTACCAAAACGCGTTTTTAGCCCATGAATAGCCGATTTTGCTCTTTAATTCATGCCCTCATCGAGCAGCTGAAGGAGGAATATCCATTAGCCACGATTCATGGTCATAATGAATTTGCCAACAAAGCCTGTCCCTGCTTTAATGTGAAGAAGGAGTGGGGCTAACAGATAGGGAACGCGCTGCGTTCCCTATTTATACTTATTTTCCGATGCAACATGTGAATGTTGCTGATAGTATAGCTCTCTCTTGGATTTTTGGCTAAATGATATGCTAAATAATAATAAAATTGCTGCAAAGTAAGTCTGTTTTCAAAATTTTCAATTATCTTTGCTGATAGCAATTAAAATAGATAAAAGATATTAATCGAATAAAAGTCGTGTTGGTTATCAATATGTAACCACCGATTTGTATTATCTAAAAACTAAGGATTATGGCAAAGATAAAAGTTGAAAATACAGAAATATCTGTTGTTAATGTTCAAAATGAGGATTATATCTCTCTGACAGATATGGCACATAGCCAAATGCAAGAGCATATTATTTTCAGATGGATGAGCCTCAAAAGTACAATAGAATACCTCGGTGAATGGGAAAAGCTATATAATCCGAATTTTAATTGTACCGAATTCGATACAATTAAAAATGCAGCAGGAAGCAACAACTTCGTACTTTCTGTAAAGGCATGGATTCAAAGAACAGGTGCAATAGGCATCATGGCAAAAGCTGGCCGATATGGTGGAACTTATGCTCATCGAGACATTGCGTACCACTTTGGAATGTGGATTAGTCCTCGTTTCCAACTTTTGTTGGTAAAAGAGTATCAACGTCTTAAAGCTGATGAGCAGAAACAATTGTCATGGTCTGCCAAGCGGGAACTATCAAAGATAAACTATCGCATTCACACGGATGCTATCAAAGTAAATCTCATTCCTGCGGAAGTGACTCGTGAGCAAGCTGCCATGAAATATGCTGATGAAGCGGATGTACTCAACATAGCCATGTTCGGCATGACTGCGAAACAATGGCGTGAGCAGAATCCCGACAAGAAAGGCAACATTCGTGACTATGCCAGTATTAATGAACTTATCTGTCTCTCAAATATGGAGAATCTCAACGCTGTATTTATCAATGATGGTATGGCGCAGTCTGAGCGACTTATCAAACTCAATCAGATTGCCATTCAGCAGATGAAAATTCTTGAAGATACAGGAGGAAGAAACTTATTAAAATAAAGATTAATTTGGCAATAAAGGATAAGGATGGAAATACGGTGGGATGCATTTTTTATCAGATGCATCCCCCTATGTAAATCCATATATTTCTTGTAGCGGCTTTAAACTTTGTCTTCTATCTTTGTGAATAGGCATTTCCCTTTTCTATAATCGTTGGGAGAAATTCTTTTTTTGTCATCAAATTCTAATTTATAGTCTTCAACATCCCATTCCCAAGCTTCTAGCATTACATAATGTTGGTCATATAGAATCCAAATGAGTTTATCCCAAAGATAATTCGTTGCTTTAGGAACCATTGTGACTTTACTTCCGGGCTTACCACTTGGTCTATTTGCTTTTACCTGGTATCTTTGATGATTAAAAACAAAATCTGCACCTTTACTTACTGCGGTTTTATCCTGCATGTAATCAGAATAATCACTTTCTGACATTCCAACTAACATCGCTGCATCAAATTCAGATATAACAGAAGTAATCTGTGGCGCAACACCATATTTTGATTGCCATTGCAAGGCAATCTCAACAAGTTTATCTCTTAACATAATAATCCATTTCTTGATATTTGCTATATATTAAAAAACAGCAAAATTATTTCCCGATGCAACATGTGGATGTTGCTGATAGTTAAGCTTTTATCTTTTAAACGGTACAACTACCCTTTTTACAAGTGCAGAGAAAATGAACAACAAATGTAATATGCTTATTCTCAGTCTGTTAGCGATAAAGTTGTACCGTTCCTTTTAGCCTTTTTTTGTAAGATTCTGGAAACAAATGCAATGCATTGTTTCTCAGCCTCTTCCGTTTCTTGTGTTACAGAACGCTTATCTGGTTGCAAAGATACAGATTTATATTGGATTAGAGCAAACTATTATCTTAAAAAATATTATTCCACAGTTGCTTTTTTCGATAATTTTAATCGCACCACTTCATGTATCACAGTCAATGAGTTGCAGACAATGGGCAATGTGAACATGGTTTACATAATCTGAAAGCAGACAAGATACGCAAGCGCATATCGCATTACTTAGGCTTGCAACCAATTGTCTTAGAATCTTGGATAACGTCTTTGACACTGTTACGAAATGCCTACTGCCACCATTCAAGAGTGTAGAACAAAGTAAGCTCCGTCATGCCTGTCTCTCCAAGAAGAAAACCTTTGTAGAGCAAACCAATCACTCACCAAATGACTATGAGAAAGTGGCTTCTGACTCTATTGTTAAAGTACCATTGCAAACTGTACATGAACCAGAGGTTATTTGGAACGACAATAGTGACAAACAAGATGAACGGCTACGATAATAAGCCTGTATTGATGAAATAACACAAGGAATAAAATAATCTTGAAATCTCATGCAAGTTTTTGATTACTTTTGCGTTTATTGAATAGTTATAACCCTTTAATATTGAAGAAATGTATGAAAATTAAAATGATTCTTATTGCATTAACCGCTTTGCTATCTTTGGCAAGCTGTGGTGATGATGACTGTGGTATTCAACTCACACAAGACGAAATCATTGGTGACATAAATACTGGTAAAAAGATTGTGATTACCTCTCTTACCACCTATACGGAAAGTAGCAGCAAAGTTAATGTAAATGGAGCTAAAGGCAAAATATCAGCAACATCTTCCGATGAAAGTATAGCCAAAGTCTCGTGCTCAACAAATGAAGCAGAGAAAGAAATCTATGTAAGTGGTGTTTCTGTAGGAAATACCACTATCACCATAACCGATTCCGATGGAAATACTGCTGTATTAAAGGTTGAAGTAAAAGATTGGACGACTCTTTGGGAACTTAGTAGAACAATGTATGTGGTAGATAGAAAATGTTTTGTTGAAGGTGTTTCTTCTGAGGATTCTGCAACTATTGCAGCTGATGCCATAGAGAAAGACTCATACAATAAATATTATACAATACGTACTCGTGTTTATATTCCTTCTGGCCCTTATGCAACCAAGAGACTAACCATTACAGATGATAAAGGAAATGTCCGCATGGATGGAATTCTTAAGATTCAACCAAATGCTGATAACTCCGAAGTTTGGCATTTATTACCTATTGGTAATTATACGGAAGTCGTTTTGGCTACATTTTACTATGACCAAAAAAGTATAGTCAAAGATGTGACAGGTTATTATAAAACGGCATATCCTAAGATTAAGAAAGTTGAGCTACATGCCATTTGCGCAATAGAGGAATTGGAGCCGGACAAATAATTGATAGAAGTAAGTTACATTTATATCTGAATAAATTGCAACATTGTGGCATTAACCTCTACATTCAAAATGAACAGCTTATATTATTGGACGAAGAGGGACATCCGTCCCTCTTTGCCCCGATAATGATAGCCACACTTTCGACCTGTGCGCAATTGGAACGTGATAATATCTCATTCCGATTACAGTCAGGAAGGAAGCGGTTTATATCTTTGTCGCAATAAAAATAAAAAGAAGTATGAAAAAGATAGTTTTTATTCTACTCATTTTTTGTAGTTTTTTTGTAGTATGGGGATGCAATAAGAATAAAACGAAATGTGTTCCACAGAAAGAAGCAACTTCTGATTCTTCTATGAGAAGTAATGACGACACTCTAAGCCTTATGATTGAGCATGAGGTTGACGATGTTGATTATGGAGTGATTATAAAACGTGGCGACAAGACCATTCATCGCTTCGGATACAAATATCCTGAAGATGATGATCTTGTACCAAATGAAGAACGTATTGATAGTTGTCTGTTGACTGACTTGAATTTTGACGGTATAAAAGAAGATGTGCTGTTTTATTTGGGTAGCTTTGGTGCTTCTGGCACTAAACATTTTGATGCATGTGTTTGGAATCCTAATACTGAACATTATGACAAAATTGAAGAATTCAAAGATATTCCAAACCCCAAAATCAGCGACAAATACAAGTGTATTCTTTCAAGAGTGTATGTTTCTTCCGCAGAGAACGAATATGCAAAATATGTATGCACCAATGGACATCTCATTAAGGTTGCCGAATTGAGACAATATTGGAAAGGGAACATTTATCCAGAGCGAGACAGGGCTGTTTATGAAGAGCATTTTATTAAAGCTAATGTTTGGAAGAGAAACTTGAAACTAAATCAAATTAGCGATTTCTGGAAACCGGTCGTACCGTTTTGATTATATCCAATTGGAGTTGGTGGGGGCATATAAAAATAAAAGGAATTATGGGCAAATATCGCTTTCCATAATTCCTTTCTAATATTTTTCTTTTTAATGAGTTGTAGATATTACCTTTTTCTCATTAATAATATATATGCGTCCGTTCTCTATGCTTGTTACCTTTTTTCCAGACAAATCATATATCTGGTCTTCCTTTTGTGGGCTTATTGTAATGTTATCGACTCCTGTTGTCGGGAAATCATCTGTTTAAGGGGTAAATACCGTACAACGAGTGAAGCGATTAATAAAAGTACAATCATAGCAATAAAACTATTGATTTTACGTTCTTTTCAAAGAAAGGGGTTGTGCAATAGTAGCTTAAAGGCTAAAAGCACTACCTTTGAATGCTGTTAAATATGGTAATGTTCAAAGTCACAATTTGTGATTTTGGAAAAATGAATATAAATATGACAGATAAAATCGAAAAAAAAGAGAGCAGCGAACTGTGTATATCACATAGGTGCATCCATTAAGGACTTAGGCAAAAAGTGGTTTGGTTTCTCCAAGATGGCAACAAAATAGTTCAAAGAGCGAATCGCCCCACTTTGGGGCTATATTTGGGCTACAGGAGGCATTTTCACGTTGCATAAACAACTCGTTCGCCAACTGGTTGTCAGAGTTAGTTAACGCCGAGGATTGCATAAAGGCTTTCCAAGGCATATGTTTAATTCAAATTTAATCCACTTTTAAAGTGGAGTCATAGATAAAATCATATAGAATAAAGATGAAGGAATTAGTAGGTATTATATTATTGACAGTTTTGGTAGTATTTGGTTCATGCAACTCCAATACTAATGTGTCTCTTGTGGGAACATCTCCGCAACTATTTGGTGTACGCCAAGTAAGCTCAGGTAATCCTGGCTATAGAAATAGAGAGTTGTTCATAAACGAATTGGAAAAAAAGTGTAAATATCCTATTGAGTTTCAAAAAAATAATTTGGAGGCATACGTTGCTGTTGAATACACGACAGACCAACGAGGATATATTGTTAAAAAAAAAGTGGTTGCTTGCGACAATAAAAAATTCAAAAAGATAACATTGGATATATTCGACGAAGTTAAAACTCTTAAAATAGCCACAACAGAGAAAATAGATACAATCTACTTCCAATACAAGATACAAGGTTCACCAACTTTAATCCATTCAAAAGTAGATGTCAAGATTATCGGCTATGGCAGCAATAATAAATCAATTTTAATGAAGTAACTCGATTTATCATAATTCACTACTGTCCAATAAAAAAGGCAATTCAAATTATAGAATATTATAAAAACAATAATAGTCGAAATGAACAGAAGAAGAAATAGATCCCAAAATAGGAAAAAAGGTATTTGCAGTAAAATTACTGTTGCAAATGTCTATTTTACAATTTGTGTATGTGTTTTTATTTATGCGCTTGCATCTCCTATTTTGTCTGTTGTTTTAGAACATTGCGGTGAACAAACTGAAGCGATAATAACATCAAACACATCATCATGGGTTCATAGATGGACTGAAAGTTGTTATATGTATGAATTTAGTTTAAATGGAAAATTTTATACAGGAAATTCTTTAATCAAAGAGGGGGAGAGTGATAAAATAGGAACAAAAATTAAAATTTACTATTTTAAAAATTTCCCATCTTTTAACAGACCATTAAGTTATTATGATGATTAAGTTGTAAAAGCTAAAATAAAAAAGGGTGCGTCACAGACTTATGACACACCCTCATAATAATATTTTAATTATGTCAATACAATTCCCTATACTTAATATTTCCTTAAGTAATTTAAGTTCACAGGATTTGGAAGAAACCCATATTGGAGACTTATGGGATTATCCTGGCGATAATAGTATCTTTGAAGAATACTACAATAATCAAAAATATGTTGACCAAAGTGGGCATATATTTAAAATAATAGGAAAAAGAAAATCAAATTTTATAAATTCAATAATCCATTTTAATAAAAAAGAACTGATATTTGAGGATTGTGGTGAGACTATTAGCTTCTCTGTATTGAAGGATTTTTTAATCAATAGATACAATTCATTAGATGATAATTTAGCTAAGTCAGTTCTGATTAGATTAACAAAACAATCAAAAAATATCAAGGATTTAATTGGGTAAACGTAAAAACATAGCCCATTTTTGAGGTAGTGTAATATAAACTGGGTTAGGCTATAACATTATAGTTTAACACAGTTTATTTGCATTTTATCTTTCCTTCCTCAGAATGTAATTCTTTCTTTCCTCTATTTGGGGTTCATTGCCAAACGAATCTATCAGAATAATATGGTTGGCATCCTTCACCTTGTAGAAGGTATGCTCACCACTTGAAGGATGCACAAGCATCAGGATGTTGTAGTCAAGCACTTGGAAAGTTCCTCTTAACCTTTCCTGTTTGTTCTACTTTTCATTGTATGACTGTATCAACAAATAGGTACCATCAGCATTTACCGTGAGTGTTGTTTCAACATCAGACGGTAATACACCGTAATATGTTCCAGTAATAGAATCCAAGCTGGCTCTATTTCCCAAAACTGCCGTATATTCTTCAAGCTTATCAGCACACCTGCCTCCAGCGTAATGAGGCTGGCGAACGAGTGTCGTCACGAATGGTAGGAACAGGTAAGCCCGTTCTCTTTTCCACAAGCACATCGAAAGCCTTTTGGATGGAAAGCAACAACTGCTCGATGTCCTTGTTGGTCTCCACGGCTTCCTTGCTCTTGTTCTCCTTTGGCTGCTTTAGAGCTTTATGTTAATAAAACTACAATCATAGCAATAAAACTATTAATTTTACGTTCTTTTCAAAAAAAAAGGGTTGTGCAATAGTGGCTTAAAGGCTCAAAGCACTACCTTTGAATGCAATAATAAGTAACAACACGTTTAAGGTCACAATTTGTGATTTTGAAAATGAATATAAATATGACAGATAATAAAGAATCCAAAATGAAGAGGTTTGTAATTATATTTATATCTTTAATAGTTGGATATGCACTGTATTGGTGCATATCTGATTATTATTATAAAAAGGGTAGGGAGAGATGTATTGTAGGGAAATATAAATTAGATATACATCGCACGAATTTGGGGATATACAAAAAGAAAGTTGAAAAGTATAAAGGCTTAATATTAACATTTAATGCCGATAAAACTTTTTCACTGAATATTTCTGTACCTTTTATGGCTGATACTGTAGGAACATGGAAGGTTGGAGGAATGAATGAATGGAATGAAATTGTCTATCATAATGACATTATAGATCAATTTGGGAAATTTGACGATGGGGATACGATTATATATATAAATTCTGCCACTCCACAATATTCTCAAATAAACAAATCTGATGTATATAAGATATATTTTGTAAAAATGAACTATATTCACTAATACAACTTCATGGATAGAAAACTATCCATGAAGTTGATTCGCATAAAATACATAGAAAATCGAAATATAATCCAAATAAATAATGAAAAAAATATATATTAGGGTGATTTTTATCATCATAACGATTATTATCGTCTGTAGTTGCTCAACAACGCACCAAAGTAATGCTTTCTTTAGCATATATGAAAGTATAGATAATGGCGTGTCTAGTCCAATGTTTATTACACAAAAAAAATCGGTAAAACATTTGAGATTTATTCACCAGTAATGCATATAATCACCATTGGTATATGGGAAACAAAAGGTGATACTCTTATGTTTACTCCTTCTTTAGATTGTACTGTTGAAAAAGGAAAGCTGAACATAGAGAATTTAAATGATTCTATAAAAACAGTGACATCAATACTCCACGGTTTCTAATAAAAGGAGATATATTACTCGATATTACTGATTATCGCCAAATATATCCAGAATTTATGGGAAATGAAAAACCTATTTCATCTCAATATAAATTGATAAAATAGAATAGCTGTATTCAAATTGTCACAGCCTATAAATAAAAAATCCGTGGACAAGAATCTGCTTATCCACGAATTTTTATACGTAGTGTGTATCTTACGATTTCTTCTTCAACACATAGAACTTTGCAGTCTCACCCTCTGGCTCGTTGCCAACCGAGTCTGTCATGACAATGCTGTTGGCATCCTTCACCTTATAAAAAGTATGCTCACCGCTTGAAGGACGCACAAGCATCAGGACATTGTTGTCAAGCTATGATAGAAGACAGAAGTTACGGGAAGGCAGAGCTCGCCATGCTCTACTTTCCCACCGCTACCCCCAGGGTAGCGCTCAACCGGCTGGTGAGATGGATCAACCGGTGCCCCGAGCTCAAGCAGAGCCTCTGTTCGGGCTACGTCGGCAAGTTTTCCCACTTCTACACCCGGCAACAAGTAGCAGAAATCATCGAATTTCTGGATGAACCATAAAAAAATCACCCTGGAAGGGAATGCATACAACACACTATGCATATCCCTTTCAGGGTGAGTTTAATATTATAACTCGCTCTAAATTGGACTTTTTTACATGAAATCTCAAACTTGTGAACATAACCCCATCATAAAATGAATATATAACTTTCCGACACAAGCATATAGTGTTTTTATTTGTAAAATGATGTAATCCTAAGCAATAAACTTTATCAATCTTCGTTCTTTAGTTATAACATAAAAGCAAAATAATATGGGAAAATATAAATTATTTCTTTTGTTAATGATTTTTCTATGTATCTCTTGTGGAAATAATATAATTTCTATTAGAGTTGAAAGTGCATTAATTTCATCCTCTGATAATCAGCCCTTAAGAAGTTTAACATTAGAAAATGATTCTTTGTTATTTACATATCAGATTTCATTAAAAGATGGATATGTAGGTCTATCATCAATAAATCTAAATAGAATTAATGACGCTTATGTTATTACTTATGGAAACAGTATTATTGAAAATGAGAAGTTTCATCTACAACCCGATGCGACATATATTATATGTAATTATTCTATACCAGACGCAAAAAGCCATGCCCTTGAGTTTAAGACCAATCCAAGAGGAACCGTAAAATCCGTTAAAGAGGTAAAATAAATGATATTTACAAAAATAGCATCCTTCTCCTTGTAAAATATTGTCTTTACTCAAAGGGATACACAAGCATCAATATGTTGCCGTCAAGTACTTGGAAAGAACCTTTTAACCTTTCCTGCTCGTTCTGCTTTTCTTTGAATGTCTGTATCAATAAGTACCATCAGCATTTAACGTGAGTGTTGTTTCAACATCAGGTGGTAACATACCGCAATATGTCCCAGCTATGGAATTCAAGCTGGCTCTATTTCCCAAAACTGCCGTATATTCTTCAAGCTTATCAGCACACCTGCCTCCAGCGTAATGAGGCTGGCGAACGAGTGTCGTCCCGAATGGTAGGAATAGGTAAGTCTGTTCTCTTTTCCACAAGCGCATCGAAAGCCTTTTGGATGGAAAGCAACAACTGCTCGATGTCCTTGTTGGTCTCCACTGCTTCCTTGCTCTTGTTCTCCTTTGGCTGCTTTAGAGCTTTATGTGAATAAAACTACAATCACCGCAATAATACTATTGATTTTACGTTCTTTTCAAAGAAAGGGTTTGTGCAATAGTAGCTTAAAGGCTAAAAGCACTACCTTTGAATGCTGTTAAATATGGTAATGTTCAAAGTCACAATTTGTGATATTGGAAAAATGAATATAAATATGACAGATAAAATAGAAAAAAAGGAGAGCAGCGAACTGACCACAAAAAGTGACCAGTTGGTTGGTGTTGACAATATAGAGCCTCTAATAAAAATCATTAGAGGACAACAAGTTATGCTTGACCGTGACCTTGCCACACTTTATGGCGTTGAAACAAAGCGTCTTAATGAGCAAGTAAAACGTAATATTAAACGATTTCCTGAAGATTTCATGTTTCAATTGACCAAGGACGAATGTTTAAGGTCGCAAATTGCGACCTTAAACGAAGGACGCGGACAACATTTGAAATACATGCCTTACGTATTTACTGAAAACGGAGTCGCTATGCTTAGTAGTGTTTTACGTTCTGACACTGCGATTGAGGTGAATATTCGAATAATGCGAGCTTTCACTTCAATGCGTCACTTTCTACAGAACAATGCCGAAGTGTTTCAGCGTCTCTTCCTCTTGGAATACCATCAATTGGAAATGCAACATATCTATTTTTGACTTTATGTGCCTTTTAATGGCACGAAATTTATTTGTGTATAATCATTATTTGGTGGAAAATATGGTAAAAAAGATAATTTTATTATTGGTGGTCATTTTGCACCTTTGTGGTTGCAATCAAAAAGTCCAATGCACAGAAACCTCTGAGAATGACAGCATAGCGGAATTTTTCAGGAAGTTTTATGTTGGCTGTAATGACTATTATGCTCAAAGAGTTAATGTCGATGATTCTAAAGGCAAAGCCTACTGTCAAGCTTTGCAAGACGATTTTGTATCATTCCTCAAAAACTTCTGCTGTGATGATATTGTTGCTGACGTTAATAGGATGAATTTTGATATATATGGGTGCGATATAGATACCCTTAATGATAGTGTATTTGGTTCTTTGTATGTGGAAAAGATGAAATATGACAAGAATGTTTATATAGTGCATCTGCAAACAGATTCCCTACATATTCAAAGACCATATACACTTACCAAACAGGGTGGAAAAATGAAAATCTCTGCCATTGGCAAACGCAAACTTCCCATGGTATTTTGTAATGACACATTATGGATAAAGGATTGTCCTCAATGTATTGATGAATTTAATAAATGGCATGGAGTTGCTATCTCAACCAATTATGATGTAGTTGATAGCTTAAAGCTCGCTAAAGATTTTAGGGTGGCAATTTTGTCTCCTAATTTTGATAGTTGGAAAGATGCTCCTATACCTCCGATTTGCTCTGATCGTCTCTTGCTTGTTGAGTATAAAAATAAACAGGAGGTTTATGATAATGTGATAGGCAATGGAGAGCCTACTGGAGGGTGGTTACCATATGAAATGCTGGTTAAACCATGGAAAGACAAAACTACGGATTTTGTAGAACGCAGTGACTTCATTCTTTCATATGGTGATGGTAATGGGTACAAGATTTATTATACAATAGGTATCAAAATGATAGAAGGTAAGGCTTATGTGACGGGCATAAAGTGGGAAGAACATGACTCTGGACTTTTATTTCGCAAACAAATCGTACAAGAGTATGATGGCAAGCAAATGCCTTTATCTTCATATAGTAGGTGTATGCCTTGGGAGTTGTCGCAAGAATAGGAATCATTAATCGATGACATATATAGTAGAAAGAAAAAATTGGCTTTTTCTACTCATTCCATGTAAAACGTTTTATCATATGACATGCATATATATACGACAGTAAATCAATGAATCTATACGACAGTAAGTCATCATATATGCAATTCTCTGCTTACCGATAGGTTGATTCAGATACTCGACTTTGGAGAGGTATCTACCGATAGGCAAGTGCTTTCGAGAGTAACTCGAAAGGTTTTGAGTAACTCAAAACATAACTTGCTATCGTCAGATACCTCGATTTTTCAAATCATCTCAGAGTCTGAAACCACGTTGACTTTTAGGAGTGCGGAAACGTGGTTGAGGCTCGTCAACAATTTCGAGTTTGAAGACATCTATCAACTTCCGAATGGCAGGATTCTGTTTGATGAGGGCTTGAAGTTTTGCTTCTGCAGGCTTGATTTTGAGCAAATAATCAGCAATGTCCAAGCCTTTAGCTTTATCTTCTTCACAGGCTTGATGCTCTAAAAAGTCGAAAAGCGTTGCACGGATGCCGAGAGCTTGCATCATTGGCAGCTTATCTTGCCAAACTGTTGTCGCTCCCAAATCAGGGAATAAGACCACATCTCTGTTTTTCAGAACAGATAACGACTTCGTGTTAAAGCAACCATTCTTACCACCACTTGCTATCCATAAGAATTGAGGAAGATAGTAGGAGGCTATCAAGGCTGTCTTCTCACTTTCAACCAATGCTATAGGCTTGGTCTTGGCTACATTGATAAGATGCTCACCAAAGAAGCATTGACAGAGATTGAAATCCTTGTGGGGGATAAGCGAGTGTACCCATGAAACATGGCTGTATGGTTCTTTTACTCGCTTACCTGTCTCAGGATTATAGAGCATTACCTTACCTGTTCTCACCTTGCCTTGATTGTCAACTTGCCAAAATACCGTGGCACCAGTCCAGTGTTTGGAAGTTCCGACATGATATTTCTCCATCAAAGAAAGAGTAGCTGTTTCACCGAATTGAGAAGATAGAAACAAGAAAAGGTTGTTTGCCTCATAACATTTCTGAGAACTTCGCATGATGTTCTCGTCTATATAAGAAGTGGGTAATGGCTTCGGCATTTCTCTCTTCTTATATGAAATAGTATCATCCTTTGTGAATGTCTCATTCTTCTCAGGATTCTTCTCAAAAAAATCCTTGGGAGTGAAGTGATAACCACAACTTTGCTCATGGTTGCAGCGCCCCACGTAAGGAGGAAACTCAATCTTCCCTTCAGTGTCAATATATCGGGCGAAGCTACGTTTCTTATGACATTCTGGACATGTATGTCGGGTAGCGATGCCTTTGTATGGCTCTAATATGAATCTATGTGTACTCATTTCATTTCTTTTTTATGTGGCGGTTCTGTCGGTTTTGTCGCTTTTGGTATTAAAACCGCCAAAAGCGACAAAACCGACAATACCGTCACGAGTTAATCTTTGAATATTCCCCATGCTTCTCTTTGCGAAATAGGACTCCGATGTTATCATTCAGAAATCTTTCCAATGTCCTTGACTTCATGTCGTTCTCTTTGGCGACATCATGAGCCTGGGCCGTGGTGAATGTTGCAGGAAGATGGTTGACGATTGCTTGTTGTTGAGCGGTGAGCATATTCTCGTTGAGGATATTTTGTACTGATATGGCAGAGTTCTTGAAATAATCTGTCAATCGGATGGCTCGCTCTACACTCAGCAGGTCGATGGCTTCCTTATCACATTCTCCACACGTCCATCGTGCCAATTGAATAATCAGACAGAAACGGATGATGTATATCTCCAACTTGCAATAGATGCTGACAATGGTATCATTTGTTTCATTGTCACATTGCTCGGAGAAGTGATGCTGCCATTCATAGAGCCTTGCCTTAGCTTCTTCAGTGAATGATAAGACATGAGGCTCGATTTCCTGTTGCTCATTTATTGGGCACTCCATATCAATAAGGTGTTGAATGATGGCTTGCCAATCTCGCTCTATATTATCGGGCAACTCTCGGTCACTCCATCTCGCTTTCTGCTGAAGGTTAGGCATGACGAACAAAATGCGATCGATGAAGCCGTTGCTGGAGCGTTCGCCTTTCGCCAACTCACTAAGTATTTTCTTTTGGATGGTTCCGATTACTGAGATATAGGGGCGTTTAATGAAAATGGAACTCTTGGAACTTCTTCTGTCTGATATGGTTGTCTTGGCGCTAAAGACTGATAGCCAGAACTGTTCCTCTGAACCATTGTTATAGCGGTTGAAGTTCTTGAACCATGCAGATAGCTCGTCTGTCCATAGGCACAAACCCCTCTTGTTCTGCGCATGAATATAGCTCAAGCCTTCTGGTGTGACATCAGAGACCAAGAAACGTTTGCGTACAGGTTCTTGCGGAAATCCATCCTCTCCATTTTCAATGCGTTCCTTGCGAGACATGCACATTTTTTCCTCAAACTTACTGTATTGCTCCTCGAACAACTTGTTTTGCTCATAGTCGTAATCGAGGAATGGCTTCATAGCGAAGCTAAGTGGGTGGCTCTTGTTGGCTCCTGGTCTTCCGATAAGAGCCATGTATAAGATAGGACTTTCAAGCCAACCTTGTTTCATCTGTGCCAAGTGCGTGTTGCCGATACCAACAGCCAATGCAGTGAGTATGGCTGCTGATATATAGTCGGTAGGAAAACTGTGGCATTCGTGTACCTCCTTGATGATTCTCTGAATCTTGGCAGGAAAGATGCTTACGGGAAACTGGCTTCCTGATAGGCGAGTACTCATATCAATAGCCTTATCCATGATAATCATTGGATTGATGGAAGTTTCCTTATTGTTATTTAAAGCTGTCATTTGGCATAGAGTTAAAAATTATACATTGACTTGGGTTTGCGCTTCATTCCTCCTTGCATGGCTTTTAGCATTTCAGAATGGTTCTGCTCCTTGGTAGCTTTTCGACCATTCTCAATCCATGCAAGCAGCTCATCCTTATAGAAATATAGCTTCTTACCTTTTTTATAGGATGGCAGAATGCCTTGGTTAACCAATCGATAAATGGTTGGCTTCGACTTCATAATAATAATAGCAGCCTCATCAATCTCAACCAATATATGGTTATTTGCTGATGATATAGGTTGAAGTGCTGATACCATTTGCTTCAACTCGATAACTTGTTCTGTTAAATAAGATACCGCTTGTGGTAACTTATCAAAGGTGATACTTTCATTTATCATATCTGTTCATTTTTATTATTCGGGTACAAAGTAAATGAGTTATGTAATGGAGATAAATATCACTGAGATATAACCTCTGAAAAACCGCTCAATGCTTATCAGTAACAATAATGTGTCTTGATTCCGCCTTGAACATCTAAGCTTGGTAGTAATTCTATGATGCAGGTACCTTCCATTCTTAACTTCCTTATAATAGTGGATATTTCCACATCAACCAGCGCATCAGCAAAAACTTGTTTTATAAAGGTTGCTGTATCAATGCCTTTCTTCTTGAAAAGGTTTCCTATATTCCAAGCATAATGCATTAAGTCTATAGTACGAATAGCCTTATCAACAATCAATGAATGATGTCTCATGTGTGTAGAGGCACAACATTGGAAAATAGCGATGTTGTCACAAAGTTGGTTCAAATGCTCCTCTTTCATGTAGGCAGCAAAAGTTCTTCTGGTATAATCGATAGCTGAGTTTAACAAGACCTTTTCCTTTTTGGCTTTGTCTTCCAATGCTTCCTGTCTCAACTGTTCATAGCTTGTAATACAAGAAGAGGCTTCGTCTGCATAGACGAAAGTTACATCTTCCAGATTTAGCTTTTCTCCCTCATCATATGTATTTGTTTCATTGATGACAATAGAAGACAGACGCTTTCTTTCTGTATTGTTTACTGTATTACAAAAGATATGCTTAAACCATGGGGCAAGCAATCGTACGATACTATCTAATGCATGGAGATAAACAACCATCAGTACGGTGGTTGAGATAACGAACGTCAAGTTGCAGCTAAAGGTGTCTACACCATATTGCATAGCTTCGTTGCGAACAAGTGCACCAATGATAGACATTGCACACAAAACCAATAAATGCTGTGTCAAAAATTCTTTTTTAAACTGTTTCATATTGCGTATTATTAATCATTTGTGGTGCAAAAATAGGAAAAACTGCAGAAACAGACACGTGAGTCACGCGTGACTCACGTAAAACTTTTAGGAGCCTTTAACTAAAAAGCCCGATATTGAACATTTTTTCAATATCGGGCACCATGAAATGAATGCAATGGATTTATTTAAGAGAAATCTTATTTGCTGTCTCTCTTTTCTTTGCGTTCACGAGGTCGGCATATATCTGTGTTGTGCTTACATTCTTATGGGTAAGCATCTTTGAAACCGTGTAAATGTCTGTGCCTAAGGCGATTTGGATTGTTGCATACGAGTGCCGGGAGACATGCACAAATTAAGCAAAAGCAACGGAAAGTGAAGATGAGAGAAATGAACTGCAAGTGGTTGAGAATGAGCAATATTTCATAATTCTGCCAATTGGCTGCAAAGCAAAGCCGAGCAGGATATTGAGTTATTTCAGTTACCAAACCGTTAGCGGTCAGTTACCGAAACCAACACTGCTAACGAGGTAAAAAACAAATAGTTTGTCACCAGTGTTTGTTGCACTGTTCTGCACAACTTTCAATGACGGAGAATGCTTACTGATTGATTATTTTTGCAAACTAAAAAAGTAAGCAGATGAAAGTTGAAAAATTCAAGGTGCTGCTCTACCTCAAAAAGAGCGGATTGGACAAGAACGGTAAGGCTCCCATCATGGGACGCATCACCCTCAACCGAACAATGGCGCAGTTCGGTTGCAAGTTGTCATGTACGCCAAAGTTATGGAATCCACGTGAGAGCAGACTTGACGGCAAGAGCAAGGAGGCTGTGGAAGTGAACGCCAAGATTGACAAGCTGTTGCTGGCAATAAACTCAGCCTACGAGTCACTTGTGGAGCGCAAGACGGATTTTGACGCAAAGGCGATAAAGGATCTGTTTCAATGCAGTGCAGACACTCAGATGACCTTGTTGAAGCAGCTTGACGCCATCATTGCGGACATTGAGTCAAGAATCGGCATCGACTACAAGAAAGGCACGCTGCCAAACTACCAGTACACTCGCCTGACATTGGTATTGTTCGTCAAGAAGCGTTATGGAACTGACGATGTGGCATTCGGTGAGCTTGACGAGCAGTTTATCCGTGAGTACATGGACTTTTGCTTGGACGAGAGAGGTCTTGCACTTGATACAGTCCGCCACTATCTCGCCATCTTGAAGAAGACCTGCCGAATAGCTTTCAAGGCAGGACACTCCGAGCGTTATCATTTCATGCACTTCAAGCTACCTCAAAAGAAAGAGAATCCACCAAAGGCATTGACACGTGAGGACTTCCTGAAAATTCGTGACCTCGAAATACCAGAGCGAAGAAAATCGTTGGCTTTGACCCGTGACCTTTTTCTTTTCGCCTGCTATACAGGCACGGCTTATGCCGATACTGTTTCTATCACGGAAGAAAACCTCTTTCGTGATGAGGAGGGCAGCCTTTGGCTGAAATACCACAGAAAGAAGAACAAGATGCTTGCACGTGTGAAGTTACTGCCAGAGGCGCTTGCCATGTTGGAGAAATACAAAGACCCGACAAGACCTACTCTTTTACCGCCACAGGAATTTCGAGTGCTGAGAGGTAACATGAAAAGTCTCCGAGTACTATCTGGCATAAGTATGGATTTGGTCTATCATGTTGGACGGCACAGTTTCGCATCGCTCGTTACGCTCGAAGAAGGTGTTCCGATAGAGACTATCAGCAGAATGCTTGGTCACAACAACATTCAGACCACGCAAATCTATGCACGTGTCACCCCGAAAAAGCTATTTGAGGATATGGACAAGTTCATCGAAGCTAACAAGGACTTCAAGTTTGTCCTGTAATATTATCACAAAATAAGAAAGGAACATAACAATGAGAAGTACATACAAGCAGTTTTATTATATCAACCGTGGCAGAGTAAAGGCAGACGGAACCACATCTATATTTTGCCGTATCACGATTGACGGCAAAGTGTCAGCCATAGCAACAGGTCTTTACTGTGCTCCCGAAGAATGGGACACGAAAAAAGGTGAAGCCAAGAATGCAAGAGTGAACGGACAACTGCAAGCGTTCAGACTAAGAATTGACGAAGCCTACGAGCAGGCAACAAAGGAAAAGGGCATCGTTACCGCCGAGATTCTGAAGAATGTTATTGTTGATGCAAATACTATCCCGATGACATTGCTTGCCACTGGCGAGGAGGAGCGTGAACGCCTTAGGCTGCGCTCTATCCGTATTAACTCAACATCTTCTTATCGCCAATCTAAGACATCGCAGCTAAACTTGCGAGAGTTCATCGGGTTACGAGGAATGAATGACATTGCATTTGAAGATTTGACTGAGGAATTTGGCAAATCTTATAAGTTGTTCTTGATTGGCAAAGGGTATAGTGCATCCAATACGAACCATAATCTTTGTTGGCTGCAACGCTTGGTTTATATCGCTGTTGACAGAGGTCTGCTGAAATTCAATCCATTGGAAGATGTCGGATATGAAAAGAAAGGCTCACCAAAGCGTAGACATATATCCAGAAATGACTTGCTGCTCATTATGGAGACTCCTATGGAGGATAAGGCTTTGGAGTTGGCACGAAGAATGTTTGTTTTCTCCAGCCTTACAGGTTTGGCTTATGTCGATTTACGTAACCTGTATCCACACCATATCGGGATGACGGCAGACGGTAGAAAATACATCCGTGAGAAAAGAGCAAAGACCAACAACGAAGCGTTCATTCCCTTGCACCCGATAGCTGAACAAATAATGTCGCTATACAATACAGCGGATGATAGCAAACCTGTTTTCCCTCTTTCTTCACGTGATTCCATGTGGTTTGAATTTCATTCACTCGGTGTGGCTTTGGGTATAAATGAGAACCTTACCGCACACGTTGCAAGACATACATTCGGAGTAAACATGGTTACTTCGGGCATATCAATGGAAAGCATCGCCAAGATGATGGGGCATTCCAACCTGCGAAGCACCCAGGTCTATGCCGTCATCACCGATGACAAGATATCCAAGGACATGGACAAGCTGATGCAGCGCAGAGAAACAAAAGAAACTGACCAGAATAAAAATAAGGAGGACGGGAAATGAACAGAGGGATAATAACTATCAGCGAGAGCGGAACGGTATCCATGCCGACCGATACTGTATGGATGACCATGCAGGAGATTGCCGACATGTATAATGTATTCGGCTGCTATGTGCGCAAGGCTGTTAAGGCTATATTCAAGGACGGCATTCTGAAAGAGCAGGGTGTACGCCGTCATGTCAGGAAGAACGACCGCATCAGCTATGATGTGTATAGTCTTGAACTCGTCATTGCGGTAGCCTTCCGTATTGACAGCATTGAGAGCAGAGCCTTTCGGGAGTTCATTATGCAAGCCATCATCAAAAAGCAGACCAACCGCACTAAACTGGTCTGTATCTTTACAGAGAACGCAATGGCATAGAACAGCCATATAAAGCAACGTTTCTTGGAGGCTTTGCGCCTCCAGCCACTTGGGCGAACCACCGCAGTGTGTTTTAGCATGGTATTAGATTTTATACAGACCATACGGAGAACACCCGGCAAACACGACCAACTCGGTATAGCCAATAAAATGAGGCGACAACCTATAACAACCACGCTCGGTAAGTTATACGTTGTCGCCTTGTTCATTTCACCCCACTCATCAAGGACATGTATTTCTCCTACAAGCCCTTCATTCTGTACGCCTCACGATAGTTAGCCATCAGAATCTTCTGAATGTCGGACTCGCGGTAGAGTATCTTTCCGCCAAGCTGGATATACGGGATGACACCGTTGTTTCGGTAGTCCTGCAGGGTTCTTCGGCTCAGTTGCAGCCTGGCACAAAGCTCCTTGTCCGTCATGAAGCGCTCACCGCCAAGCATGGGGCGGTAGTTCATCACGGCACGTTCAAAATTGTCAACCATTCGGTTGAGGTGGTTCACGATGTGGTTCATCCACTCGCTGTTTCTTGTCATTACTTCATTGCTCATAGTTGTCTCGTTTTATTGTTGATACTTACGTTACTCGGTTTACTTGCTGCATTGGATTAAGTGGCTGTTGTATATTGACAGCCTAACCTGTGCGCTTGCGAAAGCGCATGTCCTTTTTCTTGTCCTCCACTACTGCTACGATAGCCATCACGTCCTCCGGCTTGTAGTAGGTCTTGTGGCTGATTTGCGTATAAGCCAAAGTTCCGTTGTCCCGAAGCGTCTGCACTGTCCGTGGGCAGATGTTGAGCGTCTGACACACGTCCTGCGTGTCGAGCCACTTGTTCATGGTCTTGTCCTCACTGCGCTCACGGATTCTGTCCATGCGCTTCACGAAGTTCTCCAACTGGGCATCAAGATAGTTGAATGCCTCTTCCTCGAATACGATGAATCCCATACTTTTCTTTTTTCTAAGTTAATACTATGTTATATGTCGCAAAGCTCCACGCATATGCTGTGCTCCACGTTTGTGAGTGCAAAGATAAGGCACGGCAATCTAAAAACAAGCGTTTTCAATTTCTGTGGCAGTATGTTGCCGGGGTTTGCCGACTTCAACGCCAAAAACAACAAGAAAAACTTGCACGACTGCAACGAATACATGAACAATGATGAGTTGAGAAATACGTTGAAGTTCTCACAACTATCTCGGTATGCAAATAAGCAAGCCACAACTAAATTGCCACGTTACACCCAATCAGTTGCATGGCTGCACTCAGTACACTTACTTTGCACCCGACAATCGGTCAATGGTGCAAACCGTGACCACTATACTAACAAATAAAACAGCATAAGCTATGGCAAGAACAAAAGATGCAGTCTTGACTCCTGAGCAAAAGGAGCTGATGGAAAAAGAGTATTTGGATTTTGTTAAACCATCTACGTATGGCAACAAAGCCAATCCAAGTAGTTGTAATTCTCTCTATGATGATGTAGAGAACCCAGAGTTGAGAGCAATTGTAGAGAAAGTTGCTGCAACAACTCCCTATAGAGAGGAAACATCAACGAACGAGGCTCAATCGCCACCGAATCCGCAGAAGCGCATCAGCGGCAAGCAGCGCAAGGCGACATTAGAGGAGTATCAGCAGACCTTCCTCCAAGTTCCAAGGATTGACGACCGCAAGCCAGTCTTCGTCAGTTCCGATGTACGAGACCGTCTTGATCGTGTCGTCCGCATCCTCGGAGGGAGACGCATGAGCGTATCGGGCATCATCGAGAACATCGTGCGCCACCACCTAAGCCTTTATGAAGAGGACTTCGAGGCTTGGCGCAAATTGTGAGAATTAAGGTCTGCGACTTTGGACGTGGATAGCTGAAAGGCTGTAGTTCCAACTAACGTGTTCTGAGAGAGAGCGAGGTTATGTTTTGGGAACCCCAAAACGCCTCGCTCCACCATGAGGGCGGAGATTTTTTGCTCCCAACGGTCGCAGAAAGTGAGTGTACCAACTGTAAACAGTGTATAGAATGACAAGCATACATGAACAGGACAAGAAAAAGGGCGGAAGACCGCCCACAGGCAGGGTTCGCAAGCTGTCGAAGTCTGTCACGGTGAAGTTCTCGAAGCCAAGCTACGAGGCACTGAGGCTGAGGGCGAGAAAAGCCAACCGCAAGTTGGCAGAGTACATCCGTGAGTCCGCCTTGAACGGCGAGGTGGTCAGCGGACACAACGCAGAGACGGTAGCCATCGCCAAGAACCTCATTGGCATGGCGAACAACCTCAACCAACTTACCAAGCTGTCGCATCAGAGAGGTTTCCATGAAACTCATGTGTATTTGGTGGACTTGTTGAGAAGATTGAAAGCAATCCTTGGCGAGTATCGCCAAGCAAGTTATAAACCGAAGCCAAGTAGTATGGGCAGAAAGGAGGATACCACATGATAGGCAAGCTAAAGAAGGGCAGCTCATTTGGTGGTTGCATCCGCTATGTTACAGGCAAGGACGAGGCGAAAATCATCGCCTCGGATGGTGTGTTACTCGGCACGAATGCCGAGATAACGCAAAGTTTCGAGCTACAGAGGCAGCTAAATCCAAGGATTAAGAAGCCTGTGGGACACATTGCATTGAGCTTCAAACCCGAGGACAAGCCACGTTTGACGGATGAGTTCATGGCTAAGATAGCCCTTGAATACATGCAGATGATGGGCATCACCGATACCCAATTCATCATCGTAAGGCATCACAATACGGACAATCCACATTGTCATATCGTGTACAACCGCATTAATAACGAGGGCAAACTCATATCAGACGCCCACGATTACAGGCGTAACGAGCAAGTGACCAAGGCTCTAAAATTCAAGTATGGATTGACTTACGGAACTGACAAGAGCAAGACTAACACTCGCAAATTGCGCAATGCGGAGCGTGCAAAATACGAGATTCACAATGCAGTCAAAGATGCCTTGAAAGTCACTGGTAGTTGGCAGAAGTTCAAGAATGAACTTGCAAAACGAGGTGTTCTCTTGGAGTTTGTCTATAAGGACAAGGAGCGAACCAAGCTTCAAGGCATCCGTTTCTGCAAGGATGGATATAGCTTCAAGGGTACGCAGATTAGCCGAGAATACAGCTTTGTCAAGTTGGATGCAAGACTTGGCACAGAGTATAATCGTGTATCGCCAAGAGTCGAATCTATGCAGGGAGGACAACCAAGTTGTCACCAAGTAGAACAGACTCAACCAACGGCAGAACATACCCAAGACCCTTGGAGTGGTATTTCTTCCATCGGCTTGTTCGCTCCGTCTAATGCCCAAACTTATGAGCCATTCCCAGAGGATGAATCCGCCAAGAAGAAAAAGAGAAAACGCAGAAAGGGCTTCAGCCTTTGATGCAAGTTACAAACTTAAAATTAGAATCGAACATGAAAGAAGAACTATTGGAAGCCATCTACGGCACAGTTGAGAGATTGGAGCAGAAAGTTGATGAACTTTCTGTCTCCACAAAGAACGCAGGAGCGGAAACCGTTCCTGCAAGTAATGACATAACCAAGTTGGATAAGTCAATCAATGCGATGTTTATCAAAGAAGAGGAAGTCAGAGGTAAAATATCCAAATTAAGAGATGCCATTATCGTTTTTGCCGACCTTATTAAGGTTGAACTTGGCAAAAATGAGCAGCGAAGCAAGTTCTTGGTTGATGCAGTCAAGCAGATGAGACAAGGGAATGATGTTTCCTCGAAGGCATTGCAGGACAAACTTGAAGTGTTGAACAATTCACCTCAAAAGAAGGTTGTAACCCATCGCTTCGAGCCAACCTCAAAGAATATTCTTCTTTTCATAGGTGGCTTGGCTCTATCTCTTGTCATTTCCATTTGGGGCAATCTCACCCAATGGCGAGAGCACCAAGATTGGGAGGAGGCAGATTTGAAGTATAGGGCATTGAAGATGGTGCTTCCATCCGACGATCCCAATGTTCGATACATCGAAAAGAACTTTTCTGTATGCCCAAATAAAGAAGTTATTGAGAAAGTGAGAACTCATGTAAATATTTACGAGGACTCAATTCGCTATCATAACGAAATGATACAGATGGCAGCAATTAAAGATAGCATTGCTAATAGCCTATTTAAAGAGGTGAATGAAATTAAAAAGAAAATTAATCAGAAATAATAGACAACGACCAACGGGTACAAGCACATTCTTCGCTTCGAATCGGGTAGGAGGTAAATGCTAATCATAAAAGGCAGTTGCCTCCTATTTTCACATTTACCGACCTCCCACACCAGGCTTATTAGGGACTTGCCCCATTAGATAAGCTCATGCCGAGCATACCAACAAAAAAAACGTGGGTAATCATAGGCTTATCCACGGATTTTTATTTAAATGGAGAAAATAGTATAAATCTTCATTATTGGGAAAACTATACTGAACAAAATGCAAATAAACTGCATTAAACTATAACAGTGATAGCATGACACAGTTTAGCTTACACTCTCAGAGCAGAGGCTACCGTCACAAAGAAAGGACTCTCCATTATCGCTACAATAAATCAAAGAACGTATGAAACGAAAAGACCCATTGAAGAATCTTACGAATCAAACAAGAGCAAACGTATCATTTTTGATGATAAGCTCTCCAAATGGAACTATCTCGTCAAATGTTGCTCTTAACCGCAGAAAACTGCGGAAGTTATTTTTTACACATTACATAATCCGGATTTTTGTCTAATTTTTCCTGTATATTTTTTTGTTTTTGTTTTCCACAGATGTATGAGAAGGCCATCCTGCAATAGGGCCGATAGCTAGAACTTTGGCATAATTATAAAGAGACTCTGCATCGTGTTCTGTCCAGGAACGAAGTATCAATCTTTGTTTTTCCATATTCATCGCTACACAAGTAATTTATTGATTTCCTGCTGCAGGCGATCCAGGAACTTTGCAGCATGTGCCCCGTCCATTTGAGTGTGGTGGAATTGGAATGAAACCGTTAGTGTCGTTCTGAAGAAACCTTTATGGTACTTGCCCCATATCATAAACGGATTGTTGAAGATACCGCTGTACATACCTACCGCACCGTCAATTTCATATTGGGCCAGTGCGGAAGTCCCTATTACCATGCTTTCTGTCAAATCGTGGTTCTCACAGCTTCGGGCTACTTCCGTTGTCAATTTCAGATAATCTTCATTGAATAGCTGCAAATCATCAGAAAACGGCACATCACATGAACTGACCTCATTGTCCTTGTTCATAACAATGGTATTAACCGCAATAGCATCATATTGCATCAATTTGTCTCCGACAGGCAGCATATAAAATTCCTTGATACTGCTTGCCGCTTTGCCGATGCACCAGCACATCAGCATATTGAATTTCATACCTGACTTTTTGCTGATTTTAACAAGACGACTGACATCCAAAATCTTGAAAAACGTAACCATTGGCATCGGGGCTTTCATCCAAAGCTCAAATGCATATGCACGGGTGGTTTCTTTGGGATTTATTTCTCTCATAGTGCTTAACTTCATATTTTTATCGTTTTTATACTACAAAAATAACGTTTTATTTTGATAATCCATCCAAATCCCTTGAATATCTGCTGTATTCCGTCGTAATTTAGACAAAATAGAAATATAATCTGCAAAAATGGAACTAAGCAATTGATTTTCCACCCACGAAAGATGCATGTTTGCAATGAATATATGTTCTTTTGCCATACTCTTGAAATGACAAAACCGGATAATTGCACAGAGTTGTGGAAAATAACAATGCTGTTATGCCGATTATATCCAACCTACACAACAAATAGCATAAAACTTCCGAAATCTGTACCACCATAAGGATATAAAACCATTATATCTTTTTTATGCTGGCATACTGAGGCCATAGATATAATTACGTCTTGATTTTCCCCATACCTATTCTTTATGGGAAGCAAAGCCCTTTCCAAGAGGTTCACAATCTCGCTTTTTGCAAAGGTACTACCATGTTGTATTAGGAAGTTTTGGAAATCATATATTCCTGAAAACAAGAATCTAATTGCAGTCTTTAAATCTTCAAAAGTTTCTATTTCTATAACGCCCAAGAACACGATGGTATTGTTGCTTATGGGAACACTCCAAGTTTGGATTTCTTCACTGAAATAAAATCCAGTCAAATCAAAATGAAAAGTTTTTCTTACCAACAAACTGTCTTTAAGTTCATTGGAATGCGTAACCAATATGTAATGAGCATTAGGATTTGCCTTATATAATTTCTCTGCAAAGGAGGTGTAATCATCATCTTTTGCATCTCCTATATAGTCATAGTCTATCAAGCGAACGTCAATTTGTGGGTTCATGCCAAACAATGCCTTTATTTGGGAAGGCATACTGACAGTAGCGTCCTCTCCTATGGATTTAAATTTCGTAGAAAGCAAAATATCGTTGTTCATGATTTCTTACTTGGTTTATTCTTCGTTTTGAACAATTATTTTGAAATGAATAGGAACTGGTGGATTTTGGTTATTGAAATAGTTTTCAAATAACTTTTGCTCATCATCATCATTGACGACACCCCTATAATTAGTTCCTTGGGATTCACAAAGCTACGTCCTATGTATATGAGGACATCAGGATATTCTTTGCCGAGGCGCAATCTGGCATTTTTATCCAGTCCTCAATCTTCATGATTATCTGTCCGTCTTTGCTACATACCCATTGGAAGTCTTCTGCAATTTCTTTCACTGCGGATTTTAGTTCATCATAAAGCATAGAGGGTAAGTTGCTTTTGTTATTTTTTACTAAGCACTTTAGCCTTTTTATATCATCCTTGTTTTGTACTTTTGAAATGAGTCTCAGTTCTTTCACCAATTTAACATTTATCTGTTGGATGTCAGACAATATCCAGTCGTTAATGGAATCTTTCAATAATTCTTTTATGGGATACTGTATGGTGTTTTCCTTCTCTATTTTGAACCGATTGAGTTGTTGTATTTTCTGTTCTTCCATAATCTTTGTTTTTGAATCCACGATTTCCAGTTACCTATGATACAAGCAATACCCCCTCCTGTAGTCTTGGGGAGATAATCTTTTTTTGTTTTCAAACGCCATTTTATAGTCTCTCATATACCATTCCCATGCTTCTTGCATTACATAATTTTTGTCATATAATATCCAAATTAACCTGTCCCATTCGTAGTTCGAGGCTTTGGGAACCATCGTTACTTTACTTCCTTTTTTACCGCTTGGACGATTGGCTTTTACTTGATACCTTATATTTCTATAAACGAAATCCGTCCCTTTGGCAACAGCAGTTTTATCTTTCATGTAGTCAGAATATTCTTTTTCAGACATACCAACCAACATTGCAGCATCATATTCAGAAATGGAACTTGTAATAGACGGTGCAACCCCAAAACTTGCTTGCCATTGTAACGCAATATCTACCAGTTTATCTCTTAACTTTATTTTTTCTTCCATAGTTGTGTAAAATTGAACTTGCAGATTTACAATTCCACAGAAAGTGAATGTTTATTATAGTATAATACAAAAAAACTAATTCTTGCGAAAGTAGAACAGGTCTCCGCATGAAGAACTATCCTTATCGTTATAATGGAAGAATAATAGTTGTGGTATCGAATCCTTCATATTGATTTTTTTGCTACTTCTTGTTTCTACATTATAGATGCAAATATTGTTAGAGGAAATCTTTACGGAATAAAAGTTGTTCAATCCAGTATATTCTCCGAATAAATTTCCATTTGTGAAGAACCTAATAGAAACTAATGCTCGTTGAGCATCTTTATACTGACCAGACAATACTGTTTTTTGTAACACCTCAAACATTCTGCTGCTTACTTGTAATGAGCCCAAATATCTGTAGTTGTAATCATTGACCATGTTGTCAGAAGTTATCTCCATGGAGAGCGTCATAGAATCATTTTTCGATTTTAAACATAGCATTTCTAATTCATCCTCTATGCTCTCCACAGAACAATTACACATTTCGTTTGTGGAGGAATTCGTTTTTTTGCAACCAACGAACAAAATACATAATGATATATATATGCTGATAGTTATAAATTTCATCATAGTCAATTCTTAATATTTATCTAAACCTTCAAAAGAAACATTTGAAATATTGTGGCTTTCAATGAGTTCTTTAACTCGTAAAGAACAAACTATAGCCCCACTATCTTTCAAATAAAAGAGTTCTTCTCCATTCCACGAGGTGAAATCTATTTGGAAAGTCCCATAAATATGGTCTCCGTCAGAATCATGTTCACAGATAGAATCTATTTGCGCTTTTAACAGAGCATAGTATTGCAACCTTGAACCATATATTTTTATGGGGATAAAAGAAACTCCCTTTACTCCATTATTTTCCAACAAATCTTTGAAGTTATCGGAAATAAATCTTAATGGTCCTTGGTCACCTATGAAGTCATAAAATACATCTCCTTCATCGATGTGGAAGAGATTGTTGTCTTTTACATGTTGTAAATCAGGAAAAATTTGAAAAGGGTCGTAACTAACATCAGCTTGTAGCCTAACTTGCCTTTTCTTATGTCCTAACATTATAGTTGTAAAATTCATAGTGCTATCGAATTTGTAATCCGTACTCCAATGATTATGATTCACACAAGTCTTTGCATTTCTCCCAATGGACATCAAATTCCTCTTTGCTAATCAACATATTGGTTTCTATCGAATACAAGTCATATTGCAGGATGATGGACATCGGAGGATTGGACTTAGTAAAGTCTTCTGGCACACATTCATCTTCCTCGACATTGACGAAGGTATAATTTCCATCTGAAGATATGGTAACCGCTTTCAGCACTCTCACGCCATCGTATTCGCCATAGCAAATCGTGTTGAACACCTTGATTTTAAAATAGACTTCACATACTAAAATGCCATTCTCGTTAGTTCTATATGGGAGCGACTTCTTGAGTTCAAGGAGTATGTGAGCAAATGCCAACAAAAGTGTTTTCTTTGCTTTCTTAGCAGGGATTATCAGACTGAAACCCTGCCCTAATTCACCATGCCTATCTATTACAATTTTTACGTAAGGCGCTTTCTGGGCAATAATTGTATTTATGTCTTCTATTGCTTTGTTCCAAGTCTCTACAATATTGGGGAGAACCATATAAATACAGCAACAGAGGTGAAACTCCTTGATTTCAGGCTTGTATTGAATGAAGAAATTTCCCAAAGAAAAAGACTCAAACAATGGGTCACCAATCATCCGAAAATCATTTGGAGAATTCGGACAAATGGTTCTCAGCATATTAACTCTCTTTCGGAACCATCGTTCATGTCGATTGAAATATCTCTGAACAATATCAGCAACAACCACGACACAAACTATTATAACTATTCCGACAGTTTCCGAAAATGCATGAGTAAGAGCTTTTAGCCCCAATATGATGCAAATGCACCATAATACGAATAAGCCAAGTTTTTTGATTATCATAAGGCAATTCACTAACTATTGTTTGACATTGTCTTTCATTTCCTATATAGTGGTACGCTCCGTCTCATCCGTAATTAGTTCTTTCATATCCACAGACAATAACTGCGCAATTTCAAGAAGTGTGGTAAGGTTGGGTTGAGAGCGGTTGCATACATAAGCATTGACCGTACTGAAACTTCTTCCCAACTTCTTTGCAAGCCATGTTTGGCTTATCCCTTTGTCCTCTAAGACTGCTCTTATGCGATTTAACTTCATGTTTTTATCGTTTTTACGCTACAAAAATAACGTTTTATTTTGATAATCCATCCGAATCCATTGAATATCTGCTATATTCTTCCGTAATTTAGACAAAATAGAAATATAATCTGCAAAAATGGAACTAAGCAATTGATTTCCCAATATGGCAAGATACATATATGCGTTTATGAATATGTTCTTTTTGCCATACTCTTAAAATGACGTTACATGAAAATTACTGTTGGTAACTACTCTTTTACCTTTGCAAAGACTAATCTTAATATTTTGTAAAATCACAGCATAAAATGTTGTTTTTCAGAAATTAGATTTAACTTTGCACTCGAAATCAAAGCGTTCTTTGTATATTGCAAAGTTGTGAAAGAAAAAGAATATAGCTCGTTTCTAAATCGTTAGCAGTCACATTCTTTAAAATACTCAACTCGCTGATATTCAATAAATAAAAGAATTTACTGTGACTCAAGCAATGGAATGAAAATGGCTTAGTGATTCCAGCCTTCTTCAACCATGCTTTAAGGGGATGGTTAATCATGCTGCGCTTCAATCCCTTGAACACGATACCCGTGCTTGGTTCACCACATAGTTCGTATGCCTCGTTGCTGATAGGCAAGGTTGCCTCGGTCTGAGTCTTCTGGGTACGAATACGCAAGCAATAGCCTTGGTCGGGAGCTATCTCGAAGTCTTCCCAACGCAATTTTAAAATGTCGCTGATTCGCAATCCTGTGAGGCAAGCAAAGAGGGAGGCAGACTTCAGTACAGGTATATCGCAAGGAGTAGCTGCCAACTGCTTTACTTCATCGAGGGTAAGAAACTCCTTCTTTACATCTTGTGGCTCAATCTTGTCCAGATAGTCATTGATGTTCTCACGCAGCCACTTGTCACGATAGGCGATTTTTAAGAGACCACGGAAAGTAGAGTAGTAACCTGCTGCAGAGTTGAGAGATACCTTTTGTTTTGTTCGATTCAACTGATTTGCATTCAGAAGATACTCTCTGAACTTTTTGCAAAGTTCCACTGTCACATCCCCAAATGTACAATGACCTTGAACAAATTTGAAGAAATGCTTGTAGACACATGTCCACTTGTCATCTTTCTTATGTGTCATCTTCTCAAAGTATGCCAAAAAATCAGCTTTCTGTCGTGTTTTGTCCAAAAAACCAAATTCTTCATTGATGAGTGATTGGGTTCTGATACAACGGATGGCCTCTGCTTTGTTGAGCATATCTGTATTAAACTCACGTTCCATCTCATTCTTTGGATGAGCATAGATATAGATACCTAAATATTCCCTGCGACTCATTTGCATAGTCTCAGGGTTGCGTACTGGTGGATAGAAATCCAAATAAAGAGAAATACGGTCGTTTTTAATCGCTCTTTGGCGAAGAGAAACTCTTGTACATGTATTTACCATGATGTTTACTTTTTATAATGTGATACTTATGTTTCATATATGATCCCGTATTAAGAGATCTTTGAAATCGATTGCAAAATAATAGAGTTATGTAATGGGGTACAACTTAACCTTTTGATAACCGCTAAATAACCTTAGGCTTGCCGATAGCTTTCTCTAAATCTCGCTTGGAAATCTTGATATACTTGCCAATCTTCACCTTTTCAATAGCGTATTTCTTGATACGCTTATAAATCTGGTCCTGACTTAAACCATACAACTTCATGGCCTCCGGTATTGTATAATAAAGCTGGTCTTCTACGGATTCACCTTTTGCCATTTGTACATGACGTTTGGAATACAGGACATTGTTACCTTCCATTTTTCTTGGAATAGCATTGTGACTAACGAAACTATATACGGCTGTTTTCGTCATACAATATTTCTGTTGAATGTCCATAACAGTCATCCATTCACTGATGGTTGGATCTGGAGACAGGTGTGCAAAATAATCATCCACCTCTTTCTTGTTCCAATATACTCTTCCTTGTATGGATATTCTTGAAATCTTGACTTTCTTGACTATCTCATAGATGGCGGTCTCATAAGTGTTGTGGACTTCTGCAATTTCCTTGGCAGAGTAATATTCTGGAACAGGTAGCTCTCGGTTTGCATGAACTGCTTCTTTTGAAGCACTTTTTTTTGTGGTGTATGGCAAACTATCAACAAGATAATCTATATCTCGCTTTCTGATTAAAGATAAACGAGAAGTAATCTTGGATGCTCGCAACTTACCACTATACACCATATTATATATGGTCTGTCTGCTTAGTCCCAAAAGTATAGCGACCTCTTGAATAGTGAGGTATTCTTTAACGAGGATTTCAGACATGGATTTCTCGGAAGCTTTTCGGTGGCTCATTGTCTCAGCCATCTTTACTTTCTCCTCACGTCTTGCTGCCTTATAGGCATAACTGTTGCATTGCTTGGAGCAATAACGAGTTGTGGATTTTGATGCATAGAAGCTCTTCCCACAATACTCGCAAATTTTTAGAATTCTTTCTTTGCTTGCTGTCATTTGTACGCTTTTTATACTTTTTTACTTAATTTATTGTAGAAAAAGTCGTCTGTCATTACTCCGTTTATTTTCAATAGTCTTATATCATCGTCCATCATTGTCCAAAACTCTCGGCAATCTTGCACTCATTTGCCAAAAATGGAGTCTCAAATTATTACTTTTGAAAAGTGGAGGTACAAGAGCGGTACAAAAAGGTGCTAAAAAAAGCCTTACCATTGATTATAACCAATAGTAAGGCTAAAAAGAAAGGTGCTCATTTTGAGCACCTTAACTATCATTTGTTGTCGATATTAATCGTTGTTTATCACGACTTATTTTCCGATGCACCATACGTAACCAACTGAATAACAGTTGTTTAGTATATGGTTGAGCCATATGAAAGCCGGGCTAAAATGTAAGGATTTTTATCTCTTTAATTATCTGATATTCAGTGCTTTTTAGTCCTACTTTCCTACTTTTTTCAAGTATCTTTTTAAGCCCTTTTCTACGCCTTTCACTTTCCCACGCAAATAATGAATGTCGTTGATTTCCAATCGGTTAAGTACTGACGTGCTATTTGCGAGCCGCTTTCCTTCTGAATGAAAAGAATGTTGATTATCAGCTACTTACGATTTTCGTATTTTCACTTGGTTTCACTTGATTTCATTCATTTTGTATGTCATATATCTTTACAAACAACCATTTTTAGGGGTTGAAGATTTAACATATTTAACCTTTGTAAACACTCAAAATCTGCATTTTCGTGCTAAAACGTGGTTTTTTATCATTTTTGAGAGGTCGGCTTTTATCTGAATAAATCTGCCATCGTCAGCTGGCATTGGATGTCATCAGAATAGCCGCCTGGCGCAAGTCCATAGGAGGTGATCATCGTGATGAGTACCGTTTTTTCGGTGCCTGTTTCCCTGATGAAGGTCTCCCTTCGGTTGCGGATGCGGTTGTCCTCTTCTTCTGTAATAACGTAAGGGACGCTGGATTATTGCATCGTCTTGGAATGTATCTCACGACTTATCTGTACGGTCATTATCTGTCCATGATGCTTTTTGCGAGTAAATATACTCTGGTTCCAGTAGTCTGTGGCCATCTGTCTTTTGGGTTTATATCCAGCTTTTCTGCTCTACATATAGCCTCTTCGACATGTGGAAGTAAGATGGATGGATCATAGTCTGATTCCTGATAATGTCCCATCAGTTTTCGAAGATGATATTTCGTCCATGTACCATGAGTTGACAAGCGAGGATTTTCAAAGAGGTTTTTCTTGTCCTCTTCCGAATAATCTTCGATGTCTTCAAGGTGCAATATCAACCAAAGTTCGAAACATGGATTGCTCATGCAAAATCTGAGATTGCTGTTTTGCTGACATAGCTGTGCAATGTCGGCAAGCATCTTTTCCTTCCAGTCGTCACGGTCAATTACAATCCATAGTTGATCATCGTCCAAGATGTTGTATTCATCCATGAAATCCTTAATCTGACGATGAACATTGGCTGGATTAGAGTTGTCATCTTCTCGGTTAAGAACAACCAGCTGTACATTAGTTGCACATAGTTCCTGGCGCATAGCCTCGAAGTAAATGTTCTCGGTTGCTCTTCCTTCGGCAGCTATGACAATGAGTCGAGAAGATTTAACTCCTTCTATTCGTTGAAAGTCTTTTCTTTGTCTCATAGCTGTTACCATTTTAATTGACTTATAGGCGCAAAGAACGGAATGGCTCCATAGCGTCCTAAAAGATAACCCTTGCGGACATCTTCACGAGGCTTGAATTCTGCCAAGGATGTAAGATGAGACGCTCCATCCTTTCCCTTCTCGACAAACCAGACTTCATCAGCTCTGATAAGGTCGAGGTTGAGCAGGTTACATTCATGGGTGGAGAAGATGAACTGAGTGTCTCTTCCTGACTCCAGTCCTGAGAAATAGCACTCTAAGATTTTCTGCGAGAGCATCGGGTGCATACTGCGGTCAATCTCGTCGATGAGATAGTCAACTTCATTTTGCTTCAAATCGATGAGCATTGGGATGAAGTCGAGCAATCGGATGCTGCCATCAGATTCTTCGCTCAGATCAAAAACAACTTCTGTGCCGGAAGTAAGATTCCGGTGAACAGCCTTTTGCTTGTAAATCTCATATCCTCCGTTGGCATTTACCTCGAAAAGAAGCATTTCGCCTCCAACTGTGGCAGCCATGCTGTACGCCTTGCCGTTCTTGGCCTTGCTGAGTATGTTGTCAAGTAAATCGGAAGATAAGTTTACATCCTCTTTCTTGATTTTGTACAGGCGCACGTCTGAAATGCCCGTGTTGAAGTAGGCAAGAAGCGAGCGAGTCGTTTCCTGCAGCTCGTCATTGTTTTCAGTAAGGAAAGAAATTCCCTGCAGGCGTGTGCTTGGGAAGATGATCTTCAAGCCGTCTGCAAACCAGTTCTTGGCCATGCGTATGGTTTCAAGTCCCTTGCCGTTTCTGCGCACATACTCTGAAAGGAAGCTGAAATCAGAAGGAGTACTGTGGGCGATGAACTTCAGCAGCATGGATGTTTCTTCGTTTCCATCCACCTTGCCAAACGTGAACTCGTTGCCGTCTGCAGTAACCTTTCTGGTGAAAACTTCCTTGTCGGTACGGCTGTTGATTTCAAACAGCCATTCCTCCTTGATTCCTCCGATGTTGAACTCCATGCCATAGGCGAAGCACTTACCCTTGGTCTTGAACTCGATTTCGACCTTAGAGTTTTTCTCTTCGGTATCAGCAAGCTTGAAAGGTTCCACCTTGCTTTGCGGAAAGCTTCCATTGGCTATCTGCTGGAGCAGGGCAATGGCCTTGATGACGTTGCTCTTTCCGGAAGCATTGGCACCATAAACGATACCAGCCTTCAGAACAGAAATGTCATCACGCTTCTCTGCACGGGAAACGTGAGACGGATGGGCATTGCTCTTACCAGCCACAAAGCTGATTTGAGTCTCATCCTTGATGGAATATATATTTTCAAATGTAGCTCTAAGTATCATAACAATGTCATTTTCTTATTAATACTGATGCAAAGATAAGCTTTTTCTTCGAAAAATGTATAGTTTGATGTCGAATACTTGCAAAAATATTGCATAATTAACACAAATTAGCTGATTTAAGACCTTTTGCTTGTCAAAAGCTGTCGCTATTTGTGGAAGTTACTGGTTGTATAAAAATGCATTTATCCTGCAAAAACTCCAAAATGTATCGATAAGTCGTGGAAATCTATTGAAAAACGATAGATTTCCACGACTTATCGGCATGTTTTTGCGATTTTTATCCTAATATGGATGAGTTTTCCTCTCCATTTCGAATAACTATTCTTGCATTTCAGCAAGGAAAAATAGATTCTCCCAAAATCCTTGATTATATGTTATAAACAAGTTTATTTCGGCATATATACATATATGTTTTTTTTAAACTTGTAAACTTCCTGGTTTGAGTGGTTGTAAGAGGGTAGTGGTTTACTATTTGAGTTTGAAAGAACATGTATAATACATGGGTAAACTTAAACCTTAAACTTGTATGCGCCGTAAGCTTTGCCTTGGCTGCTCTTTAGCTGGTTCAAGGCTTTGCCTTCTTCTCCTTGCTGAAATTCCGTAGTCCTTCTCTTCAGTTTCGCTTGTTGCCAAGAGATATTGGTTGAGCTTGCCTCTTGTCTCAGGCATCATGCTTCTCAGAACTGCTTCCCTCTACATGCTGATGCTTACCCTTGGCAGTCGTAGGTCAGATCGTTCTGTCCTTCGCTTAGTCTTATTCATGTTCATGATGAAGTTTGAGTTTTCCTGCCAGTCTCTTGAACTTATAAGCCATCTTGCGCAACCAGTTTGCTTGAACAAACATCGAGGAGGATGCAGCTTTCCTTTACCCAACCAACTGCAGATATTTTCTACTCATCCTTTTCATTCATATTTTTGGACGAAGCATCCACACTTACTTTTTCCGCTGCAAAGTTAGTGCAAGCCACATTTCTGCAAGTACCAGGTGCCTTATTCTCTGAATTTTTTCAAAAACTTTTCCGTCTGCTGCTCATCCAAAAAACTTTTCTTGCCCAAGGGTGAAATAATTCTATAATTCCTTGCTTCCTATGTTTTCCTTGCCAACTCTGATAGCATCGTAAAAAATAAATGTTTCACTTCTAAAAATATTGAATTATGAAAAAGATGGAAAATTCTTTCGCAGTAACTGGTTTCGTAGGTAAGGATGCAAGCATCCATCAGTTTACAACCGCAAGCGTAGCTCGCTTCTCACTGGCCATCAGCCGCAATGAGAAGAATGGCGATGAAAACTCTCGTACTTCTGCCTTCATGAATGTAGAGGCTTGGCGCAAGAACGAGAATACCTCTTCATTCGACCGCCTGGTCAAGGGAGCACTCCTCACTGTAGAGGGCTACTTCAAGCCAGAGGAATGGCAGGATGCCGAGGGAGTCAAGCACAACCGAGTGATTCTCGTAGCCACCAAGTTCTACGAAGCTGTTGAGAAGGAGAATGCTCCTGATTCTCAGCAGGGCAAGACCCAGAAGGATAAGTAAATCCTTCTCTCCAGATAAAAGAGCGGCCTTCGGGTCGCTTTTTTTGTGCTTATACTTCTTGTCATTTTAATCATTCTGCTTCATTTTAATACCCTATTAAAACGATGCAAAACCGTCAATAACCAACAGATATACAACAGGTTTTTCTATTTTATGCTTATACTTTTCCTTGCTGAAAGGATAGCCAGTTATAGGAGGATTTCATTCATCGACTTCTGGGAATCGGTAAGAATTCTGTTGCGAAGGTAACGGTTCTGTCTTATCTTTACAAGGTCAGGGCGCTGCTTTGCTGAAAAATCTCCACACCATTCGGGTAGTATTTTGCAGACAAAACCTTGTATGGATAGCCATAACACCTTCTGGATGCAACATAATTTTTAACCATCCCCGAAGTAGTTGATCTACGAAAGGGAGATAAAATCAGATGGCATTATGACAACAATGAAATCAATTCTCAGCCGACTAACCCAGGCGGTGAACGGCACAGACAAGGAACTCTTCAGTGAGCAGGAGTTGAACCAGTTTGCTTCATCCCATCTTGACAAATGGGATGAGAACACAAGCGAGGACGTGGTGGCAGAGTCTTTCGTGGACTATTGGTGGAACACCGACAGGGCTTGCAGACGATGCTCTGAATGCGGCAAGCTGATGCGTGAGGGTTATTGTGCAGACATGGGAGTAGCCTACTATTGCAGCAAGGACTGTCTGCATAGCGACTTCACAGATGAGGAATGGGCAGAGGAATGTGAATCCAACGACCAGAGTTATTATACAGAATGGTAATCAAATAAATATACAAGACAATGGCTAATCAGGCAACAACAACCTATAAGGTTACAGGAACCCAAAAGGCAGTAAGCAACCTTTGGAACACCCTTCAGCGCATGGAGGTGAACAGCAGGAACATCTGGCTGGATGACCTTGCAAAGCACTATGGAATCGACTATCAGAAGAAGCACATCTGTGTGCGTGGTCACATCTACTGGGCAGAGTATGAGGAGGATGAAGACACCAGTCTGCTTTCCTTCGAGACCGAAACTGCCTGGGATGCTTGCAATGACCTCTTCTTTGAGATAAACCGACTCCTGGATGATGAACTGAGCATTTCCTACAGATGCTGCGAGTGTGGATGTGAGGTCTATTACACCCACGATGAAGGCGATTATTTTCCCGAAGAATGTTGTGTCAGCGCATCCGGCGAACCATTCGAGGATTGTTGTGATGATGTTTACGGCACTATCGGAGAAGCCATCAGGGAATGGACTTCCAAGACCGGCATTGAGCAGGGAGAGCGAACCGATGAGCAGATGATGGACTTCATCAATGAATATGAGTATGAGGACGATGACACCTATTTCTACATCCGCACCTTCACTTTTGAATAAATGATACCTCAAATCCTGACGTTTCCCCTGACACTTTGGGTTGTTAGGGGAAGCGTGAAGGAACTTTCGCCAGATACCCGTACCTTTGTACACGTTAATACATGTAGCCACGTACACGTGGAGCCATGTACACATGAATACGTTAATACATATATACAAAAGATTTTATATTATGTCATTGAAAATCATTACATTCGCCAATCATAAAGGTGGCGTTTCGAAGACCACCTCTACAGCCTCCATCGGGGCTTGTATGGCACGTATGGGCAAGAAAGTCCTGCTCATAGACCTTGACGGTCAGGCAAATCTTACCCTGTATTTCATCCTAAATGAAAATGAGGTGCAGGCAAGTATCTTTGACTCTCTGGTTGATGGCGCACCCCTGCCAGTGAAGCACGTCAGGGAGAACCTCGACCTCGTTCCTTCCTCCCTCGAAATGGCAAGCGCAGAGATTGCCTTGACCAATCTCCTGGCAAGAGAACAGCTGCTGAGCCGACTGCTCGAACCCGTGAAGCAGAACTATGACTACATTCTCATAGACTGTCCTCCATCTTTGGGAATCGTTACCACAAACGCTTTCCTTGCTGCAGATGAAATCATCGTTCCAATGACTCCAGAGCTTCTTCCTCTGAAAGGAATGCGAATGCTCGATTCCTTTGTCTCGACCTTGCAGCGAGTGAAGCCGAACCTCAGATTGGGAGGAGTCTTTATCGCCAGATTCAACCATCGCAAATTGAACAAGGTGGTTGAGCAAGCCGTGAAGTCCCGTTATGAGACTATTACCATGCAGACTCGCATCCGTGAAAACATCGCCCTGGCAGAATCGGCAGGCAGCGGTCAGAGCATCTTTGAATACGACCCTCAGTCGAACGGAGCGAAGGACTATCAGGCATTGACAGAAGAAATTATCTCACGTAATCAGTAAAGACTATGGCAAAGAAGAATATGGACATCCTGCTTGGCAACATTCTCGGAAAGGCTGCTATTCATCCGCAGGACAGATTTGACAAGTCTCCTGGGAATCCTCAGGAGCAACAGATTTCTGCTCCCAGCCCTCAGACAGAGAGCGATTCGCCCAATGATGAACCCTGGCGACATTTCTCCTTTATCTGCTCAAAGGAACTCGTTGACAAGGTTCAGAGCATCGCCCGAAAGGAAGGTTTCACCATCCGCTCCTTCATGGAATACGTCATGAAACAAGGCGTTGAAGCGTATGAGTCGAAATATGGTAAGGTCAAGAAAATCAGGACTAAAACCATCCGGGAAGTCATGTAGAAAATGTGGATGTGTAGCCATGTACACATGAATACATTGATACACATGTACGTTGATACATATATACATATAGACGTTGATACATGTCCACATGTGGATATGAATACAATGAAATTAAATAACATCAAAAATGAAAAGTCATGAAAATGAAAAAGTATCTTTCAATCGCCATCCTTCTGATGATGATGGCTTCACCTGTAGTATTCACCTCTTGCGGCAATGATGACCCGATGGAGGAGGTCGAGAGTCCGGAAACAAAACTGGACGTTTGGACAGAGCCTTACCATATCATGGGTGCAAATGTGGATGAGATCAAGAGCTATATGGCTCAATCCATGAAGCGTTACCGCCAGGTAGCTGAGACTTCCGGCGACAACATCCAGTTGACCTATATGACAGGGCAGGGTAGTGAAGGCGTTCTTTACAGTTTCTCCCGTCTTGACGGTTCTCTTTATTCTGTCATTGATACGGAGCGAAGTGTGAACCGTGGGCTTGTCATTGACTATCTGAAGAAGCATTACACGCTTGTTTCAGCCGATGAAGCCAGCCTGCAGTACTGTTTCACCAACCAGGACAAATCCATGGTGATTACAACCATGAAGGTTTCAGACACCTATTTCAATGTGAACTATTCATTGGTTTATTGATTGAGAAAAATAATATTTCCACCATCAGAACTTCGTGCTCTGGTGGTGGTAGTTTTAGATGTCTTTATGTGCTTGAAGGAGCATCCAGCACTTTGTTGTGCTAAACTTTTTATGTCGACTCTAAGACTTTAGAATTATTTTCTTCATTCCAATTTACCCATTATATAAGTTTCCTATGCGTAATTACTTGCTATGGAAATGTTAAAAATGGGATATATAACTCATTTAAACGCAATTTGTTTCTTGATTATGAAACATTTTGCTTATCTTTGCAAATAAATTGAATATGTATGGCACATAATATTTTTCGACTTGTCTTGACTGACGAGGCACAGAACTTTATTGAAAGTTTACCCGAAGCGGTATCCTATAAAATCTACTACAACATCAAGCGTGTTGCAGGTGGAGAACGCAACAAGGAACTTTTCAAGAAGTTGGAAAATTCGGAGATATGGGAATTTCGTACATTGTACAACAAAACTGCTTATCGTTTGTTTGCTTTTTGGGACAAAGACAAAGATACATTGGTAATTGCCACACATGGCATCATCAAGAAAACTCAAAAAACACCAAACAAAGAAATTGCGAAAGCAGAAGCTATTAGAAAAGAATATTTTAAAAACAAATGATTATGGCACAGATGAATCTTACTCCATTGGACGATGTGCTTGACAAGCACTTTGGAAAAGTTGGCACTCCAAAACGTGACGCTTTTGAAAGTGATGTGGACGAAGCTTTACATGCTTACCGTTTGGGAGAAGCCATTAAAAAAGCTCGTTTAGAGCAGAACTTGACCCAAGAACAACTGGGTGAGCGTATAGGTGTGAAAAGAGCACAAATCTCTCGATTAGAAAAAGGTTACAGCATAACTATACCTACTATGAGAAGAGTATTCAAGGCTCTTGGTGTAGTAACTGCAACTGTTGATTTAGGTATTGCAGGAAAAGTGGCATTGTGGTAAAACTTCATAGCGAAGTCCTCTTTGGTATTAAAAACAGAGAGGACTTTTAACATTTAATCCTCCGGTGTTGAACCTTCATATCGGGGTGCTATGTGGTACATATTATTTATATGATATCACTACTGTCTCGATAAAGTGAACTAATCGCTCTTTGAATTAATCGAAATTCTGTCTTTTGCAAGTGGTTCAAAGGGGACGACGATTTGAATTTGTACTTTTGCAGTTATTAATGATATTGCACAATGAATTAAGCGATCGACTTATGAGGTACTTCAGATTCTAAACATTTTGCTCATGGATAAGATTCCACTCACAGATTTCTTCGAAAGGACAGATTTCAATAATATCAAAGGACTTGATAGTCTCATCTTTCCGAGGTTATTTGATTTATGTTTAACAGGTCCTGCTTTTAACTGGACACTTATGAAGTAAAATAGTTAATAATCAAACAATATAATGTTATGGGAATAGACATAGTTCCGTTGGCATACAAGCATAAATTGGACATATCTTCGCCAAAAGCTTTTGCCAAAGATATAAGCAAGCGATTTTCTGCTAATATCATTATGAAAAAGGAAGATGAAGATTACAATATCATAGAGATGTTTAGATTGCATCACGAAAATGCCCAACATGATATTTCAATTATAATGAAAGTAATTACTGATGAATATAAGAGGTTATATGAAGTTAGTATTGATAATAAACAAGATACTTCCTTTGACGTATACCCCTATCATGTTGATCTGCATCTTACAGAATCACCCTTTAGATGGCATGGTTTTGAGACTTGTATTTGGAATAAAGATACCCCAGATTATCTTGAAATCTTGATAAAATACAGAAACTATATAAAAAAAATCAGCAATATTTTGGGATGTACAAAGTGTTTATATATTCCAGACCAAGGATATACTGAATTTCTTTGGGATGAATCTCAAAAGGGTCTTGATTATGACGAATTGATAGAGTACATACGCAAAAGAAAGTACTTGAAGAAATGTAAAGATAAAGAACGTCCGAAAAAAACTTTAGTTTTAAATCTTCCGGATTTTTTATCTAAGCCTAAAGATTATGAAGGATTACCAGACGTTTACCTTGATGTAGTAATGGATGATTTTCATGATTTGAAATAAGTTACTACTTAACACTACGTCCTTGAATTATAGATAGATATACAGAATACTTCTTACGGAGAATATATATCAAAGGATTTGATAGTCTTATCTTTCCGGGGTTACTTGATTTATGTTTAACTTGTCCCAATTTTAACAGGACACTAAAGATAAGATACGTGAACAACGTAAAGACTGCGTAAGAAATTGTTTAAAACATAAAAATCCGAACAGAACACCCCGTTTTCTTCTGTTCGGATTCATTTTTTCTGGAAAAATCACTCAAAAAACAACTTTTTTGAAACTTTTTTCTTGCTACGAAAAAAGACTTCACTCTCCCTTACTACCTTTGCATCGTCAAAACAAGGAAGTATGGGTGAGCGGCTTAAACCAGCACACTGCTAACGTGCCGAACCGAAAGGTTCCGAAGGTTCGAATCCTTCTGCTTCCGCACATTGGCTCGTTAGCTCAGTTGGATCAGAGCACGACGCTACGAACGTCGGTGTCGGGAGTTCGAGTCTCTCACGAGTCACAATATTGGAGGTTTGGCAGAGTTGGTCTATTGCACCGGTCTTGAAAACCGGCAGGCGGCAACGTCTCAAAGGTTCGAATCCTTTAGCCTCCGCAAACTTGCCCTATCGCATAACGGTAGTGCGGCAGATTCTGGATCTGCAAGTGGTGGTTCGATTCCATCTGGGGCAACATCAGTAAGGAGCTTTGGCAGACTTGGTGTATGCGCGGGACTGAAAATCCCGAAAACGTGGTTCGACTCCACGAGGCTCCACTTGAAAATTCGGGAGTGCTCCAGTGGCAACGAGGGCGGACTGTAAATTCGCTGTCTGATGACTTCGTAGGTTCGAGTCCTACCTCCCGAACTCAACTTGCCCTATGGTATAATGGTAGCACAACGGGTTTTGGTCCTGTTAGCGAAGGTTCGATTCCTTCTGGGGCGACAACATTAGTGTCCCGTTAAAATCGGGACCAGTTAAATATTAATCAAATAACCCCGGAAAGAGGGGACAATCGAGTTCTTTGAAATTATTGAAATCAGTCCTTTCGAAGAGATCTACGAGTGGTGTCTTATCCATAAGAGAAATGCTTAGAATCTGAAGAACCTCATAAGTTGATCGCTTAAGTTGCAAATCATGTTGTACGATAGCAACAAGGCAATAGGCTATGATTGCCGATGAGATTTGGATTCTCACAGCATTCTCTGTAGTACCCCAAAACTTCTTGATCTTGAGGTGCTGCTTTAGCCATTTGAAGAACAGCTCTATCTGCCATCTGTTCTTGTAAAGGTTGGCGATTTCAGGAGCTGTTAGATGAAAAGCATTTGTCAGGAAGGCAAACTCCCTACCTTGTTCTTCATCATAGAAATTGACGAGTCTGAGTTTCTCTGGATACTTCCGGTATGAATTGTATTCAGTGAATTCAATCACAGCATCTGTCAATATATTCTTTGGCAACCTGCGCCTCCATTTACAGCATTTGTATTGCAGATTCTTCTTGGCTCGCACAACAAAGAACGATTCATGCTGATGTATTTTGAAAAGCTCCTTGAATGCATTGTATCCACGGTCGAAAACATAGTAAGAACCTGATTCATAAGGAATTTCCTTCATAGCCTTTGAGTCGTAAACTGATGCTGTAGAGATATGGAAGAAAGCTGGAACCTGAGATTCGAGGTCATATAGCACATGTGCTTTTATTCCTCCCTTCTTCTTACGGAACTTTGCCCACCAGAAGACCGACAAACACAATGGAATGGTCGTTGAGTCGAAAGCATATACATTGCCTTTCAACTTGAAGATATCCGTTACTCGTTTCTTCCTGGCTTGCTCCATCATATAGAAAGCAAAGTCTTCAAAGATACGGTAGTCACGATTCTGATTGGCAGAAGCAAATGTCGTTTTCGCAATAGGCTTACGCCCTAATCCAAGATGGTATTGCTTTGCTCTATGTGCTTCAAAAGCAACAATCAAATCTCGCAAACTCTCTCGATTACTCAGTTGACCAAACATCATAGCAAGCAACTGATTCCAACATGTGAAATGCTTCACATAGCGGTTTCCATCATACTTGCGAACATAGTTGTTAAACTGAGTTCTGTTCAAAAAAGCGGTGAGCTGGGCAAAAACGTATTTGTCTTGGAACATAGCAGTCATTTTAATTTGACTGCAAAGTTACGAAATCAAGTCCGTTTCATTCCCAAACACCACCTAATAGACTGTATTTCAATTAATTCAAAGAGCGATTAGTCCACTTTAACGGGACAGTAGTGCAAATGAATATTATAAATTGTAGTGCAAATGAATATTATAAATTTAGGAATTCTTGCTCACATTGATGCAGGAAAAACTTCCGTAACCGAGAATCTGCTGTTTGCCAGTGGAGCAACGGAAAAGTGCGGCCGTGTGGATAATGGTGACACCATAACGGACTCTATGGATATAGAGAAACGTAGAGGAATTACTGTCCGGGCTTCTACGACATCTATTATCTGGAATGGAGTGAAATGCAATATCATTGACACTCCGGGACACATGGATTTTATTGCGGAAGTGGAGCGGACATTCAAAATGCTTGATGGAGCAGTCCTCATCTTATCCGCAAAGGAAGGCATACAAGCGCAGACAAAGTTGCTGTTCAGTACTTTACAAAAGCTGCAAATCCCGACAATTATATTTATCAATAAGATTGACCGTGCCGGTGTGAATTTGGAGCGTTTGTATATGGATATAAAAACAAATCTGTCGCAAGATGTCCTGTTTATGCAAACTGTTGTCGATGGATCGGTTTATCCGGTTTGCTCCCAAACATATATAAAGGAAGAATACAAAGAATTTGTATGCAACCATGACGACGATATATTAGAACGATATTTGGCGGATAGCGAAATTTCACCGGCTGATTATTGGAATACGATAATCGCTCTTGTGGCAAAAGCCAAAGTCTATCCGGTGCTACATGGATCAGCAATGTTCAATATCGGTATCAATGAGTTGTTGGACGCCATTTCTTCTTTTATACTTCCTCCGGCATCAGTCTCAAACAGACTTTCAGCTTATCTCTATAAGATAGAGCATGACCCCAAAGGGCATAAAAGAAGTTTTCTTAAAATAATTGACGGAAGTCTGAGACTTCGAGACGTTGTAAGAATCAACGATTCGGAAAAATTCATCAAGATTAAAAATCTAAAGACTATTTATCAGGGCAGAGAGATAAATGTTGATGAAGTGGGTGCCAATGATATCGCGATTGTAGAAGATATAGAAGATTTTCGAATCGGAGATTATTTAGGTGCTAAACCTTGTTTGATTCAAGGATTATCTCATCAGCATCCCGCTCTCAAATCCTCCGTCCGGCCAAATAAGCCCGAAGAGAGAAGCAAGGTGATATCCGCTCTGAATACATTGTGGATTGAAGACCCGTCTTTGTCCTTTTCCATAAACTCATATAGTGATGAATTGGAAATCTCGTTATATGGTTTGACCCAAAAGGAAATCATACAGACATTGCTGGAAGAACGATTTTCCGTAAAGGTCCATTTTGATGAGATCAAGACTATCTACAAAGAACGACCTATAAAAAAGGTCAATAAGATTATTCAGATCGAAGTACCACCCAACCCTTACTGGGCCACAATAGGGCTGACTCTTGAACCCTTACCGTTAGGGGCAGGGTTGCAAATCGAAAGTGACATCTCCTATGGTTATCTGAACCATTCTTTTCAAAATGCCGTTTTTGAAGGGATTCGTATGTCTTGCCAATCTGGTTTACATGGATGGGAAGTGACAGATCTGAAAGTAACTTTTACTCAAGCCGAGTATTATAGCCCGGTAAGTACACCTGCTGATTTCAGACAGCTGACCCCTTATGTCTTCAGGCTGGCTTTGCAACAGTCAGGTGTGGACATTCTCGAACCGATGCTCTGTTTTGAGTTGCAGATACCCCAAGTAGCGAGTTCCAAAGCTATTACAGATTTGCAAAAACTGATGTCTGAGATTGAAGACATCAGTTGTAATAATGAGTGGTGTCATATTAAAGGGAAAGTTCCATTAAATACAAGTAAAGACTATGCCTCAGAAGTAAGTTCGTACACTAAGGGCTTAGGCATTTTTATGGTTAAGCCATGTGGGTATCAAATAACAAAAGACGGTTATTCTGATAATATCCGCATGAACGAAAAAGATAAACTTTTATTCATGTTCCAAAAATCAATGTCATTAAAATAATGGAGCGGTCAGGAAATTTCTATAAGGCAATACGGTTGGGATCATTAGTGTCCCGTTAAAATCGGGACCAGTTAAATATTAATCAAATAACCCCGGAAAGAGGGGACAATCGAGTTCTTTGAAATTATTGAAATCAGTCCTTTCGAAGAGATCTACGAGTGGTGTCTTATCCATAAGAGAAATGCTTAGAATCTGAAGAACCTCATAAGTTGATCGCTTAAGTTGCAAATCATGTTGTACGATAGCAACAAGGCAATAGGCTATGATTGCCGATGAGATTTGGATTCTCACAGCATTCTCTGTAGTACCCCAAAACTTCTTGATCTTGAGGTGCTGCTTTAGCCATTTGAAGAACAGCTCTATCTGCCATCTGTTCTTGTAAAGGTTGGCGATTTCAGGAGCTGTTAGATGAAAAGCATTTGTCAGGAAGGCAAACTCCCTACCTTGTTCTTCATCATAGAAATTGACGAGTCTGAGTTTCTCTGGATACTTCCGGTATGAATTGTATTCAGTGAATTCAATCACAGCATCTGTCAATATATTCTTTGGCAACCTGCGCCTCCATTTACAGCATTTGTATTGCAGATTCTTCTTGGCTCGCACAACAAAGAACGATTCATGCTGATGTATTTTGAAAAGCTCCTTGAATGCATTGTATCCACGGTCGAAAACATAGTAAGAACCTGATTCATAAGGAATTTCCTTCATAGCCTTTGAGTCGTAAACTGATGCTGTAGAGATATGGAAGAAAGCTGGAACCTGAGATTCGAGGTCATATAGCACATGTGCTTTTATTCCTCCCTTCTTCTTACGGAACTTTGCCCACCAGAAGACCGACAAACACAATGGAATGGTCGTTGAGTCGAAAGCATATACATTGCCTTTCAACTTGAAGATATCCGTTACTCGTTTCTTCCTGGCTTGCTCCATCATATAGAAAGCAAAGTCTTCAAAGATACGGTAGTCACGATTCTGATTGGCAGAAGCAAATGTCGTTTTCGCAATAGGCTTACGCCCTAATCCAAGATGGTATTGCTTTGCTCTATGTGCTTCAAAAGCAACAATCAAATCTCGCAAACTCTCTCGATTACTCAGTTGACCAAACATCATAGCAAGCAACTGATTCCAACATGTGAAATGCTTCACATAGCGGTTTCCATCATACTTGCGAACATAGTTGTTAAACTGAGTTCTGTTCAAAAAAGCGGTGAGCTGGGCAAAAACGTATTTGTCTTGGAACATAGCAGTCATTTTAATTTGACTGCAAAGTTACGAAATCAAGTCCGTTTCATTCCCAAACACCACCTAATAGACTGTATTTCAATTAATTCAAAGAGCGATTAGTCCACTTTAACGGGACAGTAGTGGGGCGACAAGTTAAAAAAACAACTCCATGGTGTAATTGGTAGCATACCAGATTTCAGATCTGGAGGTGGTGGTTCGAATCCATCTGGAGTTTATATGGAGTTTGTAGCTCAGTTGGTAGAGTGCCAGGTTGTGGCTCTGGTGGTCATGGGTTCGATCCCCATCAAACTCCCAAATGCTTCAATAGCACAGTGGTAGTGCAGCTCCCTTGTAATGAGCAGGTCGTAGGTTCGAATCCTACTTGAAGCTCCACATAAAAAAGGCTTCTCTTCAGGCAGTTTTGCTTGAAAAGAAGCCTTTTAGCTTTCTTGTAAGACGATGTCTCGTTGATGTTCATTCATATTTTTCCTCCTTTATCCTTACACAAAGTTCAGAATAGATTTGAGTCTGTCCTGTACCTTGTTGAGCACCTGGATGGTGTCTTCGTTGTTCTTATCCTTCTTGTTTTCAAGAAGAATGATAGCCTTCTTTATCAGCTTGCAGTCCTCTATGGATAAAGGCATTTCAGTGATAGAGTAGTCTGGATCAGCGTATCTGTAGTATATTCTATCATAAACCTCGATAGGAGCATTGTAGCCCAGTTTGTCAGATCTCATAATCTGTATGTCCATCTGTACAGTTCTGGCGCATACTCCTTTGGTGATTCCCTCCATGTCGTAGAGAGCATCGCTGCATGCTTCCACGAGATCATCGAGAGTCCATCTTCTGTATCTGTTTCTTAAACAGTTGTCTATAGTTTTGTACCTTATTAAGGCATTCTTATTTGCTGGCATAGTTCTTTCATTTAAACGTAAAAAATGGTTGGATTTCATCCAACTTTTTCTCGTCATGTCAGAGCAGATGCAAGCAGTTGACTAAAAGAAAAAGTTGGATTCTCCCGGCAAGGAAACTCCAACTCTTTCGTATTATCTTTGTTCTCTGTGGGGCACGCTGCTACGATGCCCGATAGAAATAACTATGCGAATAATGATGTGGGAATCCTATACCGGCTGTATCTGATGTACTTGATGTATGTACATAACTATTCCGTTCAAAGCGTCGATAGCTCTGAACGAATGATTGTGATGTTATGTGCATATTTAAATTCATTTCCGTATAGGATTTTTATATTTTTACTTTTTATTTGTCTAATTCGGGTGCAAAGATACAAAAATAGTGCGAAATCTTTTTGCGTAGCAGCAAAAAAATGGTATAAACATGCGGATTTTAACCAAAATGAGCTGTTCTCATGGTGATAATCGGCTGATTTTCTCTGATAATGCTTCGCCCCACACCATGAAGGACGCTACTGGAGTTCCACCTGATAGACTATGCAGTTATGTCAGCAGAGCTTAACGTAAGTGCATAGTCCTTCAGTCGGAAGGTGCCCACGAAACGACATCCGGTTGCTTACAAACTGAGTAGGTGGGACGCAAGCGATTCCCACTTAATCAGTTTGCCACTACTGCATGTCCATTCGTCGAGAAGGGCACTGACTCACAGCATCGTCCTTCTTTTTCCCTCCCTTCCAACCTTATTATAATATCCTGGTCTTCCTCTTTTAAAATGTATTCATGTGGACGTGAATACATATATACATGGATAGGTGTGTACGTGTACACATGAATACAACTTGAAGCCCTCATACCATGATGAGTAGCAGGCCTTTATAGATTTGCATTTTTATAAACATCTTGATAATGCTTCGCCCCACGCCATGAAGGATGCTACTGGAGTTCCACCTGATAGACTTTGCATTTATGTCAGCAGAGCATGACGTAAGTGCATAGTCCCTCAGTCGGAAGGTGCCCACGAAACGACATACGGTAGCTTACAAACTGAGTAGGTGGGACGCAAGCGATTCCCACTTAATCAGTTTGCCACTACTGCATGTCCATTCGTCGAGAAGGGCACTGACTCACAGCATCGTCCTTCATTTTTCCTCCCTTCCAACCTTATTATAATATCCTGGTCTTCCTCTTTTAAAATGTATTCATGTGGACGTGAATACATATATACATGGATAGGTGTGTACGTGTACACATGAATACAACTTAAATCCTCATACCATGATGAGTAGCAGGCCTTTATAGATTTGCATTTTTATAAACAAGATGATAATGCTTCGCCCCACGCCATGAAGGAAGCTACTGGAGTTCCACCTGATAGACTTTGCATTTATGTCAGCAGAGCATGACGTAAGTGCAAAGTCCCTCAGTCGGAAGATGCCCACGAAACGACATCCGGTTGCTTACAAACTGAGTAGGTGGGACGCAAGCGATTCCCACTTAATCAGTTTGCCACTACTGTATGTCCATTCGTCGAGAAGGGCACTGGCTCACAGCATCAACCTTCATTTTCCCTCCCTTCCACCTTATTATAATATAATGCTTTTCCTTTTTATAGGCATTATAGTCTTCCTCTTTTAAAATGTATTCATGTGGACGTGAATACATATATACATGGATAGGTGTGTACGTGTACACATGAATACAACTTGAAGCCCTCATACCATGATGAGTAGCAGGTCTTTATAGATTTGCATTTTTATAAACAAGATGATAATGCTTCGCCCCACACCATGAAGGATGCTACTGGAGTTCCACCTGATAGACTTTGCATTTATGTCAGCAGAGCATGACGTAAGTGCAAAGCCCCTCAGTCGGAAGGTGCCCACGAAACGACATGCGGTTGCTTATAAACTGAGTAGGTGGGACGCAAGCGATTCCCACTTAATCAGTTTGACACTACTGCATGTCCATTCGTCGAGAAGGGCACTGGCTCACAGCATCAACCTTCATTTTCCCTCCCTTCCAACCTTATTATAATATCCTGGCCTTCCTCTTTTAAAATGTATTCATGTGGACGTGAATACATATATACATGGATAGGTGTGTACGTGTACACATGAATACAACTTGAAGCCCTCATTCCATGATGAGTAGCAGGCCTTTATAGATTTGCATTTTTATAAACGAGATGATAATGCTTCGCCCCATACCATGAAGGATGCTACTGGAGTTCCACCTGATAGACTTTGCAGTTATGTCAGCAGAGCATGACGTAAGTGCAAAGCCCCTCAGTCGGAAGGTGCCCACGAATGGACATGCGGTAGCTTACAAACTAAGTAGGTGGGACACAAGCGATTCCCACTTAATCAGTTTGACACTACTGCATGTCCATTCGTCGAGGAGGGCACTGGCTCACAGCATCAACCTTCATTTTCCCTCCCTTCCACCTTATTATAATATAATGGTATTCCTCTTTTATTGGCATTCTGTCTTTACTTTATTATATAGCATCCTATTATAATAGAAAGTTCTATAGAAGGAGTTTCAAAAAAGGTAAGCATGCCTCCTTTCATAGGATGTTCTGCTTATGACAATCTGCGTTCTCCTGCTTTTTTTGCCTTGATGAATATTTTTCCCTATTTCTTTTTGTTATATCATTTGTTTTTATTAATTTTGCAATTACAAAGGGTAGTCGGTAGCGAAGATGTCAGCAGCCCGACTTGTGTCTTAGGAGCACAGTATGGTGGCATCGCCTTATGCTCCTTGCTTTTTATTATCATTAGTGTCCCGTTAAAATCGGGACCAGTTAAATATTAATCAAATAACCCCGGAAAGAGGGGACAATCGAGTTCTTTGAAATTATTGAAATCAGTCCTTTCGAAGAGATCTACGAGTGGTGTCTTATCCATAAGAGAAATGCTTAGAATCTGAAGAACCTCATAAGTTGATCGCTTAAGTTGCAAATCATGTTGTACGATAGCAACAAGGCAATAGGCTATGATTGCCGATGAGATTTGGATTCTCACAGCATTCTCTGTAGTACCCCAAAACTTCTTGATCTTGAGGTGCTGCTTTAGCCATTTGAAGAACAGCTCTATCTGCCATCTGTTCTTGTAAAGGTTGGCGATTTCAGGAGCTGTTAGATGAAAAGCATTTGTCAGGAAGGCAAACTCCCTACCTTGTTCTTCATCATAGAAATTGACGAGTCTGAGTTTCTCTGGATACTTCCGGTATGAATTGTATTCAGTGAATTCAATCACAGCATCTGTCAATATATTCTTTGGCAACCTGCGCCTCCATTTACAGCATTTGTATTGCAGATTCTTCTTGGCTCGCACAACAAAGAACGATTCATGCTGATGTATTTTGAAAAGCTCCTTGAATGCATTGTATCCACGGTCGAAAACATAGTAAGAACCTGATTCATAAGGAATTTCCTTCATAGCCTTTGAGTCGTAAACTGATGCTGTAGAGATATGGAAGAAAGCTGGAACCTGAGATTCGAGGTCATATAGCACATGTGCTTTTATTCCTCCCTTCTTCTTACGGAACTTTGCCCACCAGAAGACCGACAAACACAATGGAATGGTCGTTGAGTCGAAAGCATATACATTGCCTTTCAACTTGAAGATATCCGTTACTCGTTTCTTCCTGGCTTGCTCCATCATATAGAAAGCAAAGTCTTCAAAGATACGGTAGTCACGATTCTGATTGGCAGAAGCAAATGTCGTTTTCGCAATAGGCTTACGCCCTAATCCAAGATGGTATTGCTTTGCTCTATGTGCTTCAAAAGCAACAATCAAATCTCGCAAACTCTCTCGATTACTCAGTTGACCAAACATCATAGCAAGCAACTGATTCCAACATGTGAAATGCTTCACATAGCGGTTTCCATCATACTTGCGAACATAGTTGTTAAACTGAGTTCTGTTCAAAAAAGCGGTGAGCTGGGCAAAAACGTATTTGTCTTGGAACATAGCAGTCATTTTAATTTGACTGCAAAGTTACGAAATCAAGTCCGTTTCATTCCCAAACACCACCTAATAGACTGTATTTCAATTAATTCAAAGAGCGATTAGTCCACTTTAACGGGACAGTAGTGTTTTATTATTTTAAAATGATGTTTACAGACTACCTTTTGATACTTGTTTTAATATTCGATTTTACATTTTTTTGTTCCAAATTTTATGTCTTGATTAATAGATTTTATTTCGCCATCAATTTCTTTTCTATTGGAAAAAATGTCTATTATTTAAGAGTGCAATTTGTGTGTATTTATCTATAGCGTGTTTTATCGCACAACGGATAGTATTTGTAGAATAAGTACCTCTGTAGTTTTTCTCATAGTCATATTACAAAAAATATTTTAAGAGATCTATGCATTTCTGTACTAGCTTTGTTTTCATAGATTGCATATATCGTATATTTATAACCTTCGGGAGTAATGGTAACGTTAATGCCATTATTGTTTTATAGAATAAAACACCTCAAACGCCATAGTCCAGTAAGCATGAACAGTTAGCCAGGGTGTTGTTCTTTCGCAGGCCGATTTTATCGACTTACGAAGGAGCAACACGCTGGCTTTTTAAACTGTTGATACTTGCTTGGCCTATTCCCACCCGGCTTTTTTATCCCTACAGTCATTTTCTGTTATACTATTTTCTTCTTACTGAAACCAGAAGTCTTTGATTCCGTATCGTCTTTGGGATTTCGGGATTCTTTTTCTGCAAAGTTATCGCGTATCTGGCAAATAGCAAGTCGTGATTCGGTAACAATCTTCCTTTTCCATGAAACATGCAAAAGAGTATTCTTCCCATCAGACTTGCCTTATTGCCTTGTACGCACTTTGAAAAGCAGAAAAAGCTTCCCGATCCCAAGTCCGAAAGGACTTAACGAAAGGGAGAAAATAAATTTTAGAGACTATGGCAAAAGATTTCAACAACCGCCTGATTACTCCAGAATTGGAGAAGGCAATGCAGGACTATCCGCTTTATTCTCAGGATAGTAAGAAGAAGGATGCAGTTTGCATCGCAGTGTTTTTCATCGGCAATGCTCGCTGGTACATTCTTGAAGGACAGCGAGAGAATGATGATTTTGTGCTCTTTGGCATCGTTGTAGGTTTGGCTGAGACTGAGTACAGCTACATTTCTGCCAATGAAATGGCAAGTGTGGAGTTTGACGTAACCAAGTTCGGACTCGGCAAGGTCAGAGTGGAGCAGAGAAAGCCATTCCAACCATGTCAGCTTTCTGAAATCTTCGACAGAGAGTTGCAGTCTTTCCTCAGCAGACTTTACGATTGAAAACATTTTTCTCGGTGGGTAGTGGCTGATGGCTGCTACCTGCCAAGTAACAACACTTAAAGCAATGAACATGGTACAGGTTTACATCAAGGGACAGGAGGATAAGGAGTTGAACTGCTTTTTGCGCTATTATCCGGTACGAATCAAGAACATCGGTATGGATGCTTTCTTTGACCGCCAGGTTATCTATGATTTCAAGGATGGTCGAAACCATGCAGATGTGGCGAAGTGCGTGGCAAAGATGCTTGTCAAAAAGTTTGGTCGTAAGGTTCGCAGCGTTGTCTTCTCTTGCGTTCCTGCAAGCAGCCAGGAACGTAACGAGGCACGCAACAAGAACTTCTCTGAACTTGTCTGCAAGTTTTCTGGAGCAATCAACGGCTTTTCCCATGTCAAGGTTGTTGGCGAACGTACCGCAGTTCATGGCACAAAGGTCAAGAAGGAAGAGCGAGCAAAGCGCTTGAAGGAAAAGAATAATATTGAGGTGGATGCGAACTTCTTCAAAAACAAGATAGTCTGCATTTGGGACGATGTGGTCACTACCGGCACTTCATTCTGTGCCTACACTGCACAATTGGAACAAGTAGGGGCGCACGTAACAAACGGCATTTTCCTCGGCAAAACATCATATAAATATGTACAGCAATGAAAAGAAAGAATATGACAAAGTTTGCCAAGGCTGTTTCGGCAGCCTTTACAGGTCATCGCTTTTACAACTTCTCTCAGCAGGAGGTCATAAGAGAGCGATTGACCAAAGCCATCCTCGAAGCTTACGAGCATGGCATCAGTAATTTTATTTCGGGATTCGCCATCGGTATTGACTTGATGGCAGCCCAGATAGTGCAGTCGCTGAAATCTTCCTGCCCGGGAATGACGCTTACCGCAGCCATTCCTTTCAGAGGTCAGGCAGATAGGTTCAAGCCCAGCGTTAGGATGGTTTATGATGGATTGATGGCTTCAGCAGATGAGGTGATCATCCTTTCAGAATACTATTACACCCGATGTTTTCTTGACCGAGACGAGTTCATGGTTGAGAATGCATCCCTCCTCATTTCCTTCTATGATGGGAGAGAGAAGGGTGGAACCTACTACACTTTCAAGAAAGCCAACTGTTTGGGCATTCCGGTTGTAAATATATATTAAATAACTCGTTAAATATCAAGCTTATGAATGAATTTGTTGACATCATCGTTATCTACATCGTTCTCCGTGCCATCCTCGCCTTCCTGGGCGCATGGTGGCATGGAGACGGACGCAACGATTTCAGACGAGACCGATAGGAATGTAGAGATGATGAAGTATGGGAAACTCGTTAAATACCGTTAATGCAATAAACCTTATAGAGTTTTATGAGTCTAAGAAATGGTTTTGGTAGAAACCATGACTCTATTTGTGTCGAATTAACTCCATTTTAGTGTAATACTTGTTGTGTATAAAAATTAATAAGAATAATAGGAGTTTAATCCGATGAGAAAAATTATGTTGTTTATTTTGGGATTCATGTTGAACATGGTTCCAGCCCTGGCAGAAGGCGAAGGATATTCTGCCCGTTTCGTGAGTTTAGGACATCAGTCGGCTGTAGTGTATCAGCCAACTCAAAAAACAGCCAAAGCAGGTATTGGTATAGTAGTGATGCACTCTGATGAGGATTATATGGGTTTCATTCCTAATCCGGAGTTGTCTAAGCGTGGCTATACGGTTATTGCAACCGTTCCTACTCAGGGTAAGGTTATCAGCGAGAAATTACTCAATATCAAGGCGTGTGTGGAGTATCTCCGTAAGGATCCGAATATCAGAAAAGTGATTCTTCTGGGGCATTCCGGTGGAGCCACTGTCATGACTGCTTATCAGCTGGTGGCAGAAAAAGGAAAGGCTGCCTTTGAGGGAAAGCTATATAATGACTGGAACGAGAAGCTGGCTGGTTTGCCAAAGACAGATGGCGTGATGTTGCTGGATGCGAACTTTGGAAATTCGCTCATGACCCTTCTGAGTCTCGATGCGAATATCGGCAAACAGAATGAGGGAATGAATGAAACCGGACGTTTCAACCTGAAAGATCCTGCCAATGGATATGTAGTCGGAGGAAATTCTGTTTACAATGACGCTTTTGTTGCCAGTTATAATCAGGCTCAGAGAAATCGTCTGCAGACCTTAATGGCAATAGCCAACGACAGACTGTTAAAGATTGAAGCAGGAAAAGGGCACTTTGCTGACGATGAGCCATTTGTTGTGGCTGGAGCGGCACAGATGAGATTCTATAACAAACTCTTTCCGCAGGACTTGTCACTTCTGGCTCATACCAAGAAAGTATGGTCTGTTATCAAGGCTGATGGAAGTGTCAAGAAGGAAGTGGTAAAGAGTGTCAGAGCTCCCTTCGGCATCATCGGCAGTTCTGAACGTTTGACAGCCTCTCTCAATACTACCGTAAGAGGTTTTCTCAGCACATGTGCCATCACGACGGATGATGATTTCCGTGTGAATGCTGATGGATTGCAGGGCGTTCACTGGAACTCGAATATCAACAGTCCGATTGGCAATATCGAGGGTGTGACTGTGCCATCTCTGTTTATGGGAATGACTGGCAGTTATGAGTATCTGGCTGCGGAGGAGATTTACAATCATAGTGCATCTACAGACAAGACAATCGCTTTTGTGGAAGGTGCAGGACATAATTTCACGCCAGAAAGAGAAGCCGAGAAATACAACAAGACGAGTTACGGAGATACAGTTAAAAAACTCTTTGACTATGTGGATAATTGGTTGAATGAGCGCTTTAATAAGTAATATTAGTTGCTATAAGAAAGACAAAAAATGAAAAATTATTCAGGAAAACTACAACAACTGCTATGCTTGCTGACGTGTGTACTGATGGTTGTGGCTGTCAGTATTCGAAGAGACAGCAAGGTGGCAGGACAGGATGTGAAGGATCATCAGACAGCTTCGCAAAAGACTGAGCCAATGGTGGTGCTTGAAGATGGTTCTGTACGATTGAATACTACAGAACTTGGAAAAGACATTGTAGGCTATGGAGGCACTGTGCCGTTGGAGATTACCCTGCATGAGGGTAGGGTGGAGAATATCAGAGCCCTTGCCAATTCAGAGACTCCCGATTTCTTCAAGGAAGCTTCTGTGCTTCTTACCAAATGGAATGGGCAGACCGTGGAAGATGCACAGAAGATGAAGGTGGACGCCGTGTCTGGTGCAACGTTCTCATCAAAGGCAATCATCGGAAACGTGCAGCGTGGACTGCAGTATGCAGCAAAGAATCCAGTAAAGACTTCGGTATGGGCCGAGTTTGATTTTTCTGCCAAGGCTATGGCCGGACTTGTCGTTGTGCTTTTGGCTGCCATCGTGCCGCTATTCATTAAAGACAGACGCTATAGGACAGGTCAGCAAATCCTGAATGTCGTAGTGCTTGGTTTCTGGTGTGGCTCGTTTCTTAACTACACGTCAATCATCAGCTACATGTCGAACGGCATGAACATAGTGGCGTTGATAGTGCCGGTAATTATGCTTATCACCGCATTCGTATACCCACTCTTTGGCAAGAAATCATACTATTGTACGCAGGTGTGTCCCTTTGGTTCTTTGCAGGAGCTTGCAGGAAAATGCGTAGGATATAAAGTCAGGATAAAACCAGCCACAGCCAAGCGACTTGATAAGTTTCGCCAGATACTTTGGGCAATGCTCATGTTGTGTTTGTGGACGGGTGTATGGTTCGACTGGATTGATTACGAACCCTTCTCTGCCTTTGTGTTCCAATCTGCATCATGGGTGGTTATTGCCCTTGCTATTGTCTTCGTAGCACTCTCAACGGTAGTTATGCGACCTTACTGCCGCTTCGTCTGTCCAACAGGTTCGCTCTTAAAATACTGTCAATTTTCAAAATAAAATAAAAGATATGAAGATTTCAATGATTCTCAATGTAGTACTCGCTATTGCATTAGTGTTCCTCTGTTATAAACTTGCACCGGCAGGAGATGGAAAAGTGATGGAACAGGATAGTTCGGAAGTAGTAATCAACAATATTCTCAATCGCACATCTGTCCGTTCCTATGAGGACAGAGCTGTTGAAAGCGAGAAGGTGGAAAAGCTGCTTCGGGCAGGAATGGCAGCTCCAACTGCAGCAAACAAACAACCTTGGCACTTTATTGTTGTTACGGACAAGAACCAGTTGCAGAAACTTTCCGAGGCTAATCCAAATGCCGGAATGGCTGCCAAGGCTCCGCTGGCTATCGTAGTCTGCGGCGATATGGACAAGGCTCTTGAAGGTGATGCACGTGAGTTTTGGATTCAGGATTGCTCAGCAGCCACAGAAAACATTCTTCTGGCAGCCACGGGAATGGGACTTGGTGCCGTATGGACTGGCACTTATCCCTCAAAAGAGCGTTGTGCAGCTGTGGCTGAGTCACTCAAACTGCCAGAGTCGTTAATTCCGTTAAATACCATCGTGATTGGATATCCAGACACAAAGCCAACTCCGAAGGATAAATGGAAGAAGGAAAATATTTCGTACAACGTATATGGAGGGGAGTAAAATAATAATATGAAGAAAATATTTATAGCCATGTTCATGGCTTTCTGCTCGCTGGGAATCTCTGCCCAGACAGAGAATGGTTTCAAGGAGATTGAAGTACAGGACAGTTTTTATGTTAATCCATTCACGTTCTTTCAGAATGGACTGATTTTAGCTGCAGGAGACCAGGAAAGCTATAATGCGATGACCATCGGGTGGGGAAGCATGGGAACTATCTGGGGCAGAAGCTTGCCTTTGATGACAGTTTATGTAGCTCAGAAAAGATACACGCATGAATTTATGGAGAAATCGAAGTATTTCACGGTGATGCAGTTCTCCGATGCTGATGTTATTCAGTATATGGGCAAGCACAGCGGTAGAGATGGAGACAAGGCCAAGGCTCTTTCTCTGCATGTGGCTTATACTAAAAATGGTACTCCTTATTTTAAGGAGGCTGATGTCGTGATAGAATGTGAGACCATGTATAGTGCACCTTTCGAGGAGAAGCATTTTCGTAACGACGTGCCTAAGAAAATGTACGCCAACTTTCCTGCAGGCATTCATACAATGTATCTGGGTCAGATTGTTGGCGCTTGGAAAAATGCACGCAATATGGTGTCCGCACAGCAGGTACGAAGGAACAGATAGTGAGTTTCTCGAATTTTATTTGTATATTTTGCAATGTCATTCAGAATTTTGTTTGTTTTAAAAAGCGACACTAGGATAAGTGAAATTTCTGACATGACAAAATTCTGAGCAACTTTTTGTTGCTCAGGTACTTATAAAAAACATTGTAAATTATAGTGTTGCGGAAATAAGGAACATACAAATGATTAGAAACGAATTATTTAGAAGATATGCACTATTTCTGTGCTCCGTATTTGTAAATGCTTTTGGTATTTCTGTTATAACTAAAGCCATGTTGGGAACTTCTGCTATTTCCAGTGTTCCATTTGTATTAAGCCTCTTTACACCTTACACGATGGGGCAATATACAATTTACTTGAATCTTCTTTTCATTTTGCTGGAAATGACCATGATGAAAAAGAAAGAAATAGTTATGAAACGTTATGAGTTAATAAGCCAAATCCCAGTTGGTTTTTGTTTTGGCTTGTTCATAGATATTTCCATGAACTATTTGCTGGTATGGTTATCTCCCGACTACTATCTTGCACAAATAGTAGCCTTGCTTGTCGGTTGCTTTATTTTAGGATTAGGCATAAGTTTAGAAGTCAAAGCCAATGTTTCGATGGTGGCTGGGGAATATTTGGTTCAAGTCATTGCCAAATTTGTCCATAAGGAGTTTGGTTTTATCAAAGTCTGCTTCGATGTTTCATTAGTTTTGATTGCTTGTGCTTTATCTGTAACTTTCCTTTCCAATATAGAGGGAGTTCGTGAGGGTACAGTAATTGCGGCTTTGGTAGTAGGTCCTATATCGCATTTGTTATTGCCTTATTGGAGAATATTTGATAGTTGGTTGCAACCTATACAACCATATCAGGCTTCATATACTGATAATCAACCGATAATTATTACTATTGCTCGTGAATATGGAAGTGGTGGGCATTTGTTGGGGAAAATGCTTGCTGAAAGATTGAATATAAAATTCTATGATAAGGAACTGATTTCAATGGTTGCAAATGATAGTCATTTTTCTCCGAAATATATTGCTGAAAACGAGCAAAAAGTTTCATCCAATTATTTACTGAGTATAATCCCAAATTGCCAGTTATATACTCCACAACACCCTATAAACTATATCGAGCGTAGAAAAAAAATTGAAACCGCATTTCCAATTTCCATTGGAGAGGATTGCTGGTTAGGTGGGAATGTGACTATTTGCCCCGGAGTTACCATTGGGGACCGTTGTGTCATTGCCGCTGGAAGTGTTGTCACAAAATCATTTCCTGCTGATTCTTTCATCGCTGGAAACCCAGCAATAAAGAAAAAGTCTTTACCGCAATAATTTAACTTATATTATGCTTTGCCTGGATGGCAGAAATCGTAAAATGATAGTATGCAGTACCCACTTTTTGTGGGTACTTTTTATATGCTTGCTGTATAAATCATCATTTTTAGGTATTGCGAATTTGCAGAAAAAGCCGTACCTTTGCACCCGCAATTCGGATGATGCGGAATGATACGTATTCTGCTTTGCCGGAAAGCATGGAATAAAGCAACGGATAAGTGAGAAACAGTCATTGCCCATATCATTCCTAACATATTATATAATAAGGTGTAACTGCCTTTTGTATTTATATCACTAAAGAATGTGCTAGGCCCGACGTACAATTACTCCTTATGGTACCACAAATTATTTTCCATCAAACGAAAATAACTTTGATATGATAAGAAGCAACTATATACGTAGGGGCGTATTGGCTCTATGCATGATCATCATGACGATGGCAGCATGGGCACAGCACGATTCAGACTCCCTCAAAAATGATTTCAGTAAGTCACATCAGCAGGATAACTACAGAAAGAAACTGCATGGTGACAAGTTAAAACAAACCCAGCATCTGGGCGAAGTAGTGGTTCGTGGCAACCAGGTGAAGCGTGTCAACTCGTCGGCATTCAATGTCATGGCGGTAGATACACGTCGCCTGCGCAATACCAACCTCGACCTGGCGCATGTTCTCGACCGTGTATCGGGCGTGAAAGTGCGTGAGGATGGAGGTCTTGGCTCTGGCGTAAGCATCAACCTGAATGGCTTTACGGGCAAGCACGTGAAACTCTTTATCGATGGTGTGCCCATGGATGGTGCATCATCCAGTTTCAGCATCAATAATATACCTGCGAGCTTTGCCAACCGCATCGAGGTGTATAAGGGTGTTGTGCCCGTAGATTTCGGCGGCGATGCCCTTGGAGGAGCCATCAATATCGTAACCGACCACTCTCCGCACACATATGTTGACGCCAGCTATAGCTATGGTTCGTTCAACACACATCGTAGTAATCTCTCTCTAGGATGGACGGGCAGATCGGGGCTTATGCTCCGTCTGAACGCCTATCAGAATTATTCAGACAACGACTATAAGGTAAAGACGCAATGGACTGATTTGGAGACCAATGCGGTAAGTAACGACGAGGCATGGTTCCGCCGGTTTCACGACAGATACCACAACGAGGCTGTTATCTTCCAGCTGGGTGTGGTAGATAAGAAATGGGCCGACAAGCTCGTTTTCGGCTTGAACTATAGCCATGAATATGCACAGATACAGAACGCCAACCTGATGAAAATCGTGTTTGGCGGCAAGTATCGCACAGCGCAAGGATGGACTCCCTCGCTGCTCTACGAGAAGCGAAATCTTGCTATCCCAGGTTTGAACTTCCGATTGTCGGCACGTTACGACATGGTGAAGACCAATAATGTGGATACGCTCAGCCGCACCTATAGCTGGACGGGTGAGTATAAGGTGAATGCCTATCAGGGCGAGGGAGTTCCTACGCTTGCCGAATTCAAGGGCTACACCCTGGCTACCGTTGCCAACCTGACCTATCATCTTGGCGACCAGCATTTCTTTACGCTCAACGATACCTATACCCATTATCGCCGTCGTACAACCAATGCTGCCTCCAATAGTGTTCAGAGTTCTGCAGCCACCTTCATGCGCCGCATCAATGCCAAGAACACCTTGGGAGTATCCTACAAGTTTATCCCCAACCAGCATTGGAATCTGGTTGCTTTCCTGAAGTACTACGATTCGCATGTAAGAGGCCCTGTGAATATCGCTTCTTCCGGACGCGCCGACTATCAGGAGCAGGAACGTTCTACAGACGCATTGGGCTATGGTGTGGCAGGTACTTACTTCCTGTTAAACAAAGACTTGCAGGTAAAACTGTCGTATGAGCGAACCTATCGTCTGCCCACCGACCGTGAGCTCTTTGGTGATGGAGATTATGAGGATGGCAATGCTACGCTCCGCCCGGAGAAGAGCGACAATGTGAATCTCAACCTGGGCTATCAGCACACATTCAATGATGTGCATACTCTGAGTATAGATGCAGGTTTCAACTATCGCTATGTTACAGATTACATCATCCGAACCATCGGTCAGAAGGGTGTAGCCGTAAGTACCAACCACGGCAAGGTGCTGGGAATGGGAATGGATCTGGGCTTGCATTACTATTATAAAGATGTGGCAAGTATCGGTGGAAACTTCTCCATGCAGAACACCCGCGACCGCGAGCGACTCAACAGTATCGGAGCTGAATCGGTAACCTATGGCGACCGTGTTCCCAACCTGCCTTACACCTTTGGCGGAGCTGACGCAAGCTATACTTTCAAGCATGTGCTTGGCAAGGCAAACCGACTCACCATAGGATGGGATATGAGATACGTACACAAGTTCTTCCGCTCATGGGCAAGCGAAGGAGCCAAGCTCTATGTGCCTGAGCAGTTGAGCCATGATGCAAACCTGGTTTATGCAATACAAGGCGGAAAATACAACGTGTCGCTGGAGGCAAACAACTTTACCAATGCATTGCTCTATGACAATTATAGTCTTCAGAAGCCGGGTCGCAGTTTCAGCATCAAGTTCCGCTATGTATTTTATAAGCAATAGAGCTGGCGTTATCTTTGGAAAATATTGATTCAGAATATATTATAATTAATCAGTAACATACGTTTAAAGAATGAAAAAGACTTATTTATCACTGTCGGGAATGGCAGTGACAGGGCTATTCTTGTGCCTTTTCGGAATGAGTTGCGCTCTTACCAGCTGTGGCAGCAGTGAAGACCCTCTGGGTGCAGATAGTGGTTCGGAAAACGAAAATGGAGGAGGTTCATCTTCGGGTTCAGGTTCTGAGGAAGCTGTGAAGAACGGAAAGGGTTCTTACTTCATTGCCGTAAAGACGGACAATGGAACGGAATACATCATGCAGACCAACAGTCTGACTGCTGGCAATCTTGACATCAGAAACAACATCATGGAATTGCCACAGACGGAATATACCTGGGTATTCAACAACCACGATGCTATCGGCATGGTTTACCAGCAGCAGTTTGCCGGTCTGGGATATGGATTGCGCTGGACATCGGATGAATCGCAGTTCTCGAAGCTGGGTGAGTTCCGCATCGATACCCGCTTCTCCAACTATGGCTTCTTCAACGGTCAGTTACTTACCAGCGTAGGCGGACAGGTTTCTGCCGATGGCAAGCGAAACGACGGAGCCACCTTTGCCTTCTGGAACATCACAAGCGATGGAGTGAAGCTCGATCATACCAAGACCATCTGGACGGAAGATATTACCGGAAATGGTCAGCAGGTTACCTTCTCCAGCATCATCGACAATGGCGACGGAACTTTCCTCACCGCCATGGTTCAATCAGCATTCCACCAGACGGGAACAGGCGATGGCTCCAGCATAGGTGATGTGAAATATCCTGACAGTGTATGGGTAGCAAAGATGGATAAAGACCTGAACGTACTGAAGGTTTATCGTGACGACCGAATCAGCTATGCTGCCGGACAGTATCGCTCTCAGGTTCTCCACGAAGTATTCAAGACCAACGATGGCACGGTGTATGTCTTCTCCAACGCATTCAATACGGCTACTACCCGCAAGGCTGGTGCCCTTCGCATCAACAAGGGAGCTGAGGAATTTGACAAGGATTATTATTTCGACATCCAGACTCCAGCCGATGGCTACAAGTTCCGCCGTGTTTGGTACATAACAGACAGCAAGTTCCTGCTCGAAATCTACAACGAGAAGAATATCAGTACCATTACAGCCGGACACCAGTTTGCCATCGTTGACATGGCTACCAAGAAATTCACCTGGCTCAGTGGAATCCCTGCGAGGAATCTCATCACATCGGGTGCAGAGACAGGTGGCGTTCCGATGTATGCAGATGGAGTCATCTATCTTCCTATCACCCAGTTTGGACAAGATGCGGCCATCTATCAGGTGAATCCTGAAACGGGAGTGGCAACCAAGGGAATCAGCATCAAGGGTGCGACTGAAATCAGAACACTCGGAAAGTTGAACTGAATTTATTAATTAACAAGCATATTTACAAGTAAAAAAAAGAGAATTATGAAGAAATTTTTCTTTTCAGCTGCACTCATGGCGCTTACATCATGCATGACATTCACATCTTGCTCTGATGATAACAACAATGAGCAGGGTAGTGGTGCTTCTGTCATCGACCCGAAAGAGATGAGTTTTATCGTAACTTCAGGCGACCCTGCTACCGACCTTACCGGTGGAGTCTATATGAAGGTTTATAATGACCTTTCAACAGCCAAGAATGGAGAAAACTTGTATGGTGCTGCAGATGCAGTGAAGTGTTATGACAGTTTCACCCAGGTAACCTACAACAAGACTACGGGCATCTTTACGGGCTACATCTATGCCCGTGGTGCTTCTGCCGAAGGTATCGGAAGCTTGAAGGCTGGTCTTCGCAGTTATCAGGTAGAGAATGGCAAGGTGGTAGAAGTTGGTTCACCTGTCCTGGTTTCCGCTTTCGGTAATACAGGAACGTTTGGCACCTATTCGTATGCAGCCCAAATCAGTCAGCCATACTCTATGGTTGTAGATAAGAACGGTGCAGGCAACAACATCGCCGTAGGTCTTGCCCAGTATGCCATCGATGAGGTAAACCCTAACACCTCAAACATCGTGGATATGGGCGACAACCAGGTGGCAATGGTCGTAAACTACAGCAATCGTGATTCTGCCGCTGTTGCCATCTGCGACTATAGCCTGAACGTCAAGAAGATGATTTATGATAATCGCATCGGCACATCAGTTGGAGCCATGCGTTCTGTTCGCTACACTCAGAGCGGAGCCGATGACAAAGGCAATGTCTATGTATTCTCAGGTTCCAGTGCCACTGACGGCAAGGTGGGTGCTCTCCGCATCAGGAAGGGTGAGACTGAGTTTGATAAGAACTATCAGTTCAATATCTTTGCTGCGTCAGACGGCTACCGTTTCCGCAAGGTATTCCACATCAGTGGCAGCAAGTTCCTTCTGGAATTCTATCTCGACAAGAACAAGTATGGCAACATGGATGCTTCTGGCAAGATGGCGGTAGTGGATATGGAAGCCAAGACATTGACATGGGTAAGTGGACTTCCAGATGCCTCTGCCGTATCCTTTGGCTGGGGCGACGGTTATGCTGATGCTTATTACCTGCCAGTGGCTGCACCTACAAGCATGAATGGTGGTTCAGGAAGCGGTTCTGGTGGAAGCTGGAATCATGCTGAAAAGAGCGTTAGCCGTGCCGAGAGTGCTTCTACCGTTACTCCAACTATCTATAAGATAGATGCAACTACAGGTGTAGCAACTCCATTCATGACCTTCGGCAATGGTGACTTGCTCAAGGCTATTACAATTCTTAAATAATGAATCATATTGTATTTTCAAAAACTTATTTACCATATGTATAAACTCAATAAAATGCTCGTAGTCGCCTTGGCGGCTATGGGCTTTGCTTCGGCAGAAGCACAGACTACACTTCCTGGCAGCATCCAGGAAGCAGTGAAGGACAATGCTGGTGCAAAGGCGGTGATGGAGAATATCATGACCCGCACGAGCGTAAGAAAATTCAAACAGCAACCAGTAGAGGAGGCCAAGATAGAAGCCTTGCTCCGTGCCGGTATGGCTGCACCTACATCGGGCAACATGCAACCGTGGCACTTCGTGGTTCTGAAGGATCAACGGGACATCGAGAAATATGCAGAATCCAACAAGTTTCATGCAGAGGACATCAAGAAGACTCCGCTCTTCATCTTCGTCTGCGCTGACACCACCCGTATGGCTGAAGGTCAGGGCAAGGAACTTTGGGTACAGGATCTGTCAGCCGTTTCCGAAAACATTCTCCTGGCTGCTCATGCCATGGGATTGGGTGCCTGCTGGACAACAATCTATCCTATCCAGAAGAAAGTGAACGGCATTTCAAGAACATTGAATCTTCCGGGAAATCTGATTCCGTTGAATGGCATCATCATCGGTTATCCTGATGAACCGGAGCAGCCAAAGGATAAGTGGGACACCAAGAAGATTACAAACGGAATACGATGAAGAAAATAACTTTGATTTTAGCAGCCATGCTAAGCATGGGAATGGCTAACAGCATGATTGCAACAGCCAAAAGTACTCATTCTGAAGTCATGACCAAGGAAGCTGATGGTACTTACATCGTCAACACCACCACGCTGTGTAAAGACGTAAAAGGATTTCGTGGCAACACCCCTCTTTCTATCTATATCAAGAAAGGTAAAATTGTAGAAATCAAGCCGCTTGCCAACAGGGAGACTCCCAACTACTTCAATAAAGTAAAACAGGGTTTGCTCAACAAATGGAATGGCATGAAAGCCAGCAAGGCTGCTTCTGCCCAAATAGACGGTGTTACAGGAGCTACTTACTCCAGCAAAGCCGTAAAGGAAAATGTGAAACGTGGAATTACTTATTATCTGAAGAATAAGTAGGCAATAGGGAATGAAAATGACCGGAAATGACCATGACCGGAAATGAATATGAGTGAAATGCTCCCAAAAACAAATGGGATGAAAATGTAAAAAGTTACGGAGAATATGAATTGTCTCCGTAACTTTTTTATATAACTGCTTATCAGTCAATATCTATTAATTGGAAATGCTTGTTGAAGGTCAAATCCAATCCATTAGTCAGTTCCACCTCGTATTCATTCTTATTTATTTCAATCTTTTTCACCGATTGTCCTGCATAATTATTCTTCAAGTAGTTCTTGATGGCTTGCGGAATCAGCTGGGCTGGCACGATTCCCTGCTTGCAGTCAATCTCAGTAAGATTTCCCTTTTTGTCGAACTCCAGCTTCGTGCCATTCTGCAGAACAACATCAAAGCTTCTGCTGACAACACCAGACTCAATCGTAGCAAGCATCACCTTCTGACCATTGAAATGATTACTGAGCAAGGTCTGAGCCTTGACAGGAAGTGCATTTACAGAAATAGGCTTGTCGTTGCCCGCATTCGCCACCATATTGCATGAAACCATGCAGCAAATGGCAATCATCAATTTTCGAAAAATTCTTTTCATAAGCTACAAATTAAAAATTTACAATACCTAAGTTGTGATGGATTTCTAAACACCATCTAAGAATTAGACGCAAATCTTGCCTGAAAGTTTAAGGAGAAAGTTTATTACGGCTTCTGATGAAATTCCTTCCTTGTCTTTGCCATTGCTTCCGTAGCCATGTCATGGGTCTCTATCAGCAATGGGCTTTTGTGATATTGCACGATTTTGACCCCGACAGAGTTGTGCCTTTTCTTTTCCTCGATGCATTGAATAATCAAGTCCGGGTTGGCAGACTTTGATGTTGGAGCCTTGTCAAAGTTCTGAATATAGGCAGCGTTTGTCAGGAAGAGAATGTCGGAACCTTCCGGGATTTTCTGCATTACCTTGATCATGAGGGTTAGCATCATGCGGAACTCTGTGGTGTGTAGGTCGCTGATTACATCACGGCTGATGATGCTTCCGTTATGCTCAATCACAACGGCAGCACCACCAGCTCGCTCTTTATGGCCATAATCACATGAGCCACCTATCCAAACGTAATATGTAGAAGTATCTTGTGTCATAATTATTTTATCTTCAATGTCCGCAGATAATCCTTCTGCTCAGGCGTGATTCTGTAGCTATCGATGGCCTTCTGGATGGTCTTGTTGTGCGTCCAGGGAGCAAGACGGTTTTGCTCGATGTAGGGAATTGTTGTGTCCCATTGCTTGGCAAGGGCGGTGGCGAAGAACCAGGCAACCATCATCTTTACGTAATACTCTTCGCTCCTTACTGATGCAGGAATTTCAAGATATTCTGTCTTGAAGTCTTTATCCAGGTAATGAGATATAAGTGTCTCTATTCCAAAGCGACAAGTATAAACATGCAATGAATTACTCCAAGCCTTGATCTTCGCCAACAGCTCCTCTTTGTGTTTGGCAAACACCTTCGGAGACATGATGTCACAAACCGCCCAGTTGTCCACGAATGGCAGGAAGTTGTCGGTAAGACGGATGCATTCCTCGTAGTCCTTCACCTCAGAAATGAGGAGACCGTGAAGCATGTTCTCATCGTAGTATTCGTGAGGAAGCTGATGCAGGAATTCCTTGCATTCTGTCTCCTTTGTAAACTCTTTTGCGAACTTGCGAAGCACAGGCACACGTATGCCTATGAAACTCTCCCCAGGCACTCCCGGTGTCAGTTTGGCTTGGAAAGCAGCATACTGCTTATCCTGCATGGCGAACAGTCTTTCTTGAAGTAAAGTCATTTTTATCCTATTAATTTGATAATCTGTTTATCCGAAGCGTCAGGCAGGATTTCTTTCAGATGCTCGAAAATCCTCTGGTAAGATTCCAGGGGAGTACGGTTGCATTGGCAAGCCTCTCTGCCATAGAGATCTTCGGGAGTATTGAGCAACGACCACCCCCAGCCATATTCATGATTGTGCTTGTCGCGAGGGTAGATGAAATCCTCGGTCACGATGTAAGTCGCCATTTCCAGTCGGGTGAGATAACCGTCAAACTTGCTTCTCATTCCCTTGACCTTCGGTCTTCCTCCTTCTTGCAAGGCAGTGTTGAAGCAAGCTTCACTCTGCTCTTGCTTCGTGCGTCGGTTGCCGGTAAAACCACAGGCAGCTCGAAGTTCTCTCGTGATGAGACTGCCGGTAGATTGAAGCGTGCAGAGAATGGCTCCTTCTATCGATTATTCATCCGGACGGGGGTATTTGCTTCTTCTATAGTTACAGAAGTCCGGCCACCATTCCTGGCTGATGAATCCCGCTTTCTTGTTGAAGAACTTTCCGTACATACACGGCATTTCCTGCACAATCTCGCCCTTCCATTTCCATAATGGCCAGTCCCAACCGCCTTCAGGAAGTCTTACGTAACCGCAATCCTCCGCCACGATGTCTTCGGCAGAGAATCCTTCAATGCCGCTGTCGAGGAGGGGGAGGAAGCCGATTTTCTGAATCAGCTCCATCATGCCTGTTGCTGAATATATTTCTGGAAAATTCATGTTCATTTTATATTTTATCCTGTGTACTTAAACACTTTGACAATATCCTTGTCGCCACCCACAAGCTGGCTGCATCTGTTCAGCATTCCGGTGTCAGAGAAACCGCATTTCTCCATGACTCTTCCCGATGCAGGATTGCCTGTAAAATGGTCTACCCAGATGTTTTCTAAATGTTTCTTTCATTCAAATCTGATCATTTTTGCAAGTTCCATAAAATAGTCATTCGACCAAATATCCAACTCTTTGGGATTCCTGACAAAAGGCAATACGTCTGCCTTTATTTGATTCATGTCTGCCGTGGCAAGTCTTTCATTCAGTTTTTGAAGGAACGTCTCCTTGTCAAGCTCTTCGTGATTGAACTGTAAGGCTCTTTCGCACAAGTGAGTAAAGTCAAGAGGAACATTGTGGCGAACATACCATTCGAAGTCATACCAATCACGTCCCTTGACTCTGTTCTTCCAGGCACGATACACCAGTGCATGCATCTTTCCTGCAAAGAGGGCTGGCAAAGTGAAACATCGTGTCATGAAAGATTGGGGGAGCAGAAGCAACTTCTGTTCTGTTTGGAATTTCAAAGGAGGTTGAGTATCAACTTCAATCTTGATCTTGACAGATTTCTCAGTTTGGAATGTAATGTCATATACATCTGTGTTGTCTTTCAGAAAGGCAGACTCCACTTTTCCAAAGTTCTTTTTGTCCTTCTTTCTGATTTCAACCTCTCTACCTACCATAGCGAATTGGTCAATGATGGGCTGAAAATAATGTGTAAAATCAAAGTTTTCATTCGGAGCAAGCAGGGAAAAATCCATATCCTCAGAGAAACGATGCAATCCATGGAATATACGTAGACATGTTCCACCATAGAAAGCTGCCTCGTTGAAAAAGCCACCATTGTAAAGACCAGAAAGAATAATCTGCTGGTTGACTTCAAAGATAGCATTGCGCTTTTGCAGCTCGGTCGTTATGTCATAGCTCGAAAGCATTTGATTGAATATCTCGTTTGTGTTCATTTCCTTAAATATTTAATTAGAGTTTCTATGGATTTAGACTTTTTTCCAACCTGAGCATATCGTTCAAATATACTTATGTCCATATTTCTGAAATCATCTATTTCCATTCGGATGTCCTCCTCCAGATAGTTCTCTACATCCTTCTGGTAACGTAAATTAACCTTCGGAGAATTTGCGATTAAGTCACAGAGCGCTTTTTCTGGTGTTGCCATCAGAAAGGCGTAACTCTGCATGTTGATGCTTGTAATCCCTATTGAAAAGGCTTCTCTTGACATGTTCTTATACTCAAAACGCCCGACAGGAGTATCAAAACTACGGGAGTGCTTTAGTGTCATAGACTGAGTAGTGTAAACAGCTTCTGGTATTAATCCATAATAACGTAATGCTGTCTGCATTGACACATACGAAGGGGCATAAAGATGATTGGCTATCAGTTCTGTGGATAGAGCAACACGAGACACATTTGGGGCTACCACATAAAGCCCCTTCTTGAGTCGGATAATTTTATGAGCCGCCTCAAGACTGCGTACTTTCTGATTCCCTGCTTCAATATTTGTAAACAATGAAGCTATAGCTGAAGTACTGACTGGTATGTTACCTATATGTTCTAAATCCATTATCATGGTGCAAAAATAGTAAAAATTGGAATAGAAAACGAACTTTTATTTGTTTTTCTGTTCTATTTTTGGCTATTTTAACAAGTCGCTTAGTCAGACCGTTAAACTTTGATGCAGAAATCAGACTACATACTCCGAGTCTGTTATGTACAAATACGTCATCTGCGCAATCTGTATCACTTTAAAATCCCAACTCCACATCCTTTCCGAATGGTGCGAGCGAAAGCCCGGCCATCTTGAAATGCTGTTTTCCCCAAGGAATGCCGATGATCGTTATACATAAGAGAAAGCCGAAGAACAGATGCATGATGCAAGCCCACAATCCCCCGAAAATCAGCCAGAGTAAATTCAGCGGAATGCGAATGCAACCAGTTGGACTATTCGATTCTCTTACTGTAGAGCCAAAAGGCCATAAGCAGAGCAGGCCAATCTTGAATGTCTGTATCGCAAAGGGAATGCCGATGATGGTACATGCAAGAGCCAGACTTCCGGTGAAATAACCGATGGCAGCTTCGAGACCTCCGAAGAGCCACCAAAGTAAGTTTCCTATTATGCGCATAAGATTATTCTTTTCATCTTTTATATCAAGAATGGATCAAGCGTAGCCAGCAGTTCGGCTTTATCTACCACACCGCTTGTGCGCCACAATACTTTCTCCGTTTCGGAAAAGCATCAGCGTAGGCACGGATTGGATGCGGTATTGGCTTGCTGTTACGCCGTACTTGTCCACATCCACCTTGATGATTCGGATGCGGTCGCCCAATACACTCTTCACCTGCTCCAGAATGGGGTGCATCGCCTTGCAAGGTTGGCACCAGGTGGCAAAGAAATCGACCAGAACAAGCTGGCCACTGTTTATTACATTATTGAATGTCTCCATAATTATTTGTCTATTTCCGTGAAACGATTGAAAGTTCTGCCGTCCCTTGTTACTTTCCCGAAGAACATATCTTCCGGTCTTACCCAATAGGCTTGGTCTCCATAGAGAGCCTGATAAACCACCATGCGCTCCTGAGTCCCAGAGTCGAAGGCAGAATGGATGAACCTGTATTTGCCACCCTTAAAGTGCTGGAAATATCTTTCTTCCTTTGCTGAAAACTCCATCAGCATTTTCTGGGCGAGGGGAGCGTACCAGGTCTTCACCTCCTGCTCAGTAGGCGTATGACCGCCAGGGAAATGGAAGGCTTGGTTGTAATGCTGCAGGAAGAGAGGGGAGAAGTGAGCCAGGGTGTCCTGCTCACCAAAAAGTCCCCACACACGATTTTTATAATAGGGGTTGCAATGGTCAAATTGCACGGCTTCCAGCTCTGCAAACTCCTCTATCAGCGCCTCGTCAATCACCAGCTGCTGATTGCCGTCCCTTCTCGGCGCCTTGTATTCATGCTCGCCGATTCGCTCCTTCAGAAACTCCGTCATCATGAAATACGGATTGCCGAGCAGGGCAGGAATGCCCACCACAGGAGCCAGCATTTGGGCGAGGAAAGAGCCGCAGCTGTTGCCCAGAAGCAAGTCGGGCTGCTCCCGGTCGATGGTGGAGCGAATCTCCTTCAGTGCCTCCTTGGGGTGCAAAGGGAGGTCGGGAGTCAGCACCACCGCCGTCCCCTCAAACGCCTCTTTCAAGGCTCTCGCCATCGGACAGCTGCCCGTAGCGAAGAATCCGTGTAGGAATAATATCTTCTTCATGCTCTAATCTTCAATGTCTTGTTTACTTTGTGTCTCTTTTCTTGATAGGTCCGGAGTGGTTGCCTCTATTCAGCTTGATTCCGTTCTTGTTGAGAATGCGGAATATGGAACTTCTGCTTCTGAATCCGCTGGCTCTCCAGATTTCATCTATCGGATGTCCGGCAACATAGAGGTTCACTACAGTCTTCTCTCTGTCGAGTTTCTGCATCTTGCTGGCAGAAACAGGAGGCAGGGACACAATCATCTTCTCCTGAAGTTTTATCACATGCTCTGCAGATTTCCTGAGAGCAAGGACTTCGTCGGGCAGGGAACCCATCATTACCAATACGTCAGATGGCTTGGTTTCCGGAAACAGGATGTTGCTGGAGTCAATCCGGTCGTGGATGCTGATGATGCGAATGACCTTGACCCGGCAGAATTCCAGGAATATTGCCAGTTCACGACTGCCACGCAAGGCGTTGGAAAATTTCGGAATCACGAGTTCATCGCCTCTTTGCAATGCTGCCATCAGTTGTTTCCACAGCGGTCTGTGGCGTTCGTTATCATCACTTTCTTCGATGATTCTTACACAACCGAACTCGTTCATCCATTTGCGGTCTTCTTCCAGTTTGTCATACTGGGATGTAGCCATGATGTAGCCTACTTTTGCCATATCAAAATGTTTTATTGACTGATAACTTGATAGTTATGCGCCTTTTTACGGCAGGATAACACCTGCTCAGGCACGATTCTTCTGCAAAGATACAAATTATATTCAGAAATGGATTCATACTGCCTGTTTTTGTTGGTTCAGCAGACTTGATTTAACCTAATTTATAAAATAGGAGCACATCTTCAAGAATCATACTGCAAAGAGTATGAAACATAAAATAACATAAAGTCTGATTGTAGTGTCGTTAATGTGGAATTTTATCTGTATCTTTGCACGCAAAATTTTCAATTACATGCCAATGGATAATGGGAATACAGTACAGTTGAACAGTTTTGTCGGTTACCTCGGTAACTCTTCTGCAACAGGTCTCAAAAACCAAATGAAAGAAAGTAAAGCAAGTGAAAGAAAAACGACTCAGAAGAGTTTATTCTTTCACTTGCTTTTTTTATGTGCCTTACTCATGATCACCTCATGCAGTGGAAGTCGTCAATATGATTTCAAGTCTTCTGAAGATGCCTTGAAACAATACCAGGCTTTCTTTCAAACTATGAAAGGGCATTCAGACTCTGATGCAGAGCATCTTGCAGACTACATCAACCAGTGGCGCGAGTATGGAGATACCGTCTTGAACTACATCAGGAAGGATCCTTCGTTCAATGCGCACAGTGGGCTTTCCATGAAGTATGATCTGATTTCAGACTCCATCCGCACAGAACTTCTGGGGATGACTGGTAACTGTACTTTGAGTGATGTGGCTTATGTGAAGCTCCACACCTCTTTATATAAGGACAACAAGGAACTCGGCTCTCTGAAGGAAAATGCCTTAAAGTTCTTCGCCACATTGGACAAATCGGCTGCCTATGACCTGGAAGTTCACAGAGCCTTGGCCAACTACTCCAAATTCCTGCTGAGCACTAAGTCGCATGGCATCAAGTCCAGAAAGGAACTCGTGGCGTTCCTGCATGAGGAAGACCGCCATTTCCGTACGTTCCTCGCCCATATCGACGAATGCTCATCCATTGGAATGACGGAAATCACCAACCATACGGCAGACATCTGCTCAGCCATCTACAAGTCTGCTTCCAGGAATAAGCTGCCAGCTTCTGAGACCCTCGTCCTCATGTCGATGCGAACAGACCGCCGTCTGATTCTCAACGCCCAGGTTTGCCGTGACGTTTTGAAGCAAGGAAAAATCAAAGATGCCATGCAAGCCAACGCCTATCTCTGGATGATATTGCAGCCCTATCTCTCGATGGATGCGCTGGCCATTGCCATGCTCACCCCGGAGCAGGCTCAGCTGATGACGGACATCGCCAAGGATTATCCTGCCATCATCACGAGACTTGAAGGCAAGCACCTTGTCAACAAGGAAGTGTCCAACAAGATTCCAGCCCAGCTGATGCGTCTTTACATATCAACCCTCTAATCTTTCATTATCATGTTACAGGAAGCTATCTACAAATTCAAGGCATCCGGCCCCATGCTGTTGCCAGAGCTGATTGACAATTATTGGATTGGCGAGATAAAGGCATACGAAGATTATGCCATTCTTCCCTACGAAGTGCATATTCCACAACCTATAGACAAGGTGATTGATATGTTCGAAATGAATGCCGACCTTGCCATTCTCTACCATCTGGAGCCATCAGTCCATACGGTGTTCGGACATGAATGCTGCGCCTACTGCTATCCGGTCACCGAAAGGATGTTCAAGATCAACTGCAAGACTTCCGCCGATGGACTCATCCACGAGTTGAATGTGACAATTTACAACTCCATCGAACTCATGTCGGCAGATCTTTTTGAAGACCTCCGTCTGCACGAGCGTCGCGGCACGTTCCGGGCTAAGCGAGAACACGTACAGATCATGAATGATTTCAACTGCGGTCTCTAGATGAACAAGAAGACGTATTACCTGATTGCAGACATCATACAAAGATACAGAACATGGATAATAGTTAAAGATACGGAACTGCTGGTAGAGATGAGAATCCTGCAGGATGGGGTGTTGAAGACCCTGTTTTACAAGGGACTTTCGCTCCAGAGTTACAGAGATCATTACTCTTTCAGAAAGAAGCGAACCTGGAAAATCAATGAATACGACTTGAACCAGGGTCTGGCAGCTCTTTGTAGAAAAGATCCGAGCGCCAAGGGTAGAGTAGAGAAGGGCACTCTCACCCAGCGTGATGTCGAATACATTATAGAGAAAGCATCCTTCGGAATCGTCAAACTTGAATTAAGCGATTATGAGTACTAAACGAAAAGTATATACATTCTATATAATAGCCATCCTGGTAATGGTGCTTGTTCTGATGCTCTTTGATTTAAACATCATGGCCAAGGCGATTGTCGGACTGATGATAGTCTTCTGCATCTTCGTGATGCGAAGCATTCAGACGGCTTATCAGCTTCCTGATGACATCGACCCTGATACGATGCTCCCGATAGAGCCTCATGGCAAATCGACTGCAGCCATGTCCACAGAGAAGTTAGACCACAATTCCAATGTGGATCTCTATCTCCGTCTTCTTATAGAAGCAGATGAAGAACTGGCGAAAGACCCGACCATAGACCAGATGTCACCCAGTTACAACATCCAGTTAAATAACAGAATTGCCGAGCGACTTGAATCACTCGACAAAGGTAATAACAAGTAAAATAAAGGAATATATGATACAGATATTAACCCTCATCCGGTTTGCCTTTCCGTTCCTCCTGCTGACAGCGTTTTTCTGTCTTTACAGGAAGGAATATGGATTCATGAAGCGGTTTATGTGGAAGATGGCCATGTTTCAGAGTGCAAGAAATCTCTATGCCTATCTGGTCGTGCTGATGCTTATCTTCATCAACTGGTGTTGCCATGTCACGGCTCCCAATCTCTCTGTCGTAGTGTCAACGCTCCTGACCCTGGTATTGCTCAACAAGAAAATTGCAGAAAGCACCTTCCATCTTTTGCATGAGAGGAAAAAGCTGTGGTTCGCCACCTTGCTGCTCTCGATGGTTTGCTACGCCTTACCTTATATGAACAGCATATCTCTGTTCCTCTTTACTATCAGTGTGGCAGCAGTCTTCTATCCATCTGAAAGAGTTCTTCAGCTGAAGAGCCATTCTGAGGCCATCAACAACCCGAAGGATCTGCTTGCGCTGATTATCAGAAATTACTATTAGGTGCCACCTGCAACTGGCACAGAATCATATCCACTTGCTCAACATTCCAAAATCAAAAATGACTCAAATGACTCATCACCCCAATCAACAGACTCCCGAAGCAGACAGATGCAGAGGTGTTGACCGTTCGTTGCTGGAGTTTCTGAAGCCGAAAGCAGAGGAACGTTACAGCAAGCTGGAAGCCTACTGCGACCTGCTTTCGAAAGCATCCTCAGGAGCCTATCAGTCTCCGGGAACCGACGGAGCACTCCAACTGTTGCCCGGTCAGTTCGTTGCCACCATTTCCGAACTTGGCCGTCAGTGGCAATGGCAGCGTGCCACGGTTCGCCAGTTTATCTCCGGGCTCACCAAACTTGGTCAGCTTTCCGTAGAGCCATACTCCAAGAGCTTCATCTTCTCTGTCAATCTGGAGCAACGTCTCTCTCTTCTTATCGAGAGTCCGGACGACATCCTCGACTTCTGCGCCATGCAGTTCATCCGCTTCATCAAAGGCAGATCCACTGCCAAGGAAGTGGCCGATTCCTACAGCCGTTATTACGACTTGAAGATGAACATGGCCAAGCAGGAAGGATATGGGGGCATTCCTGCCAGGCGTGTACTCAACCAGCAGGCCCAGGTGTTTGATTCACTGGCAGTTTCCATTCTCCGTTATCTCAATCAGGAGAAAGAACTGCCTGAGGAGCTATCAGATTCTGTGAGCCTACTCTTCGGAAAAGACCACGTCTGGGACTGGCACAAAGTAATCGATTCTCTTGGCATTCTGGCTAAAGCCATCAGTGTCAACACCAAGCCGAGTTATATGGACGAAGTGCCCACCCGATATTCGAAAGCGGAGATAGTACTTCTGGATTGCATCTTCGAGCACTACATCTCCGGCTCCGCATCCAACTACTGTATGAATCCCCCTCGTCCTCTTACTGAGGCCAGGGAGCCATCCGGAAAGGTAGCACCTGCGGAATCTTCCGACGATTAAAAACAACAGTCATATTCCCTTTATTCCATGCGAGGCACGCTGATGGCGATCAGGACGCCCGTTAGCACATCGCTGAATGATTTCAAGCAACGTGAGGCAGCGTGCTTGCACGTGCCACTTTTTTTCAGTCTTGGGAAGCCTAATACCCCGACCTACAAAAGTAGTCGGGAGGGCTGACCAGATAAACAGCAAGCTGGGTCAGATTTCCTTGTGTTGCCAAGACTGAAAAAGGCTCCTGGAGTAAGGACTATAGAAAAAAATACGATATGGGAACATTATCAAAACAGGTCATGGACATCAAGGTTACCAAAGGTCTCGCTTCGGTAGGCAACGAAGAGTTGAGAGACTGGACGGAGAAGGGATGGAACCAGGCCATGCGTGAAGGCAACTACGACCGTAGCCGTGAGCATCTCAACTTCGAGATCCGTCCAGGTGGCATTGTCGCCCCGATAGACAAGAGCCGTCCGCTTACCAGACGCATGGCAGAAAATCTCGCCTCACGTGGCATCAAAGACCCCAACGAAGGACTGGCAGAACCACGTTTCCGAACCGTGGTGAATTTCATCTTTGGAGGTTCAACGGAACGTATGCGAGAGCTTGCCTTTGGCAATCAGAAGGTAGATTTTGAAAGCAAGGGTGGTAATGAGCATATCCAGCGAATGCCAGAAATAGAAAAGTGGGCACAGGATATCTACCACTTTGTGGCAGATAAATATGGAGAGGAAAACATCGTCTCCTTCATCGTCCACTGCGATGAGAAAAATCCGCATGTCCACTGTGCTCTTCTGCCTATTGATAAGGATAAAAAGTTCGCCTTCAAGAAAATCTTTCATGGTCAGAACCGTATAGATTACAAGAACTATCTTCTTGCCCTGCACGATGAACTGGCCAAGGTCAATGAAAAATGGGGACTCACAAGAGGGGTGTCGATAGCAGAGACTGGAGCACGTCATCGTTCAACGGAAGAGTATCGACGATGGCTTGCCAACGAGTGCGTGACGCTCGAAGCCCAGATGCTGAACACCCGGAAAGCCCTCGAAGATCTGAATATGGAACTCTCCATCGCCCAGAAGAAGCAGAAATCCTTCACCTCCATGATCGAGAATCTGAAGCCAGAAATCAACCGCCTTGAAGCAGAACTCAAACCGCTGAGAGCCTTGCAAGCTAATAGCGACAACATCAGTGCCGACATCGCCCGTAAGATTCAGAGTCTTGAACAGCAGAAGGCTTTGGTGGAAGATAAACTGGCAGACAAGGAGAAGAAACTTTCAGAGACCAACCAGTTGCTTGACACCCTCCGCAAGGACAAGGAAGAGATTGAGAGGCAGGCAAGTGAACTGGAAGACAAAGCCAACCAGTCTGAACTTTCCTGGGCTCACAACATGAGCTACCATCTCAACGGAGTGATGCTCGACACCATGGCACATGAGTTTGCCATTCGCTTCCCGAATCTTCCCGACAGCGTGAAACTCGACTTCGACGGCACGCTTCTCTGTCAGTTGGCTGAAGACGGAAACCATGTCGTCAAGGTAGCCTTGAACCTCGTGTGCGGTTTCGTGGATGATGCCACGACCATCGCACAGACGCATGGAGGTGGAGGCGGCAGTCCAGGCTCTGGATGGGGGAAACGGCCAGACGAAGACGATAGGGAGTGGGCAAGAAGATGCCTGGCAATGGCACGCAAAATGTGCGCTCCGTCCGTCGGAAGAAGAAAGAAGATGTAACACCATGCTCATTTGTTACGCAAGTAATCAATCATCAAAGACAACAACATGAGAAAGAAAATATTTTCAATAGCAATGATGTGCCTGGCTGCAATGACAGCTTCGGCACAAACTGCCGGACAGAGTTCTGACAGTCTTTATATCCAGAAATCATACAGTCAGGAGCAGATGCTCATGCCTGTGAATCCTACATATCTCAAGCATGTAAGCGAAGCAGCCAACTGGGGTAGAAATTGGTTTATAGAAGCAAAGGGCGGGGCTTCAGCTTTTCTTGGGACGCCCATTGGTTGCGGTGACGTGTTCGACCGTGTCACTCCTCTCTTGCAGATAGGAGTCGGCAAATGGTTCACGCCCGCAATCGGTGGACGAATAGGATTTCAGGGACTCAGCTTTAAGAACGCAGAGTTCCATACGATGAAGTATCAGTTTGTCCATGCAGACTTTCTGTACAACATCACGTCCGGCATCCGTCAGAACGAAAGCGGAATCCCTCTTTGGGATGTGATTCCCTTCGTAGGTGTCGGCATGATTCATAATTCCGACTGGATCAACAACTGTACCTGCCAGGGCGGTTCAAGTGGCAGTCATCCGTTTGCTTTCACCTATGGCGTGGAAGCCCGTTACCGCATCAGCGACCGTGTTCATCTCGTAGGAGAGGTGAGAGGAATGCTGACCGCCAGGAACTTTGACGGCATCGGAACTTCTACCAAGTTCGGTGACAACATGCTTTCCGTTTCAGCCGGTCTGTCCTTCACGATAGGCAAGACGGGGTGGAAGCGAGTAGTGGATGCTACTCCTTACATCGAGCAGAATCTCGCCCTTCAGGACTACATAGCCTACATGAGGGATAGGAATGCTCATCTGGAAAAGCGACTTGCAGGAAATGATGATGGCAAGACCGTCTATCCGAAAAACAGCTACAGTGGTCTCAACTCCCTCCGTGCCCGACTCTCGATGAATGGCAAAAGCAAGCAGGGTGTAATGGGCAGCGGTGATGGCAACATGGCAGGTCATGCAGATGGCTATCGCCCAGATTCCCTTTCATCTTCTGACCACTTGAAAGTAAGCATTGGTGTTCCGGTGTATTTCTTCTTCAAACTCAACTCCGACAAACTGGTTGACAAGTCACAACTCGTGAACCTCGACGACATTGCGAAGATGGCCAAGCAGGAAAATCTGAAGATTAAAATATCCGGTGCAGCCGATAGTGCTACTGGCACTCAGTCCGGCAACCAGGATTTGGGTAAGCGACGTGCCAAGTTCATAGCCAAGGCACTCATCAAGCGAGGTGTAGATAAAAGCCAGATCAAAGCCTACAACTTAGGCGGAATCGACAAATATGCGGCGAATGAGGCAAACCGCTTCACAACCGTTGTTTTGCTGAAATAGGCTAAAACGTGTATTCATGAATACGTGAATACATGTACACATATATACATAATATATACTGAATGTAGCTTTTGAGTAAAAGCACTAAAATTCTTCTCTCATACATCAAGGGGAGTTTGCTCGTGATGAGTAAACTCCCCATAATTATCTTAAAAAAACTTATTTATTCAATAGAATGTTTTGATATTCAGAATATAATCATTATATTTGCACGTAATATTAGTGGCGATATTATGTGCAATATTAAATATTATATAGATGAAACAGCTGCATATTTCGGCAATATGTTGGGCGAAAAAGTAGCTTTGGAACCAGCAGATAAAGATTTGTTGGAAGGAATCCCTATGAATGTTTCTTCCAGGTTCTCTTTTTATAAAGGATGTATTTTGGGGCAGCACATTTTGATGGCTTACCTAAAGGATGGTGACTCAGTACCACCTGCCCAGTTGAAGAAGCAATTGGATATTATACATCGACAGACACAGCTCTTCGTCGTATTAATCACTCCATGCATTTCATCTTATAATAAGGTAAGATTGGTGGCACAAAAAGTTAACTTTGTTATCCCCAACAGGCAAATGTTCCTGCCATCTCTTTTGCTTGACATCCAGCCAGACAGAAAGGTGGGCTTGGATTTGAAAGAAACCATTCCTCCCTTTGCCCAATGTTTGTTGCTTTATCATTTGCAGATTGAATCCATTGTTGGGACAACTGGTTATGGACTGAGCGATAAGTTTGGCGTTTCTTATGCGACAGCAAACAAATCATTGCGCTGGCTTGTCTCCAAAGATCTGATTAAGTTGGAAGGAGTAAAGACAAAGACGGTGCAAATTGATATAAGCAATAGGGAACTTTGGAATAAAGCATTGCCAATGTTAGTCTCTCCGATAGAGCAGCTTTACTATACGGATGCTATACTTGAAGGACAACAGATAAGTGGGGTGAATGCACTGGCTTCCTACACGATGCTTAATGAAGAATCAAGGCAGTGTTGGGCTGTTACAAAGAAAGAACTGAAAATTTTGGCCGTCGCAACCGACAAGCAGTTCGGAGAAAATGAAATCCAAGTTTGGAAGTATAATCCCAAAATGTTAAGTACAGAAGGAGTAGTTGATAAGCTCTCGCTTTATCTGTCATTGAAAGACAATGAAGATGAGCGAATACAAATAGAGTTAGAACGATTGATAAATGAAATGTCATGGTAAGAGGAATAGATACATTCAAGGAGTTCTTCAAAGGTTTTGAGGACAATTATGTTATAATAGGTGGTACGGCATGCGAAATCCATGAGGATTTGTATGCTCAGGTACCTCGTGCTACTAAGGATATTGACATTATCTTAGTGGTTGAAGCTTTGTCGGCTGAGTTTGTAGCCAAATTCTGGGAGTTTGTAAAGAAGGGCAATTATGAGCAGCGAAACAAGGGTGTTAATGAGAATGTTGAGCCCAAACATGAATATTTCCGCTTCATGAAGCCTGCTAATTCTGCTTTCCCATATCAGGTTGAACTCTTTTCACGAAGTCTTGGCTTGATGAATTTCCCAGAGGAGGCTCGTATTACACCGATTCCAGTGGATGAAGACCTTTCAAGTTTATCGGCAATACTCATGGATGAAGACTATTATCGTTTCACGATAGAACATAGCTTGCAGGAAGATGGCGTGCATATCGCCAACATCGAGAGTCTTATCTGTTTGAAAAGCAAGGCTTTCTTGGATTTGAGTCAAAGAAAAGCTAAAGGTGAAAGTGTTGATAGCAAGCATATTGCAAAGCATAAGAAAGATGTTTTTCGTCTTGCAGCAATGCTTACTCCAGCAAGTAGATATGAACTGCCCAATACATTAAAAACTGATGTTTGTGACTTTTGTGATGCTATCATGCAGGATTTGCCTAATGCCGATTTCATCAAGTCAGCAGGTCTTGGCAATGTGACAAGCCTGCAGATTATAGAACAACTTAAGAAATCAATGTTGTAGTCATGGTTAAGATACAATATGCTTCAGATTTGCATTTGGAATTCATGGAGAATACCCTGTATTTGGAGACTCATCCTCTTCAGCCAGTTGCTGACATCCTGGTGTTAGCTGGAGATACTGGCTATTTAGATGATGAAGGCTTTGTCAAGCATCCATTCTGGGATTGGGCTTCAGAGAATTTCAAGGAAGTAATAGTAATACCAGGTAATCATGAGTTTTATTTGGGTTATGACTTGGGGCAACTCCATGATGGATGGTGCATGGAAATTCGGCACAATATCAAATGCTATTATAATGCAGTAATACATCTTTCGGATGATACAGACCTCATCGTTTCTACACTATGGGGATATATAGAGCCGCAGGATGCTTTTTCAACCGAGCGCAGAGTAAATGATTTCTACCGTATTAAGGATTGTGGCGTTGTGATAAATAGTGAACGGTTTAATCAAGAGCATGCTAAGTGCCGTGCTTTCATCGAAAAGGCTGTTAGTGAGAGCCAGGCAAAGCATATTGTTGTGGCAACGCATCATGTTCCATCATTTCAACTGGTGTCTCCGGATTTCAAGGGAAGTCCGATAAACGGTGCTTTCACAGCAGAGCTGGGGAACTTCATTGCTTATAGCCGAATAGATTATTGGATTTATGGTCATTCTCATCGTAACATAGACAGGATAATAGGAAATACTCAATGTGTTTCGAATCAGCTTGGGTATGTGAGTCATGGAGAATCTGAGTCTTTTGATTCAAAGAAATGTATTGATCACTTAAATCGTCGGTCATGACCGACGATTTAATTTTCATTATGAAACTTTACGCTTGCACTCAAAATGACCATGAAAGTATTTATTGCATAAAAAAGACAGCCAACATAGTGACTGTCTTTAATTGAATGGGATAAATTATCGTCCTCGATGGTAGTGCGGCTCTTCTTCCTGAGCAACAACCTCTTCTTTTTCCATTTGTTTGGCAACTTCCTTCACGTCGTCTGTAGCATCCTCAGGGAGACCATAGCGGATGATGTTATCCTTGATTTCCTCAGCGCTTACCTTACGCATCACATCGTATGTACCTCCTACTGTTGGATTATATACTACAGCATAATGTTCATCCTCTATAAGAATGTCATCGCCACGGTATTTAGTTGGTGAGAGATTGATTTTGGAGAGGTCAGGAGCATCACCCTGGTCGTATTCCTTAGCCTTAGTAAGGAGTGCATCGTAGTTGCCGTCATTTTTGAACTTGTCGAGACGGTCTGTAGCATCGGTAGTCTGGAGATACGCCACTGAAGCGTAATACATCGTTGGAGCTTTCTCTTGCTTTTGCTCAGCCTCTTGACTTTGTTCTTGGTCTATTTTCAGCTGCATGGCATCGATATGTTGGTTGATCATGTGAGAAGCCTTCTTTACATCGGTAAGCGTAGTCTTGATGAACTCAGGCGATTCCTTCAAGCTATCTAGCCAGTTTTTCAGATAACTGGCACTGTCTTCCTTCAGGTGCTTGGTCATACCGAAACGCTGGGCCACCAGAGCGGCACTCAGTTCGGCAACAAGTTCCTCACGGGCATATTCTGCGCTTCCGAAAGATGCAGGCTTCAATCTGCCCAAATGGTTCTCTGCCCCCGTAGAGTGAGCCATCTCATGTCCGAGATTGGTGTAGAAGGACTCTCCATCCTTGAACTGGCGTTTCTCAGGAATGACAATCTCATTCTTCGAAATGCTGTAGTAGGCATTGTCGCCATAGACAGGCTTGATAGAACAGATCCATCCGTTTTCCTTGATCATCTTATCCATGGCAGGGAAAGAGAAGTCATCACCCTGATTCAAAGGTCTGTTTACTCCTGCAGCTGCCTCCAGCTTCTTATAGAGTTCCGGACGAGCCTCCTGCAAGTTGGTCTGCGCCACATTAAACACATTGTAAACCTGCAATTTAGGATATACGTTATACTCCTTGCGTCGCTCTTCGGACATCAGACGGTAATCATCGTATTTGATTTTTTCCCTTGTTTCCTTGTTCACAACGGTGAAAGTCGTGATGAAAACAGGGAAACTCTTCTCGCCTTTGAGGATTGTCACCTGAGGCAAAGCTTCGCCGTTGTTGTCCTTAACCTGCTGTCTTCTTCCTTGCTTGTCCTTATTGAAGTTCAGACCGGCCACTCTGTCGAAGGTGCAGAACACAGGCAACTTATATCCCTGCTTCTCACAGTGCATGATGAGCATCAGGGCATTCATGCCGTTATACTCACGCCCAGACAGGTTCTTCGGCCATGTCAGTGAACCTTCAGTGAACCAAGGCTTCTTCCAGTCGTTCTGCAAGGTGTTGATCTTCTCAATCATCATCTCGGCAAACTTGTCCAAAGCCCGGTCTTCACTGCTACGGCCATCAGTATTATATTTCTTGTAATCAGCCATACTCATTCCTTATTGGTTGGTGGATGATGCTTTCTTTTCCCATGGAGTAAGCTCTGTGACACGGCAAGTGAGGTCGAGGCGGTCGTTGTAGGCTCCCACCTGCAGATCACCCTTGGCATTGATGCCAGCCTTAGCCTGTACCCAGTCGGCCTTTGTGGTGTCAAACTGCATGAAACGAATCCAGGTGTAGGCATAGCTGTCACCATCCTTCTCGCTGCTGTAGGCAGAGAATAGGGTATAAGGCTTGCCTTTCTTGTCGGTCTTCACCTCAACCTGCTTGCCGATGGTTCCTCGGAACTCCATGGTGCCGATGATTGCGTCCTGGCTTCCTGCATTGAAGGTATTCACTCCCGAAGCCGAGAGATTGAGGTAAAGCGCATCGCCTTTCTTATGGAATTGGAGAACTCCAGCCACCTCGATACGGGAACCTACTGGATAGTTGACCAGTTCTGCCTGGTTGTCACCATCCTTGGCTACGCTGATTTCTACAGTCTTGTTGATACCGGTCTTGGCTTGAACCACTACGCTGATTCCGAAAGAGATAAACTGCTTACCTTCCTTGTTGGCACGCATATGTGCCTGGCGACATACCGTGCCGCATACGGTTACATTACATTTAATCATAATAAACTTGGCTTATTGTTTTACTTCATTATTTAATTTGAACAGATTCCTGTTTGTCCTGCTGATTGTCAACGCCTTTCTGGTAGTTCTGTGACATCTGCTGAGATACGGTTGCAGCCTGTATGATAGAGGCAACACCTCTTCGCTTGTCTTCATCGCTCAGATTGGCATTGCCGAGCGTCTGCTGGAGCTTTGTCATTTCTGCCTGGGTCATTTCTCTTGTAAACTGGACGGTTCCGTTATTTACATGGAGATAAGGCTTACCATCCTGAATGTTCACGGAGCAGGCTTTATAAGAGGGAAGGAGCGAGGAGAGGTCGATGCTCTTGCTGACAACCGAGTCGGTCACAGTCTGCATTTTCTCTTCTTCGCTCTTGTTGTCTATCTGCAGGGCAAGTGCCATGAGAGAGGTGAACATGGTCATAGCCATCTCAATGACAGGGTCATCGCCTGGCATTTTCACTCCGCTGTCCTCTGATGACAGAAGTTTCTTCATCCAGTCTTCAGGACTTTGTGCCGTGTCAGTCACTTCGCCTTGTGAGGCAGGATTGCTAACCTTGTACTGAGCGGTGATGTCCTTGCCGTTGTGGAGAGTCTGCAACTGGATGTTTCCCTTTTGAGAGATTTCTGCAAGATATGCCGCTGGGTCTATATCCCGTGCCTTGCCATCCGCAGAGATGCTTTTCACCCCAAAATGCAGATGCTCACCAGTGGTTCTGGTTCCCGTATTGCCAGTCACGCCCAATCGCTGACCGGCATTTACAGTGTCGCCTGTCTTTACGGCAATGCTGCTCAGGTGCATGTAGGTACATTGATACTTGCTGCCGTTATTTCTGTTGTATTCTACAGTTACAGACAGTCCACCTGCAGTATTCGGATTGTTGTTGACCCGAGTGACCTTACCCTTATCTTCCGTAGCCAGTACATAGTCATGCTTGGCTTGAATGTCGATGCCCTTGTGCATTTGCGTGTTGGCCGGATTGAGCGGATCTTTCCTCATTCCGAAGGGTGATGTGACGAGCATAAACTCGTTTCTCTTCAAGGGATAGGAATACTTTTCACTCTCCGCAGGCTTTGAAACTCTCGTCTTCTGGCTGTTTTGTTCTCCTTGCTGACGAGGATTGGTTTCGGTACCGAATGATTTTCCTTGCGCTTTCATCTCCTTCATGACCATCTGGTCATACTTCTGCAGGTTGTTCTTCTCGATGATGCTCTGAAGACTTGAAGCGTACTTCTTGTTGGAGGCATAGCCGGAGTTCTGCAGTCCGTTTGTCCATCCCTTGTAGTCATCAGGGGATAGCTTGAAGAGCGAGCTGTATCTCTTGTTTCCTTTCAGAAACTGGGAATGATGCTCGTATGAGTCGCCAACAGAAGCATATTGACAGAACTTCTCGTTGGGACGGTCATCGGTATATACAAGGTACTTGCCTCCGTTCTGAACCCAACCGGAAGTAGCCTTGATGCCGAAATGATTGTTTCCCTTTCGGGATAACTCGCTCTGTCCGCTTGCACTCTCGCAGATGCCTTGTGCAAGGGTTACAGAAGCAGGTATGCCATATCGGCGCATCTGCTCCATGGCATACGATGCATATTGTTCTACATATTCTTGATTCCTTGACATGATGATTACATGTTATCTGTGTATTCCTGATGAATTGTTCTGTTCCTGCTGAGGAGTCTCTACCTTGGAGGGAGAAATTTCCTCAGTGGCACGTTTGGGGGCTTCCAACTGGTCGCAGATGGCAACCCGTTCTCCTGCACGGATGAGTTTCGGCAGATAGGTGTCGAGAGCATGATATGGGAAACCTGCCATGGTCAAAGGTTTGCCGTCAGCATCCTTGGTATGGGAACTCTTGGTAAGCGTGATGCCCAGGATCTTTGAAGCTTTCTCTGCATCCTGGCTATAGGTCTCGTAGAAGTCTCCACAACGGAAAAGTAACACTGCATCAGGATGTTTGCCTTTTAGCTCGTAGAATTGCTTTAACATCGGAGTCATTGCTACAACGGCAGCCTTTGTCTCAGCCTTCGTCTTCTCTTCCTTTGCCTTTTCTTCCTTCTGCTCTTTCTTTTCTGGAGTTTCCTCTTTCTGTTCCTCCGTAGCCTTGTCTTCCTCTTGCTGAGCGGTGTTCTGCTTTACCTCATTGCTCTGGGCTTCCTGCTCCGATTTTTCAGTGCCTACAGCTACCGCATCGGTCCGGTCTTTGCGCAGTACATCGGCAAAAAGACTGGCAGCAAGGTGTTTCTTGTAATCCTGCATGTTCTCGGCGAGCCACATACGTTGCCACTGGGATGGTGAGATCTCACGAGGTTTGAGCTTTTCACCATTCACTGTAGGCATACAGAGGATGACACTCGGCTGATTGTCCGTCTCTTTGGTCTTGAAGATGTTGACACGTTGGATTTTGTCCACCTCTTCGGCAGGAACGTTGCTCTTGAAGAGGTCAACTTTCATTTCCGGCTTATTGGAAGCTTCCATGTAGTATTTCTGTGCCATGTCCTGACGCATAGTGTCTGAAAGCTCCTCGTCTCCTTGCTTTACTGTGGTGAAGAACAGGTTGACATCGGCCTTGTCTGGATATACGCTGAAAGCCTTTTCATTCTCAGGCTTCAGATAGAGAGCCCACTTGCCCTCATCGTCACGCAGCATCAGAATCTTGTCGAAGTCCACGGCTCCTGAGCGTTTTACGGCATCCGAAACATCGAGCAGGGTGATGGTCTCCAGGCTCCAGTTGTTGAGTCTGGCAACAGAGACTGCCTTGCCGTCAAAGAAACTGTCGTCAGGACGGTAGCCCATGGAACCATCAACATTATAGAAGGTGACAGTTTCATATCCTTCCTTCTGTAGGGCATGCTCGATACGTCCTTTTTTCATGCCAGGGATGTCGTTATCCATACCTAAGGATGCACCTTCCGGAAGGACTACGTCAGCCATCTTACCCTCTGCGTCCTTTACAAGGACAAACTCCTTGGTGGACTTGTTGGGAAGGGTCTTGATCTCGTCAGCCACATAGTAGTGCTTTGGAAGGATGCTCTTGATGGCATCTGCCTGGTTTCTGGCAGTCTTGCTGTTCAATTCAACCTTTTCGCCACGTTCTGCCTTGTGGAGCATATCAACGGCATTGTTGACATCCCTCTCCAGTATATCAATGAGACAGGGGTTCTCTTTCAGTTCTCTTGACCAATAATCGGTCATAGCCATGCTTTCCAGGGAGAGCTTGGCTGAGATTCCCAATTCCTGAAGCTTTACGGCTGTAGCAACCTCTGTGACCAGACGCTCCTGCTTCATGGCATCCTCTGCAGAGACCTTTCCTTTCTTCGTTACCATACCTTCACGGGCTAGTCGCTGCCCATGGCCAGTCGCTGTAACAAGTAGCGATACTGCATCACGGGCATAATCCTCATAGTGTTCGTATGAAGATGCTTTGGGCAGGAAGACAATGTCTTTCTTGCTGTCGTAATGTGCTACACCTGTAGAGTCACTGCGGATTTCGACCATGTTCTCACGTGCCTTCTCCAGAAGCTCTTCTACACCTTTGCGAATGGTTGTGGAGGCAGACTCAACATCTTTTCGGTCGTTCAACCTGCCGTATTTCTGGACAGTAGCTTCAAAGGCGGTCTTGTCAACCATGGGTAGGGTAGTCTGCTCGATATTGAACAAGGCTCTTACTTCACGGCTTCTGATGCCTTTGTAGTCAGCTTGCTTGTCTGAAGGGAGAGACTGGTAGTCTGCACGGCTGATTTTGTCCTCAGGGTTGTGCTTGTTGACATACTCGTTCCAGTTGTACCAGAGGAACGGTACTCCTTTCTCTTTTGATTGAACAGACTCGCCACGTTTCTTCGCTTCCGAAAAAAGCGTATATTGGTTGGTCTTGTAGCCGTTTTGAGCGGCGTGCATTCCTAAGATGATGGCATTGAAGGCTGATACCTGCAAATGCTTCTGGTAGAGTCCAGGAGCCTTGCGACCGTTGTTGTCCAGCCAAATGCCTTTATCTTCCTTGGCTTTCCCAAACGCCTTGGTGAACAGTTCCACCTGACGTTCTGCAGCCATCTTTTCTTGCTGATTCTTTTCTGTCATGGATATGATGTTTTTGTGATCATTGCTTATAGCCAAGAACACCAAGAACCTTGGTCTCGGCTATGGATTTGATTTTCCACTCTGTCACACTGCTGCTCATGTGCTGACGTAGCATGTGGTCTGCTTCCTTTGTCGAAGGAGCATTGACGTAGATGGTCTGTGGTGAGAACTTCTTTACGCCAGTTTCTTCATCCTCAGTGACAAGGGAGACGACGGTCTTGTACCAGTGGTTGCCTTCTTTTTCATCTTCTTTCAGGATTTCCGTGATAGATTCACGTGAGATGGCTGTGATGTCGAAGTCTCTGGTTCCGATAAGCTCGGTAGCAGCTTTGGTGGCACGTTTCTCTGTCTCGGTGAAGCTCTCGGCATCTACCAGGTATTCTTCACTGACTTTTTTGTTCTTTCCTGTGTCAAGGGCTTTGCCATATTTGACACGGAATTTATACCAGTATCTTTTCATCTTTGTTCTATGTTATCTTTGAGCAAGTGGTCTCTCGATGACAGTCTGTCGTTCGCCAGCCTCGTATTTCTCGGATGCTATCTGTCGCATCTGGTCATTCTTTGCCAGCACAGCATTGGCAAGGGTGTTGAGAGGCAGCGCTCCTTGACGGTAGGCATCCACAACTTTTTCTGGAAGGGCTATGGTACATGGCACTCTGTCAATGGTTGCGATTAGGCAGTTGGCTCTTATCTCCGGATTCTGGATGCGTGCATTCAGAGGCTCTTCGGGATAGATGCGATAGTTGACTCTGCCACCAGCTTGTTGCGGATGATCCTGTGTCTTGAAGTTGTCCAAGGCTTCATGTCCTGCCTTATTGAGAAGATTCATACCTCCCATGCCTATGAGCACCATTTTGAGAATCGGGTTCTTGACAAACATACCTGCAACAATGCTTGCAATAGGCATCATGTTATCCTTGATATTGATGGACTTGGTCTTACCGGTGAACATGCCTACGAGCATATCTGGAAGCATGGCCAATACATAACCAAGATTATGACCTATATCGCTGATACCATTGAGGCCGAATGACGTGAGAAGCCCTTGCCAACCGTTCATGTTAGTCTGTTCAGGCTGCGTGTTGTTGGTTTCACCTTCAGATTGGTTTACTTCTTCTGTTGGTTCCGCCTGTTGTGCTCCTTCCTCAGATTGTGGCTTGTTCTGTGGTTTCTGCTCCGCTTGTTTCTTCTTTTCCTGCTGCGTTCGTCTGTATTCATCCTCCTTTCCCGGTGCAATGATCATGGGAACATCGGAACGGTCATTGAGTTTGTCACCAACATGAGTGACGAGCATGTCGCTTCCTATCCAGGTGGCAGCAGTCTTCAAGCCACCTCCCAATCCTCCCATACAGGCAAGGTCGGTTACAGAGCCAAGGGCTATACCAGCGTTCTTTTCCCAGACCGATGGCTTATACCGCTTCTCTGCCTCCGAGTCTATCTTGTGATCCAATGGCGATTTTGCGACTTCCTGCGGTAGGTAGAAGATGGTACTCGTGGCAGCCTTTCGTATGATGTAGTCGATGGATGATTTCGGTATTTTGTCCTTTATCATCTTGTCAATCATCTTCTGTTCCATGGAAGCATTGACCGTGATATGCTGTCGCTTCAACTCTTTCTTGACCATCGCAATATAGTCTTCCGTGGTCTTGGATGTCCATTTGCCTGTGTATTTGAGGGTGTCATTTTGCGCCTGCATGGATGCCATACCACCGTCAGGTCCAGCTGCTGCTGCCATCAGACCTGCAAACGAATTGGAGTTTGACCGCAACTCGTCTGCAAGCTTGTTCTGTAGGTCATTCCGAACTTTATTCATAATCGGTATGACCTTAGTATTGAATATTTTATCCTGTTTTGACTCTACCATAGCTTTATGTTTACAAGTTTAATTGGTTGAGAATTTGCTCCCTGGTCTGTTCGATGGCGTTGTGATAGACTTCCATCTGTTTCGGGAAATATTCCTCCAGCCATTCGTCCTTCTCGATGTTGTCGTTGATGAACTTGATGGCCAGATTTCTTTCTATCTCAATGGCAGCTTCGCCTTTCTCGCTGTTGTTGAACCAAGCCTTAGTCCACCATCTGATTCCCGACTTGTCGGGATAGACGCTCACCAGGCGTGGAATGTCGAAGCTTTGAACATCGATGTCCAGTTCTGCCAGTGGGTCAACTATTCCGCTTGTCGCTATTGCCCGGTCTTGTGCTTTTTTTTTTCGATGGCGCTCATGCTTGACAGAAAGATCTGATGGCGCAAGGCGAGATAGTTTAGAAAATCTCCAATAAGGAGGTTCTGTACTCGCTCGGCTATTGGAATGCTTCTTGATCCCATTCCCAATGGATTCGCCATGGAAGGCAGGGTTTCATAGAAGTAATTCTTCATGGCCGACATGGTGAAGATGTTGCGAAGTGCAAGTTCCGTATGCTCTGGTAGGGCATAGATGCCTTGGCTCATGTCGCTCATGTAGTCGGGGAAGAAACGCATCATGAGGTCTTCAATCTCCTTCTGGTCTTTGTCATACATGGTATGAACATCCATGTCAAGAGTGACGAACTGAGGTGCTGCGCCTGGCTTGCCGTTCTGTTCCATCACTTTCAGATTGCTATAGATCATGGTGAGGAACTCCAGTGGATTGAGTTCTTCGCCCTTGTATTTGACTTCTACATGGAGGGAGTCGGCACTGACAGCGATGACTTGCCCTGCCTTTACCTCTTTGCCGTAGTTGGCAAACACGTTGCTCAGGTGGGCATAGGTCACTTCATAGTCATCGTATCGGGTAATCTGGTAGATGCCGTGAATGGCATCGTTGCCCAGACCTGTCACCTTGCCGGTAGCTACAGCAGACAGCAGATAGTTCCTGACCTTGAAGTCAACTCCATGATGGAAAAATGATTCTCCTGTGTGCGGATGCTTCTGTTTGCCGTAGCCCAGGGACATGGTCACTTCTCCGTTTCTTTCCTCGAATGGCATGCAATAGCCACTGTCGGAATGCAGTATCATTTCTTGTGTATAGTGCATTGTATAATACTTTGTTATAATGTTTGTTATCTTCGTCTGCTTACAGTATTGGTTTGCTCTACTTCTTGCTGCTTTTCTTCTTCCTTGTGGTTGCTTGTCTTACGATCACTGTTGCCACCAAGTAGGCTGCTTAGATTGGCATTGTTGCCTATCATCATCATTCCGAGAACGGCTCCAGCTATCTTGCCTAACCATCCGAAGCGACCGAAGACGAGGAGGGCAGAGACTACAAGTCCTACAAGGCTGAGACCTGAAACGTTTCCTTTGCCTATGTTGCTGAAGAAGTTTCCGAACATGTCACCGCCATTACCAGAGAACACGGCTCTAAGGAAGCCAGACATACCGCTCCACTTGGAATCCACGCTGCTGATAGCCCCATTAACATTGTCAGAGAGTCCTGTAACAGAGTCTTTCAGGTCTTTCACGCCATCGCCAATCCCTGATACAGTGTCGCCTATCTTCTTGGTGGTGTCTTCTCCTATGACGGCATCGCTGACAATGCCTACAACGCTTTTGTCCGTGGTGAGTTTCTCCCAACCAATGTAACCAAGACTTCCTCCGACAACTGCGCTTTTAGTGGCAGAACCTACGCCTTTCAAGGTCTGCTGAGGATGAAGCACAGCACTGCCCACTGAGTGTGCAGTTGCACTGGTCATCCTTCCTCCCAATCGGAGAGTTGCTTTCAAAAATGAACCCCAACCCATAATGTTATGTATTTCTAAATTATTGTATTGTTATTTGTTATCTGATTATGTTGAACCTTTACTTCAAGGTCTTGCATTCATTCGCCATCGTTCTTTACATCGCTGTACAATAGTAGGTTTGTCCACTTCACTCCTGGCTCCATAGTCTATCTCTGCCCAAACGTCTGACAGTCTGGTGTACTTTACTGCCCGTATCAACCGTTTGAGTTTCTGGTTCATCAGTTTGAGTTTCGGTCGTATGCCAAAGACTATCTCCAGTCGCTGCTTCTCTGTCATCTTGTTATTAGAGAGGCATACCTGCCTGACATCATTGACTATCTCGACACTGCTCATGACAAGTTCCCGATAGAGTTTGTTGCGATTGGAGGACAGAGCCACGGCAAGAGCATTGGTCGTCTGATGGCTGAGCTGGTGGCTGTAGGTTCCGAGTTGTGCCACGAGACGGTCTATCTCGTGATAGAAACCATAGATCTGAGCTGCATAGCTGATGATGCTGTTGAAACGGTCAAGATAGTTATTGAACTCTTTCTGTAGGTTGGTTGTACCTTCCACCTCTTCCTTGATCCATATATGGCCTGTAGATACAAGTTGCATCATCTGTTCCTGCTGCTTCAACTCTTTCTTGGCCTTGTCGGTATATTGGAATATCATACCTGCCAGGACAGGGTCATTGCCCTGGGCACGGAGAAAACTCCCATCCTCCCCATCAAAGGGAAGGATGAGAGAAAAGAGAAGTAATATGAGAGCATAGAGACGTTTCATAAATGTTATCCTCAAATAATATTTCTTATGGTGTTACAACTCTGGCACATCTGCGCCATCTGCCAAGGGCTTGACTGGCTATTTCGGCATTGCTCCGGTCGAGCATTCCTGCCGTGACATTGTTCCAGACATCGGCCATGGTGTAGTATCTGATGCTTAGACATAGCCTTGACAACTTCTTGTTGAACTGTGCCAGACGGTCGTTCAGTTCCCAGAGGGTTTTGCTTCGTTCTGCACCAGTGAGCATATTCTCATTGCCACCTTTGGCTATGGCATCCTTTAAAGTGGTATATACCGTGACGAGCTCTGTGGCCGTCTCGATATAGAGATTGTTCATGCTCGCTGTCGCCACAATGCCCTGTGGGTTGCTTGCTATGGCCTTCTTCAGATTGCACAAGTTGATGAAGATTCTCACACCGTCGTCATAGAGCGAGGTGCAGGCTTTCAACGTGGAAGCATAACCCGATGCCGTTTTCAGATAGCTGTTGTACTTCTTTTCCCATTTGTGAATCTGCGAGAACTCGGCTGCGATGGTGTTCTGCAGGAATGCAGTCTTCTGCTGGTCTTCTATCTGGTTCTTGATCTGACCATTGATAAGTTCGTTTCCCTCAGCCAAGGCAACATACTCCAATGGATTGCTGGAGGCAACCTGAGCATGAGCTATAGTAGGTAGCAGCATTAACGCTAAGGTAATGGCTGCAACAACCTTGCTTCTTCTGTTATCTGTTGGTAATTTCATATATGCCTTTTCTCTTTTTGTTGTATTCTACACGTTCACGGATGATTCTCACCACGTCCAACCTTTCCTTCACACCGTAGATGTCCAGTTTGGGATTGGAGCGGTCTCCGCTGAATATCCATACTGTCTTCAATCCGAACAACTGTTCCAGGATGTCACGGTTCTCGCTGAAATCCACCACTCGGTACAGCTCTATGTAATCACTGGTTCTGGTCAGTACTCCATGCTGGATGATGAGCTGTTCAGAGGTGATGATATATCTTAGTTTGTAGAGATATAAGCATCTATAGAGCATGATGCAGGTCATCACACCTCCAAGTACCACGAAAGGCATCTTGTAGGTGATGCTGTCATGACCGGCAACAAGGAACAGGGCACAGCTGATGATGAACGACATCCCTTGCGAGATGATATACTGCGCCCAATGAGGGCGTAGGGTGATGATGTTGTATCGTCTGATTGGGTCTGCCATATTCGTTATCGTTTAAATCCATGATGTTTGGTTTCCTCGTTCTCTTCTTGCCGTTCAATGGTTAAGTCCACACCGTTCTCGTCAAATGCGGTCTCTACTACGTCGGTCATAGAGAACTGTTTCTTGTCAAGTAGCTCATCGTTGAAGTCCTTGTAGCCTTCCGATGGCTCTTCCCGTATAATCTTCACGGGAGCGAGGTCTTGGTCTTCGTGCAGGTTGAGCTTCTGTAGCAGTGCATCCTTGAAGTCCTTGAAAGCTTTATTCATCTTGTCAGCAGCTTCCTGCTTGTCTTCTTTACACAAGAAGGGAGAGTAGTGATACTCCAATGCCTCTTCTTTTGCAGAATCGTAAATTAGGTAGAGCTGTTTGAGTTCTTGGGGTAGTAAGCTGTAGTTCTCATCATTGAAACTTAGCAGTTCCTTGATGGTTCTCGGCTGTTTGTCGAAGCTTTCCATGAACTCCCTCATTTCAGCAGGTACATTTCCTGGAGCTACAGGACTCTGTTTGCTTGCTATATCCTCGAAGTTTGCCACAAACTGCTTTCCTGCCACATCCTTGTCAAAGCCAAGGTGGAAGGTGGCTTGGGGTGCAGCTTTCAACAATCCCTGTATCTGCCCATAGCTTGGGTTACCTCCAGTAGAGACATAGACTCCGGCTTTCAGATCCTGCCGTCCACGCTGATCCAATCCTGATTCCTTGCGCATCTGCAGCTGGTAAAATGCCATGGCATCGTATGCGCTTTCAAAGACAAGTACGATACGGGCATCCTGGAGTGCCGTATTCTTGGGACTTGCCATCCATAATCCTTCGCTGGCGTTGGTGCCGGTAGCCATGCCTTTTCGGGCAGAACCGTCCTTTCGTGGATAGCCTCTTTCCTCTAAGCCTACACATTTGTCATGTTGCCAAGGGATGTGCATGGGGAAGGAGAGATTCTTATAGGTGCTGCCATCTTTTGCTGTTTTCGATGCGAGGAAGAAGCTGTGATGGAAGGCACAACGGGTGGCGAAATCAATTCCTCTTGACTTGAAGAAGGCGTAGAACGGCTTCTGTGACTCGAAGTCTTTGGGATTGAAACGGTCAATCTTGTAGTCATTGATATCAAATGGCTTGCTGCTGACAGTTGGATTATGCACGTCCTGACTCCGATGTTCTACCGGGATGTTAAGCAGGCGTTGGCAGACCTTATGGACAAGGGCTGATTCCTTCATGCCATACTTGTACTCCTTGAAAAGATCTGGATGTTCCCAGATGAAGGAGGTAACAGAGTAGAGCTTGATGGTTGGCGGCTGGAAACAGCAGTTCTTGTTGGGCATGACAATGTACTTGTCTCCACTGATTCTTTTTCCGTCGCTGCCCAGGCGTACATACGCAGGATAGCGCAAGCCATCACGCTTGTAAAACGTGTAGCCTGCGTCCTCCAATACGTCCTTGATGTTAAGACGGCTTCTGTAGTCTGCAAATGTCTGTTCGTCTGTCATCTCTTGAATGTGAATTGTTGTTTATCTGCCATGACCTAAGCCTACACCGTGTTCTCCTGCATTGAGTCCTGCATCGAAGGCTCGTGAAGCAAGGTCTTGCGGTGAATCCACGCTGCCCTTAAAATATACATGTGGCCCATGGGCATGGTCATGATGGTGTTCTACGAATACTGCCGGTGCTGGACGGTCTCTGCCCAGTTCACTCATCACGGCAAGTCCTGCAAGGAGTGCTCCTCCAATCTGAGCCCCGATATTTTTGCCTTCTCCAGGGATGGTTTTCATATCCACCTCCTTGAAGATGTGGGAGAAGAGTTTCATGCGGTGGTAGTCATCGATAGCCATGAACTTGTCATACTGCTTTTGGGTAATCTCATGGCTGATGCTCTCTCCGTTGATGACGGCTGTCATGCGAAACTTGGCGTTGCCTTTCTCATCCTTCTGGATTTCTCCCTGCTCATTACGTACTGGCTCAACCTTGATGTCATCAACCTGAACCTCTCTGCCATGCTTGCCTTCACGGAACCATCCCTTGCTTTCGTTCTGCTCATACAGGCTATTGCCATCTACATGGGCAACACTGCGGTCTTCTGGCTCAATAGTAATCTGGTCGCCATTAGATGGGAGTGACTGGTCAATCACCATCTGTTGGCGGTTGTTGAGTTCTGCCTCAATCTCTGGTCTGAGCTTCAAGCTGATCTGCTCTTTGGAATTGAGCATATCCATCGTCAGTTTGTCCTGAAAATCGTTTCTGATGGCATTGTTGATGATGTCGATGCGGTTTTGGACTGGTACCTGCTTGATGGAATTGTTGGTCAACTTCTTCACCTCATCCTCTGTGAGGTCATAGACAAAGTCCTGCTTGGCAGCAGTGGACTGAATGGTCAGGGTCTTGTTGGCTGCATCTACGATAATGCCATGAGACGAAAGACACTCCTGCCATTTGTCATTGCAGAAATAGACCTTGGAGGTGATGAGTTCTTTGTATGGCTTGGCAGGTTCCTGGGGACGTGAACGAACCACTACAGGGGTAATGACTGATTGCAGGTCTGCCAACACATCCTGCGAAGGTTGCTGTACCATGTTTTGCTGACCACCTTTATAATAGAAGCCATAACCGCCATTTTGCAACTCGCCCGGCTTCATTCTGCCGTCAGGACGTTCTGGTACGATTGGAGCACCCTGCATGAACATGGCTCCTCCAACTCTGCGCATGTGGAATCCTTCCTGGCATCGTGGAGTCCAACCAAGGAATCTTCCGTGATATGGATCCATCATCATGTGGGCATGTCGTTTGTTCCAGGGAAGTCTGCCGTATTCGCCAACGCCTATGCGGTAGCCGTGGAGTCCCATGGCAACACGGCCATTGGCATTTCTGGCATGAACGAAGTCACGAGGCATGTAGAAATCATTCTTCACGAGTTCTGCCACGGTGTTGTAGGCTTGCTTGTTGGCTGAGTTTGCTCCCCAGTCAACCAAGGCTCTGTGCTGTTGTGTGGTGATGGCGTAGGTCAGCAGAGGGGAATCGTGACCTTGAACGGCCAATTGATAACCTTCTCCTTGTCTGATGATATGTGCTTGCATACCATTCTTTCTGAGAATCTCCTGAAGCTCTGGTGCCAGGTCTCTGCCTACTGGTAATGCATTTGATCTGATTGACATATTCTAATGCTGTTTATTGATTCTGTACTGTGTGATTATTCGCCAGCTTCAATCTGCTCGCCCTTCCAATCGACAAAATCCTCTGCCGATTCCTCATTGACAATGAGATCCTTCTCTTTGCAGAAGGCAGTGTATTCCTCCTGCCATTCAGGGGAGTGGTGGTTGATGTAGTCAAGCCAGCCATATTCTCCGCTCTGGACTTTCTCCACGAGCACGTCTTCTGGATAGTACTTTACATTTGCCATGAAATCTTGTTTTATGGGTTAATACTTTGGGTTATCGCTGCATCATGCGCATACCCAGTTTCTTCTGTTCGTTCCACATCTCTTCGGTATAGTTCTCTTCTGGGATGTAGTCGAGATTGCCATCTTCATCCATAGTCCAACAGCCGAAGATGCCAAAGTTGAACTTATCCCAGTCACGCTTGGCTTCTCTCTTCCAGACAAGTTCGTTGCCTGCTGCGAAACGGATGCCGGTGTTGGAGTTGAGGTCGATACCGATGGATTGTTCCTCGTCATCCTCTACGATGGTAAGGATGTCACCATTCTGCAACTTCTGCATCTCTGCGCCAGTAAGGTGGTAGCGGTCTGCTACATACTGGATGTTTCTGCCGATGACTGGGGTTGGAACACTGAGCACCTGCTTGCTTTCTGGATCAAGCTGGAAGAAACACTTACTGCCGAGTTCCTTGCCAACCTCGTTGCTCTCCAAATGGCCAACGATAGGCTTTCCTGCAACAAGGTTCTTCTCCTGCTGCTCGTTGAAGAGTTTCAAGTCTAACTCATCGAGCTGTGGATAGAAGAGTACATCAACGCCACCTTCGGCTGTTCTTACCAGGCTGAATCTGGTTCGTGCTTTGACTTCCTCACCATCATCGGCTGTGATATGAACTGGCAGGACTGGCGACTTGCGGCCATTGTAGATGTTCTGGAGGACATCGGTGGGTAAGTCGTCAATCATTGTCTGGGTGAGTCCGAAACGTTCAAGGATGCCATAAGGCATCTCGTTCTCATCGAAATTGTAATTCATTTGCTTCTGTTTTATTTGTTTTTTATTTGGTGGCTGACCTATGACAGGTCTTATTCAGACTGCGCTTAAAGCCAAACCGTCAACAAAGTTACATTGTAGATATAGAAGAAGTTAAACATGTACGTTAGTATCATCAAAGTTTTATAGATAGTTATGAAAGTAGTATGATTATTCTTCAATTATCATACTATAAACATAAATAAAGTTAGATATAATAGGGAAGAGGTAACTTCTTTCGTGTTGTTTTGCTGAGTCTGATTACCTTTGCAACATGAAAGCAATAAAGACACTCATATTGATACTGACAATGATGCTTACAAAGACTCCTTCACATGCCCAATTCAATACGATTGGGTATGTGAAGAAGCATAGTATATCTAAAAAGAAGAGTCCACAAGAAACAACTCATGTTGCTTCTGTGGACTCTGTGATGAAGGCTGATTCTCTGCCTCCGGATTCTTCCCAAGATGTTCTTCCTTATCTTCGGGCTTCGTTTCCGTTGAAAAGCATTCAGATCAATTCAAGGTTTGGAATGCGTAATCACCCGGTGAAGCACAAGACTATCATGCACAATGGCGTGGATCTGGCAGCTCATTACGAGAAAGTGTTTTCCATGTTTCCAGGGGAAGTGACTGGCGTTGGCCATGACAATCGCTCAGGCAAGTATGTCACAGTCAGAACTGCTGCCTATACCATCAGCTATTGCCATCTTTCTGCTTTCTGGGTTTCAAAGGGGATGTTCGTCAATGCAGGAGAGGTGCTTGGGGTATCTGGAAGTTCCGGAATGTCAACTGGCCCTCATCTGCACCTGACAACAAAAAAGGATGGCAAGGTGTTTGACCCTGTCATCCTTCTGAAGTATGTTCAAAGCATTACAATGTAGTGCTTGATTAGCATCATTGCTTCTTGCATTTTACCCAAATAGCTTCGTCACCTATAGACATTTTCATCTCTGAAACTGTAGATGTCGCAGTAATGATGGTATAAGAAGCAAATAGTTCACCCTCAACATATGTGTTTAGTGTGTTTCCTTTCAAAGACCATATTCCACGACCAGTTCCGAAATATCCTGAGCCGTAATAAGAACCGTCAGCATTGAATGTGGCGTAAGTCTTTCTGAAAGGCCAATCAACATAAGTGCCAGACTCAGATGTCTTTACTGCAGTCATCTCCCAGGTTCCTACAATCATAGACTTATCATAGTCTCCATTGTCTGAATCGTCATCACTGCTGCATGATATGAATGCAAAAGATGCTACCACGAGGGTAAGAAGGAAAAATAAATACTTTTTCATAATGTTCTTGTTATTTTGAATTTACCAATTGTCGTTTTCATTACCAGATAAGCCATTCTTGATGCACTCCTCAATCTTGTCCATTACAACATTAGAGTAGGCATGAGCCATGACAAGTGCTTTGCAGGAAGTCTTCTTGTGAGAGTCCTTCTTGGCAAAAGGATAACATTTATCCAGTGGCCAATTCTGATCAGAACGGGTAGGGATAGTGCCTCCCATTGCACCCATCCAACCGCCACCAACGGCAACATTGACAGAATAGAATGGTACAGTGTAGGTAACACGAACCTTATTGTCCTTTATATCACATTTGATAACAGGGCGTAAATTAACGTTGTAAGCGTTAGTACCACCTGCATGTTGTGCAATACTCTCTACAAAACCCTGTGCGATGATGGTTCCCAATTCCTTGTCATTCAATTTGATGACGGAGTTCGCATCATTGAAAGTTGCGGTGAACCAATAGTTAAGCAACACATAAAGCTGATCTTTGGTCTTGCCTTCAGCAGGGATTACCTGAGTATAGGTGATGGCATTATTCTTATCCAATGTCAACTGGGTACCGAGATTGGTTGCTGCATCAACCCATTTCTCTCCATACTTTTCTTTTGCGTACTTTTCCAACTCTTCTGCTCGCAGAATTTGAGCATCTACCGCACTGCATACAAATAATGCAACAAGTGTAACTAAAATAAACTTTTTCATCTTCTATATTGTTTTGATAGACATTATTCTTTTAAAAATCAAATCCAAGTTTGACGCTAACTGACTCTTTGTCATATGTCGCAGGTTTGCGAGTATAACTCATATCATATCTGCCATTGAAACGTTCAAATGTTTCAAATTCAAGTTTCTCAGCAGCATATCCTACAGATAAGCTAAGTCCCTGTTTGCTATTCAGAGCATATCTTACACCCAATGAAGCCACCACGTATAGACCACCATTATTGGTAACAAACGTTCCTCCTTTGATGTCAAAGAAAGGCGAAATCTTGCCTTTCGTGAAATTGCTGCGGAAGTTTGCGAAAACCGGAATATCTACTTTACTGTCTCTTACATCAAGTGGTATTTCCATATCACCTGTTTTGTAAGATGACATAAAATGCAAGCCTGTACCAGCACCAAGGAATATATAAGGATTCACTTGATAGCCATGTGTTGTGTTGACCTCAAAACGACCAAAGTCATAGTCACCAATACCAACAGAATAACCTGCTTCAACATGGCCTTTATAGCCAGATTGCATACTTTGCGCATTGCTATTGATGGCGAAAGCTATAGTAGCAGCTAAAAGAATTGCTATTTTCTTCATAACCTTATAATATAATAATGTGGAATATCCATTTTCAGAAGGTAACTACCAACCGCAATTATCGTCATAGCACTCATCATTCTCGATGCCTTCATACTCATCACGATCACAATAACTACTATCATGATAGTCTTCATAAGAACAATCATGGTCGCAGCAGCAATCGTCATAACCATCTTCATAGCCACGAGCATAGTTTTCATGGTCTGAGGTTGTATTATTACCAGCGTTGCGATGCGCTTTCTTTTGGCTGTTTGAAACGCCGCTTGAAAATAAAAAATCGAATAGTCCCATACCTTTTCCTATTTAATGTTTAATTTCTGATGCAAAGGTATGAAAGTCTTGTGCAGTCTATCTGCACTATAAAAAGATAGTGCATATTACTGGATAAAAAAGCAGAAAGAACTGTTTCTTCCTGCTTAAATTAGCTGTTTTGACCTATTATAATTGCCTTAATGTATCTACAAAGTATGCTTCTTTTGCTTTCATCTTTTCACAGAAGTCTGCATAAGATGTGGACGTATGACAAATCTCAATACCTAATATATATAGTGATGCAGATGAGTCCTTTAATCGTGATTTTGGAATTTTCTGCTGTCTTTCAGTCAAAGGAGCTATAAAAACTCCTTTCGAGGCCTGTAAGTTAGTGATGTATGTGATTAACTGATGAAGGTCATTACGATTAACTTTTGAAACTTTTTCATAACTTTCAAGCTTCTTGTATTTTGCATCGAGAACAATATCATCTTTATAGAAATCTGGATAACGGATTCCACTATGATCTTCAAACAAATAGATGCCACCTTTATGTTTCTTGTTTTCTGGATGCTTGAAGCCCTCTTTTTGTAGAATGGTATTCAGATACTCTTCCCAAAGCCAGGCTCCATCAAACAGAATACCGCAAATCTCCTCATCTGTTTCTCCGTACTTTACTTCTTCCATTCTAAGAATTTGTAAGCATAGGCATTGCAGTGGCTGGTATTCCGTATAGTAAGGATGACTCTTATGTCTAAGGTTCTTACCAATAATTGCACCACGCTCATTTTTGTTATATGAAGGAGTTAGTGAAATTATAGATATTACATTGTCTATAGTTTCCTGGTCTAAACCTAATACGGATTGACCATATCTCTTTGACTTCATAAACTCAATTGTATGACGGATTAACTCTGTCATGTCATTGTCATAGGAATATTCACGAGTGGAGTATGCCACATTTCCTGCAAACGGAATGTTTTGGGCAATATGGCGCCCCCAGTCAATAGTACCTTTTAATTTTGCATCGTTATGTTTGAAGTTCTGATACTCTCTGTATATGCCCTGACGCATTGCGTTCCTTAGCAAGTGAGGGAACATAAACATGATAAAGTCAAATACATCCTCTTTTTCGTTGTTGTGATTAAGGTCAAAGAGATTGAATGAAAAGACCTTTTGAAGCATGTAATGTAAGAGATAGTCGTCGCGTCCTTCGTCAAAGCGGGATTTGATTTTTATCTGCAGGTTTCCAACACCGATAAACCCCATCACATTTCCTGTGGTAATACGTACCTTTTCAGAGTCACTTGTATTTAGAATGGTCATAACTGAAGCTTCACCGACTTTGTCGTCTGAATCCTCTATACTAAAGGGAAATACTAGCAGATTCTCATTTTCATGACATAATTGAGCTATTGTCTTGTCGGCAATAGGGAATAAAGCTGAGACATCTTTGCGAAGAAATGTCCCAGCTTTCACCTGTCCAATATTATTGTCTGTTAAGTTAATTCTCATCGACTAATTCATTATCATTAATATTTGAGTTGCTTTCTTTGGTATCGAAGTAAGCATTTCTCAACTTTTCCATAATTTCGTCTGATTTGCGGAAACCACGTATATATTCTCTAAGCAATGGTTCGATATTCATATTCCACAGCTTTTCAAAGTTTCCACCATTATCACCCAACTTTAAGAAGTATGATGGTCCAACCTGGTAGGCAGGTCCAAGCCCTTCAATCTTGGATATCTCATTATTCAATCTTACCATAACATTCTTTGCCTTAGTGGCACATTCGAGTTTGTCGAGCATAGATTGTGTATCTTCTGGCTTTATTTCCTTCCAAGTGAATCTGCGACGCATAGCAAAGTCCATGCTCTCGATACTACGGTCTATATCATTCATTGTACCAAGAATGAATACGTTTTCAGGAATATAAAATCCTTCTGCAAATACATCTGTTTCAGGGACAAGGTTCTGATATTGAGTCTTTACTCGAATATCTTTCTTGCCTCTATAACCAGGGTCAATGGCATAGAATAGTTCACCAAATATTTTTGAAGCCTCTCCACGATTGATTTCATCAATGATAAAGACAAATGGCTTACGCTCAATTTTGTTTGCTGATATAACTTGCGTCTTATATTTCATTTCACGAATAGCTTTCGTAATAATGAATGCATAAGAATCAGGTTGTGTACCAAATTTTCTGTTAAAATAGGTACGGATATCACGCACTATATTTAGTGGAACATCATTGGTCAGCAACTCTATTATTTCGTCAGCGTTTATAGGAATAAGTGGCGTTTTAGGGTTACTATCATTATGAGCTATAATGTTTCTCCCTTTGATTTCATCTATCGTAAACTCACTTCCATTTGATAATTTAAATTTTGTATCGTTATCTATAGAGTCATCAATAAATTGCTGTAACTTATTCTCCCAAGATAATTCTTTAGACAGATTTTCAATACTCTTTGCAGAATCAATCAAGTTCTTGATAGCTTTTTTGCAAAACTCTTTAAAAATTCCATCTTTACGCTCAAATCCCATCTGTCCTTCTGACATCATGATAGGTCGGAGTCCTTCTACAAAATCTGTATAGTCATAAGAAGGATGAAACTGCACAAAGCACATTTCGTTTTTACCACATCCCATTTCTTTTGCTATGGCCTGTGCCATAAAGGTCTTACCTGTACCAGGAGCACCTGTCAGAACTAAGTTCTTGCTTTCTTTAAGCAAGTCAATATATTTTTGATACATCATGGCGTTGCTTGTTTTTGCTTCAACAAGTTCATTTTCAATAACTTCATAGTCAGTGTCTGTGATTTTTAATAAAGCACTATTATAATACCATAAAACCGTTTGGGCAGTAAGTGGCATACTTTGAATATATCCATTATCTGCTAACTCGTCATTGATTGATGAAATCAAATCTTCCTCTTCCTTTATTTCAGGAATAACATATTGTTCCAATAATTCGTAAAAATGAACAAGCTTGTGCCCAGCCTTTCGAGGCTTGATCTCTAAAAGCTTACATAAATTCTTATATACGTCATTTTTATAAAAAGTATATTTCTGAGGATTGTAGAATGCCAAGAAACAGCTGATAAGTCGTTCATCACACATTGCACTCGTGTGAGTAGTGAACTTTGCCTTAATCTTATTATCCCATAATGTTTTGCAACTATCAGTGAATTTTTCTATTCTTTCCTGTAGAAGGATGCTTTCATCAAACAGTACTCTAAAGAGTTTTCGATACTCTTCTGGTTCATATTTCGCAAAATTTCTAATTGCGGTAATTTGTGAACTGAAGCAGAGATTGCTTAGATCAAGAGAGTTAATCTCGTTGGAAAAATCTACAGCATTAGGGTCTGGATGTCCATTTTGTTTGGACACCAATTCCCATTTATATAATTCTTCTAAGTTAGAATCGCCATTTAGTCCATATTGGATTTGGTGATTCTTGAATAATGTAACTATATCTTTTAAACTCATATTTGTTCTTTCTGATTAAAATTAAATTTCCTCCAGAGAACTCTACCTTATCAGTTCTATAAATTACAATTAGGGCAGCCTTTTGGTATTCATTGAATACCGTGGCTGCTCTGATATTGTGTTACGCATGTTTAGTCTTCATGAATGTCGCAGTAAACTCCTTACACTTGCGCATATCCTGTTTTGATGATGCAATAGAGTAGGGACTATACTTTTCAAACATGTCAAGACCACGTCCAAGTGTAATTGTCCATCCTGTATCTGTTTTGATACATCTGTCATGGAAGTCTCTGAACTTGTATGTAAACTCAATGCCATAAGAAGCAAGGTCGTCCTTGATGTCATCAAGCTTGTCAATCAAGTCTGGAATCTTGTCTTCCTCTTCATTAGTGAAAAGGTTCAGTTTCAAGTCATCCACAGGACGTGTATTGATAAGCATCAGAGCAAACTCCATGAAGTTCTTGATTTGCCATGAAGCACGTATATATGGATCTTCAACGGTTATTTCCTTTGCTTCTCTCATATAAGGTGCAAATAACTTCTCATAACTTACGCCTGTTTGTCCCATTCTGAATGACATACTCTTTTCTTGTAGAATAGGAATGCGTGGACGTTTGGTCGGGTGCTGATTCGAACCGCCCTCTGCATTAGTAACTTCTGTAGAAGCCTCGTTATTTTCTGTGGAAGTTTCAGCTTCTTCTGTATTATCTTCAGTCGTAGTATGTTCTACTACCTGATTGCTTACTTGTTCCAATGTCTCTATGCTCACTTCGAAACCAGTTTTCAAGTTGATGTACTTGAACTTTGCAGGCTCTGCCATGAAAGTTTCGTCAATCACATAGAGCTGATCCTTCACACGTTTACGACCTTCTGCAGCAAAGTCAACCAACTCATAGGCCTCTTGGTCTGTCATCTTACCATCAGGATAGATGAGTTTCATCATGCCTGAGAAAGTCTTGCGGATAGCAAGATGGTCACGTTCTGAGAGTGAACCGTCAAACTTTGCATAGTCATTCAGTACTGCTGTTCTGTCATCATTGCGCATTTCGTGAAGTACGGCAGCAATGTAGTCGGTAATAAGACCATATCCCTTGGAGAAACTGTTCTTCTTCAACATCTTGATTTCCCAACCTGGATTATAGAGATGGATACGGTCGAGGAACGCACCCTTGATGAATGATGTAGGAATGCTCTCAAACAGATGGCTGTTCTTCAGCATGTATGGAACAGTATGCTTGGTATTACCGACAAAAGACATGGATGCACTCGCCTCATGGGTTCCCTTACCACGGTTGAACGACTTGTTGGCAAGATAGTTCTGCATCGTGTCGATGAGCACAGCATCCACATTACGGCCTTTCTGCTGCTCAAACTCGTCCCATGCCACTACATCCCAATAGCCTACCAATCCGAGAATCTCCTTGTTGCCCTGGATTTTCACGAAAAGTCGGGCTGAGGTTACGTCACCACCGCTGACAAGTACGCCATAAGGAGACAGTTCCTGGAATACATGAGACTTACCTGTTCCCTTTGGACCCAATTCCATGAAATTGAAGTTGTTCTCAACATGAGGGAGAAGACGAGCCAAAGTGATGAACTTCTCACGGCGGTTCATTGCCTCAGGGTTCAGACCCACTGTGTGCATCAGAAAGTCAATCCACTCCTCTGTAGTGAAGTTTTTACGTTGGTCGATATATTCCTGCAGGTCGATATTTGAAATCTGGATAGGCTTCAATGTCTGAATTTCCCATCTCACCTTGACGCTTTCACCACTGATATAACCGATGGTTACGATGCACCAAACTCCATTGCCACTCAGCAATTTTGGGTTCTTACGCACGTAGTCTGTACCAATTGGTACTCCTGTCAATCCCAGGTTGGCAAATGTAGCCTGGTACTCATCGTTTTTCTCGTTGAGTACAACGGTCACTTTATCGATGATGCGATGTCTGCCATTCTCACGTATGATTCCTTTTACCGATTCAGCTTCAGCACGGTGAACATAGTTGTTCTGGATCACTTGCTTCACCTTTTCCAAACCTTCGTTGATGATTTCTTCATCATCACTGGCGCAATACTGCCCCAGCAGGTATTCCAACACGTATGTAGGAACAGGCAGGCCTCCCTTCACGAGGAAAGCCAAATCCTTTCTTACCACTTTGCCTATGAAGGCATTCATTACTTTCTGTTGTAAATCCATATGCAGTATTCCTTAAAAATCTTGTTCTATCATTGTATTGTTCTTCACTGTCTCACGTACAAGTGGGTTCAGTTTGTCATCCACATCGTAGATTCTAAGCTGTAACATACTTGCATTGACAGATTTATTCAGATTGAGTGTCACTTCAAACACACGATTGTTCAAGTTCGTTGCATCAGTGCTGTTCAGTGTCACTTCCTTTTCCTGGGTTACAGGATCGTCACCATTATAAATACAGCAAACCACCTTGCGTTCCATCACGGTCATGCTTACAGCTTCCGACTGTATCATCTGGAACTTCAGGCGGCTACTCACCATATTCAGGTTGTGGCTCATCAGAGCTACGCCCACCTTTTCTGTCTTGTTTGTTTTCTTACGCACGCTCTTAATAATAGGAATAATCATTTCCTGAAGCGATGCGCCACCATGAGCAAAGTTGTAGCCACCCGGTGCAGCCAGGCGGTTGGTTCCGATAGGAACTGCAACCTGTAAAGGAGTGGTACTCTTGATGGAAGATACCTTGTCAAGTGGGAATTTTACTATTTCCTCAAAAGTATCGTTGCTATCTGTGAGATAGTATCTTGTCTTTTTCTCTATAGCAGAGTCTGTAATGCTATGTTTGTCCTTATCTTCAAACTTCATGTCATTATAGAGGAAACCATGATCTGCTGTAAGAAGTACATTTGTTACATTCCATGTTGCATGCAGACGTTTTACCAGTACAGTCAGTTGCTCAATGGCTTTTCTGCAAGCACTGATTACCTCGAACGGACTTTGTGAATGACCGGCTTCATCTATTGTATCATAGAATATATACACCAATGAACGTTTGAAGAGTTCACGCATGGATTGTGCGTCGCTATTCATCACGTCTTCATAGCGTGTACAGATGGCTCCTTCCCGATATTTTCCCAAATGTGCAGTCCTCTGTTCTGTAGTCGTCAGCAATGTTCCATCCACCATCATGTCTGTGCCATTCAACTCCAGCAAGTGATGAGGGAGGAGGGCAGGCTTGCAATACTTGGTTTCCGTAGGGAGCATTGCCTGGTATGCATCTATTGTTGCAATATGCTTCTCTTTGGCCAATTCCTGCATCAGTTCCTTTGCTACCTCATATCTAAGCGCATCACATACGATGACAACCTGCTTAACACTGGTATCTGACTCGTTCTTGTAGAAATCCTCTTGACGCTTTAATCCGGTTTCAGTAAACCAGGCACCCTTTTCCCCGACGCATGTCAGCCATTCGAGGTTTAGTACATTAGTAATCTTGGCATATTCCAAATCCAACTGACGCTTGGCATCACTTAATGTCTGTTCGATAGGATTCTCCTTTGTAATCAGCTCGTGGTAAGCTTCAAGTGTACGACGATAGTAGAGATCTACAAGATAGAACTCTTCTGTATATTTCTCTATATACTCCTTGGTGCTGTTGAGTTTCAGCGTTCCAAGACCTCTTACTTGAGCATAGTATAAAGCCGACTGCTCTATGAATCGGATTGCAATCTGAATGTCACTATCTACAGGAAGCTTCAAAGACAACTCACGCATGCGGTCATTTACCTGCTCTGGGTCTGCCATCAGCTTTTCTTCTACAATCTCTTTGAGTATTGGCCAGCAGAGCGACTCTGTAAGATAGTAGTAGTTGGCATCAATACCATAGATATTGATGATTTCCTCTTCCTTAATGTCTGTTGCCAAAATACTCATTGCCTGGGCAAACTTCTCTGATAGTTGGCGGTCGTGTGTACCCAGCTCATAGATTTTGTTCACCTGGTCAAGCACTACAGAATTGCTGATCTTGTACTGCTTATAGGTGTCTCCAGGTACTGCGTCTAAAAGCTGAGTGATGCTATTGTACTTCAAACTCTCAGCCACGTTTTTCATCTTGATGGCAGCGTTAAAGTTAGGTGTCAAACCGAAGAGCTTATCCAACTTTTCCGATAAAGCCTTTGAAGCATCAAAATTCTTGCTGAGCTTATACCAGAAATCAGTACGCTTCTTCTCTTCTGCTATTCCATCCAGAATAATCATCTTGATAATGAGCTGTTCCCATTCCTGCAGTTTCTTATCGCCAAGATAATTGGAAATGAAGGCACGGCAAACCATATCCTCGCTGAACGATGTACTGTCGATATGTCCATTAAGGATGTTGCTTACCTTAGACGACATGATTTCGCCAATGTTCTTCTTCACGAAACTACGGAATTTTTCTGGAAGATTATACTGCTGCATGAAGCTGGCATAGTCCTCTTCCTTATATTCCATGTTGGCTTTCAGCATATCGAGTAGGGGAAAACTAAGCTGCTGTTCCTCTGTATGAGGATATACCTGTTCAGGGAAGAGCAGAACTACATGTTTGTCCTTCCAATCGTTCTCGATGGCATACTTGGCATTGAACCACGCACCATCAAACACCTTATATATATAATCGTCATTCCATAGCTTCATCTCATCCAGTTCGTTTTGGATGATGTTCATCTTGTCAAAGATGAAGAGCACATGAAGTTGTGGATTGCGCTCAAAATAATTGTATATTCTATCTTGTACCATAACTTTATAAATACTTCAATAATTGTAGTTTCTCGCCCTCTTGAACCAGTGGGTCACAAATATACTGTTTCAGTTTGTTCTTGTATACTTCCTTTTTAAACAACATTTGACGGTTGTCTTCATCAAAAGATAGAATCCAGGGGACTTCTACATTTTTCTCATTATCATACTCAAAGGGTGCTAAAAAGAATCTTATGCATTCCTTATCTAATAGTGTGGACTCATCTATATATTGATGAAGCTCCTGAAATATGTCTTTTTTTCGTAACTCAGCAAGAATATAGTATGTACTATAAGTAATTGCAGAGAATTTCATTAGCTCCAGTAATTCTCTAAATTTCCCTACAGAGTAGGTTTTAATGTTATTCTTGTTGATGAAATATATGTAGTCATACAAGTTGTTTATTTTTTCTAAAGAAAAATTTAAAACTTTTTCTTGTATCTCACCTTGTAAAATAGGGTATAAGTAGCTCATCTCTGTGCCAATATTTTCCTTGTTTGCAAAATGATTGGAGCTAAAGCTATCTATTATTTGATGCTCATCATATAGTTCTTTAGACAAAAAGATAATGCAATTTAGATACTGTTGGTAGCTATCTGTGAAATCAAGAAGCTTGATAATTAACTCCTTTTTTCTATGAACATTAGGGGCATAATTGCAAATAATTTGCATAAGAATGTCGCTTTCAAATTGTCTATTATAATACTGATTGTTCAAATATTTAACTACTACATCGTATATTTTTACAGAATCAATTCGTTCGTCTTTAGCTTTACTTATTATTAACAAAAGGTTGTTCAGCGGAGCGAAAAACAACTTTTCGTCAACAAACATATTTTCTGTTTTCTCTAATAAACCATCAAGACATGAAGTAATATAATTCACGCCTTTTTGACTAAATGACAACGTTTTTATATCATAGCCCTTTATAATTTCTCTTAACCTTTTATGATCTATGCTAAATATTAATGATTCCAGCATAAAAGCATCAAGTGCACATATACGGGTATTTTGCCCATACCCTCCAAACATAGATGAAGAAGGTGTGGCGAAACTATTCAATATGCCTAGAGCATTGTTTTCACTAAGTTGCTTAAAATATGCGTTATTGTCCCATATAATGAAATTTGCCCATGAGAACAAAGATTCCCTATAAAATTGAGACATCAGATTTGGAATGAAGCTATTTATAGAACCTCCACCATTCTCTGCATTTTTTCTTTGTTGATAAATTTCTTCTTTTAGATGTACTGTATGAAGAGTACGGTCTCCTATTGACCTATAAGAAATCATATCTTGAAGTATCATTTTAACCTCAGACTCTATAGGCAGTTTAGCTAATATAGTGTCAAGATTTGTGCTTGATGCCAACTCTATTTCCTTACCTTCATCATACTTATCATTATGCCATAATTGGTTACACACACAATAGCGAATTGCCCACATATTATGTCTGCAAATGAAATATAAGATGTATTTCTTTTTATTCCAGTATTCTGTAAGCAAATCACCATAAAATTTATAGGCGCTATAAGCATCACCAAGAGTATATAATATGTATGGTAGTTCTAAATCTTCTATAGTGTAAGTAATCCGTCTAACTCTTAATTTTTTAACAATCTGATTGACTTTTGCAGAATCAAATTGATGGATATAATCAAGAGTTGAGGCTTTGAATTCTTTTATATTCTCTATTAATTTTGCATCAAGAATGGTAAGCCCATCTATTTCAAATAGATAGTTATAATACGCTAATTTCATAAGAGTTCGCAAATTGATTGCGGGATTTTCTCTAAGAAATTTTCTTTTAGCTTCATTTGTTGCTAAATCCTTTGCAAGTTGCTTAAAATATTCAGTAAATGTTCGCAGACCAGAAGAATGAGCCTTCCTGTGTAATTTCATTTTCGGGAAAAAGTATTGAAGCCCATCCCCAAAAGAGCGCATTTCACTCATATATGGTACAATACGATTATAGAGATATAAAGCCAAATTATCTTGTGGTATGGCACTATAGTTTTTGATTGCATACAAAAGTTTGTCTGTATGCAATCCTATTCCGCTTAAATCTTTGCTTTGGTATTTTCCATCATTAAGCAAATCAACATCAGCTTCAGAAATATAAACTATATTAACACCTTTCTTTACAAAATAAAGTTTTGTCGCATAGCTTGGCTCATCACACGATAGCAGGTATGGTCTTTGCATTTTATCTGAAAGAATATTTTTAAGTTCATTAAGAATAAACTTAAGATTTAAATCTGCAAAAGAGAAACCTACAAATAATATCAATTTACTTGCAAACAAAGATTGTACAAACGCCCTTGTTAATGGAAAATTTTCCTTATAATTATAGTAATCATCTTCTGTGAGTACTATGTTATCTGTAACATAATCCCCATGCATCTTTACAAGAGTATTAGGATATGTCATTTGTGGTATGTCCTTATCCTCTCGTATTATATGATACTGTAAAAAATCCTTGGAAAGTTCTTGCTCTATCAAGTCGTCATAGTTTGTTGTAATTATATGACATGGATTCAGTGCTAATATACTTTTATGTAATGGATTTGGTACAGCTTTGTTATAAAGTAAAATATCTTTCACTTTATCCATATACTCCTTATGTCCGCGGGAATCTTTATAAATCTGAGCAATTTTAAGTGCGTCAGTTTCTTCCGAGAACTCATTTGGTAACTCAGCCTTCATTCTATTGGTCAGTTGATTCCATGAAGGAACGCTGGAGTTCATAGAAACTCCAGCACCAACAAAGATTACCAATCGATTTTCACGACTTGCTCTTTGGATATTTAATAAATTTGCAATTTGCTGATTGTCCATTACTAATTTTCTGTCTATTTAATTTTCTGTAATATATTACCGAACTTGGCGTAGTTGACAACAACACCGTCATCAAGGTCGAAGCTGATGGCTTGCTCGGCAACTACCTGTAGGCGCTCATGATACTCACGGCACTCGTCGAGTTGCTTCTGAAGGATCTGCAGCTGCTTGGTCTCCTTGGTGGAGAGTTCGGCACGGCGGGCATCGAGCTTGTCGATTTCAGCCTCCAGGTGTTCGATGTAAGGGAGGAGATACTTCGAGCGCACTCGTTCTGCGGTGTAGGCATTCATGCGATGCATGTAGGCAATGACCTGGAAGGCGCCCTTCTTGGATGAGAAAAGCCAGTAGATAGGGCGGTTCTGATACATCTTCTTGTGATCTTTCCAGAAGTCCTTTACGAAATATTGCTCCAGCGGCTTGCCCAGGCACCTCTCCACGTAGTTCAGGTTCTCCACATGCTCCTCGTTGCCCAAAGCCACACGGATGAAGTCGGCAAAGCGGGATGAGGCGTTGTCAGAGAAGCCACAGTCGTTTGGCATGAGCGGCATGATGCCGTCGTCGTCTATTTCCCACTGTTCACCCTTGTATTCGTAAGGGGCAATCTCCTCATCGGTTGGGTTAGGGTGGGCGATGTGGAGTCCCGGCTTGTCGAGACGATAACGTCCGAGCATGCAGCCCACAGCATAGCTGATGAGCTGCTTGGTCATTGCATCCTCGTTCCAGGTAATACCATTATCTGTTACATCAATCTCTCCCTGCTGAAGGATAGTGATTTCCTTCAGTGGAACGTTAGGAGTCAACTCATCTTGCAGGCCATAGATGTCGATGAACTGGCGGTTGAGCTCTTCCTCGTTCTTATGTAGCTGCATAAACTTGCGCTCCCACTTCGTCTTGTATTGCTCCATGCGCCATTCCAGACTGCCTAACTGTGGGGCAGCAGGGGAGATGCTGATATGTTCGCCCGTCTCCTCGAAATGCTTCTCCATCTTATAATCGATGTTCTCCATGTAGGTGGAGGTATCGATGGATAAGAGCTCGTTGCGTTGGAAATCCCAAGAGGTTTCGTGGGCGTCCCAGTCGGATTTGCTGATGGCGATGTTTTGGTGAGCCTTATATGTATGAATATTTTTGTCGTCTATAAATGGTAAAGATTTAATAGCACCTTCAGAAACACCTAGTCCAGGAGATAACATATTGATAAAACTCTTAACAACATACGAGTTAAAATATGCACAAAAGACATCAAGATTGTTCTCTGTATCTTTTAAAAAGAATTTCGAACCAGAACTTTCAAAAAGAAATCTTCTGTCTGAATATCTAAAAGAAGGTTTGTCACCTGCGGAAGTAGACCAAGTTATGCCATCTTTAAATGAATATTGTAATCCTTGTGGACGAGAACGTAATTTGCCATTTCCATCTTTGAAATTTTTCAATTCTTCTCCGTCATTTTCCCAATTCAATACATTAATTCCATTGCCATACCATTTTCTAAAGTTTCCACCTGTTTCTACAGGAAACCATTTGGCGTTTAATTTTAACTTAGATACCTCAAACCATGTTTTTATAAAATATGTATTGTCTCCTGTTTTTAGGCCTTGTTTTGCATCTCCAAATTTAGAAATTGGGGATTCTTTAAAAGTCTTCTGTACATTAGAATCTATCCAAAATCCAAATTGGCAACCATTAAAATTAGAAAATTCGTTTAACTTCTCTATGAAAATTCTGCAATCTTTATGAATAAACATATTGCATTTTATTTCACTTGTCGCCCCATTTTTCAAATGATAGAAAATAGTAGACTGCTTATTACTTTTAGAAGCAATGAAAGTTACAGACTGTACTACTTCCCCTTTTAGCTCTGGAAAGGTATTTGGACCAAGATATAATGCGCTTTCTAGATTGTATGAATCTGAACTAATAATATCAATACGGTAAGCTTTATATGTTGGTTTGAAAAACCATGCAGCCTGATTTATCATTCCAAATTTTCCATTTTCCTTAATTGCTTCAAAAGCAACCTCCATAAAAACTGCTCCAAGATCATTAGATGTATTTTGATAGTTTGCTTTAGCGTATGACAATAGTACTTCGTCCATATGTCCTGCTCCCATATAAGGCGGATTCATAACCAGCGCATGATACTTCTCCGTCAAAGCAAGAATCAGTTTGAATGTTGGCATTTGGGTACGCACTTCCTCTTTTACCTTTGCACCTGGAAACAAGTTTAAACGAATTGGTTAACGGGTGTTAAGGTGAACTGTATGTCACGCTAGAATATCACTATTTTTTGATTCAGTCCTTCGCCAAACCAAATGTTTTCTTGTTTCCATTTAATGCTAAAATGTCAATAATATGGATAAGGAACTTTACTTTGGCGTAGATGTCTCCAAGAAGACTCTCGACCTTGCTTATTATGATGGTGAAACCATCGACTGGAAGAATGCTCATATTAAGGTGAGCAATGATGATGCTGGGTTCAAAAAGATTGGCTCCTGGGTCGCAAAGGTAGGAAAAGACTTCGATACCTTTTTGTTCTGTATGGAATATACTGGACTCTATAACCAAAACTTCAGATTATGGCTGGAATCCAAAGAATATATCTATGGTATGGTGGAACCTCGCAAAATGCATCGCTTCGAGCCAGACTTGGATGATGACCAGCGCTCTCTAGACCGTATCAAGACTGATGAACTGGATGCTTTCAGAATAGCAATCTATTGTGAGCAGAACCACAAGAAGATTCTTCGCAATCCCTCCAAACTTCCTTCACCTGTCTATTTCAAGTTGAAGAGATTGCTGGCAGAGCGTAAGCAGAACACCAAGCAGTCAACTCTCTATAAGCAGCAGCTTCATGATATCTGCGCATACGATACAGACTTATCCGTTGAACGCAAGAAACTCCTGCTGAAGAACATGCAGGAAAACCAGAAAGCAATAGACAAAGAGATTGACAGCTACATGAATGAAGATACAAGCATCAGAAAGAATTACAATCTGCTGACCTCCATTCCTGGCATTGGTCGCATCATAGCGTTGGAAACCATTGTATTGACGGAAAATTTCACTGCAATCAGCAATCCTCGCAAATATGCCTGTTACATAGGAATAGCCCCTTTTAAAAAGGAATCTGGTACCTCAGTAAGAAAGAAAACGGGGGTTTCCAAGAAAGGCTTTTCTGAAGCCAAGGCAGACTTATCCATAGCTGTCCTTTCCGCCATAAGGAACAATCCTTCAATAAGAGACTATTGGATACGCAAGAGAAAGGAAAAATGCGGTGGCATCGTGCTCAATGCCGTCAAGTTCAAGCTGGTCCTTCGTATGTTTGCCGTGATAAAGCGTGGAACACCATATGTGGAGACAGATGCATATAAGAACTAAAATGCAGCAAAAGTGAACTATCGCACTTCTTAGAGCATAACTATTTCCCGACTAAGTCTTTTGTCTGCGTTTTTTTCACTACCTTTGCCGGAGCATCTGAAATGGAAGGAACTCCGGACGGGGGTAGTGAACTATTTTGTCTTAGACAAAGACCTTTCCCTGATCTAGTCTCCCCAGCCTGAAATGCCAGGTCAAGTGCCGTTTAGGGAATTAGCCGTGGAAGCTTTTAAAAGATGTGGCTTACCCTGACATAGAGAGCTCCTTCCTACAAAATGCGGTACAAAGGTATGAAAAATAAATCATTTATCGGCATCGACATCTCAAAAAATGTCATTGACGTATCAATTTTCTGTGAAGAAACCCCAATTAAGGACTTTTCTCACGATGTATTCAACAATTCCCGCAAGGGATTTGGCGAAATGTGCACATGGCTCAAGAAGAATCATGTGGTTCTCTCGAACAGTCTCTTCGGAATGGAGTTCACCGGCAGCTATTCCATGGAGCTGGAGAAGTTTCTTAATACCAGGAACTATCAGTTCTGCATGCTCTCCACCCATGTGGTAAAGCATTATCCCATGGGGCCCAAGGACAAGAGCGACAAGATTGACTCTGCCAAGATTGCAGACTTTCTCTATCGCTATAATGGTACTGAATGTGTCAAGCCTTATAATATGCCTGACAAGACCATGCAGAGACTCAAGGCACTGATGAATGAGCGTAAGTTCCTGGTGGAACAGCGTACATGCTTCATGAACAGAAGACAGCTATGCATCACAAAGGAAGATGCCCAGTTATATGATGGCTACATCAAAAAATTCAGCCGTGACATTGAGAACATCGAGTTGGAAGAACAGAAGTTGCTGGCTACAGACGATAGCCTCTTGTCTACTTACAAGAATCTTCTGACAATACCGGGAATAGGCTTCGTCAATGCCATAAATGTCATTGTCATTACCCGAAACTTTACCGCTTTTGAAACAGCAAGGCAATATGCCAGTTATGTTGGCGTGGCACCGCACTTCCGCACTTCAGGCACCAGTGTGAAATGGCGTCCCCGACCTTCAGCACGCTGTGATGGTCAGGCGAAAGCAGATCTATCCATGGCGGCCACAGTTGTTGTACAATATGATGCAGAGTTACAATCATTTTATAACCGTAAATTAGGAGGTAAGCAAGATTCAGACACAAAACGCAAGGCATTGAATGCCGTTAAGTTCAAACTTGTTCTCAGAATGTTCGCTATAGGTAAGCAGAACAGAAAATGGGAACCGTTGGATTCAAAGAGCAGCAATGAAAAACTTGCAATATCATAAGTCCGAAACAAGTGAACTATAGCAGTCTGTGCTACTGCCATTTAGAGTCTTGTAAAGACACAAACACGGATAACTAATTAGGAATCTAGCCACACGCTATTAAAAGAACGAGTTCCGTGTTGATTTGTAACAGAAAAATCATTTTTGACCATTTCTGCTACCGATATTTTAGTGCCTGTATGTTCCAAAATACCTCTTTTGTATTTATTAACACAAAAAGTTGCTCAAAAATTTGGCTATGTCTTAGGAATCTGGTACAATCTCCTGACTGCACCAGTAATCGGTAGTTTGCTTGATAAGCAATCGTGTGCTCTCGCTGATGTCGAACTTCATGATAGAGCCAAGCGAGTCTGCATTTTGCATCAGGTCGAAGCAAGCTGTAATCTCTTCCTTCTGCTGGTTGGTAGCCTCACCTTGAAAGTAGATATGAAGCATGTCTTGGATAGTGCCTTGCTTCTCTCTGTTCCATGGCTTAGGCATAGAGAGCACATTAGGCATACAATGCGCATCCGCAAAAGCTGCATCCTTTTGGCAGGCCTTCAACAAAAGGGCAAAAGTTGCCAACTGCTTGGCACGGGTGTCGAGGTCGATACCCGTGAGGTTGTGGCTGAAGATATTCTCCACAGCCTCTCCACGACCATAGCCTTCGGCAATATAAAGGTCATAGAGCAGGTCGAAACATTCGTTGAGAATATGACCGGAACCGCAGGCAAGGTCTGCTATCTTTAAGTCTTCTAATTCGTTGTACTTCAAGAGAGTATCATTGCTTGGCTTATCTGAAGGTTCAACCAAATACTGCCATTTCTTTTGCAGCTGCGTCTCGTATGGATTATTATCCAGATAGATTCTTCCCACGGTGTTCTGTACCATGTACTTCACAATCCAGTTAGGGGTGAAGATCTGGGTAGCTGCAGGAATCTCATCAGCCTCGAACTTGCCCTTCTTGGCAAACACCTCGTCCTTGCGCTCAGAGATATAGAACTGATAAAGCCATCCAATCAACTCTGGTGACTGGAAGTCTTCATCGGTGATAAATTCTGTATGGTTCAGCATATCCACAAAACCGCCTGCTGCCAGAATATTGTTTGGCAGAAGCAGTTCGGTGTAATCAGCAATACTGCCGAAACACTGGTTGATGATAGGGTTGTCGTGGCACCAGGCTGTGATGAGGATGGCAAACTGCTCTGTCACCTTGGTGTCATCATCGAGGAGTTCCACGAGTCGCTGGCGTAACTCTTCCTTCATCTGTGGGATGTGTCCCTGTCGGGCTTCATCCACGATGACGGGAGTGCGTGCTGTATCAGCATACGCCAGAACCGGACTGCAGAGATTGTTCTTCTGCAGGATTCGGATGGCGCAGAGACGGTTGAACCAGGTGTAGGCAGCTTCCTCATACACCTCGCTGATACCTTTCTGCTGAATACGGTTATAGAGGGACATCCACTGGTAGTAGAAGCCCTCTGTCTGAAACTGCTCATTCCAGAGAGAACCGCCCTGCATCAGCTGAGGCATGTTCTCTTCTGCCACATTGCCATTCTTGTCGAAGCCAAGCGTAGTAATCTTGGCAGCAATGCCGGCTTTCAATATATTTCGTGCTTCGGTAGCGAAGCGTTTGATTCTATTTGTGTCCATACTTTATCTTTTGAACATGGATTTTATTTGATAATCATTACACCATCCTGGTCAACAAGCAGCTTTTCGAGCTGCTGGCGCAGACCTTCCAGGTAGCGTTCTATATCCTCTGCATTTGTAATAGGCAACTTTGTCTTAGTCTGCAAAGATGCCTTGCGGATGCGCTTTTCTGGAGTTACTGGTCGTGTCGTGTTACCTCCTCCTTCAACAATAGGAGGCTGAGGAGGATTATAAGACATAATCTTATCCACCTGCTCCTGATAGAACGTATCTGTGTTGGCATTGTTCTGCAGTACCAGAATATTTGTTGGAGTGGTCTTGACACGAATAACGGTTTCACGGTCAGACAGTACACTCTCTGGAACATGCTGTTTCTCGGCAACCTGCTTAAGATAGTCGAACATATCATTATAGGCTGCTTTTATCTTCTCACGGAGTTCGTCACGTACACCATCCAATATGCCTGATAACTGGCGTTGCAGCTTGATGTAGCCACGAAGACCAGAAATTGGCCATGGGTCGTTCTTTAACTTGTTGAAGTCGGTGACTGCTCCCTGCATCTCAATCGGAACGAATGGGAAGTTATACTGGTTGTCGGTCTGGAATTGGATGAGCTGCTTGTATGTATCAAGCTGATCGTGGGTAAACTGCACCACTTCCTTGCACTTATCAATGAGCACCTTGGCTTCATCCTTGGCTGCGATGACGAGGTTGAAGAACTTCAGCGGGTCACGCTCGTTGAGCCATGATTCGAAAAGCTCAATTGCCTCACGGATAGGCTGGCAGAACTGGTAGCCTGCTATCTGCTGCTCAATATCCTTATAGCCCTTGATGAACTTGGCTAGACTGTGGACGCTCTCTATATCTCGGCAGGCACGGAAGAGCTGAGTGCTGTCTGTGGAGCTTGGAACGGCAGAAATACCGAAAATCTCTTTCCATGCGCTGGTGAAGTTCTGAATCACCTGTGGAGAGATGACCTTAGCCTGACGCAATGTGAACTTGTTTGACTCGCTGACAATGCGGTTGGCAACGGTTGATGTCTCTACGTTAGGATTGTTAGCGTATGAGTAGTCACGGTTATGACGTCGTACCAACTCATTGATAATATAGAGCGTGCAGATATTATCCCATCCGTATGGTGCCTTTGCAAACTTAGCAAGCACATCAGAGACGTTTACCTCAGCAAACTGCTTGTTGAGATAAATCTCCACTTCATGCTCTGCATCGGTAAGTACGGCATTCATTCCATCGTAGTCTCCTGGGTTGACATTTCGGAGAATGGCCTTCTTCAACTGCTCCGTGGTGCGAGGCATGCTTGGGTAATCTACCAGGTTCGCCTTGGTATAGATGCTGGACAGATGCTTGTCCATCGCCACACGATAGCGGTCGTTGCCACGCTTCTGTCCCAGTTCGGCTTCATCAATCACGCTGAGTCCGGAGATGATAGGGCAGGTGTCGAGAATCTTCTCAAACTCCTTTCTGATGATTCCGTCGTAAAGTTCGTTGGCACGTTTCTCAAACTCATCACGTGTCTTTTTGTTGTCCTCGCTTGTTACCGGAGTAGCCATGTAGCGGTTTGCCTGGCAATACCAGTAGAAGGCATTGTACAGACGCTTGTTGTCACGATACAGAGGACCCACATAGTAAACCATGCGGTTGACATTGCTGTTCTGCAAAGCCAACTGTTCGGCAGTTTCATAGTCTGCATCCATCACGAACTCTACCTGCACATCAGGATTGTTGCTGAGGAAGGTGCGCTGCTTGATGGTGAGACCCACGGAGAAACTGCGTGTCTTATACTGCTCCTTGTTGCGGAGTGCCGTAATATATCTGTTGAAGATTTCCTTCAGCTGCTCAGCCTGGGTGTTGTTGTCAACCACCTGACTCTGAATGAGCTGAGCCACCTTCATTTCTTCTTCACTATAGAAAGCGTAGGTTTCTGGTGCACCATTCTTGCCCTGCTCACGACGGATGATGTTGTTGTCGCAAAGGAATTCTATCACCTTTTCCACCTCGTTCTTGATGTTGAGGCGAGGAGTCTCCATATCGTTGATAAGGAGTGAGGTTACATTATCCAATGTGGCAGGGAAAACCAGCTGGTCGGTCTGCGAGATGTTACAGATCATGAAGAGCACATTGGCTACTCTCACGGCAAGACGGGTGCGCTCTGGGCGGTCGGTCTGGTAAGTGCGAGCCATGCGCAATGCATTATCCACAGCCTTCTGTCCACGGGCCTGCAATCCTTCTTCGAACATATTGTTATAGAGCTCGTCGAAAGAGATAAACTTGCCCAACTCTGCATCTGCATTCGTCTTGGCAGTAGAGTGAATCACCTTGATGATGCTTCGCTCGTTACCCTTTACCTCCTTGGCTACATAGCCGAGGTTGAGGAACGAGTTGAATACCTGCATAATCAGCTTGAACTGATAAGGCACGAAAGGGTAGTAGTCCACGAAATCGTCTTGTGATTCGTAGCTACTATAGGATGTAGGCAGCTTGAACTGAAGGTCGAAACCTGCCTTATATTTGTTGTAGAGTGCCGCAAGCTCTGGCTTCACTTCCTCTTTCTTGTCGAGAATACGCTTCTGGGTAATCACCTCTGGCTGTGTGCCTTTCAGGGAAACCTTTACCTCGAAGCGTCCCTTGATCTTGCCTTCCTTATCCTTCTCTTCTGCAATGTGGCAATCGTCCATAATCTCTGAAAGGTCTTGCTGGGCAGTACAAGCCACCCATACCTTGTTGTCGCAAGCCTCAGAGAGTTTGGTGATAATCTCCTGGAGGTTGAGATAGCGGTCACGTTCCTTGTTGATGAACTGGCTCACCTCATCGGCAAGGAGAATCAGACGGTAGTCATCGCCCTTGTCCTTCAGGTAGGAAGCCAGTTCCATACCGAAGCGGTCGATGCTCATATTGGTGTCACGCTTGATGATGCGCTCACGGATGCTATCTATAGAGAGGGTAGGGGCAAGCTCTTTGGCAATATCCAACACCCAATCCAGCTCGTTGTCAATCAGGTCGGCAGCCATACCTGGGTCGTTCCAGTCGCCACCTTCCTCGGCAATGCGCTCCTTGAAGGCTTCGAATACGCCCTTCTCGGCAAGAGGCTTTTCCAGGTTCTGTGCCAGGGTGATATTGAACTTGTTGAAGCCACGCTTGCCGTTGAACTCATTCCAGAATACGTGAAGGAAAGCCTTCTTCTTGTCTGTAGAGTTGTCGTAGCTGGTTTCCAGGTTGAAGATGCAGGTGTCGATGGTGGCACGCTTCAGCCAGTTGGCGATGGAGAGCAACTCATCGTAATCGAAACTGAGGTTGTGCTTCTCGTCGAGTGGGTCGATGGCTTTTACTGCATCGAGCAGACGTGAAACTGCATCCTCGCGGGTTGATGGAGTGATACAGTAGTCGAGGTATTTCAGGAAGTGAGACTTACCCGAACCATAGTAACCGTCAATCCAGATACCCACATGGTCGTATGGCTTGTTGTTCTTGATGGCATCGAGTATGCGGAAGAGACCATTGATAATCTCATCCGTAAACACGTATTCCTGTATTTCTATTCGTTCTGTCTCTGGGTCAAACTTGGTAGCACTGACGGCAGGATTGACAGCACGGTTGATTGGCTTGTTATATAAATCTTTCAGTTTCATAAGTTACTCATTGATAAGTAGTGTTGCACGATAAGTGTGATTGTCTGGGAGCGTATCAAACAGACGGAAAGAGTTCTGGTCACGATGACCTGGGTAGAAGACGATAATCTTATACTTCCCAGTCTCGTTGTAGTCCTCATAGAGGGCAAGAAACTCATTGACTCTCAGATAGGGGAACATACTGCCGATGCCATACAGGAAAACGTATGGACGGCGGTATTGATCCTTGATGGTGATATGGTCGATGATACGCTGATGAATGTACTGCACGAACTCTGGAGAATGGGCATTACGGGTCAGCGTGTCCTGGGTGTTCTTTGCCTTTGACGGATCTGCCTGCTCTTTCTCCAACTGGTATTTCAGCATGGATGGATGGCGCAGAAACTTCTTCTGGTCGAGAAAGTTGCAAAACTCCTCAAACAGATTCAGCGTAAGCACATCCACGTAGTTGACCGGGCGAATGAGATTCGCCTTGAACTCCTGTATCTGCCGACGGATGTCATACTCCTTCTCTGCCGGATATTGGTAGATGAAGAAGTTGTAGAACAGGTCGCCGTTCTCCGTGTCCTGGAAGCCAGGGCTGTTCAGTTTATCATCAAGTTCTTTTATCGTCATATCACATTGATTTCTTTATGTTATCTATTTCGTATGGCTGCAGGAGGCAGGCTTCCAAGAACCATGGTTCTCCCTTTGCCAAGTAGTAGTCGTAATTGTTGCAGACCAGGGAATGAAGACGGTTGTCATTGGTCAGCATTCCCACCTTTCTCAGGATGGTGAGATATGCACTTGCCACCTTTCCCTTAGTAGAGTCACTCCATGAGTCAACAAACTCGTCTTTGGCAGAGATTTCGTTGAACTCCATCATGAGGTCTTCCTTGTCTATGCTCTTTGAAATACTGTTCCACTTGCGCATGGTGACATTCACGTGGAAGTCGAAACATATCTTGTATGTTTTGAGTATCACATAGAACAGAGCTATCACCTTGTCACTATCGCTCATTTCCTTGAAATCATTCCAGAATGAAGGAGGCATTGTTTGATAACGCCTCTTAATCTCGTGAATGTTTCTTGAACGAGCTGTTTCTGCATTGATATGCAGCAGATTGTTGTTAACCTTTTCTTCTTGGAGCAGTTCTTCACTGTTCTCAGCCTGAAGTAAAGGCAACAGGGTGAGTGTCTCTTCGAAAAGAAAGCCCCCACCTGTCAATGCTGCTGTATATGGACTATTATTCTTATTCATTATTATTAAATACTTTTGCAAATGTAATACTAATCGGTGCAGTCTATCTGCATTTCATCATAATTCTGCAAATTACGACGTAGATTTGCCAATATCTCCTGTTTGAAAGGCTCGGGTTCGAGCACTTTAACGTCAAATCCAAATGAAAGTATCAATTGCGTAAACTCGTATGTCGGTCGTACTTCAACAGCCAGAATGCGGTTTTCTGCATCTACTATTTCCTGCGAATGATGCAGGGGCTTGGACACGATATAAGGGTATTGCTTTTTTGAGAATTGAAGCAGAACCCTAATCTTTTCAACATCTGATGGCGGTATTGTCACACCGAACACATCATCGAAGTAGTGTTCAAAATCGACCTCTTTATTTGGTATGTATGCCACATCCTCCTCTACATTGAAGTTCTGTATACGGTCGAGGGCATAGTTTGATATTCTGTCAGCCTCGGCATCATACGCCATAAGGAACCATCGGTTGTTGTATTGCTTGATGTACCAAGGATGCACAACAACGGTGTACTCCTCATCGCAATTCTTATAGTTGCGATACGTGATTCTTACAGCTTGATGGCTTGTAGCAGCATCTATGATGTCAGGCAGTAAGTTCAGTCCCCTGAGATAGGGGTTTTGTTCAAAGCCAATCATGTTCTCCTGCTTGCCTCTAAGTCCAAATCGCCATTCCAGGTTGGAAATGACTTCATCCACCCATGCGTTGCTTGGCAATCCTCTAAAACGCCTGAGGGTAATGATGACTGAGCGAAGCTGTCGTGCTTCATCTTCTGTCAGTGGTTGGGCATTGATGGTAAAGTCAGGATCACTGTATCGATAATAAACCCTTCTGCCATCTTGCTTTCTTTCAAGCGGCACACTCCAGCCCGTTTCACTTTCCATGAATTTGATGTCCTCAAATATCTGTCGCCGACTCACTCCTCCTACGCCATTATAGTAGTAGATGGCCTCTTCGCACTTGTCGATGAGGTCTTCCATGTAGTATCGATGTCGTCTGTCTCGAAAGCATTTATCGAGAGTCTGGTAGCGTATAGCTGCATTCTTGTTTGTTGGCATACTGGGTTCCTTTTACATTATCGAATTAAATCATTGACTGTGACTCCAAGACACTTTGCTATCTCAACAAGATTCTCCAAATTCGGTTGTGCATTGTTGGTACACCACTTGGAGATCGTTGCAGGATCTTTACCTAATTGTTCAGCGAGCCATTTGTTGGTTCTCTTTTTTTCAGCTAGAACAACTTTCAGCCGGTTCAGGTCTTTATTTTCCATAATTGCTTATTTAATGTTTCTACATATGCAAAAGTAGTGTTTTTATTCGAAATATCATAATAAAATTGGAAAAAAAGAGGCTTTACGCTCAAAAAAATGATAAAAACATCAATTTATGTCCAAGTATTTTGTATCTTTGCCCAAAAATTGGGTGTTTAAGGCATTCAAGAAGATTTTATCGATTTTTATTTTGAGATGCAGATAGGCTGCATAAATGTGATTTACCTTTGCCAAAGAATTGAGATTTTTAATAAACAATGATATGAAAAAAGCTCAAGTAGAATATAATTCTAAAGGCAAAATTGCTTCATGGGATGCCAACAGATTAGTGAGGGAATATATAGGCATCGCCTGGATGACGAATGACACGATTCCTTTTCAAAACCTTCCTTGGGACAGCCAGGTAAGGATTCGTAGGGTAGCAGCTGTAATAAGTGGTTATCTCGATTACAATTTGAAAGAGTCGGATCCATTCGAAATCATCAGCCTTGTATTCTCAAATTTCGACAACAGAAAAGTTCTGTCGGAATCGAATATCGATGTGTCGGACTTTGAGCAACTCAAAAAGAAGCTTTGTGAAGTGTCCGATGAATCATGGCGAATGGAACATCTGCTGAAACAATTTCAGCTAAACGAGGACAGAGAGCAACTTCTGAATGTTCTTCTTCGTTATAGGATTGCTACAGAGGAGTTGGAAAACACTTTCTCTGGCATCTTGGAGGCACGTACAGGAGCATACATTGGTACAAAGGCTCTTCAAGGGCTTTACAATTCCAAGCTCCAAGAGTGTAACAGAAGGGTGGATGATATGATCGTTCTGCTTTTAGGCAGTACTTTCAAAAGAACATTTACGGAACGAGAACTGATTGAGCATTACAACTATCCAGCAACAACGGATGATGAATTGCTCGATTGGAGAACTGATAATTTATAAGTATGAATACAGAAGATAAACAGAAACTTGTAGATGCAATAAATTGCAAGTTTCCACAAAACAATATAATGGAGCTCTACTATGATATTGGTAGAGTTCTACCTTTTACAGCCCAAAGGTTTCCTGATGGTAGAGTATCTGCTTGGTACAGAAATCAATACGTTCAGGTTGTTAGAGTAGAACCACATGGCAGATTTGGTAAGTATGGTACCGCTTATGGCTTCTATTATCGTAATGGCGAAAGGGCAGATAGTTCAGACTCACCAGTATTATGTTGGTGTAAGAAGGACGATACGGAACCTCAGCCAATACCAAACTGCGGATGTGGCTCCTGGGCATTACTTGAAATACAGGGAGAAGGTGCAAAAGAGCATGAAGTTAAAGTACTCGGATTGGATGATGTGTTTACATTCGGAAAATATAAGAACAAAACTATTAGAGAAGTTATTGATGCAGACTGGAACTATGTAAAGTGGGCAATCATTGAGTCTCAGCGATTGTTAGCTGATATAGACTCTATAATTGAATATCACAGAAGTAATCTAAAGACATTGCAACCAGATGATTTGATAACATTCGGTAAATATCGGGGTAAAACCCTGCAAAGCGTCTATAACGATGATGTTCAATACTTGAAATGGATGGAAAGTCAAAATCCTGATTTTATCATAGATTGGGAGAAACTGACATCTGAGAGTTAATCATAAACGTATGCAAATTGTAAGATTATGAGCAAGAATAGAACTGAAAACCCCAATATTGCTTCGGGTAGAATAGATAAACTTGAAAAGGATGAAATCTTCGTCTTTGGTAGTAATCTTGTAGGGAAACATCTTGGGGGTGCAGCAAAAGCTGCACATAATAAATTTGGAGCTCAATGGGGAGTAGGTGTAGGGTTGACAGGTCAAGCTTATGCCATACCAACTATGCAAGGAGGTGTGGAAACTATCAAACCATACGTTGACGAGTTTGTTGAGTTTGCAAAGGAACATCAGGAGAAGAAGTTCCTCGTCACACGTATAGGCTGTGGCATAGCAGGTTTTAAGGATGAAGAGATAGCGCCACTATTCAAGCAAGCTATAGCAGTTTGTAACATATATCTTCCCAAAGAGTTCTATGACATAATAGTAGCTCCTTATCTTGAACATTGTTTCTACTATGGCAAAAATATTCCGGAGGATTGTGGTGCTCATGTGGGTCATCAATATGAAGGATATTGGGTTAGATTTCATTTTAATAATGATGATTACCTATTGAACGAAACCCTGTGTTACATAAGAGAAGGGCTTGGCGATTTCTGTGCCAATGATGGTGTGCCAATATCCATGAAGGCAATTCTTTACAACCGTTTCTGCCATTGGGGTTGGTGCGAGACGCCTGATACGTTTCGCAGTTGGTACGAAGCTCTTGACTATACTAATGTTTTAAGAAAAAGTAATGAACATCAAAAGAATCCTGTCAACGTGTACTGCCCAATGCTCATGGGAACTATATTAGGGGACATTGCAGGAAGTATCTATGAGTTTGATCCGCATAAGTCAACGGATATAAACATCCAAGATAAGAGAATGGACTACACCGATGACACTATAATGACCATTGCTGTGGCTGACTGGATTTTGAACGATAAGCGGCATACCAAAAAGGGATTAGTTGAACGTATGCAGCAATGGGGACGCAAATATCCTAATCCTATGGGAGCATATGGTAAGATGTTCTCACAGTGGCTACGCAAAGACAATCCGAAACCATATAATTCATGGGGCAATGGTTCTGCCATGCGTGTGTCTGCAGTCGGTTTTGCTTTTGATACATTGGAAGAAACAATTAAAGTTGCAAAGATATGTGCCGAAGTGACACACAATCATCCCGAAGGCATTAAGGGAGCACAGGCAACGGCAGCTGCTATTTTTATGGCAAGGACTGCTAACTCTAAGGAAGATATACGCCGCTTTATCACTGATACCTTCGGTTACAATCTTAACAGAAGTTGCGATGATATACGCCCAACATATGGATTTGACGGCAGTTGTCAAGGTACAGTGCCAGAATCCATCATTGCTTTTCTCGACAGCAAAGACTATGAGGATGCTTTGCGGTTATGTATCTCGTTAGGAGGTGATGCAGATACAATGGGAGCAATAACTGGAGCCATTGCTGGTGCTTATTATAACAAGATGCCTTATGCTCTGTACAACTTTGGCATGGAGAAACTGCCTAAAGACATCCAAAATATAGTTGGACTGTTTAATAGTGAACATGGGCATAGTGTATCGTGTAGATGGCGAAATGCTGAGTTTGATACAGAGGAGCTTATTAGAAAAGTTAAATGTGGTAAAATATTCATTTAAGACAACATGGACAAATATAATATGGAAAGACCAATATTCGGTATAAGCCGACATCGTATGGGCATAGATGGAAATGGGGTTACTACACTCGTTGCCTTCATGGGATGCCCATTGAAGTGTAGGTACTGCCTGAACGATCAATGTCATGCCCCAATATATGAAAATGATGGTAGATCTTTGCAAAAAGGCATAAGGATGCTTACACCAAAGGAATTGTTTGATGTCGTGAAGATTGATAATATCTACTTTCAATCCACTGGTGGAGGTATATGTTTTGGAGGTGGAGAACCTACAATGAATGCGGATTTTATCATTGAGTTTGCTAAACTATGCCCCAGAAATTGGAAACTGACAATAGAGACATCTCTTCATTGTTCATTTGAGACTATAGAGGCTTTGTCCAAATATATAAATGAATGGATTGTTGATGTTAAGGATATGAATGATTCTATATACAAGAATTATACGAAGGTGACTTCTGATATTAAATGGCAACTCCATACCTTAAAAAAGTTTGTGCCATTAGATAAAGTTACAATCAAAGTGCCTCTTATTCCTCATTTCAACACGTAGGTAGATGTCGATAGAAGCATTAATAAATTGAAGAGGATGGGATTTAAGAACATTTCTCAAATCAAATACATAGAACGAGAAGCTAAATTTGATTCAAAACAATAGTTCGATATGAGAAAAGGAAAAGAAAAATGTGAGATACTGAAAGCTATCCGTACTTATGTTGCGAACAAGTATGGCGTGGAATATACGCCTTCAGAATGTAATCATAAAGGTGAGTGTCAAGGCACTTGCCCGAAGTGTGATGGCGAATTGGCTGATCTTCAAGAAAAGCTGGAAGCTAAAGGTATTACCGATATTTCAGAAGATGCCAAACTTAGGGAAATGGTAAGAAATTATCTATCCAAAACTAAGGTAGAAGATTATTCTCTTCTTGTTCCTGATGACGATTCCGAAAGAACGCAAGGTATGCCTATGCCTTTACAAGGTGACCTTGCTATTGAAGATGGACTTGTTCCAGACGATCCGATAGAAGGGAATATGGACTTTTTTCCTATAGAGAAAAGAAAATTGTTCCTGGAATGTAACATAGCAGGTGCAGCGTTTTACAACATTGATGATATTTGGGACGAGCTACAAGACGGTTCGAAATTGGTCCTTGTTCGTGAGAAATACAACGTCCATGATGAAAATGCTGTAGCGGTAGCCATAGCAGGTGATGAAGGATCTGAATACGAGGACGTTGGACCAACTCTTGGATATATACCAAGAAAGGTAAATAAGTCGTTGGCTGCACTACTTGATATGGGGTGGCAAGATGTCTTTGAAACTGAAATCAGTGGACTAAGAAAGGATGCGCCTTACAGTGACCGCATTCACATCTCTATCTTTATAAAAAACAAAGATGTCGAAGAAGAGCCTGAAAAAGATGACTTTCGACTACGAATGATGGTTGTTACAGAAGAGGACAAATGGAAACATATGGCTGACGAACTGTGGCAGAAAGGATATACTTATTTTCGTTGGGGTGGTTTTCCTCCTTGGGAGCGTGACTTACCAAATAAAGGTGATAAAGTGGTATTCTTGTATTATGATGGTGAGCAGTATTTCATGTATCTTATGAAAACAATTGCCATTGGTGAACAAACCATGCCATTCCTTGAAGACATTGAAGATCTGCATCGAGTTGATGACTGTACTGGCTATGTTTTAACGAACGTGGTTGGCCCCGTTATAATGGAGGATTGTGAACTGTATTTGCCAAAAGAACTGCTAAAAGGTAAATATCAACCAGACGAACGCATTTCACAATCACTTACGAATAAACTCATGGATATATTTGTCAGTCATCAATATTCAAGCCTCAATGACTTATGATGTAATGAACAAATCGATTTCAATAATACAAAACGTGTATGAACTATAAAATAAAATACGATGAATAAAATATTTTGCTTGGAAACAGAATGGGATCAGACTCTGCATGATTTGAAGAAAAAATCACCGGTCTTACCTCTTCTTGATTTTTTGGAGAATGCTATAAAAGTAGATTATACATTCAGACAGGTAGCAACTGAATCAGATTTCAAATATTATATAGAACATTTACACCAACCAAGTTATAGCGCATACGACACGATATATTTGTGCTTTCATGGGAAGGAAAAGAGTATCTGCTTTGCTGATAAAACAAATTTGGACTTGATTGCTTTTGCTGAAAAAGATGCAAATCGAGGTATTTTCGAAGGTAGAAATGTTCATTTTGGAAGTTGCAGCACATTGAAAATGAACAAAGAAGAGATTCTGCATTTTAAGCGATTAACTAAAGCACGTATGATAACAGGATATACTGAAGATGTTGATTTTACGTCTAGCTTTATATTTGAAACCTGGCTTCTGAATGCAATGTGGGTCAACAGTGATTTCGCTGCAAAACGAATAAATGATCTTGCTGAGAATGAAATGCCATATTATACTAAGAAATTTGGCTTTGAAGCTTTTTAATAATTGTAATAAACATTAAACATATAATTATGAAACATTTTTTATTGACTTTATTGCTGACATTTGCTGTCTGCATCGGATATGCCCAATCTGAGCATATGAAATTCAAAGGGATTCCTATGGAAGGAACTCTCCAAACATTTACAACAAAGTTGAAAACTAAGGGCTTTACACCAATTGGCATTCAGGATGGAGTATCTATGCTAACTGGTGAATTTGCGGGTTATAAAAATTGTACCATTGGTGCAATCGCTGATAAAAGTGGTATGATTTGCAAAGTGACAGTGATTTTTCCGAGTATGGATCAGTGGGGTGAGTTGGATAAATGTTATTCCGGTTATAAATCCATGCTGACGGAAAAGTATGGTGAACCGGTAAAATGCGAGGAGTATTTCGATAAGCTTTATGATCGTGATGCTTCTTCCAAGATGTATGGAATAAAGTTCGATAATTATAAGTACTATTCAGTTTTTACCTGTGAGCAAGGAGATATTCAACTTGAAATAGCTCATAATGATGTTTCGTCATGTTATGTGATGTTGAGTTATTTCGATAATGCGAATCAGGAGAAACTTAGAAAACAAATTATGGATGACCTATAATTTGTCGAAATGAAGAGTAGTCTATTACATAGAACACTCTTCTTTCAGTCGTTTCACGAAATGCTCACATTGTGGGTCATTAAGGAATATACAATAGCGGGCACCTTCCTGTTTGTGTGGACAACGACACAGGATAAGGTGGCCGTCTAAAGCTTTACTATGCCAATCGTAACTTTTAGCACAATCCTTACAACGATAGATTGTTGCAGTTGCGATTGGCTTTATTTGTTTCTTTCTTGGTTTGGGCATAAATCAATCTTTATAATTGTGTTATCGCCGAAGACTTCTGGTTTCTTCTCTTTGTAGAAGAGTGTCACTCATAGCAAATGATGCAACTGTTCCACAGCCAAGTGCTCTGATAGCTGCCTTAGCGGTATTGCCTGTATCTACTACATTATCAATGAGATAAGGAGTACGGTTTGTAGGCAAGTCTTTATGCCTGTAGAACCCCATATCTTCGGCTGAAAGCATCTGGCCTCTTTTCTTGGCATCATATTGTGAGTCTCGCTCTATGCCGCGGAGGGCATCAACAATAGGGAGACGAGTATATGACGAGATTGCCGTTACCAACTGCATGGTCTGTTCGGCTTTGCCATGATGTCCAGGGATAGGAACGAGAATTGCATTTTGTGGTAACAGCTTTGCTATCTGGCGAGCAGCATAGTCTATGGCATCATGGTCTCCTTCTTTCACTTTATGGGCTACCCACCGGTTGATACCATCATAATATCTACCAGTGGATAGGAATGTGATACCGTCTGAAACAGTTTTGATTGGCTCGTTTTCTGTCATGGAGTAAATAATAACATGAGTTCTGCATACCGTCTTCGCTCAATGGAAGGGATTCGTTTCCCTCGCCAATGGCAATGATTCACATAATCGTCTCTGATGTTCCGGTTACCTACTTCAAGTTTCTTTAAAACAGAACTTTTCGGGTATTTGCCCTTATATCCTGTCACCTTGTATGGTCCGATGTTATAGGCCAAAGCGGCAAGGAGTAGGGAGTCCTGACCATAGGAACGAAACATAGCACATAACTCTCTGAGGTCTTTACGAAGAAGTTGCTCTGCTTCATATGTTGACATATTAGCAGAGTAACGCTCTCCAGATCTGAGCTTATGTCCATAACCTACATACGGATAGTCCTTAGCTCGATGCATACCTTCATAGAACCTAATGCAGCATACCGCACGCTCGAAAGGTGGCAACTCGAATATGGAAGCCGGTGTTGATGCCAGTCGCTCTGTCGGCATTCGAGCCTGGGCATTCGCAACCAGACTCAATGATATAAGTAGGAATAATATTATTTTTCTGAAAGTCATTTTATCTTGAATTTGTTTATCTCGTCAATCATATTCTTGACATCGAGGTTTACACTCACGAAATTCTGATACAGGATTCGCTCCTTGGCATCCTTGGATGGGAAGGTATAGAACTTCGGTATTTTATAGTTCGCATAGTCAGCTTCTTCCTCAGCAATCTTCTTCATATCAAAGTCAGTCTTGCAATAGAACTTAGAGGTCTGGAACTCTGCTGATTCCTGGATATTCATGCTGTCACCTCGTCCGGTCTTGGTCTTAATGAAGTCACGAGCAGACTGACCGCATATCCAACCTGTAGGCATGTCTGAGATTTTACTGGCAGGAACAAGGCTGTCCATGTTCTCATTGAGATTGATGGAGGTCTTGTCGCGGTCGATGGTCACCCCTTTCTTTAGCTGAACTACCTTGCCAAAGATGTCGTTGGAGAGCCATTCCAAAGTTTCTTTTGCTCTTGCTGAACCACTAACCACGTTACCAACAGTTGTGATGACCTTTTGCATACCCACCTTTCCGTAGTCGGATTCAAGCTGTGGCAGCTCCTGAAAACCGAGAGCCACGCTGACTTTGTTGCTTCGGGCAGTACCGATAAGTCGATCAATCTTGTGAAAGTAGAGCGTAGGCAACTCGTCCACTATGATGCTGACAGGTATGTTCTTGCCTTGACCGGTATTGACACGAGTAACGAGACGGTTCAGAATCAAAGCATTCAATGCACCAATGATACTTTCCATCTCTGGGTCGTTGGCTATGAGTAGATATGAAGGATTCTTCGGATCGGACACCTTCAGGTCAAAATCATCACCATCCTTATGGAATATCCAATATGACTCCTTGGTAGCCAATCGTGAGGTATAGACACGGAGCGTACCAATCATACCTTCCAACTGTTCCATAGCCTTATTCTTCATGGCAGTCTGGAAAGGACCGAGGAGAGGAGCAACCTCTGGGTCTGTTTCCAAAACCTCAAAGATAGTCTGGTAATCGAGATTAAGGAACGAAAGGATATGTGGCATGTCACTGTACTTGCCCAACCAATACTCTGGTTCCACCTCTCTGCCGGTATGGTCAAAGACTCTGCCAGTAGGTTTCGGACGATGAGTCTTTGGCTCTGTTGTCATCTCAGCAATAAGAGGATTGCCGTTCTTGTCGTATGGCACCTTCTTGTAGTTGACAAAGAAATAGATACAAGCTGCCAGGAAGTTGACCGCTGATGTCTGGAAGAACTGGTCGCTACCGCCACCACCTTCTTTCTTGCCTTTCTGCAAAGACTCCAAAAGAGTTTCAGCCGTTTCACTGGCTGCAGCAAGGTTGCCGATGTATTTCTGCTGAATAGGATTTACACGTCTGGAATACTCCACATCCACAAAGTTGATGATATTGAACTTGCATCCTTGTGGCACCTTCCCGGCTTTCTGGTTTATCTTGTAGTGATAATACAGCTTCTGCGCAAGAGTCGGGAACTTGTAATCATAGACAACCATAGCAAACCCCTTGGCACTGTGCTGACGAATGAACGGCTCAATGATGGAGAAAGTCTTACCGGAGCCAGGAGTACCGACTACCCATGTTCCTCGGAAAGGATTCACGATATTCACCCAACCTTTGCGGAACTTGCCCTTGTAGTAATAGCGCATCGGGATGTTTACGCTATACTTGTTCTCCTGCAGTTCCTGACATTGCTCAAAAGACTCGTTCTCGAAGTTGAAACGGTCTTTGAGCAATCCTTCCTTCAGGAACTTAGAGATATTGTCGAGGGCAACATGGATGCAGATGGTACCAAGAATAGAGGCAGCCATGTAGAGCCAGATGTTCAGACTGATGGTATAGAACCTCATATCCATACGATGACCGAAAAGCCATATAGACAGTATGGTAATGAACAGTCCACCCACCAACGGATAGAACACTTGACGACGAGCATCAAACTCCAAATGTTTCTTGTTTCGGGTGCCAATGCAAGTGATACTGATAAGCACGATGGTAGCAATCTTGCTCCATACGAGGTTGCCATCTATATAGATAAACCACCTCTTTACACGGCTATGAATGTCACAAACAATGCCACCCCAATAGTCAAGCAACGCTGGGTCTATAGCATATTCAAAGAACTCCACTATCAATGATAAGTATATCAGACAGCGGAATATCTTATACATGGTCTGTAATTCTTTTGTTTCCTCCATGAAACCTTATTCTTGTATTATAGTGAATATTTAATGCTAATTATATAAAGTGATGATTGGACGAACTTTATGTGCTTGCGTCTTTGGTGTTTCTTGAAGTGCCCCTGAAGCTAACGAGTATAGCCAGGCTTTGGTAGTTTCCTGGTCTTTAACCTCTGTCGAAGTCCAATACCAACACTCATCCGGATTGTCTGGAATCACATCGCCACCGCACTTGCTGATATACGTATTTACAACACTGCGTGCTTGATACAAGAGTTTGATCTGAGCAACGGAAGGGATGTAGGCGCTCTGACCATATTGCCACATGTCAAAGACTGCTGAAGCTGCAGGCGAAGTGCCAGTGGAATACATAGCATGCGTATTGCCATTGCCATCGAATGCTGTAATATCAGCTGATGTGTTATGCTTCAATCCGAGAGAGTCTGAGTATGCAAACGGCTCAATGTCCTTTAGATAGACAGCATAGCCTGTGCCTTGGATGTCCTCGTTCTGATTCACATAGAATACCACGGCTATAGGAGTCTTGTTTTGGGACTTAACTTCCTCGAATCTTACGACTTTACCATCTGTACAGAGGATGTCGCAGGTCTTCATTGCCGTATCAGGAAAGTCTCGATGCTCATCGCATGAGGCAAATGCTACTGCCATGAGAGTAGCACAAATGATATGTAGTATCTTCATTGTTGCTATTTCTTTAAAGTGGGTATCTTGAATCCTATCACGATGCCAGTGCGAAACAAGTCTTCCCGTTTGGGAAGAGTGAGGTCACATTTGGCTTGAACAAACAATCCCCATCCATGACGTAGGGCAAAGTTATGCTCGTAACCTACATGCAAGCCACCGACGAACTTGTCTGTGTCACTGCCAGCACTTGCGCCAATACGGAGGTTTCCGTAGTTGTTCCTTCCTCTTGCCACACAGGGTTTGTAGGCAGCGCCTATTCCCCATGTACGGTAGTTATTCCAGAAAGACTCAGGACAGACGTGTCCGCATGATGCGCATTCATCCCATTTGATGTAACCGTTGATGAAGTACTCCCAAGCGTTGTGGTAGCGTGTTTCATGTTCCCATGAGATTGTGGCATCCAAGCCTCTCTGATATAAGGCTCCTGCACCAACGGATATTCGGTCGCTATGGCTCTGGGCGAATGATGAGACTGAAACGCACAGTCCCATCATCAATGACAAAATGTATTTCTTCATCGTCTTATTCCTCCATCATTAAGTATGAGTTGAATGAGTCGGCATACAGAACATCTTCATAGTCTATATCCAAACTGATGGTTCTTCCACTAATCTGCTTCTCAGAAATCTCAATAGTCAGCACCTTGTCGTTAGGGAATGTCATCTTTTTCAGGACGAGAACGTTTCTATAACCATATTTGAAGGTCTTGGACTGGTCAAGCACCATAGCTGGCGTAAGTTCAATCATCTGGGCATTAGTTGCCTTGGAAACCTTCTTGTCATTCAGCTTGATACGCATCTCGTCGATGTCAAGACGGATATTGGTGCGGTTCTCGATGCTGAAATCAATGAAGAAGTATTCTCCTACAGAGTAGATGTTGTTCAACCTCATGGTCATTCTGTGCTGCTTGGTGCTCACATTTCGTATTCTTGCCGGTGAGTTCCAGATCTTTCGGGCATATCTGGTCATATCCTCAGTACTCATAGATACGGAAGGATTATGGTATGGAATCTTCTCCGAAGTAAGAATCTGTTTGTCTGTGACTGCTTCCTGCATTCGTGTAGTGTATATCAGAGCGTACTGGGTTCTGTAACGCTCTGTAACTATCGTCACAATAGCAAGGATGTCACCATCGGCATGAACAGTAGCACCTTCCTTGGGTTTCAAACGGATGGTATTGTTGATTGGCTGGTCGCCGACCACTGCATTTGTAGATATGTCAACGAAGCGGACTGGCTCAGAGGCGGTAATGACTGTTGTGACATTCTCATTGATGGTAAGCTGCTCCATTTCCTGATACGTCTGTTGTGCCATGGATGGGAGGGAGGCTAATGCGCATACTACCAATGCGCAGAATTTCTTGATAGTCTTCATATTCGTATATGTCTTTATTATTTTTCTTTCTGGTTTGAACGTGAATTGATGAGATACACAAAGGTTCCGTATTTCAGCTTGGCTGAGTTCTTCTTGATGGCTTTGCTAATGGCGTTGCTTGTCTTCTGAACGGCATTGGTAACGGCTTGTGCTCCCCAGCTTGCCAGGTTGCCACCTCCTGTAGATGTACTGTTGGTAAGGGTTGAAGTATTGCTCAAAGCACCGCTTCCAACATCTTTCGTGGTTTCTCTGAACTGGCTGCTTGGTACATATAATCCTTCGAGTCCGTCGGTATCATAGAGCGAAAGGTTTACCTTGACGATGTCATCATCTACCATGATACTCTTGACAGTGCCCTTGACACGCTGTGAACCGAAGCCGCTCATGGTGGCATAGATGTAGGAGCCTTTATGAATGACCGCTTCATTGATGACAATATCATCGAGCAGACGAAGTCGTACTCTTGATCCATCCACCGCCTTGATATTCTCGTCTATGATAGCCTTGATAAGTCCAGCTTCCTTGTCATTGTCACACAGGGTGTTGAAGTAGTCGGAAGTAACCTTGACCTTCTTGACGACCTCATGAGGTTCATCATCGGTCTTCTTCTTTTCCGGAATTTCAACCTTTCCTTCCTTGGCATCGCCCGTTTTGGCAGTTACTTCGGCCTGCATGGATGGGGTAGAGACCTGCTGAGCCTGAATCCTTGCCTGGGCAATGGCTCGATTGAGTTCTTCCATCGCCTCCTGCTCACGCTGTTTGCCACGAGCTAAGCGATCATTTTCTGCAGAATTGTTGCCTTTGGCGATTTCCTGGCCTTTCTGTGCGCTCTCCTGTAGCTGCCTTTGCATCTCAGAGAGTTTCTCGGCTTCCTGGGCTTCCACCTGTTTACGTTCTTCATCTGAGTACTTTGTATCATACTCTTCCTTGGTATCTTCTTCATTGCGTTCAATGTTTCCTACTGCAGAATAATCGTCTATCTTACCATATGATTTGAGCATACTCTCATACTTGTTACCAATACCGTCTCCCTTCATTTTGGCATCAGGCAGGTCTGGATTAAGATACTCGGTCGTAGTGAGACCATCAGGAATCTCAGCCTTCTCCGTATGAAAGAGGTCAATGACGAAGTAGCCGACAAACAACAGAGGGAAGTAAATGATAAGCGGTATCATATACTTGGGCTGTTTCCAGTTAATCTTTTTCAATGCGTCCATCGTTTTCTATCTTTTCGTTATTATTCTTTTGATTATCTCTATTCATGGCAGGATGCGTGGTGTAGGCATTTTCAACAGCTTTCCAGACTTTGCTGTGTCGCAGACGCAACATCTGCTCTTGCCTTTCCGTAGCACTTTGTCTTGACTGTTGATGACTATACACCACTACCATCCTGTAGATGTTCAGACCAAAACAGAAGATTATGAAACCAAATACAAGGTAGAGGAACAACAGTTTATGGTCATTAGCAAACAGTTGTACCTTGGCTGCAAGCACATCAAGCTTCATAGTCTTGGCAAACTTGCGTCCTGCCTTCACCTCATTCTCATATCTCTGACGATATTGAGGATCATCTTTGTCCGGCATCTTTTCACCGATAAACATTTTCTTCCATCCCATATCAATATGTCAGTTTGGTCTTTTGTTCTATATCCTTATTGAGAAGGGTTCTCCAGTTGGTGATTAGCAAACCATGTGGGTTGTTGTCAGTACGGGGAACACGCTTCAAATGACCTGCCGTCACAAGTTCTCTGGTAAGAATGCTTGTGCGTCGCTCAATACGCTGTCTGCCATAGTAGGTGAACTCCATCTTCTCCTTGTCGAACTTAATACTGTCACAGAAGATGCTGAATACGGCACTTGTACCCATGATGTTTGAGTAGAAGCCTTTCTCCTTCAACGTATTGTACTGCGCAAGACCCGTTTCATCGACCAGATACATGGCTTTATCCATTGTATATTTGATGTACTTGTCATCTGGCGCAAGAGTGAAGAAGTAATGATGGAACATTTCCACATGGCTCTTTGCCTCCACATCGAGTGTTTCTTCCATGGTGCTGCGCTGAACGAGAATAGGAACATTGCCATCCAGTACATACACTTTCTGATGAGCATCTGAAACCATTTGCTTAGCTGTCCAAATGCTGGATATACAGATGATGATGCAGCCCACAAGGAAGAGTGAGCAGATAATCATCACCAACTTGATTTTGTTTTCGAGATTCTTTATTACCATACCTTATTATATATGTATTATTTGCTGTTTACATCACTTTGCTAATCATGCCCTGGGTTGAAATCTTGGCTTGCTGTGCCACACCTTCACCGAAGTTTCGGGTAGAGAATGCTGTATCTCCTTCAGGAATCATCCATGCAGCAAGGTCTGGAACGAGGTTCAGACATTTCAACGCTACAATGCTTGCTGCCATCAGATAACCGGCAGAGAAGAACGAGTTCTGCAGGTATGCTGCCATCGTCTGCTCACTTTCGGTAATGGCAGTAAGGTTCTCCACCTGAATACAGAGCACTATATCAAATAGTAACAGAACATAAAAGCCCACGAAGTATAGCATTGCTCCATAGAAATGTACCGTGAGATAACGTATCAGCCACTTTGACCAGACTCCTTCCCATTTCGGCAAGAGAGAGAATGCCCATTGTATCGGACCGAATATCGTCAGCATACCCAGGAGTATCTGTTGGCAATAGATGGTAGCCCACCAACCTATGCGGAAAACTATTAGGGCTATGAGCATAATCACCTTGTCTATGCCTACCACTGCACCTGCCGTGAGTGATGTGAACCAGAGCTTCGAAGCATCAGTTTCCATGTTCGTCACTTCATCCACACCTGCCTGTTCCATGGTTGACTCTATCAGGTTTGGATCCGATGTGCCGGAATGGGCTACGTCTGCCTGAGCCTGTAATGAGTTATAAAGAGTGTCTCGTGTATAGATGAGTTCCTGGACTTCTTCAAACTTATCCTCAATCTGTGCAGACTCTGCTTCATACAAGTCGTGGGTGTATGAACCTATGCAGTTAGGGATATAGGAGAGAAAGTCAAGTACGCACCAGCTGCAGCCGCTGTTTGTTATGCCGGTATCTGCAGGTGGGTACCACCAACAGAGAATGACACTGACCACAAGAGGCTTGAACAGCTTCATGATGTCTATCGGCTCATGTTTTACCATCATCTTGTAGGCCATACTGCCAGCTACGACTATCGAGAACAGCGCAGCCAGAGCCATACACATCTGCAATATCCACCAAAATGGACCTTGGGAGCCTGTGAACGTGGCATCACAAAGGAACTCGTTGGTCTGGAATATCACATCATCAATCTCCTGTTCGAGGATCTTGATACCGAAATCGGAAAGGATGTTTGAATCTGCCATGTTTTATTGTCTTACTATGTTATTGCCTTCGGAGTCATCAGATTCTGAGCCTCCAGAGTTATTTCCTACATTCTTTTTGCCTGCTTCACGCCATCTGCTGATTGCTGATGATGCGTGGCTGGCTACATTGTTTCTTCTTTCAAGTCGTGCAGCAAGCAAGGAGGAGGTCTTTCTCTTGTTGCTTAGTTGGACTAAAAAGGAGATAAGTGTCTCATTCTGCTTGGTAATGTCATCATAGATGGCAAGATACTGCTGTTTGCGCTGGGCATTGGGCATATAGGCATCCTGCATCTCCTTGATGGCTGTCTTGTACATCTTGTAGTATTCTGTCCATCGTGTCTTGTCTGAAATAGAACCACCAACGCTTACTATTCGGTCAATATTCGCCTGAAAGTCCGAGAGCTTGGAGTTGATCTTGTTTCCTTCTGCAAGCCAGGCAATGTCAATCTGCCGGTCTGCAATGTTGAGTGCTTCTATTTCTGCTCGTTGGGTAAGAGATGCTTTGATACTATCAGCAACATCCACCTGCTGATATGCAGAGACTCCTGCCATGGTTCTGAAAAACTGCTTGTTCTTTTTTGCTGCAGTCTTCTGATAGCTGTTGTGTAAGGCATCATAATAGAATGCAGGAGTGAGACCACCAGAACCAATCTCCTGAACTGTAATCTGGTTCATCTTGGCTGCATCATGGTTGTAACTCACATATCCTTGGGCTGATGCGTTAAAGCATAACGTCAAGCCACATAAGCAAAGTGCTGTCCGTGAAGAGATTAAATGTTTCATATTCATTGATTTTTTATTTATTATCCTAATAGCCTAAATATCCAGCGCCTCTCCATCTTCCAAAGGCATCACTTATGATTTCCTCTTTGCTCTTGGCACGGTACACCTGCTTTTTCCAATAGCCGATTCTCACTTGGATATATCTCCATGTTTCGAAGTATGCCTTGTTGAGATGCTTGTTGATGTTGTCGAGCGAGTTGTTGATGCTCGTAATGATGAGAAGCAAATCTGACGTTGAACATGCCGCAGCTCCAGTAGCATATAGCAGCAAATCACTGACTGACCTATAGAGATTGTCGCCTTCATCTGCAATCTTAGCCAAAGCCTTGGTGTTGATGGTGATAATCAGCGTATCGGTACTCATGATGTTTCCTCTTTCCAGGCATTTTTTCCTGAAATCATTGAGCATCTTTCTATAGTCACCGACTTTGTCACTCACATTCTCATAGGTGCTGTACACATTGAGACTGGTACGGAGTGACTGATACAGAATATCAATCACGTCAAATGCCCTGGTGTACTTATCCAGTTCCTTGTTGATGTCCCTGAATCCAATGTTGGCATCGCCGCTGTAGTCATGCAGCAGTTTATTGCTTGCCTCCAAGGTGGAACGCACAAGTAGCAGACTGCGCTGTTGCTTGTGATCTTTGATATAGGCCTCGATAGAAACTGCATCAAAGCCTACCTGAGCTTTTGCTGCTGAAGGCAAAAGGGTCAACAGACAAATGAGTATTGTCAGTATCTTGCTATTCACTGTTGTCTTCTTCATCGTCTTCATATTTTCCGTTATAACTATCTGAATGTCCACTATCGGCTGCATGTCGCAACCATCGTTTCCTGCATTGTTCAATGAGAGTCTGTCTTCTGCCTTGCTCGTCATTCAGTGGGGGAGCAACACTCCTTAAAATGTCTATGATGGAATGCTTGTAATGCATCATCTTCTCCAATGACACCAAATCGGCAAAAATCTTAGTGAGACGGCTGTCTATCTGACGTGCTATTTCCAGGCGGTCACTTGACCAGAGCAAATGATAGGTATCATCCGTATTGTCTGATTCTACGGGGCTACTCTTGGCATATTCAACCGTAGGGTCACAGTCTGGATAGTCACGGGCAATCTCTGCAAGTTTAGCATTTACTTCGGCTGCTTTCTCCTCATCGGTCTTAGCTGGGTCGAGGTTTACTACAGCTACCACTTGCGTATCGCTATATTCCGTGGTCAGAGTCCATGAAATCTGCACGATGGCACGGTGTATCTTGATACCCATGAAGTACTTGGGCTTTCTCGCTATCGAGACTGTTGCCTTGAAAGTGATGACACCATTGATATTAGGCATAGATGCAGTACGGACGAAAGTATTACCTTCCCATGCACCCGAACCATTCCAACTGAGATTATAGGCAGTCTTGCAATCCTGCATGATGGCCGGTATGCGGTAATAATCATCTGTCACGGCATTCTCACCATCAATAGCCTCTTGTTTTGCCTTTTGGTACTGGGCAAGTTTTGATTCGGCAGTACTCTTGTCAGACTTCAATGCTGTAATGCGATCTTTGTTAGCGTTGTACTGTTGACGATACCTCGCAGCATCATTCACATTTGAATTCTTAATTTTTCTAAGAAGTTCCGAATTTTCTGCCTCCAAGTTTGTGATTTCAGACTGGAGAGAAGCTATTTTCCTCTCTGTCTCCGCAATCTTGGAATCAATCTCTGAGGTGTTGACACTTTCATGAGTGACACTTGTGGCCATAGCACACTGCTTGGTGTGACCATTCACGCTACCTCCACAACTCGAACACTTGTATTGGGTCGAAGCTTCACCAAGTTTGGTACCGCCATGGCAGGTAACACTGATGGTTGCAGTTTCACATCCTGCAATCTTCTTGGCATCGGTTGTCTGATAGTATCTCTTTGCATCACTTGAAAGATAGTAGGTGTAACCTTCCTCGTTATCATTGAGTTCTTTCAGTCGTGCATTCAATCCGGCTTTGGATGTGTTCATGTCCATTGTGTAGGAATCAAAGACATCCTCATAAGCAACTTCCTTTTTATACCAGCTCTTTGAAACATGAATCTCGTAAGCATAGGCTTTAGCATATTGACCACTTTTCTTCTTACTGAGAATATAGCCTGACATATAGTAGGTTATGCTATAATTGTAGCCGTCATTCGAGTTGTTATGCTGCTGAACATCACTTCGACTCCATCCAGCATGGCTTTCTGAGTTTCTCAATGCAGCTTCTCTTTCTGCCGATGTTGGAGTATAGTTTTTGTCCTTTGTGCTGATACGATACCAGTGATCACCTTTGATGATGGCATCATTGTCTGTAGGTGGATAGTAGTCGCACAGCTTCACATTACCGGCATCAACTCTATAGATATACCATCGCTGGGTGTAGTATTGTCCCATTCCTTCACGGGCATAGTCTGTTACCCAAGAGGTCAGATTGTAGTTCGATAAAGAGAAGAGATTTGCAATGCTGTCCCTTCCTCCAACAAACTGCAAGAGCGTATTGCCTGCATTTGCAGACAGACTGTTGTAGAGTCCATACACATTTTCTGCAATCTCAATGACGCTGCTTGTCTTATCCATCATCGTACCACTGAAACTACTGTTGCCAAGGATTGAGCCTACAGCATTACCAGCTCCAGCAGAAGCAAGGTTGACTCCCATGGCATACAGGTTGTCTATGTCTTCCTTCAGATTCTCCTTCGTAAAGTTGGAACCGAACCCGGAAAAGTTGTCAAACATCGCTTCCCAATCTACGTTGCCCAACTCCGAGAGTTTCAGAATAGCCGCCAATTCCTGGTTGATCTCCAGAAATGCAATATCCTTGAATGAGAGGGTGCTGTTGGTGACGATTGACTCAAACTGATAGCAGAGAGTCTTGGTCTCTTCACATACCTTATATAAATAGCTTCCCCAGTAGAGAGCATTCTGTGGACTTTTGAGCATCATTCCAGCTACAGTCCATATCTTCGGCATGATCTTGGCCGACACCATGTTGTAGATACGGCGGTAATAGTAGTTCTCCGTCGAACTTGTCCATAGTCCCAAGTGGGTGAGGGCTTTGCGGTCAAGGAACTTGGATGTGAAGATTCCTGCCGCTGCCACCTCTGCCGCCTGATAGTGATCACGTATCTTGGCTACCTGTTCGGCATAATACGCCTCAGTAGCTGCCTCTGTTGCAAAAGCGGCTGTCATTGCTTCTACAGTGCGCTTGTCATAGTTTACACTGTAGTACTGTGCCATCGTAGGTACTACGGCACAGAGATAGAGAGTAAGTATTATCAGATAGCGTTTCATTTGTCTGAAAATTATTGTTTATGACTTGTTACATATACTCATCAAATTTCCTCTTGGGTTTGAGGTTCAGCACATGACCAGTCTGGTTCACCTTCTGGGCAAATGGCAGGGATTTAGTGATCCCTGACAGTTCCCAATCTCGGCAATAGGCTTCGATGGCATGCTGATGGTCGCATTGCAACTCTTTCTTGTAGAGTTTCAGCGCTTCCTTTTCTGCTCGCTCGGTGGTATAGGTCATATAGCACTCATGAGGTTCTTCTACACCAAACACGCCTCCGACACTTCCTCTTCGGATGAAGACTTCTCGGAAGAAGCTTCTGCCTTCCTTGTTTTCAAGGCGGTTGATGGTGAAGATCTTTTTGCAGTCCACATCTGTCAAGCCCAGGATTGCCTTGATCTCGTCGAAACGTTCACGGAACTTGCTCTGGTCAAGCAGCATCACCACATCAGAGTTGTTGATGATGGCTTCCTTCACGATAGGACTTCCCACGATGTCCTGGATCTCCTGAGTAACCACACCCACTGATGCCCAGAACTTACGTGCTGTCTTGTAGAGGTATTTGATGTACTCTGCCATAATTGGCGAAGCAATGGCTTTCCATGCCTCTTCAATTACAAGCACCTTACGGTTCTTCTTGATACGCATCTTCTGGATGAAAACGTCCATGATAATCAGTGTAACAAGAGGGAAGAGGAGAGGGTCATCCTTGATGGAGTCTATCTCGAAAACGATGAAGGTCTCATCAAACAGCTTTGTGTCGAGGTTCTCATTGAGAGTAAGCTCATGGCTACCGCCCTTGTAGAAGTCCTTCAGCAGATAGTTGTAGGATGCCAAGTCGATTCCTGCCAGGTTGTTCTCCTTTATAATCTGAGGAATACGGACTTTACTGTACTCGTAGAATGTGTTGAACGATAGGTTCTCAATTTGTTTCTTCATGAAGTATTCATCGAAGTATTCCGTGATAACCTGCTCTATGAGACGGTCTTCCGTCTTTGTGACTTCACCTTGGGTTCCTTTCCAGATGAGCATGACCAGATTTTTCAGGAAGCCTATCTTCTCGATGTTCAACTCCTCACGCTTGATGGCAAAAGGATTCATCGTGATAGGATGCTCGTCTGTGTAGCTGATATATTTGCCACCGACATATTCGCAGAGTCCTTCGTATGAATTACCGGTATCAACCATCACAACGTCGGTGTTCTGTTCCCACATCTGACGGACTACACTATTCATGTGGAAGGACTTACCACTTCCAGACGGACCGAGGCAGAAGAAATTGGAGTTATCCGTTATCTTGTTCTTTCCTTCTTTTCCGCTGATGTCGATGGCAACTGGCACACCTTGGCGGTCTGTATAGTATATCTTCAAAGGTGTTTCCTCACTATGTTGAATGCGCTCTTTGTACATGAGACAGGCGGCTGCATCACTGAGGGTCAGGAATCGGTCATACTCTGGGTTGGTGGAGTAGCAATTACCAGGGAATGAGTTGACAAACAATTCCAATTGGTTGTAGGCTCTTTTGCTGATATGAATGCCCAATCGGCCAAAGGAGTTCTCCAGATGGTTGGTACATTTCTGAATATCAGCATCTATAGATACTCCAACGACAAGATTGAAGTGGGCATATACCAACTGTTTGTTTTCTCTTGCTATCACATCCTGCACCTTCTTGATGTCCTCCACGGCTATCTGGTTGCTTGGATTAGGCATACTGGCATGACGGTTTTTCTTCTTGTCGAGTAGGGAGAGTTCTCTTTTCTGGTTAGGAATGAAGAACATCTGATTATACACAACTACATCGGCAGAAGGAATGCTGTCAACCAATGATACCATGTCCACTGGCATGGAAACATTGTTCACCTCAATGTTGGTGAAAGGACGGACTATAGATGGCGTGCTGACACAATCAACATCAACAAGACTATAGACCTTGCATCGTTTGTTGCCCATACAGATAGACTCTTCATCGACTTTGAAGTTGGTCATAGACACAGTCTTGTCGTTGAAGTTCATGGAGAAATAGCGGTCAACATATTCACGAGCCGTATTGCCATCGAGGTAGGATGCTTCCACGCCTGAGTCCTTCAGTTGGTCTTTGATCTTGCGAATTTTCACCATAAAGTCACGCCATTTCTTGCTATCAAAAGAGAAGATACGGCTTTTCTTATTCTCCTGGGTGATAATCAGATAAGTCTGACTGTCGGTATAGGAACGTCCATTGAAATACTTGAAGTAAGACTCTGACAAGAACTCATGGTTGTCGTTACTCTCATCCTGGAACTGCTTACGCACGAAGACATCCTGCTTATGAATGGCATAGCCTTCACCGAGGGTCTGGGCAAGTGCGGTGACAAGATGATTGAACTCATAGTAGCTGTCTATGTTTGCAGAATACTTCTGCACCGGGTTATCCATCTTCAAAATGGCTGAGTATTCGCCAGTCTTGGTGTAGAGCACGCCAATGCCATCTACATCCTCAACAGAGAAGTAGATGTCCTGAAAGATCTTCTTGCGTTTGCCTCCGGTTCCAAAGGCAGAGACTGAGATAGACATGCCTATGAGTATTGCTACAAATGCTATGATTACATATATGATCATTGTTATTTGCTCTTTTATCAAATGAAGATAGGCTCATCCTTGCGAGAGGGTGAGCCTACCGATTTACACTATTCAGATTTCAACACACTTGCTCATTTGTTTACGTTTGAATTTTGTTTGATTACATTCTATGCGAACAAGCATAGATGAACACACCATGCTCTTCCTTCTTGGTATGCAACCCTTTCTTCTGTTTGAAGAAGATGAGAGCAGCTCCCGAACAGATGGAAACAGCGAGAACCACAAGACCAACCACAAAGCCGAGGATGCAATATGCTATGATGAAGCCGAGGATGGCTCCACCAATGGCACAGGCTGCCCAGGTGATGTAGCGTCCCTGGAATCCCATAAATTCAAGGGGCTTCTGGAGACCCTTGAACATGGGATAGCTTACGTACTGATTTTCTTTTACTTCTCCTGACATGATGTATTCTTTAATGCTTGAACGATAGATTAGAGGCCGAAGAACAAAGGCAGAGCCTGGGCTGCAGCAACGAGGAAGATACATGCGCCAACAACCATCATGATCTTCTTCTTGACATCCTGCTCCTCATTGTTCATAGCGATGTAAACGCTGATAGCACCCACAACGGCAACTACACCGGCAATGGCGTAGCAGAGCTTAACCACAAAAGGTACATACTTGGCAATCTCCTCCGTCACAGTTGCGAGGGCATCTGTTCCGGCTGTGTAATCACCAGCTGCGTTCTGGGCATAGGTCGCCAATGTTCCACAGAAAAGGAGCATGGCGAGCGTCTTCATACGCTTGGCACTGAAAAGATTCTTTGCGAAATTCTTGATTTTCTTCATTTGATTTCTTTTGATGTTACTTAAAAAATTTACACTCATTTATCTCTCCTGCAGGTTGAGATGTTTTGTTATCCTATCTTTTTTACCTTATACTATATTATAACCGAAGAATGCAGGGAACAGGATAGTTGCACCTATCATGAAAAGGCAGGCACCAATCAGCATCATGATGGATTTGGTTACGTCACCTTCGCCCGTATTCATCTTTATATAGATTTGCAAAGCTCCTATGATGGCTACGATGGCAGCTATGGCATACACCAGATAGACTACATAGAGCATCATTGTTACCGTAAAGTCATGAGCATTGCTCAGTGCGTCTGCTCCCCAGCTATAATCGACACCACCGCATTTGGCAGATGCCAACATTGGCTGGAAGAGCATGACACCTATTAACATTATGGCAAACAAAAGATTGTGTTTACAGCTTATCTCTGGCATTCTTCTTTTCTATTTTTCGGGTGTTGTGCTTATTGTTGAGATTCTGCATAAACTCATCTGAGAGGTAACTGCATTGTGGCACTGGATCTATGTGCTCCAAAATCTCATCGTTCTTCTCGTTGAGTTCTTCGCTGGTCACGGTATGTGACTGTGGCTGCTGCGATTGCTCTTCACCAGAAGGAGGTTGCGGATAGGGTACGTTTCCTGTCGGGTTGACAACTCTGAGTCCATCATCCGTGATTTGCTCCGTGAAGGTCATGTCACCCTCGTCAGGACCCTCGTTGCGTTCTTCGATTGCAACTGGCTGTTCCTCATTGGTCAAATCACCTACATCATAGGCCTCTTCTTCTGTTTTCTTTTCATCCTTCTTTCCATGTAGGTCTAATGTGATCATTACTGCAAAGTACACTACATACACAAAAGTGAGGACGAGCGCAAAAATTACGAATCCTGACATTTTTAATCTGAATTTTATTTGTTATTTTTATTGTTATCATACTCGGAACTTACATCCGACGAGTCGGCGTATTTCCCAAAAACAGTGCAAAGGAACATATATTTGTGCGATAAATGAAAAAACAGAGCTAAAACCGTTTCAGTCTTAACACAGATTATAAAAGAAGTATGATAATATTTTAATAATCATACTATAAAATAACAAGAGGGCATATAAAACAAAAAAGGAGACCCTCTCGAAAGAGAACCTCCTGATTGGTCAGTGATATGGCATTTGGGACATTATTTGGGTGGTTTGATGATACCATTGATTACATCATTAACATCTTTGTAATTGACATATCGATGGGATTCATCTACTACCTTATCCTGATAAGCAGCTTTTATCTTCTCTACAGTCTTTGCACCTGCATCATCGTTGTCCAGATAACAATGTATCAGAGTGTATTCCTGCAGGTATGGCAGCAGAACCTTGATGTTACTGACAGAGTTGAGAACGAGATAGTCGCATTCATGTGGCAGACAAATCTCATTGTCTGTTATCCATTTCTTGATACTGGCATATGTCAGCATATCAAAGAAACCTTCAAAGATACAACATTCTTTGTGTAGCTCGTTGTTTGGTCTGATGATTGAAATCGACTTTTTGCCAATGCTTCGTTTGCTGTATTTGTTCCTTGCTTCCATTCCACCCTCGATATTCTCAAAGGCTATGGCATAGTAACTCTTGTCATAGATACGATAATGTACTTCCTTGCAATACTCCTTGGCTATGTCATAGTCTATTCGTCTCTGCAAAATGTAGTCTCTGAGATAAGGATGACTGAGCCCAACAATACGCTCAATGATGGTGTTGGCTTCTTTTGCCTTCTCTCGCTGGTCAGCTTGGTCTTGTTTCCAGGCTTCCTTTCTCTCATTTTCCTTTCTTTGGGCTTCATAATCCTCTGAATATTGTAGATGGTGTTCTTTTATCTTCTGTTCCAGATAGGTCAGAACTTCATGATTGTTCCAGGAAGGATTCATTTTCTGAACCAGATTGATGAGATTGCCACCTTCGCCAGCTCCAAAGTCATTCCATAGATTCTTCTTGGGACTGACATTGAATGAAGGCGATGCCTCAGTCCTAAAAGGAGACAGATACCAATAGTTCTCCTTTAATATATAGACATGATGATAGCCCTGTGATTCAAGGAACTGCACAATGCTGACTGATTTGATTTCTTCTATAGTCATGTTGTTACATATTTTATGGGCACATATTAGTTTAATATATATATACCCGGTTAAACTTAAACTTATAAACTTACTTGGACGGAAACAGAGTAGGGTGATAATGGTAGCCGTCTTTCTCTTTTGTTATCAACTTTCGTTCATTGAAAATCTTTAGCATCTCCTTCACGGCATTATCACCACGTTTGTAACCTTCTTCGGCATAAGCTTCACCCAGAGCCTTTACCAAATCGACGTATCTCTGTGGGGTACTCTTGGAGAAAATCTTTTGAAGTACCATCGTATGAACATCGTCAGGCAGAGAGGTGAGCGGCTTGTCTTTGGGCTTGACAACAGTGACGTGATAACCGACATCAAGGACAGGCAGAGAGTTATCGTCAATGTGGAATGCCCAGCTCGAAAACTCTTTGTCTCGCATGTGCATGGGTCTTACCTCACTGATATTGGCATCCTGCTTGTTCTTGCTGATAATCAGCACCGTTTCTGCCTTATTCTCCAACTCAGTACCAATATGGCCACGAGTGTTGTTGTCATTCTTGTTAAGGTGGAGCACGCAATGGATATGCAGATCATACTTGCTCGTCCATGCCATCAGCATCGTCATTACGTCTGTTGACTCCTTGGCATTGTTGATGTCGTACATGAGATCTCGCAAACCATCGATAATGACAAGTCCCACACCATCAAATGTTCTTAGCGCATAATCTATGAGGGCTATGCGTAGAGTAGGAGTGAACTCCCTTAGTCCATAGAATTTGATGCGCTTGTCTTCCTTGTTAAGGCTGAGTCCTGCCAGTCGGTAGATTCGTTCAACAACATTGTGGCAATGATAGCGACTCTGCTCCGTATCGAAATAGAGGATCTGTCTCTTTCCTTCAGGAAAACTTGCCCGGTAGTTGAGTACAGTGGAATTGGTTAAAGCTGCTGCTACCATCGCCGTGATGTTGAACGTCTTTTTACTCTTTGCCTTACCAGTTGATGCGCTGAAATTTCCGAAAGTGGCAATGGTACAGTCACCGACCCATAACACCTGGGGTGGTACGGGCGGTTTTTCTGAAGCTTTTATCTCTCCTTGTCTGAGATAGCTTTCCAGTTCACTGTCGTTGAAAGCGCTCTTGCACAGCATGCCTACTTCAAGAGAACTTGCTGCAGACTCTTCTTTCTCACTTTTACTGTTTCTTCCTCTTGCCATTGCTTCTTTCAATTTGATTTCTACACTTTGAGGGGTCAATCACTATCTCAGACTTTTCCAAGAGAGCCGTCAGTTGGACATCAGAATAAACTCTGGTCTTGTTTTTCTTTCTGTCTTTCATAACGCTTCTCTATTTATTGGCACTGTCCTTTCGTGCCGGGGTGATATGGTTGTTGCGCATCCATTTCAAAAGCTCCTTCTTGTCGAAATAGATGGTTTTGCCCTGTGGCTTGTAGTGAGGAATCTCCATGTTCATGGTGAGCTTGTATATCTGAGACTGAGAAACGCCAAGATATTCCGCAACCTCAGTGGTGGTGAGCATCTCTTTGTTTGAGAAATATCTTTCCTCAATCTTTGAAAGTCGCTCGTTAAGTGCCTCAGGTTCTACCGAAGTAAGTTCCTTTACTCTCATTTCCAAAAGTTCTACTCTCTTGGCAAGTATGTTCATGTCAATTTTACTATTTTCCATTTTCTAATTACTTTTATGTTAGACAATAAGGGGGCTACCCCCGAAACTGAATCGATTCGGGGGCAAAATTACCCCAATAAAATCTAATACAACCGACCTTACTCCTGACACTCGGAAGTGTCAGGGGGGAAGTAAGGAGATTTTTCTTTTCAGTTGTTTAACTTACTTTACTTCATCGCATTTCTTTCAGTTGTTTTGCAAAATCCAGAAACTCCCCACTTGGGAACTTTGCAGATGAAGCCTTCAGTTCACTAAGTCGGCTGCTGATAGCACCTCGCTTGGATGCCTTTCCCGTACTCTTAGGGATGAGCAGCTGATTGTCCGCAATAAGTGATACCCAGTTGTGGGGAATCATCTTCTCGATAGACAAAGCATACAGCAATTGAAGTACCTGTCGCATGTTGACTACAACCAGAGATTCTTCCAACGCACATTTGAAGAATCCGTCCATCGTTTCTTCATCGATACCATCTACAAAGAAATTCGACTCATTGGCGAATTTCGTAATGAGTCGAATCTGTTCTGGAGTGAATGAAGCAAGAATACGAGGGCTTTCAACCACAACTTCAATGTGGTTGAACTCATAAACCATTGTCTCAAAGTCTCCTTTCTCAAATGAGGACTTGGTGAAGTACTTAGTGACAAGGTCTTTTCTGGTTGTAAGCAACTCATACAAGCTGAATACATGCTTGAAATGGTTGCGGACGATCTGCTCCTCGGAAGAGAAGACCGGGAGGTGATAGCTAACAAAGTCGTTGACATATCTGTCATACAACTTGCCATCGTTAAGGATTTCCGACTTGTACTGCTCGTAAGCAGCACGATAGAGTGTCCAAAGCTCATCTTTGGAAAGCTCAATCTCTTGTTTTGGACAATGATCTGAGCATTGTAAACACAAAAAGAGAGAGCACAGAGGAATTGTTCTTCTGACTCATATTACTTTTTGTTAATGAATAAATTTGAAATACGCCTACTTAATGAAGCAGGCGGAAATGTGTATTTAACTTGACTGATATTTGCTATGTAAGTCATCATTTCAGTGCAAAGATACACTAAAATTGTGCAGTCTATCTGCATTCAGTATAAAAAATAACATCAGTATGATTATTTAGACTGTTATCAAAAGAAAAGCCTACATTAGGGAATATCCAATGTAGGCTTCTGAATTATAGGCATTTATCTGTCCTGTCAAATTCTTCGTCTTGGTCTTTTGCTGAGTATCTGATTAATCTCCATGGTGCTGATTGGAGCCTCTATCTTGCAGCCAGATTCTAACCATTTGATAAGGTCATCTCTAAAGAAGGTGTATTTCTTACCCTTCTGATTGACAGGGATTTCACCGTTTTGTATGTAAGTGTACATAGTGGATTTCTTGATTTTAAGAAACTCACATGCCTCCTTCACATCCATCGGAATATGATCTGATAGGGAAGGTCTTTTAGTCCTGCGCACTTCTTCTCGAATCAGTTCCATAGACTGGTCAAGAAGATCGAATCTTTTTAGAATCTCTGACAATACTTCCGGTATGTCATTGAATGTTATTTGTCTTTCTTCGTTCTGCATATTGAAAACTTTCTTTATTTCTGATGATGAAATTGATAATCATTGTAATCGGGTACATCTATCTCAATTACGCATTTGCCCTTCTGTCTCAATGTACGTCTCATGCTTTCCACTTCAACATCCTGGAGTTCGGTAGGAAAACATAGCTTTATGAAGGTAGCTCGTTTCTGACCGCTCCAGCCAAGGCGTTCTCCAATATTCCAGGAGTAATGCCTGATGTCGAGAGTATTCAATGTTCCATTTGTTTTCACTGGAACAATACATGATTCAGGGATGTCATACAGTTTTATGTTCTGACACAGCATCTCCAAGTACTCATCTGTCATATATGGCGAAAGTACAGAGTAAGTGTAGTCTTTGACTGCATCATATTTTGAACTTTCAAGACTATACTGCCTGTTGCGATAGCGTTCACGCATTTCTTCTGCTTTCTCCACATCCGAGATGGATGGTTCGTTGGAAGAAATACTGTTGTTGATCACGATGTCTCTCACCGCTTGCGGCTTACGCAAGCACATGAATGCACAGACAATGATGGCAAATGATATATAATAGAATATCATCGGCAAAGAGAAACCGAAATCAGAGTCGGAAACTGTCACCATCAGGTTAGCAATCGCTCCATGTATTCTTGGAGCGACTACTACCATAACGATGGTGAGCATATTCGAAATGAGGAGAATCAAGAAGTTCTCTTTTAACTTTTTAATCATTGCAATTGTTACTTTTTGGAGTTTTTGTGTCTGCAAAGATATAGAGAATCTTGCTATTTTCTACTATTTCGTATCAACAAAATGCGTCTCTTAAACACTATTTATTATTCTGTGTTTCAATGCTTTAAGCGATATTTTATTTTCTCTTATTTGCCGTATTATAATCTTATTTTCTCTTATTTGCTTTTGGGCACATCTTGCTTTCTGTTGGCTTCTCGTCGTCTTTTACGTTCGTTAACGTAATTCTGCCTGCTGCCTCACGTGTTTTTGGATTTGCATGAGAAGCGTAGATCTGCGTTGTGCTGACATTTTTATGGTTAAGCAGATGCTGAACTGTATAGATGTCTGTACCAAGTTCGAGCTGCAACGAGGCATACGTATGACGGAAGCAATGGAAGGTGATATGCTTTTCGATACCGCACTCTTTTAGCCAGTTCTGCATCACACCATACGTCATAGTACGTTTGAAACCTTGGAAGATATATGTTCTGTTGGTCTTTGGATGGATTAGAGCATACGCATCATCGCCAATTGGAACCTGGGTCTGGCATTTTGTCTTCACGCAAATAAAATCCAGATAATATCCACCATCAGCATAGCTACGGATGTTTTCCCATTTCAATCTCAGGATGTCGCTGATACGGAGACCAGTCAGACAAGAGAACAAAGCTGCCTTTCGAACCACCGGAATAGAACATTCAGTGGCATACATTCTTCTAACTTCCTCCAATGTAAGACTTTGCTTCACTGGCGTTGTACATGAAATGTTTTCCAACAGGCTGGCAAGATCATCTGTCAGTCTTCGCTCACGGTATGCCTTTGTCAAGACCTGCTTGAACACATTCCAATAGGCTGATGCCGTATTTCTGGAAATAGACTTCTTGATAACATGTCCACCTCTTGATGACACTTTGGTGTCAAGGAGATATTCCATGTACTTGTTACAGTAAAGTACATCAAGCATCTCAAATGTACATTTACCTTTACTGAACTTCTCGAAATGCTTGTAGGCTGCATCACACTTCACATAGTTGCGATTCACCATATTTCTGAAATATCCGAGAAAGTCCTCCTTCAATCTGTCACGGTTGAAGAAATCGTACTTCTCATCAAGAACATCAATGTACACCTTACAACGAATAGCTTCTGCCTTAGCGAGAATCTTGTCGTTGTAGAGCTTCTGCTGCTTGTTGGCAGGATCGGCATAAATGTACATGCCAAGTGAGCGACGGCGTATCAACTCCATCGTCTCCGGGTCTCTATATCCTGGCCAGAAGTCCAGGAAAAGTGACTTTGTTCCGTTGCGTCTGTCACGCATACGGAGCTTAACGGTTTTACATACTTGCATAATATATCTGATTTTTGTATTAATAAAATTCGTTTGCAAAATTCTTAAATAATACTACATTGACAGCAGTAAAGAGAAAGTAAATCATACTATTCAGTATAATCTGTTTTCAAATCATCATTTTTGAAACGTTTTTCCATGAGTCTGTCGAATTCTTCTTTTCTAAAGAACATGAATTGCCCCTTCTTTACTTTAGTGACTTTGTAATGCTTGACGTAATACTGAACAATATCCTTTGTCATTCCATACTTCTTCATTGCTTCTTCTACGGAATAGTAGCGTTCTCTCCCTTCGAAATATCCAGTCTTCAGCGCCTGGATGTGCTGCTTTGAATAGTAGGTTACTCCATATTCAACTTTTGAAGGTATCTTATGCCTGTGGATGAATGAACGTACTGCGTCATGCGTCATCTTGTAGGTATCTCTCATCTCTTCAGGAGTGATCCAGTCATTTATATCCGCATACTTATGCTTTTGATTATACAGGATGTCAATGGCCTTCTTCTCATAGAAGTTGAAATTTTTAAGAGCTATTTTAGGAGTTTTGTTCTCTCTGGTCATCACACCGACATGCTTGATGGTAATCTTGAACATTTCTGCCACTTCCTCAGTTGAGTAATATCCTTCTGGAGTAGGAGGACATGCTCGCTCCTGTGCTTTTGGTTGGAAGATGACACGTTCTGTTCCATCCAGGTTCTCCACTTTCTTGGTGTTGCCCATTCGCTGTTGAGTAATCTTGTCGAAGTCGGTTCTATAGATCATCGTGAACTTACCTCGCTTCTCTGTCCTTACATCATAATTTTTAAGAGTGTAGCTAATCTGATCCTTTGTTAAGCCATACTTTTCTGAAATCTCTTCGTAAGTGTACCAGTCCGGATCTACCTCATTGCCTTTTTGCTTGATACTATCGATATGTATCTTTGAGTAATAGGCTTTACCATTTCTGTTTACCCTTGGTACCTTGTGATAGGTTACAAAACTCATAGCGTTAGTTCGAGTCATACCATACATCTCCATCACCTGATCCATTGTATAGTAGTTGTCGAGATCGATTTCTTCAAGAAGGTCTGCAAACTTTGCATCAACTGCCTTTTTACTGAAGAAGGTGTTACGTCCTACATAGACTTTTGGAATACCCAAACGGTCACAGCGTCCCCATACGGCCTTGCGACCGATATTATATTTCTCCATGATTTCACGCAAAGTATAATACTCCTGGTCATCTTTGCGTTTATAGCTTTTCTTCTTGTATGCACCAGCTTCCTCAAAGTACTTATCAAGATCTTCACGACGAACATATGTCTTACGTCGTAGTCTGACAGCTTTGAGTGTTCCAGAGTAAAAGCATCGATACACAGTAGTAACACTAACACCAAGAAGAAATGCGACATCTGAAGGTGTCAAGAAAGGTCGAGAAGCGATTTCCAGACTTTGCAAATTCTGAGCATCGTCCTTCTTACTTTCTCTTGCTTTTTTCTTTTTCTCGGCTTCTTTCTTCCGATGCACAACACGAGCACACCTCTTGGAGCAATACTTATTTGTGATTTTGGTAGCAATGAACTCTTCACCACATACCTCACATTTTCTTAAAATCCTCATTTTTGTTTGCTATTTAGTACCCTATGAGTCCCCCTAATTCTTTTGCAGCAATTTTCACGTTTTTGCAGCAATTTTCATGATGGTGTCCAACATGAGAAATGTCGGTCACTGGAAAGGTTTGCAGATTTTGCAATTAGTGTCCAAAAATAGAATTTTGGCTTTCCATTTGATCACAGAATTGAGGGCCACGAATGAAATTTGAGCCAAAAATACACCAAAATATTGGTTTCAGCAAATTACAAATGGAATGTGTTAAGACGAAAAAAGCCACCTAAGTAGGTGGCTTGCAAGCAGTTATAAAAATGTTCGTTTTAGAGCTGTCCAGGGGGTTACTTTCCGATGCAACATGTGGATGTTGCTGATAGTTAAGCTTTTATCTTTTAAACGGTACAACTACCCTTTTTACAAGTGCAGAGAAAATGAATAACAAATGTAATGTGCTTATTCTCAGCCTGTTAGCGATGAAGTTGTACCGCTCCTTTTTAGCCTTTTTTGTAAGATTCTGGAAACAAATGCAATGCATTGTTTCTCAGTCTCTTCCGTTTCTTGTGTTACAGAACGCTTATCTGGTTGCAAAGATACAGATTTATATTGGATTAGAGCAAACTATTATCTTAAAAAATATTATTCCACAGTTGCTTTTTTCGATAATTTTAATCGCACCACTTCATGTATCACAGTCAATGAGTTGCAGACAATGGGCAATGTGAACATGGTTTACATAATCTGAAAGCAGACAAGATACGCAAGCGCATATCGCATTACTTAGGCTTGCAACCAATTGTCTTAGAATCTTGGATAACGTCTTTGACACTGTTACGAAATGCCTACTGCCACCATTCAAGAGTGTAGAACAAAGTAAGCTCCGTCATGCCTGTCTCTCCAAGAAGAAAACCTTTGTAGAGCAAACCAATCACTCACCAAATGACTATGAGAAAGTGGCTTCTGACTCTATTGTTAAAGTACCATTGCAAACTGTACATGAACCAGAGGTTATTTGGAACGACAATAGTGACAAACAAGATGAACGGCTACGATAATAAGCCTGTATTGATGAAATAACACAAGGAATAAAATAATCTTGAAATCTCATGCAAGTTTTTGATTTCTTTTGCGTTTATAGAATAATTATAACCCTTTAATATCAAGAAGCGTATGAAAATTAGAATGATTCTTATGGCATTAGCAGCTTTGCTCTGTTTGGCAAGTTGTAGCGATGATGATTCTGGAATCCAACTCACTGAAGACGAAGTACTCGGTGATATAATTACTGGTAAGCAGATTGTTATTAACACTCTTACAAACCTATACCGATAGTGGCAGCAAGGTGAATGTTAATGGAGCTAAGGGTAAAGTATCAGCAACTTCTTCTGATGATAGTGTTGCCAAGGTTTCGTGTTCTTCAAATGAGTCAGAGAAGGAGATATACGTAAGTGGCGTTTCTGAGGGAAATGACATAGTTGGATCACGTTTTCTTTAAATGTAATTCCCCATGAGCTGACAGGGTATGGATGTCTGAGGAGCTTTTGGCTAAGATACAGAGTTCTCGGAATTAAAAATGTGTTTGCAATGCAATATTTTTGCATTTTCGGTGTTTATTATTATGTAGAGAACAATTAAAATTTAAAAAGAATGATGAATATAAATTTTTTCAGAATGCTGCTCATGACATTCCTCGCCATGGCAGGACTGGCAGCTTGTAGCGATGATGATGAGCCTAAAGATTCAGTCAAAGAAATCAGGATGCTGGTGTCGGCAGAAACAGGCGTGACGTATGCGTGGGGCGATGATATGAAGGAAAACCCCATAGAGTGCTTGCTCGTCAAGACGGAAGGTGATTCCGAAGAATGGCAAGACCTTGGATTTAAACAGATAAAAGGCTTTACCTATGAACGCGGGCACGAATATTATCTCTCGGTAAAGCGCACAATCCTCGCCAATCCACCTGCGGATGCTTCCGACCGCAGATATGAACTTATCCGTGTTCTTCAAGACAGGCTTGTAGCAGACCCTGAAATTCCGATTGACAAAGAGATAAAAACAGAAGCAGACATAGAATACTATGACTTGTGTCCTTTCGAAAAGTATGGCGTAGCTAGCACTATTGTAGTAGATGATGAAGGTAAAATAAATGGTAAAGTTGAATATGACAATGTTTCGCCGCTACCATCTTACGATAAGGCGCGTATATGGCTGGTAAATATCCTTGATCATAAAGACCCGAACTGGGTGAAATTCCATAGTGTGCCTTATCAAGCAACTTACTCGTATGTCATTTCACCCTTTACCGACAAAATTCGTCTGGTGCGTAACGAGTCATCCGGCCCGATGTTCAAGAATGTCGTTCCAGAAGACGAGTTTACACGTATCCGCTCCATGAACTCCGGCGAGGAGGTCAGATATGCGCTTATTCTTGCCAACGTCCATAAAAAGGGGCTTCAAAAGGTGGAATTTATCATAATAAAGAAATAATCATTACAGACTGATTCCCCCTCGCCCCCTATCAATCTTCTAATCATACCGACTTTCTGCAACATCGCCAACCTCATTGAGTGTGTGGCGATGTTTTATTTCATCAAATTGTTGTTGGTGTTCCGCATAATCACAGAGCCATGCGCCGATCACTTTCTGCTGTTCGGCGGTTTCGCTAATCACCAGTAACCACCAATTATCCCAAGCGGGTCTAACCATCGGAAATGAAAGGATAGTAAGGTGATGTAATATCACTGATTTACAGTCTATTAGGAATGAAAGCCGATTTAGGATTGGTTCGTTATTCTTTCCTAAATTAGCAGATTGTTTGTAAGCGTCTCTCGACTATGGAATACCATCAATTGGAAATGCAACAACACTTGCAAGAATCCGACAAGCGTATAGAAGAAGTGTTCCGTAGATTGGACGAGGGCAACGCAAAGCCGAAGCAGGGTGTGTTCTACAATGGGCAAGTTTATGATGCCTATACTTTCGTGTCCGACTTGATTAAGAGTTCAAAGAAACGTATTGTCCTTATCGACAACTATGTTGACGAGACTGTACTGACATTGCTCGATAAAAGAGACAATAACGTGTCTGCAATCATCTACACTCAGCAGATAAGCCGTCAGTTCCAACTCGACATAGACCGTCATAATGCTCAATATGCACCGATTGATGTTGAAACATTCCGTTTATCACATGACCGCTTCCTTTGTATAGACGATGATGTGTATCATATAGGAGCATCCATTAAGGACTTGGGCAAGAAGTGGTTTGGTTTCTCCAAGATGGAGATACTTACACCAGACGAATTGGTGGAATGAATCAATAGAGGATAATACATACAAATTTCAAGAAAAAGAACTTAATACATAAATATAAAGTAAGCAATGAAAAGGATTTGGATTTTTTTGATGGCGATGCTCAGCATCGTTTCTTTTACAGGTTGTGATATGACTGAGGAACCTAGCGGACCAGTTACAGTTATTGACTATGAGTTCGATAGGACTTATATTATTAACAACGATGGATGCTGTGTGTTTAAAGGATTAAAGCCCGTAAGTGCTGCTGACATTGAAAATAAGGTAAAGGGCTATGGATGGAAAGTCATAGGCATGTATAAAGTGCAGGATAACGGCAGACTTTCACAAACAGACTACCGCAAGACAGTTTATGGCGGTGGATATATGGATTATTGGTATGAGTCAGACGGTCATCTGATAGGTTTCCACCATGGCGATACCGATGGTAAGTCATATAACAAGACAGAATGGTTTTATGATGCTGTAACAGGATTCATCATGCGCGGTTCGGCAAGTCAAAGTATGCAAAGCCGCTATATGCAAGTTTTACTCCTCACAAAAACAGAGTCAAATTATTTGCAAATGCACACCATGCAGAAACTGGGCGATGCAACCGATGAGAATGGAAATCTGAAACCATTCTACGGCATGGTGATTTATCAGCGCATGACGGACAACGAACTTGAGGCAACCAAGAAAGCTTATGGTTACGATGCAAACGTAAACTATACGATAGACTCTGAACATAACAATAATAATATAGTCTCGCCGTTATATAATAAAAACAATAGCAATGAAAAAGATATCAATGGTCATTGTGGCTATTTCAGCCATGATTAGTTTAAACGGATGCCATGAGGATCCTACTTATGTGGATTCTTACTTCCAGCGTCAAAGTGTAATTGAGGAGTTGAGTAATGAGCTTAAAGGACAATACAGCAGTATATTCATTCCTGTAATCTATAATGCATCGCAAGAACAGATGGATTATAAAAGTTTATGGAAGGGTGAGGTCACAGAAAATGGTCAACCTATCATCCACTACACTTTTGGAGGGTACGAAAACCGGACTGTCACCTTACAGCAAGTCCCAATCAGCTGGATAAGTTTTGTTATAAAAGATACTAAATTGGCAGAAGCAGTCAAGCTGTTGCCCGATTATGATATTTCGATACCTTATTCTTTTGCAAGCTCAGACGAAGAAACAGGAGAAGCGAGCAAAATGGGGAAAATCATATATAGCGATAGCAAAGTACCTGTGACACTGAACTATGGCGGAAAGCAGCATCTTGTGCTTTTCAACTTTAAATGTCCTTCGCAATTTGTTTTTGATGCAGACAAGCGTCCTATCTCTCCAGGAAGGATCCAACTGGAACTCAAATCAATTATTGTTGACAATGTAATTGTCCAAGAAATTGATGGCTATTTAGGGGGAGAGTACTTTCTTAGTATTATGGGCAAAACAGATCCAATCTCGAAATGAATGAGACGAACTGGCGGTATCAACTATCGGCAATGTGGAATCATGGGAATTGGGCTATCGAAGCTAATGCAAACAATTTATTTATGATGAAGAGTTTGTTTTCTCTAAGATGGAGATACTTACACCAGACGAATTGGTAGAACGAATCAATAGAGGATAATACTTACTTTAGTAGATCAACGAGATATGTCCTTTGATGATGCAAAGTCCGTAATTACACAATCAATTATAACACTATTATAAAATCGTAAGAATATGAAGATTAAAACATTATTTAAGACAATTTTTTGCGCAGGATTAGTTTTAACTCTTGTTTTGTATCTATGCCATTTATACGGCAACTATATAGAAAAGACACAGGAGCCTATTACTGGTTATACATATAATGGATTTAAGGAAAAAAGTAACTATAAGAGTTCAAATACAATTCTTATAACCTATAAATCAAAACAATATGCATTACATACGGGAGATCGAATTTTGGACAAGATAAAGTCAGGGTATTTTCCTAAATTATACTATTCTTCAAAAACTGATTATCTTTTTTTTTGAAGGAGATTATTTGCCTGTCGGTTATGCCCAAGCAGCTTTAATTTTCACGTTCATCTTTTCAGGTATCGGAACTTTAATCTGGAGGAAACAACTTGATGATGATATTAGTAAAATGTAAAAGTATCCAAGGACTATATTGTTTATTGAAACGGAATCTCTCCTAATCCGCTTTTCAATAAAGTATTTGTCTTGTGCTATAAAAACTCAACAGCACAATTATTAATTGCAGTTCGACCTCCATATTTTCATTCGATTGTTCAAAGTATTGCATATGTCCTTACCCCTCATTGTCAGATTCTGCACGAGGATGCTTTCTATTGCTCCTGATACAGACACATTAAATTTCATCATACGTTGGGTTAGACATGAAGCATTTTCCATCTTACGCATCAAAGGTACTGTACAATAATCAATGGCTATGTAGTTGTTAGAATATATACTAATTAGGCGAAATTGCTCCACATCTTTAAAATAGATTGTTCGATATGTTCTCTTGCGCTGTTCGTAAATGTCAAGCCTATCGTCATGGATTATCAAAAATGGTATATGAGTAGTTATGTTATACAAAGTCATCATAAACATAAGCATTCCGCCACAACCAAAAAACACCATGCATCCTATACCGCCAAATACTTTTGTTGGCCATGAGGTATTAGCATCATGGAGTATGAAATATCCACCTGCAGCAAAAGCAAAACAACCAACAGTCAGAAGAATATTCTTCCAAAGGCTATGGTATATTCGTATCTCTTTTATATTTTTATCGTTTTGTTTCATCTTTTTATATCGCTTTATTGTGATTACATAAAGTACATTATTGAAGCAACAAAGTTTGTACTTTCTTACTATAATAACGAGTGTAAAATAGAATTATTGCAATGCTTGCAATAAAAAGTAGCCAAATTAAACAGAAAGTATATTTTGCATTGAAGCGGAATCCCTCCTAATCCGCCTTTCCAGATACAGCCTTTGTCTTGCGCCCAACAAACGTAGGACAATGGCTTTTCCTTTGTGGGCAGCAGCCATCGGCATCATCTCCTGTTACGCTTCGCTTCATCTGCACCTTTTTGGGTGAAAACAACCTGAATCAGAAGAAGAACTTCTCGAACACCGTACCGACGGCACCGATGCCTTCGAAACGCTCTATATCGGCTGCGAGAAGTTCCCACAGCACGATTTATATCCAATTGCGATTGGTGGAGTAAGATAATTGCTAATTTTTGCAGAAAATAAAAAGAAATTCTGTATCTTTGTCGCAATAAAAATAAAAAGAAGTATGAAAAAGATAGTTTTTATTCTACTCATTTTTTGTAGTTTTCTTGTAGTATGGGGATGCAATAAGAATAAAACGAAATGTGTTCCACAGAAAGAAGCAACTTCTGATTCTTCTATGAGAAGTAATGACGACACTCTAAGCCTTATGATAGAGCATGAGGTTGACGATGTTGATTATGGAGTGATTATAAAACGTGGCGACAAGACCATTCATCGCTTCGGATACAAATATCCTGAAGATGATGATCTTGTACCAAATGAAGAACGTATTGATAGTTGTCTGTTGACTGACTTGAATTTTGACGGTATAAAAGAAGATGTGCTGTTTTATTTGGGTAGCTTTGGTGCTTCTGGCACTAAACATTTTGATGCATGTGTTTGGAATCCTAATACTGAACATTATGACAAAATTGAAGAATTCAAAGATATTCCAAACCCCAAAATCAGCGACAAATACAAGTGTATTCTTTCAAGAGTGTATGTTTCTTCCGCAGAGAACGAATATGCAAAATATGTATGCACCAATGGACATCTCATTAAGGTTGCCGAATTGAGACAATATTGGAAAGGGAACATTTATCCAGAGCGAGACAGGGCTGTTTATGAAGAGCATTTTATTAAAGCTAATGTTTGGAAGAGAAACTTGAAACTAAATCAAATTAGCGATTTCTGGAAACCGGTCGTACCGTTTTGATTATATCCAATTGGAGTTGGTGGGGGCATATAAAAATAAAAGGAATTATGGGCAAATATCGCTTTCCATAATTCCTTTCTAATATTTTTCTTTTTAATGAGTTGTAGATATTACCTTTTTCTCATTAATAATATATATGCGTCCGTTCTCTATGCTTGTTACCTTTTTTCCAGACAAATCATATATCTGGTCTTCCTTTTGTGGGCTTATTGTAATGTTATCGACTCCTGTTGTCGGGAAATCATCTGTTTAAGGGGTAAATACCGTACAACGAGTGAAGCGATTAATAAAAGTACAATCATAGCAATAAAACTATTGATTTTACGTTCTTTTCAAAGAAAGGGGTTCAAAAAGATGAAAAAATATTATATTTTACAGAAAGAGGCATACAGCATATATCCGCAAGTCGATTGCTTGTCTGTATTCCAAGCACAACAAATCAGTTCTTGGAAAATATTTTCGGGCATAAAGCCAAAGTTAAGTTTTCGTTTGAAAAAGAAAGCAAAGTTTACAGATGTCTTAAGTTCTACAGCAGGTCCATTTACTGATTTTTTAATCAGTTCCAAAGTCAAAGAGATAATTGATAGTTCACATGTCATGCAACATCAGTTTTTTGAAGCATCTATTAAAACAAATGACCAAGAATATGAGTACTATTGGCTGCACTTATCACAACCAAATCTTGTAGATGCTTTAAATTACGAAGAATCAGAGTTTTACCAAACAGAATGGGAATTTCTAAATAAAGGGCCAATAAAAATAAAGTCGTATGAGCACTATATGGAGTTAAAAGCGAAAGACGAAGATGGTTCATTTGGTGTTTCATTAAATAAAATCGTATTAAAAGAAAATTTTGATAGGTCTTTAGATTTATTTTTTTTACTGCCTTTCGATTTTAATATCTATGTGTCGGAGGGTTTAAAGGATAAATTAGAAAGCAGTGGTGTAACAGGAATTTCTTTTTCTAATTCGATTACATTTTAACACTGTTATTCTTGTCATTGAGCGTGTGAAATAAACTGTGTTAGGCTATAAATAATTATGGCTTAACACAGTTTATTTGCATTTTATCTTTCCTTCCTCAGAATGTAATTCTTTCTTTCCTCTATTTGGGGTTCATTGCCAAACGAATCTATCAGAATAATATGGTTGGCATCCTTCACCTTGTAGAAGGTATGCTCACCGCTTTAAGGACGCACAAGCATCAGGATGTTGTAGTCAAGCACTTGGAAAGTACCTCTTAACCTTTCCTGTTTGTTCTACTTTTCATTGTATGACTGTATCAACAAATAGGTGCCATCAGCATTTAACGTGAGTGTTGTTTCAACATCAGACGGTAATACACCGTAATATGTTCCAGTAATAGAATCCAAGCTGGCTCTATTTTATAAAGCATATCATTCGATTTTAATTGAAATATATGCATGTCGCCAAGTTTTCTATGATTATTAAAATATAGCGTAATACGTATAAAACCATTGATAGATCAGTATTTTGAGATAATGCTGCAATTCTATGCAATAAAATCAAATGTCAATCGTTCATTTCATAAAACATAAAATAAAGACGTATGAAAGTATCAACAAAACAAAGTAGCAAGATTGAATGTCTAAAATTTCTCGAACCGTTCATAAAAAAAGAATGGTTCAAGAAACTTGTGTGCTTTGTTAAACGCATGAGAAAGAATAAGATTATGAGGTGGGTAGCAAATATTGCTTTTATCTTTATTGTAACGAGGATTGGTCTTTATTACAGTTACATCTCTGCACATACAATCCTTGAATTTCCATTTTGGGTGTGGGGAATCATACCTGCCATAGCTATTTTTGTATTGTTGTTCGTTGTTGGAGCTAAGGGAAAAGAAGTTCCATTTGCTATATTTTTCGGGTGCTGTGTCGGTATTTTTATTACTGGATTGCTGATTATGCTGGTTCAATCAACTAACTATTGGTTTGCTAATTCGGAATCCTATCATAGAGAAGCGTATGTTATGGGGAAGAAACATATAACAAACAATGGTTATAGACATTGGTTTTCAAAGTTTAATGTGAGTTTAATATTTTTAGATAATAAAGAATACTTTAGATTGGATGATTCTGATATTTATAAAACATGTGACCAGGGTGATACCGTGAATGTAACTTTGTGTAAAGGTCTTTATGGCATACCTATTGTCAAGGATTTGAAAACTGAAGTTGTCCCTGCGGATTGACAGTCGTAAGGACAATTAGTAAAGATTCTATATCTGTTTTTGACTTTATGTGCCTTTTAATGGCACGAAATTTATTTGTGTATAATCATTATTTGGTGGAAAATATGGTAAAAAAGATAATTTTATTATTGGTGGTCATTTTGCCCCTTTGTGGTTGCAATCAAAAAGTCCAATGCACAGAAACCTCTGAGAATGACAGCATAGCGGAATTTTTCAGGAAGTTTTATGTTGGCTGTAATGACTATTATGCTCAAAGAGTTAATGTCGATGATTCTAAAGGCAAAGCCTACTGTCAAGCTTTGCAAGACGATTTTGTATCATTCCTCAAAAACTTCTGCTGTGATGATATTGTTGCTGACGTTAATAGGATGAATTTTGATATATATGGGTGCGATATAGATACCCTTAATGATAGTGTATTTGGTTCTTTGTATGTGGAAAAGATGAAATATGACAAGAATGTTTATATAGTGCATCTGCAAACAGATTCCCTACATATTCAAAGACCATATACACTTACCAAACAGGGTGGAAAAATGAAAATCTCTGCCATTGGCAAACGCAAACTTCCCATGGTATTTTGTAATGACACATTATGGATAAAGGATTGTCCTCAATGTATTGATGAATTTAATAAATGGCATGGAGTTGCTATCTCAACCAATTATGATGTAGTTGATAGCTTAAAGCTCGCTAAAGATTTTAGGGTGGCAATTTTGTCTCCTAATTTTGATAGTTGGAAAGATGCTCCTATACCTCCGATTTGCTCTGATCGTCTCTTGCTTGTTGAGTATAAAAATAAACAGGAGGTTTATGATAATGTGATAGGCAATGGAGAGCCTACTGGAGGGTGGTTACCATATGAAATGCTGGTTAAACCATGGAAAGACAAAACTACGGATTTTGTAGAACGCAGTGACTTCATTCTTTCATATGGTGATGGTAATGGGTACAAGATTTATTATACAATAGGTATCAAAATGATAGAAGGTAAGGCTTATGTGACGGGCATAAAGTGGGAAGAACATGACTCTGGACTTTTATTTCGCAAACAAATCGTACAAGAGTATGATGGCAAGCAAATGCCTTTATCTTCATATAGTAGGTGTATGCCTTGGGAGTTGTCGCAAGAATAGGAATCATTAATCGATGACATATATAGTAGAAAGAAAAAATTGGCTTTTTCTACTCATTCCATGTAAAACGTTTTATCATATGACATGCATATATATACGACAGTAAATCAATGAATCTATACGACAGTAAGTCATCATATATGCAATTCTCTGCTTACCGATAGGTTGATTCAGATACTCGACTTTGGAGAGGTATCTACCGATAGGCAAGTGCTTTCGAGAGTAACTCGAAAGGTTTTGAGTAACTCAAAACATAACTTGCTATCGTCAGATACCTCGATTTTTCAAATCATCTCAGAGTCTGAAACCACGTTGACTTTTAGGAGTGCGGAAACGTGGTTGAGGCTCGTCAACAATTTCGAGTTTGAAGACATCTATCAACTTCCGAATGGCAGGATTCTGTTTGATGAGGGCTTGAAGTTTTGCTTCTGCAGGCTTGATTTTGAGCAAATAATCAGCAATGTCCAAGCCTTTAGCTTTATCTTCTTCACAGGCTTGATGCTCTAAAAAGTCGAAAAGCGTTGCACGGATGCCGAGAGCTTGCATCATTGGCAGCTTATCTTGCCAAACTGTTGTCGCTCCCAAATCAGGGAATAAGACCACATCTCTGTTTTTCAGAACAGATAACGACTTCGTGTTAAAGCAACCATTCTTACCACCACTTGCTATCCATAAGAATTGAGGAAGATAGTAGGAGGCTATCAAGGCTGTCTTCTCACTTTCAACCAATGCTATAGGCTTGGTCTTGGCTACATTGATAAGATGCTCACCAAAGAAGCATTGACAGAGATTGAAATCCTTGTGGGGGATAAGCGAGTGTACCCATGAAATATGGCTGTATGGTTCTTTTACTCGCTTACCTGTCTCAGGATTATAGAGCATTACCTTACCAGTTCTCACCTTGCCTTGATTGTCAACTTGCCAAAATACCGTGGCACCAGTCCAGTGTTTGGAAGTTCCGATATGATATTTCTCCATCAAAGAAAGAGTAGCTGTTTCACCGAATTGAGAAGATAAAAACAAGAAAAGGTTGTTTGCCTCATAACATTTCTGAGAACTTCGCATGATGTTCTCGTCTATATAAGAAGTGGGTAATGGCTTCAGCATTTCTCTCTTCTTATATGAAATAGTCTCATCCTTTGTGAATGTCTCATTCTTCTCAGGATTCTTCTCAAAAAAATCCTTGGGAGTGAAGTGATAACCACAACTTTGCTCATGGTTGCAACGACCCACGTAGGGAGGAAACTCAATCTTCCCTTCTGTGTCAATATATCGGGCGAAGCTACGTTTCTTATGACATTCTGGACATGTATGTCGGGTAGCGATGCCTTTGTATGGCTCTAATATGAATCTATGTGTACTCATTTCATTTCTTTTTTATGTGGCGGTTCTGTCGGTTTTGTCGCTTTTGGTATTAAAACCGCCAAAAGCGACAAAACCGACAATACCGTCACGAGTTAATCTTTGAATATTCCCCATGCTTCTCTTTGCGAAATAGGACTCCGATGTTATCATTCAGAAATCTTTCCAATGTCCTTGACTTCATGTCGTTCTCTTTGGCGACATCATGAGCCTGGGCCGTGGTGAATGTTGCAGGAAGATGGTTGACGATTGCTTGTTGTTGAGCGGTGAGCATATTCTCGTTGAGGATATTTTGTACTGATATGGCAGAGTTCTTGAAATAATCTGTCAATCGGATGGCTCGCTCTACACTCAGCAGGTCGATGGCTTCCTTATCACATTCTCCACATGTCCATCGTGCCAATTGAATAATCAGACAGAAACGGATGATGTATATCTCCAATTTGCAATAGATGCTGACAATGGTATCATTTGTTTCATTGTCGCATTGCTCGGAGAAATGATGCTGCCATTCATAGAGCCTTGCCTTAGCTTCTTCAGTGAATGATAAGACATGAGGCTCGATTTCCTGTTGCTCATTTATTGGACACTCCATATCAATAAGGTGTTGAATGATGGTTTGCCAATCTCGCTCTATATTATCGGGCAACTCTCGGTCACTCCATCTCGCTTTCTGCTGAAGGTTAGGCATGACGAACAAAATGCGATCGATGAAGCCGTTGTTGGAGCGTTCGCCTTTCGCCAACTCACTAAGTATCTTCTTTTGGATGGTTCCGATTACTGAGATATAGGGGCGTTTAATGAAAATGGAACTCTTGGAACTTCTTCTGTCTGATATGGTTGTCTTGGCGCTAAAGACAGATAGCCAGAACTGTTCCTCTGAACCATTGTTATAGCGGTTGAAGTTCTTGAACCATGCAGATAGCTCGTCTGTCCATAGGCACAAACCCCTCTTGTTCTGCGCATGAATATAGCTCAAGCCTTCTGGTGTGACATCAGAGACCAAGAAACGTTTGCGTACAGGTTCTTGCGGAAATCCATCCTCTCCATTTTCAATGCGTTCCTTGCGAGACATGCACATTTTTTCCTCAAACTTACTGTATTGCTCCTCGAACAACTTGTTTTGCTCATAGTCGTAATCGAGGAATGGCTTCATAGCGAAGCTAAGTGGGTGGCTCTTGTTGGCTCCTGGTCTTCCGATAAGAGCCATGTATAAGATAGGACTTTCAAGCCAACCTTGTTTCATCTGTGCCAAGTGCGTGTTGCCGATACCAACAGCCAATGCAGTGAGTATGGCTGCTGATATATAGTCGGTAGGAAAACTGTGGCATTCGTGTACCTCCTTGATGATTCTCTGAATCTTGGCAGGAAAGATGCTTACGGGAAACTGGCTTCCTGATAGGCGAGTACTCATATCAATAGCCTTATCCATGATAATCATTGGATTGATGGAAGTTTCCTTATTGTTATTTAAAGCTGTCATTTGGCATAGAGTTAAAAATTATACATTGACTTGGGTTTGCGCTTCATTCCTCCTTGCATGGCTTTTAGCATTTCAGAATGGTTCTGCTCCTTGGTAGCTTTTCGACCATTCTCAATCCATGCAAGCAGCTCATCCTTATAGAAATATAGCTTCTTACCTTTTTTATAGGATGGCAGAATGCCTTGGTTAACCAATCGATAAATGGTTGGCTTCGACTTCATAATAATAATAGCAGCCTCATCAATCTCAACCAATATATGGTTATTTGCTGATGATATAGGTTGAAGTGCTGATACCATTTGCTTCAACTCGATAACTTGTTCTGTTAAATAAGATACCGCTTGTGGTAACTTATCAAAGGTGATACTTTCATTTATCATATCTGTTCATTTTTATTATTCGGGTACAAAGTAAATGAGTTATGTAATGGAGATAAATATCACTGAGATATAACCTCTGAAAAACCGCTCAATGCTTATCAGTAACAATAATGTGTCTTGATTCCGCCTTGAACATCTAAGCTTGGTAGTAATTCTATGATGCAGGTACCTTCCATTCTTAACTTCCTTATAATAGTGGATATTTCCACATCAACCAGCGCATCAGCAAAAACTTGTTTTATAAAGGTTGCTGTATCAATGCCTTTCTTCTTGAAAAGGTTTCCTATATTCCAAGCATAATGCATTAAGTCTATAGTACGAATAGCCTTATCAACAATCAATGAATGATGTCTCATGTGTGTAGAGGCACAACATTGGAAAATAGCGATGTTGTCACAAAGTTGGTTCAAATGCTCCTCTTTCATGTAGGCAGCAAAAGTTCTTCTGGTATAATCGATAGCTGAGTTTAACAAGACCTTTTCCTTTTTGGCTTTGTCTTCCAATGCTTCCTGTCTCAACTGTTCATAGCTTGTAATACAAGAAGAGGCTTCGTCTGCATAGACGAAAGTTACATCTTCCAGATTTAGCTTTTCTCCCTCATCATATGTATTTGTTTCATTGATGACAATAGAAGACAGACGCTTTCTTTCTGTATTGTTTACTGTATTACAAAAGATATGCTTAAACCATGGGGCAAGCAATCGTACGATACTATCTAATGCATGGAGATAAACAACCATCAGTACGGTGGTTGAGATAACGAACGTCAAGTTGCAGCTAAAGGTGTCTACACCATATTGCATAGCTTCGTTGCGAACAAGTGCACCAATGATAGACATTGCACACAAAACCAATAAATGCTGTGTCAAAAATTCTTTTTTAAACTGTTTCATATTGCGTATTATTAATCATTTGTGGTGCAAAAATAGGAAAAACTGCAGAAACAGACACGTGAGTCACGCGTGACTCACGTAAAACTTTTAGGAGCCTTTAACTAAAAAGCCCGATATTGAACATTTTTTCAATATCGGGCACCATGAAATGAATGCAATGGATTTATTTAAGAGAAATCTTATTTGCTGTCTCTCTTTTCTTTGCGTTCACGAGGTCGGCATATATCTGTGTTGTGCTTACATTCTTATGGGTGAGCATCTTCGAAACCGTGTAAATATCTGTGCCTAAGGCGATTTGGATTGTTGCATACGAGTGCCGGAAGCAATGGAATGAAAATGGCTTGGTGATTCCTGCCTTCTTCAACCATGCTTTAAGGGGATGGTTAATCATGCTGCGCTTCAATCCCTTGAACACGATACCCGTGCTTGGTTCACCACATAGTTCGTATGCCTCGTTGCTGATAGGTAAGGTTGCCTCGGTCTGAGTTTTCTGGGTACGAATACGCAAGCAATAGCCTTGGTCGGGAGCTATCTCGAAGTCTTCCCAACGCAATTTTAAGATGTCGCTGATTCGCAATCCTGTGAGGCAAGCAAAGAGGGAGGCAGACTTCAGTACAGGTATATCGCAAGGAGTAGCTGCCAACTGCTTTACTTCATCGAGGGTAAGAAACTCCTTCTTTACATCTTGTGGCTCAATCTTGTCCAGATAGTCATTGATGTTCTCACGCAGCCACTTGTCACGATAGGCGATTTTTAAGAGACCACGGAAAGTAGAGTAGTAACCTGCTGCAGAGTTGAGAGATACCTTTTGTTTTGTTCGATTCAACTGATTTGCATTCAGAAGATACTCTCTGAACTTTTTGCAAAGTTCCACTGTCACATCCCCAAATGTACAATGACCTTGAACAAATTTGAAGAAATGCTTGTAGACACATGTCCACTTGTCATCTTTCTTATGTGTCATCTTCTCAAAGTATGCCAAAAAATCAGCTTTCTGTCGTGTTTTGTCCAAAAAACCAAATTCTTCATTGATGAGTGATTGGGTTCTGATACAACGGATGGCCTCTGCTTTGTTGAGCATATCTGTATTAAACTCACGTTCCATCTCATTCTTTGGATGAGCATAGATATAGATACCTAAATATTCCCTGCGACTCATTTGCATAGTCTCAGGGTTGCGTACTGGTGGATAGAAATCCAAATAAAGAGAAATACGGTCGTTTTTAATCGCTCTTTGGCGAAGAGAAACTCTTGTACATGTATTTACCATGATGTTTACTTTTTATAATGTGATACTTATGTTTCATATATGATCCCGTATTAAGAGATCTTTGAAATCGATTGCAAAATAATAGAGTTATGTAATGGGGTACAACTTAACCTTTTGATAACCGCTAAATAACCTTAGGCTTGCCGATAGCTTTCTCTAAATCTCGCTTGGAAATCTTGATATACTTGCCAATCTTCACCTTTTCAATAGCGTATTTCTTGATACGCTTATAAATCTGGTCCTGACTTAAACCATACAACTTCATGGCCTCCGGTATTGTATAATAAAGCTGGTCTTCTACGGATTCACCTTTTGCCATTTGTACATGACGTTTGGAATACAGGACATTGTTACCTTCCATTTTTCTTGGAATAGCATTGTGACTAACGAAACTATATACGGCTGTTTTCGTCATACAATATTTCTGTTGAATGTCCATAACAGTCATCCATTCACTGATGGTTGGATCTGGAGACAGGTGTGCAAAATAATCATCCACCTCTTTCTTGTTCCAATATACTCTTCCTTGTATGGATATTCTTGAAATCTTGACTTTCTTGACTATCTCATAGATGGCGGTCTCATAAGTGTTGTGGACTTCTGCAATTTCCTTGGCAGAGTAATATTCTGGAACAGGTAGCTCTCGGTTTGCATGAACTGCTTCTTTTGAAGCACTTTTTTTTGTGGTGTATGGCAAACTATCAACAAGATAATCTATATCTCGCTTTCTGATTAAAGATAAACGAGAAGTAATCTTGGATGCTCGCAACTTACCACTATACACCATATTATATATGGTCTGTCTGCTTAGTCCCAAAAGTATAGCGACCTCTTGAATAGTGAGGTATTCTTTAACGAGGATTTCAGACATGGATTTCTCGGAAGCTTTTCGGTGGCTCATTGTCTCAGCCATCTTTACTTTCTCCTCACGTCTTGCTGCCTTATAGGCATAACTGTTGCATTGCTTGGAGCAATAACGAGTTGTGGATTTTGATGCATAGAAGCTCTTCCCACAATACTCGCAAATTTTTAGAATTCTTTCTTTGCTTGCTGTCATTTGTACGCTTTTTATACTTTTTTACTTAATTTATTGTAGAAAAAGTCGTCTGTCATTACTCCGTTTATTTTCAATAGTCTTATATCATCGTCCATCATTGTCCAAAACTCTCGGCAATCTTGCACTCATTTGCCAAAAATGGAGTCTCAAATTATTACTTTTGAAAAGTGGAGGTACAAGAGCGGTACAAAAAGGTGCTAAAAAAGCCTTACCATTGATTATAACCAAATAGTAAGGCTAAAAAGAAAGGTGCTCATTTTGAGCACCTTAACTATCATTTGTTGTCGATATTAATCGTTGTTTATCACGACTTACTTTCCGATGCAAAAGTGCTTGAAGATATTATTTAGCGTTTCCTGGCTACTGATCTGTCCGCCAGTGATTTCACCCAATTCTTCCAATACCATTTTCAGGTCTTCGGCGATGATGTCGCCGCTCATGCCCATTTCCATCGACTCCAATACTCGGGAGAGGGAATCATGGGCACGGAGTAGGGCCTCGTAGTGGCGGGCACTCGTTATGATGACGTCGTTCTCGGTAATCTCTGGAATATCAGCGGCTCTTACTAATGCCTGCTCCAGGGATGAAACGTTCTCGCCTGTGCGGGCACTGATGAAGAGTGGGGCTTCTGGTTCGCTGGAATCTGAGCCGCAGGAATGGGTGAACTTATCGAACGCAAGTTTATCATTCTCAAGTTTATCCATCTTATTAAATACTACCAGCAGCTTCTTGCCCTGGTTCTTCAGCTTCATCTCCTTGATTTCTGAGGCTGACGGCTGCTCATCCAATAGCCAGATTACTATCTTCGCCTCTTCCATCTTCTGGAAAGTGCGCTCTATTCCGATGTTTTCTACCACATCATCCGTCTTGCGGATTCCGGCTGTGTCAATAAAGCGGAAGGTGATTCCGTCGATGAGGGTGGTGTCTTCGATTACGTCTCGGGTGGTTCCGTGAATGTCGCTCACGATTGCCTTCTCCTCGTGGAGCAGACGGTTGAGCAGGGTGCTCTTGCCCACATTCGTCTTGCCTACGATGGCTACGGCTACTCCCTGCTTTAGGGCATTGCCGGTTTCGAAGGAGTGGGCGAGGGTGGTAATCTTGTGATTGATTTCTTCGGCTAGTGCCTGGAGTTCGCTGCGGTCGGCAAACTCCAGTTCTTCGTGGTCGCTGAAGTCGAGCTCCAACTCCAGGAGCGAAGTCATCTTTAATAATTTTTCGCGAAGGAGGGAGAGCTCGTTGCTGAAATGACCTTTCAGTTGGCTGAGCGCCATCTTGTGGGTTGCCTTGTTGGTAGAGGCGATGAGATCAGCTACGGCTTCTGCCTGAGAGAGGTCCATCTTTCCGTTGAGATAGGCACGACGGGTGTATTCGCCCGGTTCTGCCTGGCGACATCCTACCTCCGTAAAGCGATGGAGAACCTGCTGAAGAATGTATCGGCTGCCATGACAGGAAATCTCGGTGGAGTTCTCGCCTGTATAACTGTGGGGTGCACGGAACACGCTCACCAGTACATCATCGATGGTGTTGCCATCCTTATCCTTGATTTCGCCATAATGCAGCGTGTAGGGCTTGGCTTCTTCCAGGGATTTGCCGTTGGCAGACTGGAAGATTTTGTCGGTGATGGTAATGGCGTTAGAGCCACTGAGTCGGATGATTCCGATGGCACCGCCGGCTGGGGTTGCCAGGGCGCAGATACATTCTTCTTGATTCTTCATTTATTGATTCGTATTTTAAAGCTTTTGCCCTTTCAGGGCGACAGGGTTGTTTGCTGTTTTAACCCAGGGTGTTGCCCTGGGCTAGGAGCTTCTGCCCTTTCAGGGCGTATTGCTGCAATGGAGCTAGATTCTATCTAATACAACTTTTATCAATTTGTCGATGGTGCTCTTGTAGCCGGTGTTGGCGCTGAGGGCACGGCGGTTGGCGATGACCATGCAGCAGGTTAATGCCTTATGCCCGAGGAGAAGGGAAAGACCGGCAAGGGCTGAACTCTCCATCTCGAAGTTGTTGACGCGCAGACCGTTATACTCGAAAGCTTCAATCTTCTGATTAAGTTCCGGGTCGGCAAGTGGGGCACGGAGTTCGCGGCCCTGAGGTCCGTAGAAACCGCCACAGGCTATGGTGATTCCGCGTACCATATCATCGCCGGCTATCTGGTTGAGCAGTTCCGGATTGTTGTCTACACAGTATGGGTTGCCAATCTGGTCGTTCCATTTTACCTGGCGCTTGAATTCTGCCTCTGTTTCGAGGTCGCAGATTTCGTTGCGACGGGCATAGAAGTTGATGAGTCCGTCGAAACCGATGCTCTTCTGCGAGGCTACGAAGGTTCCGGCAGGGCAGTTGAGCTGCAGGCCGCCGCAGGTTCCGATGCGCACGAGGGTGAGCGTGGTGTGCTCGGGTTTCTCGGTGCGGGTTTTGAAATCGATGTTCTTCAGCGCATCGAGCTCGTTGACTACGATATCGATATTATCGCATCCTATTCCGGTGCTCTGCACGGTGATTCGCTTGCCTTTATATGTGCCGGTGATGGCGTGGAATTCCCGACTTGAAACTTCGCATTCCTTCTCATCGAAATGGGAGGCTACGAGGGCTACGCGACCTGGGTCGCCAACGAGGATTACTTTATCAGCCACTTGTTCCGGGCGAAGATGAAGGTGGAAGCAGCTTCCGTCTTCATTGATAATCAATTCTGATTCTGCAAAATATTTGCTCATGGTTCTTTTGATTTTAAGTTATACATTATTTATATTGGGGCTTTGCGACCCTCTGTGTTTAGGTAAGCAAAGATACGAATAAAAAATGAAATGGAATATTTTTTTAATGATTTTAAACAGTAAAAAAGCACGAAGGGCAAATCCCGGAAATGGAACTTGCCCTTCTCTTTCAAATCTCTCTTCATTTATATCTAGTAAAGACTGCCGATGAACGGAGCCTTTTGCCGGATATTCTAGTATGGTTAAACCCGGATGAGGGGTTATGAATTCATAGAGAGCAGGAACTCGTCGTTGTTGCGAGTATGCTGCATGTTCTTGTGGATGGTGCTCATCGCCTCGATAGCGTTCATATCTGACAGATACTTGCGCAGAATCCACATGCGGTCAAGCGTTGTCTTGTCCTGCAGCAGATCGTCGCGACGGGTAGACGAAGAAATGAGGTTGACAGCAGGGAAGATGCGCTTGTTGCTGAGTGAGCGGTCGAGCTGCAACTCCATGTTACCTGTTCCCTTGAACTCCTCGAAGATGACTTCATCCATCTTACTACCTGTATCGATGAGGGCAGTAGCGATGATGGTGAGCGAACCGCCGCCTTCGATGTTACGCGCAGCACCGAAGAAACGCTTAGGCTTCTGGAGGGCGTTTGCATCTACACCACCGGTAAGCACCTTACCAGATGCAGGAGCTGTGGTGTTGTAGGCACGGGCGAGACGGGTGATGGAATCGAGGAAGATGACAACATCGTGTCCGCATTCTACCATTCTCTTAGCCTTCTCGAGCACGATTCCGGCAATCTTGACATGGCGCTCTGCTGGCTCGTCGAAGGTAGAGGCGATAACCTCTGCATTCACGGTGCGTGCCATGTCGGTAACCTCCTCAGGACGCTCGTCGATGAGCAGCATCATGAGGTAAGCCTCAGGATGGTTGGCTGCGATGGCGTTGGCAATATCCTTCATGAGGATGGTCTTACCGGTCTTAGGCTGAGCCACGATGAGCGCACGCTGACCCTTACCGATTGGCGAGAAGAGGTCTACGATGCGGGTGCTGAGATTGGTGGTGCGGCGGTCGCCACAGAGATTGAACTTCTCATCAGGGAAGAGTGGGGTGAGGTGCTCGAAAGGAACACGGTCACGAACCTCTGACGGGTCACGGCCATTGATCTTGATGATGCTGGTGAGCGGGAAGTATTTCTCGCCCTCGTGAGGCGGACGCACCTTGCACTCGATGACATCGCCAGTCTTCAGACCGAACTTCTTGACGAAGCTGGATGCTACATAAACATCGTCCGGTGAAGAAAGGTAATTGTAATCGCTGCTGCGCAGGAATCCGTAGCCCTCTGAAATCACTTCGAGCACACCGTTGGATTTCACGAGATTGCTGAAATCGTAGGCTGGTGCTTCCTGCTTGTTCTTGGCTGCAGGGGCAGCAGCAGGTGTGTGCTGGTGAGAAGTCTGCGGAGTGGTAGGACGGTCGAAGATGTCGACAGTAGGAATGGCAGCCTGGTCTTCGATAGGAATGTCGACTACCGGGATGAAATCGGTTCCATCGCCCGGATCACCCTTCCAGGTTCCGTCTGCATCGAGTTCTACCTTCATACCTTCAGTATAGTGGATAGGAGCTGACTCCTGTTTCTTATCGGTTGCAGTTTTTTCAGTAGCTTCTTCCTTTGCCTCCTCAGCTGGAGCCGGAGCTGCTGCCGGAGCTGGAGCTGCTGCTGCGTTCTGTGCATTCATCTTAGCCTGGAGCATCGCCTGCAAATCGCCGCTGATGTTAGCGCTCTCAGCGTTTCCGGCAGAGAACTGCTCTTCAGGAACGGCAGCTTGCTCAGGTGCTGCCTGCTCAGGAGCAGTCTGCTGGTTATCGGCTGTTGCCTCTTCCGGCTGTTCTGCCTCAGTAGCAGCCTGCTGGTTAGCCGTCTCCTGTGCATCTTTCGCCATCTGCGCTTCTAGCTCGGCTTTTACCGCCTGATGCTTTCTGATGGCAGCTGCTCTGGCTTCTGCAATAGCTTCGAGTTCAGCCTTGCTTCTTCTGCCGCGGTGTTTCGGGAAGTTGGCAAGTACCTGAGCCTCGATGTCTTCGCCTGATTGGTTTAGAGTCTGCTTCTGGGCAGATGATTGTAAACTCTGCTCTGCCGGGCTGAACCGGATTTCTTCCTCAACCGCTGGGGCTGGGGCAGTTTCGCTCATAGCCTGAGGAGCAGTCTCGCCGCCGTTAGGACCCAATACCTGGTTCTTCTGCACGTCGAAATTCTCTCCTTCATTGCCGTGTACGGAATAAACACGGTCTTCTTTCTTGGTTGCAATGCGGGTGCGCTTGCGCTTAGGGGCTGCTTCAGGAGCTGGCTGTTCTGCCTGGGCGTCGAGAATGGCGTAGACGATAGTTCCCTTGTTATCGCTCTTCTTTACCTTGGCTCCAAGTTCCTTGGCAATGTCCTTCAACTGAACGACACTCTTTGCTTGTAATTCTTCTTTGCTATACATATATTATATATTGTATATTAATGATTTTCTTTCTGAAATGTCGCGTTTCTGAATGGAAACACGGTATTGATTGATAAATTCGTGTGCAAAGATAATTAAAAAATTTGTTTCTGCCAAATATTTTGCCTATCTTTGCACAAAAAAAATAAAAATGGCTAGTCAAATACCCTATTTAGACGTTCAAAACCTCACCAAACGCTTTGGTGCACAGGTTCTTTTTGATAATATTTCCTTCTCTATCGCTGAAGGACAGAAAGTGGGACTCGTGGCGAGAAACGGCACGGGAAAGTCTACACTCATGTCGGTGCTGATGGATAAAGAGGGACACGAGAGCGGAGACATCATCTACCGACGCGACTTGAAGGTGGGCTATCTGGAGCAGTCGCCGCAGTTTGATCCGGAGGAAAGTGTGCTGCAGGCGTGCTTCAATCATGAGGATGATCCGGAGAAGGTGCTGAAGGCGAAACAGATTCTCACACAGCTGCACATTACCAACCTGGAACAGCCGATGGGACAGCTCAGCGGCGGACAGCAGAAGCGAGTGGCGCTGGCGAATGTGCTGATTACGGAACCCGACTTCCTGATGCTGGACGAGCCGACCAACCACCTGGACCTGGAGATGATAGAGTGGCTGGAAGGTTATCTGAACCGCGGCAACAAGACCATCTTCATGGTTACGCACGACCGATTCTTCCTGGACAAGGTGTGCAATACGATTCTGGAACTCGACGATCGCACCATCTACACCTACCGCGGCAATTATGCCTATTATCTGGAGAAGAGGCAGGAGAGAATGGACAATCTGAGAGCCGAAATTCAGCATTCGAAGAATCTCTACCGCAGGGAACTCGACTGGATGCGCCGTCAGCCTCAGGCGCGCGGACACAAGGCGAAATATCGCGAGGATGCTTTCTACGAGTTGGAGAAGGTGGCGAAGCAGCGCATCGAAGACCGGCAGGTAAGGCTGAAGGCTTCTACCGTTTATATAGGTTCGAAGATTTTTGAATGCCAGTATGTGAGCAAGGCTTTCGACGACAGGGGACAGAAAAAGGTGATTCTCGACAACTTCTACTACAACTTTGCCCGCTTCGAGAAGATGGGCATTGTGGGTAATAACGGAACGGGAAAATCGACCTTCATCAAGATGCTGCTGGGCGAGGTTCAGCCCGACAGCGGCAAGTTTGACATCGGTGAGACGGTTCGCTTCGGCTATTTCTCGCAGGAGGGACTGAAATTCCGTGAAGACCAGAAGGTGATTGACGTGATTACGGAGATTGCCGATTACATAGATCTGGGCGGCAAGCACATGACGGCTTCGCAGTTTCTGCAGTTCTTCCTCTTTACGCCCGAGGAGCAGCACAACTACGTTTACAAGCTGAGCGGCGGCGAGAAGCGCAAGCTTTACCTCTGTACGGTGCTGATGAGGAATCCGAACTTCCTGGTGCTGGACGAGCCGACCAACGACCTCGACATCCAGACGCTGCAGGTACTGGAAGAATATCTTCAGGATTTTGCGGGTTGCGTCATCGTGGTGAGCCACGACCGCTATTTCATGGACAAGGTAGTAGACCATCTGCTGGTTTTCAAGGGCGAAGGCGAAATACAGGATTTCCCAGGCAACTATACGCAGTACAGGGAATGGAGCCGGATGCAGGCGAAGGACGAGGCGGAACAGGCGAAACCGGCAAAGAACGGAAATGCTACGGCAGAAAGCGACGGAGCTGGCACGGCCAAGCGCGACGCCAATTTTGAGAACAAGCGCAAGATGAGCTACAAGGAGAAGCGCGAATATGAGCAGCTGACCCAGGAAATAGATGCGCTGACCGAGGAACAGAAGAAGCTGGAAGAGGAACTCTGCAGCGGAAATCTATCGGTTGAGGAACTGACGGAGAAAAGCAAACGCCTGCCTGAAATCAAGGATGAACTTGATGAGAAGGAAATGAGATGGCTGGAACTGGCTGAAATGCTCTAGACTTTGAACTTTGAGCGTTGAACATTGAACTTTATGATTAGTTGATGTGCGGCCGTTAATAATAAACATTTATAAAAGAAAATAGAAAGAATGGAAATTAAGAAATCAGAATTTACAATATCGGCTCCACGAGTGAGCATGTGTCCGAAAGATACGAAGGCTGAATATGCTTTCATCGGCAGAAGTAATGTGGGAAAATCGAGCCTCATCAATATGCTCTGCAACCACAAGGGTTTGGCTAAGACTTCAGCTACACCGGGTAAGACGCTGCTTATCAACCACTTCATCATCAACAACGAATGGTATCTGGTTGACCTTCCTGGCTATGGTTTCGCCAAGCGTTCGAAGACCGTACAGAAGCAGCTGGAACAAATGATAAGCAGTTATATTCTGCAGCGCCAGCAGTTGGCTAATGTCTTTGTGCTCATCGACGTGCGCCACGACCAGCAGAAGATAGACCGCGAGTTTGTAGACTGGCTGGGCGAGAGCGGCGTTCCTTTCTGCATCGTCTTTACCAAGGCCGACAAGTTGGGTCCGGTCAAGGCTCGCATGAATGCGGAGAAATGGATGCATGCGCTGGAAGACCGCTGGGAAGCACTTCCACCTTATTTCATTACCAGTAGTGAAAAGAAGATGGGACGTGATGAGGTGCTCGACTATATTGACGAAATCAACAAATCGCTCGCCGGAGAATAATCTTTCGGGAGAGAATAAACCAACAGAGAATGAAACAGATTAATTGGGGATTTATCGGCTGCGGAGAAGTAACCGAAAAGAAAAGCGGACCGGCTTTCAACGAAGTGGAGGGTTCGCAGGTGGTGGCTGTGATGAGCCGAAGCGAGAACAAGGCACGCAGCTATGCTGAGCGCCATCATGTGCGCAAATGGTACACGGATGCATCGGAATTGATAGAAGATCCCGATGTGAATGCTGTTTACATCGCCACGCCACCTTCTTCTCACGCCACCTTCGCTATCATGGCGATGCGTGCGGGCAAACCCTGCTACATAGAGAAACCGCTGGCAGCGAGCTACAACGACTGCATCCGCATCAACCGCATCAGCGAGCAGACGGGTGTTCCCTGCTTCGTAGCTTACTATCGCCGTTATCTTCCTTACTTCCAGAAGGTAAAGGAGATTATCGAGAGCGGAACCATCGGTAACGTGGTGAATGTTCAGGTGCGCTTCTCGGTTCCTCCGCGCGATCTCGACTTTCAGAGCGGCAAGGAAATGCCTTGGCGACTGCAGCCGGATATTGCGGGCGGCGGCTATTTCTACGACCTGGCTCCTCATCAGATAGATTTGCTCCAGAATCTGTTTGGTGTGATTACCCGTGCGCACGGCTATCCTGCCAACAGAGCGCATCTTTATCAGGCTGAAGATACGCTCTCGGCGTGCTTCTTCTTTGAGAGCGGAATTCCGGGCAGCGGAAGCTGGTGCTTCGTGGGACATGAGAGTGCGAAGGAAGACTGCATCGAGGTGATTGGCGAGAAAGGTTCGCTCTCATTCTCGGTGTTCACTTACCAGCCGATAGAAGTGATTACGAGCGAAGGAAAGAACTTGATTACGGTTCCGAATCCGCCTTATGTGCAGCTGCCGCTCATCAAGAGTGTGATTCAGCATCTGCAGGGAATAGGAAAATGCGACTGCACCAGTGTTTCGGCTACAGCTGTGAACTGGGTGCTGGACCGAGTATTGTGGAAGAACTGATTTTTTACAAAATCATCATCTGGATTAGAGCGTAAGTTATGAAGAGATGTTTCTGTATAGTAGGATTTATCTGTTCTCTTGCCTGCACTTCGGCAAGGGCAGGGGAGCCCGTGGATTCTACCATGCTGGGAACGCTCTTCAACAAGACGATGTTCATGTCTAATTCCCGGGACAGCCTCGTGAAAGAGCGCCATCGCAAAACCTTCTTCCATCAGGTGGGAGATGTGTTCACCCGGTTCTTCAGAGAATTCAACAGTACGGATTCGGCTTATATCGAAGACCAGCATTACAATTATACGGTGATGCTGCAGAACACCAATACCTACGAGGAATATACGCTCAGGAACAGCGAAGGACAGAGCATTTCCTTCTCGCCTGATCCTTCTTACCGCCTGGGGCCTTATCTGGGCTGGCGATGGGTGTTTCTGGGTTATACGTTCGACCTGAAGCACATTAATTTCAGGAATAACCACACTAATAAAAAGGAGTTTGACCTGAGCCTCTACAGTAGTCTGCTGGGAATAGACCTGTTCTGGCGACAGACGGGAAATGACTATCATGTTCTGCGGATGAATCTGGGTGAGCACATCGATTGTGACCCTATCCGCAAGGCTCCTTTCGATGGTTTCAAATCGAGCATCAAGGGATTCAATCTTTATTACATCTTCAACCATCGCCGCTTCTCTTATCCTGCCGCCTATTCGCAGAGTACGGTGCAGCGGAGAAGTGCCGGCTCCATGCTTCTGGGAATCGGTTACACGGAGCATGAACTGGAGGTGGACTGGGATAAACTGACCAATCTTGTAGATGAACGGCTGAACAAAAATCTGACAAACGGGGGAACTCCGGAAGCCAAGATAGACAGTTCGCTGATGTTCAGCAAGGTGAAATACAGCGATGTGAACGTAACCTGCGGCTATGCTTACAACTGGGTTTTCGCCAAGAACTGGCTCTTCAACGCTTCGCTCTCGGTAGGTGTGGCTTACAACAGCTCGAAATCGGATAATGAAAGGGAACATCTGGACATTACCAACTTCAGTTTCAAGAATGTGAACCTGGATGGAATAGGCCGCTTCGGTATTGTGTGGAACAACACGCATTGGTACGCGGGCGCCAGCACCATCATCCATTCCTACAACTATAAGAAAAAACAGTTTTCTACCAACAATTCGTTTGGCTCACTCAATATTTATGTGGGTGTGAACTTCGGCAGGAAACGTCATCATTAACATATAAAAAGAGAAGAGATGAAAATATTTACGAAAATGGCAGCTGTCGTGCTGGCTTGCGTGCTGGCTGTTCCGGGAGAAGCCAGGGTGAATGTGGTTTATCAGCGGCAGGACAGTCTGCGGATTGTAGGACTGCTGCAGCAGGCAAGGGCGATGAAGAAGAAACCAGCCAGTTGGATGCTCTGGTTTGGCAAGCAGATGGCGGGCGTTCCTTATGTGGGCGGCACGTTGGACCGGACGAAGGAAGAGGTGCTCATCGTGAACACCCGTGAGCTGGACTGCACCACATACGTAGAGATGGTTACGGCGCTCACCCTGTGCGCCAAGAAGAACGAGACTTCTTTCTTGGCTTTCTGTGAACATCTCCGAAATGTGCGTTATGTGAACGGAGAGATTTCCTATGTGAAGCGCCAGCATTATTTCACGATTTGGATGGATGCAAACGAGCGCGAGGGAATCGTGAAGAATATTGCACCCAATCCTCCTTTCTCGGCCGTTCAGACCGTGAACATCAACTGGATGAGTACACATGTTTCGAACTATAAGATGCTTAAGGCTCATCCGGAATGGAAATCGGGAATCAGAAAGCTGGAACAGAGTGTGAACGGCAAGCGTTACCGTTATGTTCCGAAGGGTAAGATTGCCAACACGGCAGTTTTCCGCAACGCTATTCACGATGGTGACATTATCGCCATCATTACCAACAAGAAGGGTCTCGACACGACCCACATCGGTATTGCTTCCTGGCACAAAGACGGATTGCATCTGCTCAATGCCAGCAGCATTCACAAGAAAGTGATTGATGAACCGATGACGCTTTATACTTACATGCATAAACATCCGGTGCAGATAGGAATCAGGGTTTGCAGAGTTCAGTAAAAAATATTAGAAAAAGAAAAGATAAATGGAAGAGAAAAAGAATTTTGAAGCGATCTTCAAGGAAGATCTTTATCAATATCTGCTGAGTATTGATAAGGTAGATGCTCATTTGCCGGAAGCTCCGGATTTGGAAGAGCTGTGGCAGAAAGTAGGCGAGAGTTATCTGCCTGATGCGATTCGCGAGTTTGCCAAATATCCTACGGTTTCATTGGGTTGGATCATGTATGTAGGAATGGCGCTTGCCAAGTATTGGGATGAGGATTGGGAACTCTACAGCAAGGTAGAGAATCATTATGAATATCTTCGTGACAGAATAGATTTCGACCACATGGACGATTACATCTGCGAAAAGGTTCTGCTGCTGAATGAGGAAGCGCATAAGGCTGTTACGAATGTAGTGGCAGAATGTGCTTCGCGCTCTTACAGCAAGCTGATTCATCTGAATCTGCAGCCTGGAAGCGAGGAAGCCTTCCGTGGTTTCGTTGCCGCCCTTCACCAGATGTTCCTCATGGGAATAGCCGTAGAGCTAAAAATGCTGGGTTACCACATGACTAAAATGTAAAAGAAAGTCCGTAAGCGTTCTGTTAAAATGCCTACGGACTTTCTTATTTATTACTAAAATAATTACTTCATTTTCTTGAGATATTCTCCAGCGCGGGAATCGCCGAGTTCCTGGGCTTTCTTCAGGTTCTTGATGGCCTCTTCCTTATTTCCTTTCTCCTTCTGGAGCAGACCTAAGAGAAGGTAGCCGTCAGCATATTCAGGAGCCAACTCTATGCAATGGGTGGCTGCGCTGATTCCTTCATCATAACGCTTTACACGCAAGTCGAGACTTGCCCATTCTGCAAAATATGTAGGCTCTTTAGGAGCCAGGTAACAGGTGCGGGCAATATCAAGCAGGGCTGGCTGCCACATGCGTAACTTGGTTTCGCATTGGTAACGGGTGTAGAAGAAGGCTGGCGAAACAGGACGGGCAATGGAATCGTACATATTATAATCCTGAATAGCGCGGCGGAATTCACCCTGCTCCTTCAGAAATTCTCCACGTGCCAGATAATAATTCGCAACCATTCCGGTCTTGCTTCCAACGCTTATCGCACTATCGAGCAAAACTTCAATCTCCTTGGCAGGAGCCTTGAGATTCTTCTTAGCCTGGGCAGCCTCAAAATAGAGTTCGCCGCTGAGAAGTGAAGTATTGGTCAAATCCATGAAAGTATCGTAAGCTTTCTGATACTCACCCTTTACAAAATTAATCTGCGCTTCCTGATGGCGGTAAATAGGCTGAGCCTTGATTTCGTATGCCTTCTGAGCCTCAGCTATGGCCTTATCAAGCGTCCAGTCCTTATAAGCAGAATCGCCCTTGTAAATAATCTTCTGATAAATCAGGTCGGCATAGTTGGAATGAGCCTCATCCTTGGCAGCCGATTTCTTAATGCCTTCTTCCATCAGTTTGGCAGCTGCATCATATTCTGCCTTATCCGTCAGATAAGCGGCTTTCTCCTTGTAACCGAAGGCTGAAGTAGGGAATTTGCTGATAAACTCATCGCTATATTTCGCATACACATCAGCTGTAGTCTGGCCTTTCTTCAGAGTCATCATCGTCATCGCTTCGTTCTCTGTATCAGGAAGAGCTGTACGGATGGTGGTTTCGCGAAGAGCTGCGTCAAGACTCGAAAGACCGGTTACCTTCAACTGCTTGGCGTAGTTGGCGTCGATGGCCGTAACCTGACCATTGCTGTGCATCAGACCGATGACCTGTCCGTTCTTGTTGGCAAACGGACAACCTACTGCATTTTCGGGAGCACTATTCGAGAAGATGTAATAGTTGTACGTAGTCTTGAACTTCTCTACGCTGCTGATGTCCTCCTGCTGGTAAGCCGGCTTCTTGATAGAATAAGGAACCAGCCAGACCTTGTCGCCAGCAGCCGATTCCTTGGTTGCGATAGGGGCAGCAACGGTAGAGGCGTTGATGCGGAATTTAGCCACATCGTAGAGCTCGTCGGCTCCCATGATAGCCTCAACAGGAATCGATTTGCCGGAAGCGTCAACAACGCTAGCCTTTACAGCTCCGACAAATGGCTTGAAGGTGCTGATTGCCGTTCCCTTGTTGTCGATAAAAACACCTTGGGTAGAGGCGATAATGTCGCCTTTCTGATTGAAAGTAGTCAAGGTGAAAACGCTCTTAGCCAGTTTCTGGACCGAACCCGGCTGGGCATAGAGGGACGATGCTCCGAGCATCAGTCCCATCATGATCATATTTATTTTTTTCATAATCTTATTTGTGTTGCTTGTGTTTATTGAGCAACTCCTTAGCATTTGCCAGGGCAGCAGGCGTAATGTCGCTTCCGCTGAGCATTTGGGCGATTTCTTCTATGCGCTGCTGCTCGTTGAGTTCCTTCATGTGAGAAAGAGTTCCCTCTTCGGTTTCTTCTTTCAGAACCTTGTAATGATGGGTTCCCATGGAAGCAATCTGAGGCAGGTGGGTGATGGAAATAACCTGACGGTTCAGGTTGCCCATCTCTGTCATGATTTCCGCCATCTTTTCAGCAATCTTACCGCTTACTCCCGTGTCGATTTCATCGAAGATGATGGTTGGCAGTTTTACGGCGCCGCTGATCATGGCCTTCAGAGAAAGCATGACGCGGGCGATTTCTCCACCGGAAGCAACCTGACTCACCGGCTGGAGAAGCGTGCTCTTGTTGGCGCTGAACAGGAAATTGACCTTGTCAACACCATCAGAACTGAGCGGCTTGGCTGAGAATGAAATTTCGAAGCGGACGTTTGGAATTCCCAGAGGAATGAGACGTTTCTTCATTTCTTCTTCTATCTTTCTTGCCGATTTCGTTCGGATGGCAGTCAGATCACCAGCCAGCTTTTCAGCCTTGGCAAGCAGAAGGGCAACTTGCTTTTCCAGCTCTTCTATGTCTTCATCTCCATTATCTATGTGCTGCAACTGTTCGTTGATTCGCTCGCGAGTGGCGATGAGTTCTTCTACATTTTCCACATGGAATTTCTGCTGGAGCGAGTAGAGCTGGTCAAGCCGGGAATTGATGGTTTCAAGCCGGTTCGGGTCGAACTCTATATTGTCAACGCTTCCGCTTATTTCCTGGGCAATATCCTTGAGTTCTATATAGCTGCTCTGCATTCGCTCAGCCACCTCTTTCACATCCGGATAAACCTCCTTGATGTTGTCAATCTGCTGGGCTGCATTCTTCAGCTTGTCGAGAATACTGGCGTCTTCGCCCGAGAGTGCATTATCTGCCTCATAGAGCGCAGTCTTGATGTCTTCAGAATGGCTCAGGGTTTCTGCTTCCTGTTCCAGTTGCTCAAGTTCGCCTTCCTGCAGGTTTGCATCATCCAGTTCCTTAAACTGGAAGCGCATGAATTCCTCGTTCTCCCTGTTCTTTGCGATTTCCGCTTTCAGGTCTTCCAGCTGCTGCTTAGCCTTTTTATAGTTCTTGTATTCGGCAAGATAAGCCTTCTTCTGCTTTTCATCGTGGGCAATAATGTCGACCACGCTGAGCTGGAAGTCTTCCTTCTGCAGTAGGAGGTTCTGGTGCTGCGAATGAATATCGACAAGCTGTTCGCCCAGTTCTCTCATCTTGCTCAGGGGGACGGGCGTGTCGTTGATGAAGGCACGGCTCTTTCCGGCAGCTGTCAGTTCGCGGCGGATGATGGTGTCTTCTGCATCATAATCAATATCGTTAGCATCGAAGAAATCCTGCATTCCGTATTTTGACAGATCGAAGTGGGCTTCAATCACGCATCGGTCTCTTCCTGCCTTGATGGCCTTGCTGTCAGCACGGTTGCCCAGAAGCAGTCCGATGGCTCCGAGAATGATGCTCTTTCCGGCACCCGTCTCGCCCGTGATGACAGAGAATCCTGGATAAAGAGGAATGTCCAACTCGTCAATCAACGTGAAATTCTTGATGTATAATTGCTTGAGCATAATTTCTTATCTTATTGTTTTAAAGGAACTTAACCTACCTAGGAAGAATCTTTCCTTTATCATCCGAGAAGTTGCCTCGAATCATTCTGCATGTAGCCTTATTCCTTGATTTTGTCCCAATATGAGTTTTGAGAAGGATTGATGGAGAAGAGCAGCTCATAAATGCTTTCTTTCTCTTTCTGAGTGCCATGTTTCTGATAGATGTTAGCAAGCTCGTCCTTCTTATAGTCGGTCCAGATTTGTGGCAGCAGACTGAGCGGTCTGTCCGTACGTGCCTTCTTCAGATCCTGGAGCAGGGTGTTGGTGATTTCAGTTCTGCCTCGTTCCACATTATTCGCCATTTCATCGAGCCCTTTTCTGTAATAGTTGTATTGCAGCATTCTGAAAGGTTCCATGGCTCCGTCGAGATAATCGGAAATGATGGCGAACCGGTTTCTGTTGTCGCTAAACGCTTTCCAGCCCGGAAAATCAAGATTCTGGGCGTTGTTGGTGAGGTTCATGCAACGTTGCAGAATGTCTTCACCACCTTTAGGCGCAAAACTGTCAAGATCTAAACCGATGATGAGGTAAGCATAGTAGGCGAGCAGAGCCGTTAGCTGGTTGTCAATCCGCTCTTCGGTAAACTCCAGCTGATCGAACTCGGCAAACTTGAACGTGAAGTTTTCATCCACATTATTATATAAGGTGGACGTATAGGCTGAATTGTAGACGGGACGGTTGGCCTGGATGAGCGCCTTGCAGGTAAAGATATTCTGGTCTTTATCATACTTGCTTACCGTGATATTGAAGTTGCACACGATGCGCTCGTTCTTCCTGAATTGAAGATTCGTCCATTGCCTGTCGTTCACAAACTGCTCAAGAGTTTGCTGCAGATTATCGAATACCCGGTTTTCCGTGCCCTGAATCTGGGCATGGTTGATGGTAATCTTAGCCTGCAACTCCTGAGCGGCTGATGTGATGGGACTACAAGAGATGAGCCAGCTCGTTGATAATGTCGCGAGCCACTTCAGTTTTCGGTTTCTTCTCATATTCTTTCTTACCCTCTTCAGAAATAATCGTTATCTGGTTATCATCCGTACGGAATGTGGTTCCCGGATTGCGAGTAGAGTTAAGCACGATGAAATCGGCATTTTTCTTTTTGCGCTTTTTTTGTGCGTTAGCCTCTTCGTCGTTGGTTTCCAGGGCGAAAGCCACGATTCGCTGATGTTTTTGTTTCATTTTGCCAAGGGCTGCAGCAATATCGTGAGTAGGGACGAGGCGGAGTTCCAGATCATCTTTCTCGCGCTTGATTTTCCTGTCAGCAATCTCGCTTGGCTTGAAATCAGCAACAGCAGCACAGAGAATGGCTGCATCGGTTGAGGCAAAAGCTTTAGTGGCTGCCTGATACATTTCCTCGCAACTTTCTACATCGATGCGATGAATGGCTTCGGAACAGCTGAGCGAAACCGGACCTGCAACCAGCGTAACCTCAGCACCACGACGGCAGCACTCTTCAGCAAGGGCAAAGCCCATTTTGCCGGAAGAATAATTGCCGATGAAACGTACCGGGTCAATCTTTTCGTAAGTTGGTCCGGCTGTAATCATGATCTTCTTGCCTTTCAAATCGAGCTTATCGCTTTCTTTTTCCTTGCAGTTTTCTGATGCAGCTTCATCTGTCTCTGCATTCTGCTGAGCCTGTTCATCGAAGAATCTGTCGAGGCATTCTACGATAATATCAGGTTCTTCCATGCGTCCCTTTCCTTCCAGTCCGCTTGCCAGGAATCCCACTTCGGGTTCTATGATGTGATTTCCATAGCCCAGAAGTGTTTTCATGTTGGCTTGGGTAGAAGGATGCTTATACATGTCGAGGTCCATGGCTGGAGCGATGAAAACAGGTGCTTTCATCGACAGATAGGTTGTGATGAGCATGTTGTCAGCAATTCCGTGAGCCATCTTTCCCATGGTAGAGGCTGTGCAAGGAGCGATGAGCATGGCGTCGGCCCACAGACCTAAGTCTACGTGCGAATTCCAGGTTCCATCGCGCTGTGAGAAGAATTCGCTTACCACAGGCTTATGCGTAAGAGCCGAAAGGGTGATGGGAGTGATGAACTCCTTTCCTGCAGGCGTAATGACTACTTGCACTTCGGCTCCGCGCTTGATGAGACCTCGTATGATGAGGCAAGACTTGTAGGCTGCAATAGAGCCCGTAATGCCCAATACGATTTTCTTTCCTTTTAACATGAATTTTTCTAACTGTTAAGAAATAAATCCGAGTTTCGCAAGAGGTTTGTTCTTCAACCGCTTGCGAAAGTCCGGTAACAATTATTTTCCCATTCTCTTGTTGAATTCACGAAGGCGGATGCGGGTAAGCACCTGCTTGGTATTGTTGGTGAAATCGCTTCCCAAGACCCATGTAAAATAACCCGGGTCTTTGGTCAGAATCTCAGCCACATCCCATCCTTTGTATTTGCCGAAGTTGAATACTTCGTGCTTCAAAGGATTTCCGTTCTCATCGTTTACAACGTTGCCCTGGGCGTCTTTTACCTCTTCCCAAACGATGCGTCCGGCGAAATCTACATTATCCTTCTGCTTAGAGAAATCGGCAAGTTCATCCATGTTGTTGTTGAGCACGCGCTCAGGTTCATCCTGCACGCCTGGAGCATACTTGTCGAGCTCGCCCATGAGCACGCGGTAAGTAGCCTCTGTATCCTGATCTGCACGATGAGCCTCGAAATCTTCCTCCATCTTTCTGCCGCAATAGAACTTGTAAGCAGCAGCCAGGTTTCGGCGCTCCATTTTCATGAAGATGGTCTGCGCATCGATGAGACGGCACTTGTTGAAATCGAAGTCGATTCCAGCACGCAGGAATTCTTCTGCGAGCATCGGTACATCGAAGTGGTTGGAATTGTAGCCTGCGAAATCGCAACCTGTAAATTCCTTCTCTAATGTGGCAGCCAGCTGCTTGAAGGTTGGCGCATCTTTTACATCTTCGTTGCTGATGCCTGTAAGGGCAACTACTTCGGCAGGAATCTCCTTGCAAGGATTTACGAAGAGGTTCTTGCGGTCTTCAGTTCCATCAGGCATTACCTTGATGTAAGAAATCTGTATAATACGATCCTTGATCATGTCAAGACCCGTTGTCTCCAGGTCGAACACGATCAGAGGCTTTGTCAAATTGAGTTTCATTTTTGTAGAAATACTTTTCTTTTTGTTGTTTCAGAGAAAGCCCGTGCTCCTTTAGTCGTTAAGGAGCATAGGCATGATGAGCATCAGAATATCTTCGTTCTCAGGCTGTTCTGCTGGTACGATGATTCCGGCACGGCTTGGGTCTGCCAGCTGGATGATGATGTTGTCGCTGGTGAGATTGCTCAGGATTTCCATCAGACTGCTTCCCTTGAAGCCGATGCTGATAGGAGAGCCGTTGTATTCGCAAGACAACTGTTCCTTTGCAGATGTTGAGAAGTCAATATCCTCAGAAGAAACCTCGAAACGGGCTGACTCGATGTGGAAACGGATGAGTTGGCTGCTCTCGCTTGCAAATGGCAATACGCGGCGCAAAGCACTCTGCAAGCCTCTGCGGTCTACTGTAACCTCGTTAGGGTTGTTTGGAATGACAGAGTTGTAGTTAGGGTAGCGGCCATCAATCAGTCTGCATCTCATAACGCCGTCAGTAAACTGGATTTCTGCGCTTCGGTCATCAAACTTGATGATAGCGTCGTCGCCGTCCTTGCTCAGAATGTTCTTCAGCAGAGAAGCTGGCTTCTTAGGCAAGTTGAATGCTGAAGGAGATTCGCTCTTGATAGTGAAGTTCTTGCTGCGAACCAGCTTGTGACCATCGCTTGCTACGATAGCGAGAGCATCTGCTGTCAGGTCGAAGTAAATACCGTTCATGACAGGGCGCAACTCATCGTTGGCTGTAGCGAAGAGCGAGCGTGAAATGTTGTTGATCAGCATTTCTGTAGGCAAAGAAACGGTGGTGCAAGCATCGTTCATGCTCTGTGTGCGAGGATATTCCTCTGCGCTCTGACCTGTGAAGTTGTAAAGACCGTTTTGGTAAACAATCTTGATGGCAATGGCTTCTCCGGCAGCATCCACATCGAAGTGAAGAGGCTGCTCAGGCAGTTCCTTCAACGCATCGAGGATTACGCGGTTAGGCACACAAAACTCACCTTCTCCATCGTGGTCGGTAAGAGCGAGTGTACTCTTGATGACATTATCACTATCGCTAGCCGTGATGCTCATTTCACCGTTAGCAACTTGGAAAAGGAAACAATCGAGGATTGGCAACGAATTCTTGCTTCCAATCACTTTTGCGAGCATGTTGAGCTTGCTGCTCAATGCAGAACTTGATACTGTAAATCTCATGAGTATTTTATTTAAATTTTATTTTGTTTTCTGTTTCACCTTAATTTAATTAGGCAATATCACCTAATTGAGCACAAAAATACAAAAAATATCGCTGATAAGCAAAAATAATTGGAGAAAAGTTCTAGTTTTTGAACTATTTTTAGTAATTTCGCAGTCAGAAAGAAAAAAACACCCTTTAAACAAAGGAAAAACTTTAAATATTATCATATGGAATTACAAGGAAAAGTTATTGCCGTTTTGCCTGAAAGAAGCGGCGTCTCTGCAAGAGGAGAGTGGAAAGCTCAGTCGTTCGTAATTGAAACCCACGAGCAGTATCCAAAGAAATTGTGCTTTGATGTTTTCGGAGCAGACCGTCTGGCTCAGTTCAACATTCAGAGTGGTGAGGAACTTCTGGTTTCTTTCGATATTGATGCTCATGAGTATCAGGGCCGTTGGTACAACAGCATCCGTGCCTGGAACATCCAGCGTGTTGACCCTAACGCCGTAGCTGGTGCTATGGGCGGAATGCAACCAGGTGCGTTTCCTCCAGTAGGTGCTCCTGTAGCTCCTGCTCAGCCAGCAGCTCCTGCTAATGGCGCAACTGCAGCATTCCCTCCAGTTCAGCCTGCAGCTCCTGCAGCAGAGGGTGGTAGCGCAGATGATCTTCCTTTCTAAAAACAGAAAAGTAAGATAAAAATAAGAGCACTTCGCCTGAGACTTTCTTCTGTCTCGGATGAAGTGCTCTTTTTTTATTCATAATCTTATATTTCTCTTTATCAACTGTTTTCTATTCTCTGCGTCTCTTTTCAAAGAATTGTTTCGAAGCGGCAAAGAAGAGGAGAACGGAAGCTGCATTTTCTATAGCAACCATCCAGAATGTTCCGTTGTAACCGAAATGTTCTGCCACAACTCCGCCTAGCAGACAGCCGATTCCGAAGCCCAAATCCCAACCTGTAAGAATGCTGCTGTTTGCCGTTCCACGCTGGTTGTGACGAGCCACATTAATAAACATGTTGAGAAAGGCTGGGTAAAGATGACCGTTGCCCAGGCCGATAAGGCAAGCCGAAAGATAATAGGCTACCGGGTGCTTGACGGCAACAAAGATGATGAAACCAACAAGCGAAAGCAGCATTCCTTCGGCCGCATTCTGGGTAAGTTTGCCCTGGCTCAAGGCTTTTCTTCCCTGCAATCTTGACAGGAACAGGCCCATGGAAAGAAGGGCAAAATAAGTGCCCGTTCCGCCCGTAATTCCGAGTTCCTCCTTGCTGTAAATCGCAAGATAATTGCTCAGAACGCCCCAGCAGAAACCGAACATGGCGATGTTGATGGCAAGGAGCCAGGCACGCGTCAGGAAGAAGCGGTCGAGAGAAAGCTTCTCCTTGTTCTTAACGATTTCCTTTTCGGGGAGGCGGATGGTTCCTGCAATCACAACTGAGGCAATCGCCACGATGAAAGCTATCCAGAAGAGAATCATGTAACTGTCTACCGCATTATGGAGATAGATTCCGATGGATGGAGCAATTGCCATGGCAAAATTGTTGCTCAGTCCGTAGAGTCCGATTCCTTCATTTCTCCTACTTGCCGGAAGAACGTCGATGGCGCAGGTGCTGTTGGCAACCGTTACGGCTCCGAACGGACCTCCGTGCAGGGTTCTGCAGATGGCAAACATCAGGATGGTGCTGGCTGCAATATAGCCGGCAAAGAAGATGGCGAAGGCCGAGAGACAGACCATCAGAACCTTTTTGCGCGAAAAGCTGTCAACCACATATCCGCTGAACGGACGAATGATGAGGGCGGCAACCGTATAGCCGCTCAGCACAATTCCAATCACATCTTTCGTGGCTCCAAAATTTTCGCTCAGATAGAGAGGGAGCAAAGGTGTGAGCAGATAGAAGGCGAAATACAACAGAAAGTTGGTAGTCATCACCTTGATGTAGTTTGCATTCCAAAGTTTCTCTTTCATCATTTTTTAGAGTTTATCCTCACTTTTAGAGTTTGTCCTCATTATTAGAGTTTGTCCGCCAGCCAGGCGTCGATGAGTTTTCGGGCGATGGAAAGTTTCTCTGGGAGAATAGGGAGATTCTCTTTCGTGAACCATTTACCACGAGAGAGTTCTTCTTTCTGAAGATGAATTTCTCCATCTACATATTCTGCCGAAAAGCCAATCATCAGACCGCTCGGATAAGGCCAAGGCTGGGAACCGAAATATTTCAAGTTCTTGATAGTCAGACCGGTTTCTTCCATTACTTCACGATGAACCGCCTCTTCCAGATTCTCGCCAGTCTCTACGAAACCAGCCACGAGACTGTCGAAATTTCCCTTGAAATTGCGAGCGTGTACCAGCAAGACCTGATCATCTTTCTTAATCAGAACGATGATGGCTGTGGCAAGCGAAGGCCAGACCTGTTTGCCGCATTCTGTACATTTCTTACTGATGTCGGTTGCCATTTTCATCGGAGCTCCGCAAACGCCGCAGAATTGGGTATTCATGTCCCAATAGTTGAGTTCCTGACACTTTCCTGCTTTCTGGTAAAGGGCAGGAGAGAGTTTGTAGAAACTAGGGCGCAAGCCGCACATTTCGTACTTCGGATTGTCGGTAACGGGCTCAGGAATGGTGAAGGTCTTCACCTCTGTTCCGTCTTCCATCGGGGTAATATTGAGAATGTGAGTCCAAGGCTTTGTTGGGATTGGACTCTCTTCTGAACAAGGAATCGTATAGGTTCCGTCTTCTTTCTTTTCGAGCAAGAGATCAGTCTTGCAAAATATAAACCAATACTTCATTCTTTATTTTGAACTTATTTGCTTTTTTACTTTGAGCTTTATAATATGCTTTTCCAGAAGCGTTTCGAGAAACTATTTCTTCTTACCGAACAGCAATTCGAAATCGCGCTGGGCAGCAGGCTTGGTCCATGCTTCCGGCACAAACTTCCAGTTGTTATTTGGTTTTGCATCAACCGTTCCCATCTTTTCAATTTCTTCCATCAGATAGTAGCGCTGGTCGCGCTTGCTGCGATAGATGATTCGGCTTTCAAGACTGTCTTTCGGGATTCCGGCACCCTTGGTAAGGAGTTCGCCGCCGCCATTTCCACGATAGCTGTTAACGGCTACCTTGTACCATTTCTTCTCATCGAAAGGTTCGCCGTTGCTCATGCGCAGAATCTTCACCTTCTCGCCATCTGGCTTGGTTACGTCAACTTCGTAATCGATTCCCGCAGCACTATCAAAGTTGAACGAGAGATTCTTGAAACCGAGGCGTTGCTGGTCGCCAACGGTCTTCTCATCGAGCAGCAGGAGATGGTCGTCCGGGCTCTTCATGGTGTTCACCCAGAGGTCGTAACTCATTTCCAGATGCTTTCTGATTTCTTCGCCCGTCATGCGCATTACGTAGAGCTGGTTCTCATATTTATAGAGATTGAACATGTCGCTCACGTAGATTGGGCCGGCTTTCAGAACCGCGTTGAACTGAAGGGGAGCGTTGAACGAAATGTCGGCTTTTGTAATCTGCAACTGGAGGTTGAGGATGAAATCGTTGAAGGCAGAACTGCCGAAGAACTGGTCGCGGCTGTAGATGGTAGTCTTGAAGTTGCCAATCTGCTTGCCCACATATTTCTTTACTTCCGCAATCTGAGGTTCGAAAGTCTTCATGAAATCCTCGTCGATAGGACAATCTGTCACATCCACAATCTTGCCTGTCACCTTTTTGTCAGTTACCACCAGCTGCTTCTTTCCGTTCACCTTTTTTTTGTTGAGGGTGAGGGTTATTTCTGCATCAGCCACGCTAATGGCGTTGTTGGCAGGATCCAGGCAAACCACCTGCTTTCCATCAGTATTGGTTACGGTTTCGTTGTCGCGCGTATGGTCGTGACCGAAGAGAATGAGGTCGAAGCCCGGCACTTCTTTTGCCACCTTGATAGAGGCGTCTTCATCATATTCGGCAGTCTGGATGCCTCCGTCTTTTCCGCTGTGGAAGAGGCCGATGATAACATCCGGTTTTTCATTCTCCTGGAGATACTTCACCCATTTGCGGGCGTTTGTTACCATATTTTCAAATTTCAGTCCGCTCCAGAGATTCTCCGTGAGCCAGTTTGGAATGGCAGGAGTAATCATTCCCAAGACTGCCACCTTCACGCCCTCGCGGTTCAGGATGAGATAAGGCTTAACGTAAGGCTCGCCTGTAGAAGTGCTGATGATGTTGGAACCAAGAACTGGGCAATTGAGTTCTTTTATCCATTTGTCGTAAACTGGATGACCCGTTTCAACATCATGATTGCCAAACACTTGCGCATCATACTTCATGTAGTTGACCACATCGGCAGCCACGTTTCTAGCCTCTGTGTTTACATAATTATAATAATAGCAGGTAGGCTGTCCCTGCAGAATATCGCCATTCTCCAAGAGGATGAGGTTATCCTTATAGTCTTTTCGCAGATTATTGACGTAGGAAGAAACGCGCGCCAGGGTTCCTGCTTTTGGCTTACGGTTGATGAAATCGTAAGGGAAGAAAGAGCCGTGCACATCGCTTGTCTCTATCACTCTCAGTTTTACGGTACGTTGTTGTGCCATAGCTTGTGAATTGAAAGTTAGCGCCAGAAGAAGCGCAGCAAATAATTGTTTCATATTAATTAATGTATTACTTTTGAGTAATGAAAGCCCATCAGTTGAGCTCTGTTTCTTATTTTCTCTGCAAAAGTACAAAAAAGAACTTAAATAGGCATACTTTTTGTTGGATATTTTTTAAAAACTAAAAAATAGGAGGTTTTATAATATGGCATTTGTTGATTATTACAAGATTCTCGGCGTAGACAAGAACATTCCGCAGAAGGATGTGAGAGCTGCGTATCGTAAACGTGCAAAACAGTTTCACCCAGATTTGCACCCTAACGACCCGAAGGCGAAGGCTAAGTTCCAGGCGCTGAACGAGGCGTATGAGGTGATTTCTGACCCAGATAAGCGTGCTAAATACGACCAGTATGGCGAACAATGGAAGAATGCTGATGCATTCGGCGGTTTCGGCGGAGCTGGTGGTGCAGGCGGTTCCGGAAGCTATGGTGGAGCAGGTGGAAATCCATTCGAGGGTTTCGACTTCAGCCAGTTTGGCGGAGGCGGAGGTTTCTCCAGCTTCTTCGAAAATCTCTTCGGAGGTCGTGGAAGAAGCCAGCAGTCTGCTGATGGATTCGGTTCCGGCAATTTTGGCGGATTTAATGGTTCTGCCGGTTATGGTAGCGGCTTTAATGGGGCAGGCTACGGAGCTGGTGCTGATTTCGGTACAGGTGGTTGTGGCGGCGGTTGCGGTCAGAATGGTCGTGCCAATAACGGCGAAATGAACATGAATGTGAATATCGACCTTTATACGGCTCTGCTGGGCGGCGAAGGAATCATTAAATTGAGTAATGGTTCTAAAATCAAACTGAAGATTAAGCCGGAAACGCAGAATGGCACGAAGGTTCGTGTTCGCGGAAAAGGATACGACCGAGGTGACGGAACCTTTGGCGACCTGATGATTACTTACAACGTGAAGTTGCCAACCGGGTTGAATGATAAGCAGAAAGATTTGCTCCGTCAGATGAAGGATGCAAAGTAATTTCTAAAAGAAGGGAACGGGTTCTCGGACATGAGAACTTTTCCCAAAACATGAAGGTAAAAAGAAACGCCCTGCAAGAAGGGAACATTCAGAAATGAAGTTCCTGATCTTGCAGGGCGTTTTTTATTCTATTTAATCTTGCAGGGCGTTTTTTATTCTATTCTGCTGCATTAATCTTCGACATGTTGAACGCAGAAACCTTGCCGTCTGGCGAAACGGTTGCGTTGATTTTGAAATGGTTGGTTTTCTTAGTACCGTCGGTAAGCTGAACTTCCTCACGTGCTGAGAACTGAACCTGATATTCATAATCTTCGTCACCCACCTCGCGCTTCTTAATCTTATAATCGTTGGTGAGGAACCAGTTCAGGTTGGTCACATCTTCCTTATAAAGCTTATTCATAAAGGTTACAACATCTGCCTTGGTAGCAGAATTCTTACCCAGAAGCGAAGAGAGAATGTCCTCGCATGAAGCCTGCAAACCATCAGCATCGCGGGTATTGATGCTTTGGAAGAAATGGCGGAACAGACTGCTTACCATATCTTTCTCTTCTGGCTGCAAATCTCTGCTCTTGGCTTTCTTCATCGCATTCTCAGCCTCTTCGATATGTGAACCGTCAGCATGAGCGGCGAGATAAGCCTGGTAAGCTTCTGCATTATCAGCATTCTTGGCCACATTCCAGTCGATGGAATCTATCTTGTTCAAAACCTCCTGCTTGTGTGGACTGTTTGGGTATTTGTCGAGATAAGCCTGCAGGGCCTCTTTCGAACCGCTTACTACGGCGTTGGTCCAGTCCTGATCGGTCTGTTTCAGAAGTTCGAGGTGAGCCATGATGGAATCACGATGCGCCTCGTCAGCATCTTTGTAAGTATCTAGGTAACTCTGCAGAACCATCGGGTCGCTACTCTGCATCGCATACTCGTAAGCTTCCAGTTCCTTATTCTTATTGGCACTATCATAGAAATAGTAGAAAATGCCACAAACGAGGAAGGCGAAAATCAGAGAGATGATGATGACGCCACGGTTGCTTTTTTTCTTTTCCGGGGTTCCCTCGCCGTTTCCGCCGTTCTGAGAATTAGATTGCTGTGGGCGAACCGGAGGAACGGGTGGAGTAGGAGGTGTTGCTGTTCTGACAGGTGTCTGAGGACGAGCCTGCTGTCTGAGAGCCTCCTGTCTGAGAGCCTCCTGACGGCGGATTTCTTCTTGTCTGATTGCATTCTGTCTGGCTGCGTTTTCCGCTTCTTGCTGCTGAGTCATAGAAGCCTGGCTGGCAGGAGTCTGCTGGCTCATTCCTGTCGGAGGCGTCATTCTTGTGAGCGAAGGATTCAGCTCATGGCAGTTAGGACACATTTCCAGGTTGCTGAAATAAATCTCGCCACAATTTGGGCATTTGGTAATTTTGCCTGCTATTTCTACCCCGCAACTAGGGCAGGTAGGTGCTTTATCGCTAATTTGGCGTCCGCATTCCGGACATTTTATAATTGCCATAATTCTATTTTGTGTTTATTAATTTACTTATATAATTCATGCTTCTCTACTTCCAGATCTTATCTACTCTTTACCTTGAAGCTAATCATAAAGTTCCAAGTTCAAGGTTCCAATTGCTATCGATGTCTGAATCTGATTTCTCTGAGCTTGTGGCGCCCCATGAAACGGCTTTTGTCAACATAGCCGTTTATTCCGTTGAGTCTGCCCTTACCCGTATATTGCCACATTTCGAAATCTCTACCATCACGCAATACAGGGATGCGCTTCGTATACTGGGCAATCATCAGCTTGTAGCTGTCTAGCTTGCCCAGAAGATAGTTGTCATAGAAATTGGCTCCCGTATAGATGAGGGGTTTCTGCTTATATGCTTTCTCTACGAGATGCAGAAACTTAAAGAGCGAATCGCAGAATTCTTCTGTATTCATGCCGCTTTTCGTCTCCACATCAATCATAGGCAAGAGGTCCTGATCTCCCGGACGGCATTGGGCCTTGAAATTTTCCAGCTGCGTCTGCTGTGGGATGCGGGGTCTGTAGAAATGATAAGAACCTACTTTCATTCCGTAGCGATGAGCCAGGTCGATATTCTTCTTGTATTTGCTGTCGATGTTGGTTCCGCCCTCAGTAGCTTTCAGATAAACGTAAGCCATCTTAGAGTTGTCGCCCACGGTTTCCCAGAACACGTTGCCCTGATAATGACTCAAGTCGATGCCGTGAACGTGCCGACAAGTGTCTTCGCATTGCACCTGGGCATGGGCTCCCAAGGCAATAATGGATGCTATAATAGAGATAAATAATTTTTTCATAGATGCAAAGATACGAAAATCAGATGAAAATCGTACTACTAAGAGATTAATTTTATAGATATTTTACTCTTCGTCCTGATGAATCCCAGGTTACCCCCTTCAATCCTTACTGAAATTTACTCTTCAATCTCAGATAATGAACGGAAGAAATTATTCATGAAATTGCTCATGGTTTCTATCGGAGCGTATTGCAGATAGCGCATGCTGCGGCGCAGATTCTTGCGCATGGTTCCCCCCGTGGTGCGTACAAAGCCGCTGCTGGTCTGCTCAAACTGAATGGCCTGCTGGTCCATGATGTTATAGTAGAGCGAACGGAGCGTCAGCTTGTAGGCGCCTCTTTCTATGTGATGAACGAACGGGATTTCGTCCTGTTCAAAATCGAAGAAGGTGATGAGCACGCTTCCTTCCAGCTGGGCGATGCGCTGGATGCGGAGCTTGGCAAGCCACTTCTCCAGTTTTACGAAATCTACCTTGTCGCCTCGGGTTCTCAGGTAGTCTCCCAACTGGATGATTCCTCTGAGATTGATTCCGTTAGCCAGCATTCCATTTACGTTTGCCACGATGATGCGCAGCAGGTAAATGGTCTCGATAGAGGTATCGATGGCGTGGCGTTCATCTTCCTGAATCTTGCTGAGCCGTCGGTTCAGAAAACCGTTGTTCATCTTCACCTCTCCGGCAGGAACATCATTCACATTTTTGAGCATCTGAGCTATCTTTTTCTTCTTAAAGGTAGTCATCGGTTCCATTTCTTCCTTGATGCCGAAGTTGTCGGCACGGAGCTTAGTAAAAAGGTTGCGCTGAAGAAAATTCATATGCCTTGTTCTTATTAATAGTCAATAATAAAGTTTTGTTCTTCCTGTCAAGAAATCTCTAACGCAGAAGGAGCCCCTCCTCTGATTTGAGAAGTCTTCCTAACTGTATCTCTTAGGATAGCGCAAGAGGATGGCCAGCAGGGCTGCCACACCTATCGCCAGCGGATAGTAGAGATAAGGAAGAATGTCCATCGGACTGAGATTGGCCAGACCGGCTGCCAGGAGCATCTGCACGCCATAAGGAATCAATCCCTGAACCATGCATGAGAAGGTGTCGAGAATGCTGGCTGCCTTGCGGTTGTCTACGCCAAACCGGTCGCCTATCTTTTTCGAAATATTTCCTACTGTCAGAATCGCTACCGTATTATTTGCCGTACAGATGTTTACCATCGAAACGAGGGCGGCGATAGAAAGTTCGGCTCCACGCTTGCTGTTTACGTGGGCTGTAATCTTGTTGATGATGAAATCGATTCCGCCGTTTTCGCGGATGATTTCGAGCATACCACCTGCCATCATGGCGATGATAATGAGTTCGCCCATGCCGATAATGCCGTTGCCCATGGCTGAGAACCAGCCAAAGAGATCGTAGCTTCCGGAGGCACCCAGAAGATGACTGCCTATGCCGATGGCGCCACAGAGTAGGGTGCCCAGAGTGAGAACTGCCATTACATTCATGCCGGCAATAGCGGTAACGAGGACGGTGAGGTAAGGCAATACTTTCATGTATTCTACCTCGTTGATGTGGGTTGGGGCCTGAAGACCGACTCCCATGACAGAATAGGCGATGAGTACGAGTACGGCGGCCGGAACCACAATCATGGAGTTGACCTTGAACTTATCGCTCATCTTGCAGTTCTGCGTCTGCGTAGCAACAACAGTCGTATCGGAGATGAACGAGAGGTTGTCGCCGAAATAAGCGCCACCTACGATGATGGCGGTCATCATGCCTACGTTAGCATCCATCGAGTGGGCAAGTCCGGCGGCTATCGGAACCAGAGCCACTACGGTTCCCACACTTGTTCCGATAGATACGGAGATAAAGCAGGCAGCCAGGAATAGTCCTGGCAGAATCATGCTGGCTGGCAGGATGCTGAGCGCCAGGTTGACGGTTGCATCAACGGCTCCCATCGCCTTGGCTGATGCGGCAAACGAGCCAGCCAGCACGTAAATCCAGAGCATGAGCATCAGGTTGTTGGCGCCGGCACCCTTGCTGTATGTGTCCACTCGTTTCCTGACAGGCATTCCGCCGGAAATAGCCACGGCATAAATGCTCGAAATCATGAACGCTACTGTGAGCGAGAGGCTGGTGTCCTGATGGCTGCTGTCTACCGAATATACGGTAAAAGCCACGATGAGGACAATCAGCAAAAATAATGGCGACAACGCCAGCAAACCTTTTTTATTACTCATACTTCTTTTTTCTTCTTAATTAAAGAGTTACTCCATTCTTGAAGATGGAGATTTCACGATAGCCATTATACTCGTTGCGAGCCTCCTCGCCACTTGCTACGGCTATAATCTTATCAATAAACTTGCTTACCAAGTCTTTCATTTCTACACCTTCTACCAGAGCGCCGGCGTTGAAGTCAATCCAGTTTGGCTTGTTCTTTGCCAGATTGCTGTTGGTAGAAATCTTCATCGTTGGCACGAAGGTTCCGAATGGGGTTCCGCGACCTGTGGTGAAGAGAACGAGCTGGCAACCTGCTGAAGCCAGAGCTGTGGCTGCAACGAGGTCGTTACCCGGAGCTGAAAGCAGGTTCAAACCTGTTGTCTCCAAACGGTCGCCATACTGGAGCACGCCGCTTACCGGAGCACGCCCGCACTTCTGGGTGCAACCCAAAGCCTTATCTTCGAGGGTTGAGATACCACCTGCCTTGTTACCTGGAGAAGGGTTCTCGCCAACTGGTTCACCATGGCTCAGGAAGTACTCCTTGAAGTCGTTAATCAGGTGAACGGTCTTGTCGAAGAGTTCCTTGTTCTCGCAACGGTTCATCAGAATGGTTTCTGCGCCAAACATTTCCGGTACCTCTGTCAGGATGCTTGTACCGCCCTGAGCTACGAGCCAGTCGCTGAATTCACCTACCAATGGGTTGGCTGTAATTCCGCTGAAGCCGTCAGAACCGCCACACTTCAAACCTACGCGCAGTTTGCTTACCGGAACTTCCTCGCGCTTGTCTTCCTTAGCCTGGGCATAGAGGTTGCGCAGAATCTTCATACCTTCCTCTAGCTCATCGCCTTCAACCTTCTGTGTTACAAGAAGTTTGATGCGGTCGTGATCATAGTCGCCGAGCATCTTCATGAAATCATCTGGCTGGTTGTTCTCGCAGCCGAGCGAGAGAACGAGCACGGCACCTGCGTTTGGATGCAGACAGATATCGCGAAGCACCTTGCGGGTATTCTCATGGTCGCCCGAGAGCTGTGAGCAACCGAAGTTGTGGTGCCATGCGTGGATGGCGTCGATGCCTTCGCAGCCTGTTTCTTTCTTGAGGAGATCTACCAGTTTCTCAGCCACGCCGTTAACGCAGCCCACGGTAGGAACTACCCATATTTCGTTTCTTACGCCTACTTCGCCATTCTTGCGAACGTAGCCCATGAAGGTGCGGTTTTCCTTAGCGATGTTCAGCTGCTCGTTAACCGGGTTATAGGTATATTCGAGCGTACCGGCAAGATTGGTCTTGAGGTTGTTCTCGTTTACCCATTCGCCCGCTTTGAGACCGGTCTTTGCATGACCGATAGGGTAGCCATACTTCAGAATGTCTGTACCCTCGGCAGCATCGTTGATGAGCACCTTGTGTCCTGCAGGAGTATCCTGCAATAATGTGATGGTCTTGCCATCTACTTCAATAGTTTCACCCTTCTTCATAGGGCGCAAGCAAACCACTACCGAGTCGGCAGGGTTAATCTTGATAAAACTTGATTGTTCCATACGTAGTCTGTCTTTTATTTATTGTTTATAATTTATAATGTTCCTGTATGAATTGTCTTCCATGCGGAAACCCTGTTCTGCCCGATAGCCTTAGAGCTGGGTTCTGCGATAGAAATCTACGTTTTCCTTCATCAGCAGCTCGATAGGCATATAGTTTACCGGCGTAACTTTCTTCTTCAGCACGATGGCCTGGAAGAGCGTGTCTACGCAGGAGTACCCCTGCATGTAGGCGTGCTGGGCGATGAGGAAGGAGATGCTTCCTTCGCGCAGACAGCGGGCGTTTTTCTCTACCATATCATAGCCCATGATCTGAACGTCGCGGCGGTTGGTCTTCAGCAGGAAGTCGCCCACGATGTGCGCCTTCGAAGTCATGGTGATGCAATGGTGGATGTTCGGATGCACGGCAAAGAACTTCTCCAGCATTTTGGCGAATTCAGCACGTGTGCCGCTCAACGGCAGGTCGAGCAAGGTAATCTTCACGTTAGGGAAGTGGTCGTGCATGTAATGGCGGAATCCTACCTCTCGGTTATCCTGCTGCTTGCTGACCACTCTTCCGTCTTTGGTCTGCCTCATGAGCAGGATTTCATCTTCCTTTGCAGCAAGCATCATCAGCATCTTGGCTGCGAAGAAACCGGAACAGAACGAATCCTGGCCGAAGAAAGAGAGCGGACGCAGATCGGGCATGTAGGAGTCGAGCAGGATGAATGGGATGCTTTTGTGGTGCAACGCCTCAGTAAACTCGCGGGTTACATCGAGCGATGAAGGCACCACGATAACTCCTTCCGGACTGGCCTCAAGAATCTTGTTGCCTTCTTCGCGGAACGATTCCTCGCTGGAACGCTCATAGAAACGAATCTCTACATCGATATGGAAGTCACGTCGGGTATCTTCACATTTTCTTGCGCCTTCCTCTATCTCCTCCCAGTAAGCCTCCGATTCGTGTTTCGGAATCAGCAGGTAGAAGGTATAGGATTTGTTGTAAGCCAGAGCGCTGGCGTACACATTAGGCTGGTAATTCATTTCCTTGAGGGCTTTCTCGACCTTGTCGCGTGCAGTTTTCGACACGTTAGGACGGTCGTGCAGAACTCGGTCTACGGTTCCAACGGATACGCCAGCTCTCTCGGCAATATCCTTGATTCTGATTTTTTCGGCCATTGTTTTTTAGCATTACGGGTCTGGTTGCCTCGCGTGTACTTATTATATAAGGAGCCTCTCCTGGGGGCTACGATAGATAAAACGTCGCAGGTACTTCCTAGCTGTGCACAGACCACAATTAGTATTAAGCAATTCTGTTGTGTGCGACCACAAGTACGAATTTTGCCGCAAATATACAACAATTTTTTGAATTGTGCGAAGACACAGCAACTTTTTTGCACGAAAAACAAAAAAAAATGCAATTTTATTTCGTTATTCGAGAAATTATGGTTATTTTTGCCCTCGAAATTGAACGACAACTGATAATTGAACTTCATTTCTCTACTGAAAAGTGGAATTTAATTTGTTACTCATAACAAACAAAATAAAAACAAAAAAATTAAAACTATCAAACATGGCAAAAATTGTAACATTGGGCGAGATCATGCTTCGTTTATCACCAGAAGGCAATGATCGTTTCATTCAGAGTGAATCACTTCGCATCATCCCTGGTGGTGGTGAGGCTAACGTAGCTGTAAGCTTGGCTAACTATGGTCATGATGCTTACTTCGTATCTAAGCTCCCTAAGCACGAGATCGGTCAGATTGCTGTCAACGGTCTCCGTCGTTACGGCGTTAACACAGAGTTCATCGCTCGTGGTGGCGACCGCGTAGGTCTCTACTATGCCGAGACTGGTGCTTCTATGCGCCCATCCAAGGTAATCTACGACCGTGCACACAGCGCAATTGCTGAGGCTGACCCATCTGATTTCGATTTCGACAAGATTATGGAGGGTGCCCAGTGGTTCCATTGGAGCGGTATTACTCCAGCTATCAGCGACAAGGCTGCTGAACTTACCAAGTTGGCTTGTGAGGCTGCTAAGCGTCACGGCGTAACAGTTTCTGTTGACCTCAACTTCCGCAAGAAGCTCTGGACTTCTGAGAAGGCTATCTCTGTTATGCGTCCTCTGATGAAGTATGTTGATGTTTGCATCGGTAATGAGGAAGATGCTCAGCTCTGCCTGGGCTTCAAGCCAGATGCTGACGTAGAGGGCGGTAAGACTGATGCTGAGGGTTACTACGGAATCTTCAAGGGCATGATGAAGGAGTTCGGATTCAAGTATGTTGTTTCTACTCTCCGCGAATCTCTCTCTGCTACACACAACGGCTGGAAGGCTCTTATCTATGATGGTAAGGAGTTCTATCAGAGCAAGCACTATGACATCAACCCTATCATCGACCGCGTTGGTGGTGGCGACTCTTTCTCTGGTGGTCTGATCCACGGTCTTCTTACTAAGGAGACTCAGGGCGAGGCTCTTGAGTTTGCGGTAGCTGCTTCTGCTTTGAAGCATACTATCCCAGGCGACTTCAACCTGGTATCTGCTGACGAGGTAGAGAGCCTGGCTGGCGGTAACGCTAATGGTCGAGTTCAGAGATAATTATAGTTTAAAGTTTATAGTTGATAGTTTATAGGCAGTCTTGCTTACGGCGTAGCTCTTATAAACTATAAACTATTCATTGTTAATTCATATAAGGTAATGGCAAAGTTTAGCAAAATGCAGGTTATGGCAGCCATGAAAGAGACTGGTATGGTACCTGTTTTCTTCAATAAGGATGTTGAAATCTGCAAGAACGTCATCAAGGCTTGTTACGAGGGTGGCGTACGTGTTTTCGAGTTTACTAACCGTGGTGACTTCGCTCACGAGATTTTCGGAGAGTTGGTAAAGTGGGCCGACAAGGCTTGTCCTGAGATGATTCTGGGTGCAGGTACAGTTGTTGATGCCGGTACAGCTTCTCTATATCTCCAGCTCGGCGCTAACTTCATCGTAGGTCCTAACTTCAACCCAGAGATTGCTCCAGTTTGCAACCGTCGTCTGGTTCCTTATTCACCAGGTTGCGGTTCTGTAACAGAAATCAATAATGCTCAGGCTGCCGGTTGCGACGTAACCAAGGTATTCCCAGCAGGTAACGTAGGCGGTCCTTCATTCGTCAAGAACGTAATGGCACCTTTGCGTTGGAGCAACATCATGGTAACAGGTGCCGTAGAGCCAACAGAGGAGAATCTTACTCCTTGGATCAAGGCTGGCGTTCTCTGCGTAGGTATGGGCTCTAAGCTCTTCCCTAAGGAAACTGTTGCTGCTGGCGACTGGGCTGCCATCACAGCCAAGTGTCAGGAGGCTCTCGGTTACATCGCGAAGGCTCGCGCTTAATTTAGAGACTATTTTTCATTTAGATGCAAATTTCAGCATCCTTTTTTTCCATGTCGCCATCATCAGTTCTGGTGGTGGCGACACTTTTTCTTTCAGCTTGTTCTCCTGCGAATAAGGCTAGGGTAGATGAGCTGAACGAGCAATCCTATGCTTATCATTATCGCAATCTTGATTCTACTAAAGTGCTGGCTGAGAGGGCTTTGAAGCTTTCAGAAGATTATTCCTCAGGCCGTGCCGAAGCCTATAACAACCTTGCCTTCGTCTGTATAGCCAAGATGGATTACAAGGGTGCCAAGGGATGGCTGAGGAAAGTTGAAGAGGAGAGCGATAATCAAATAGAACTCGCTATTGCCGATGTTCAGAACATGCGACTCTGCCAGAGAGAATCGCACAACAAAGATTTTTATGCTTATCGCGAAAAAGCGATGAGGCGTTTGCGCAGAATTCGCGAAGAGGTGAATTCCATGCCCCCGAGGGAAAGCAAACGCGTGATTTATGCGAAATCTGAATTCAGTATTGTTGCCGCCACCTATTTTTATTATGTGGGCTTAGACGAGCCGATGCTTCAGGAGCTTAACCGTCTGGACCCAGATGAGTTGGAACAGGATTCGGCACAATATCTCAACTATCTTTATAATATAGGTTCGGGCGGAGCTATCGTCAAGGGAACCGAAAACGAAATCAATCAGGCGGAATTCGACCGGCTGATCAGCTGCTACATGCTGGCTAGCGACCCTGCCCATCCTTATCCTTACTGGCAGGCTAACGCCCTGCAGTCTATAAGCGAGCACCTCAGAAAAGGAGAGGTGAGCGATTTCCTCATACGCAACAACCTGCCTGCCTTCCAGTATCTCAACATCGAGCAGATGCCAAACAATCTGCTGGCAGGCAACTTTGCCCAGCGTGCCCTCAACCTCTTTTCGAGCTACGGAGATGTTTATCAGACTGCCGGAGCCAACCGTACGCTGGCTGAATGTTTCTGGGATATCCATGATTATTCTTCGGCGCTCGACTGCCTGAATCATGCCCTGAACGACAACAAGGCGATAGAGCAGGCACCCGACCTCGTAGCGTCGATACGTGAAAGACTCTGCCTGGTTTATTCGGCTATAGATGATAAGCAGCAGAGCGATTACAACCGCAATATCTATCTGGATTTGCAGGACCGTTCGCGTCAGGATCGCCAGCTTGAAGCACGTGCCGCGGCGCTCGACGAAAACGCCCAGCAGCTCAACCTGATGATTGCTGCCGTGGTGGCGATGATTGTGCTCGTGGTGGTTCTGCTCTACGTTTTCGATCACATGAAGCGCAAGAAGATGAAGAACCAGTCGATGGATGAACTGCTTGCACCTTTGCGTGAGTGGAGCGAGAATAACACTAAGAAAATCAACGAATTAAAAGATAAGCAGGAGGAGGTTCAGGATGAACTGAACGTAACCCGACTGCATATCGAAGAAAACAAGAAACGCAATCTGGAACAACGGGCTAAGATTTCGCTCGTAAATAGCATTACGCCTTTCATCGACCGCATGATTCACGAGGTAAACCGACTTTCCGAAGGGGGCGAAAGCGATGGGGTGCGGCAGGAACGTTACCAGTATATCGCCGAACTCACGGATAAGATTAACCAATATAACAACGTGCTTACGGAGTGGATTCAGATGCGCCAGGGCTCACTCAACCTGCGTATCGAAAGTTTCCCGCTCCAGCAGCTTTTCGATATTGTAAGCAAGGGAAAGATGAGCTTCCAGATGCAGGGCGTGAAACTCGATGTAGAACCTACAGATGCCGTGGTCAAGGCCGACCGCATCCTTACGCTCTTCATGATCAATACCATAGCCGATAATGCCCGCAAGTTTACACCCGAAGGCGGAAAGGTAACCATTAGCGCCAAGGTTTCTGACTTCGTGGAAATCAGCATCTCTGATACCGGAAAGGGTATGGACGAGGAGCAGCTGGCGCATGTCTTCGACCGGACCTATACGGGCGGTCACGGCTTCGGACTGCTCAACTGCAAGGGCATCATCGAGAAATATAAGAAGTTGAGTTCGCTCTTTGCCGGCTGCCAGATCAAGGCAGAAAGCAAGTTGGGCGAGGGGAGCCGCTTCAGTTTCCGTCTGCCTAAAGGCATCGCCCGCCGAACCCATCAGCTGCTGGGCATCTTCATCATGCTCTTCGTGCTGCTGTCGACTTCGGTCCAGCCTTGTGAGGCAAAGAAAACCAACGACATCCGCCAGCGCCACAATCATCACAAGACGAACGTAGATGCCAATCTCCAGCGTGCCGACGATTTTGCAGATAGTGCCTACTTCAGCAATATCAACCGTACCTACCAGCGTACCCTGGCTTTTGCCGATTCTTCGCGCCATTATCTCAACGCGTTCTATCTGTCGAAATATCCCGACGGCAAGTATCTCATGGTGGCTCATCCGGAGGTGGGAATGGCGGCAGAACTCTCCTGGATACGCTCCGGACTGCCAACCAATTATCACGTCATCCTGGACCTGAGAAACGAGTGTGCCGTGGCTGCCCTGGCGTTGCACCAATGGTCGCTCTACCAGAGCAACAACAAGGTTTATACCCAGCTGTTCCGCGAGATAAGTGCCGATAATACGCTCGATAATTACGTGCACACCATGCAGCAGAGCGAGAACTCCAAGACCGTGGCCGTGGTGCTGCTCATCCTGTTGCTGCTGCAGTTGCCGCTGGCTTATTATCTGCTCTATTACCGCCACGTGCTGAGCTACCGGTTTGCCATGATTGAGCAGACCAAGGCTAAGCGTACTGACGAGGCAGAGCAGGAATCCCTGAAACTGGAGCTGATGACTGATGAGCTGCATAGGGCTGAATATGAGAATGATAAGCTTCATATCTCCAATTCCGTGCTCGACAACTGTCTGTCTACGCTCAAGCACGAAACGATGTATTATCCGTCGCGCATCCGCCAGCTTATCGATTCGCAGCCCGATGATGTTGATTCGCTCAAGGAACTGGTAGCTTATTATAAATCGCTCTATTCTCTGCTCAGCGCCCAGGCGATGGAGCAGGTAGAAGGCAACATCAAGGCAGATGATTTCCTGAACCGCTATCTTGTTTCTCTGATGCGCGGCAATTCCAAGGATTACCATACCGGAGTGGCTGAGATTCCGGGTTCTGCCTACGTGAGATATTGGATTGACCAGCAGGATGTGGTCTATGATGCTGCGCTCCATGCCCAGCTCTTCACCCCTCTGACGGGCGATTTGCGCTATCTCCTGTGCCGGCAGATTGTGAGGGAACTGGGCGAGATTACCAATCTGCGCGGCTGCGGCATCAAGGCTTGCCAGGGCGATAAGGGTTGCCTCAGGATAGAGGCCGTGCTGCCGGCACGCATCAAATGGAAAAGTTTAAAATCATAAGAAAATAAAAATATCAGAAAATGGAAAATTTTAAAGTCATCATAGTAGAAGACGTGCCCCTGGAACTGAAGGGCACAGAGGGTATCTTCAAGAATGATATTCCAGAGGCTGAAATCATTGGTACTGCCGAGAGCGAAATAGCCTATTGGAAACTCATCAAGCAGCAGTTGCCTGATCTGGTTCTGCTCGACCTCGGACTGGGCGGTTCCACCACGGTAGGCGTAGAAATCTGCCGCCAGACCAAGGAGAAGTATCCTGACGTGAAGGTGCTCATCTTTACAGGAGAAATTCTGAACGAAAAACTCTGGGTAGATGTGCTCGATGCGGGCTGCGACGGCATCATTCTGAAGAGTGGCGAACTCCTTACGCGTGGCGATGTAGCGAGCTGCATGAGAGGTAAGAAACTGGTGTTCAACCAGCCTATCCTTCAGAAGATAGTAGACCGTTTCAAGCGGAGCGTAAACAGTCAGCTGATGCGTCAGGAGGCTCTGGTGAATTATGAGATTGATGAGTATGACGAGCGTTTCCTGCGCCATCTTGCGCTAGGCTATACCAAGGAGCAGATAACCAACCTGCGCGGAATGCCTTTCGGCGTAAAGAGTCTGGAGAAGCGACAGGCAGAACTGGTTCAGAAACTCTTCCCTGACGGCAACCACGGCATGGGCATCAACGCCACCCGCCTGGTGGTAAAAGCCTGCGAGCTCCGCATCCTCGATATCGACCATCTGCAGGCAGATGAAGAATAACCCGTTTCAATAAGCGCTTTTTAAAGAATGTATAAGAAAGTATTGGCCTATCTGGCATTATCGTTGGGAATAGCCGAAGTAGTGGTGATTCTGGTTTCGTGGCTGCTTACAGCTGCGATGCCCGAGTCGTTCACCCATTCTCTAACCAGCCCCGAGGGCATCCGCTGGTTTACGGGCCATTTTGTAGACCATCTCATCTCTGTATGGCTCGTCTGGCTGGTGCTCATCAGCATCACCATCGGGGTGGTAAAGCAGAGTAGGGTGCTCCATTTCGACCATACCCAGTATCGCCAGCGCACAGCCTTGCGCCTGATGCTCATCGAGTTGTGCATCTCTGCAGGTATCATGCTGGCGCTCACCCTCTTGCCCCATGCCATTCTGCTGAATGCCGTAGGAACCCTCTTTCCGGGTCCGTTCACGCATAGTCTCATTCCGTACATCTGTTTCTCGGTCATGGTGATGAGCATGAGTTACGGCATCATGAGCGAGAGCATCAAGGGCATCAGTCAGGTTTATGATGCGATGAATCAAGGCATCCGCCTCCTTTCGCCCTGCTTTCTTTTCTACATTCTCGTGATGCAGCTCTATACATCCATCCTCTATGTAATGGAGTAAGATAAAAGCCCCTGATGCTCGTTTCCTTGCATCAGGGGCTCTTTTCTTACTCCAAGCCGTCTCCCTCATTACCGCCGGTGGTTCCGCCGCCTTCGGTATTTCCGCCGCCCGGGGTGTTATCCGAACCGCCGCCACCTGGGTTATTGTCTGGGTCTTCCACATCGCCCTTATCGTCGGAAGTAACGTTTTTCACCACCTTGCCGTTGCGGTCGTAACAGGTAATCTGGATGGAGGTTTCCTGCAGCTCGCGCTTGATGTCAACGCTTGGGGTGAAGATAACACGGCGGTTGGTAATCAGACTGGTAGCCACTTCGCCTACGGTAGGCACACTCTTGGCTCTTACGCCGAATCGCATGGTTCCCAATCCCGGAACGGCTACGGAATGGCCTTCGGTACACCACGCCTTGATAACCTCGCCTGCTGCATCCCAGCAAACCTGCATCACGCCCACGCTAACGCCGCTTCTGATAGCAGCCTCCTTGATAACCTTGCTCTCTGAGAGCTTGTTGTAAAGTTCGGTACCGAGGATGAATCTGTACTGACCCTTCATTTCGCCTACTTGGATAAGGGTCTCCTTTGCTTTCAAATTAATTGCCATAATCTTTTGAATTTTAAATTGTTATAAACTATCAACTCTAAAACTACCTGATGGTGATGGTTGGCACGCAGTAGGTAGAATCTACTTTGGTGGAGATGTTGTTCTCCTGATGTTGCCGCTGGTTCTTTCCGATTACGAGTCCTGCCGTGCAGGAGCTGGATAGGAAGGTGACGATGGCTGAGCAAATCGCCACGATGAGATACCGGATGAATGCCTTCATGTTCTGGTTCATGATTTTTTTCTGCCCCCTGCTAAGTTTCGTTTTTTCCTCTTTCCTCAGATTTCTCTTAGAAGAAGTACTTTGCGAAACGACTCGTTTCGAGGCTTGGAGTCTTGGTTTCATTACTCTTGTTTTCTGAAAAGCCTTGCCGTGAGAGAATCGTGGCTGTTGTCTTGTTTTCCTGTGCTTCCTCGTTCTCTTCTTCAGGCCTTTTTTATTTCCCCAATTAGGGAGATATTTTTCTCCAACTGGGCAAGTGATTTTGCGCGCTTTCTGAATCACGATGCAAAGATACGAAATCCCGATTTATCAGGTGTGCGATAACATGCGATACCATGCGATAGCGGAACATTTTATCCCGGTTCCCCGAGGTTATCGATAATAGCCTTCACCTGCTTGGGCGTGAACGACTTGCAAGTCTTTTCATACCCCATCTCCTGCAATTCATCCCAGAGCGGCTGGCAACGCCGAATCCAACTCATGAGATGATTCACGGCCGTGCGTGGCATACTCTCGGGAAAGTACATCAGTCCCAGTTCCTTCTTCGTATACGTGCGGTTTATAAAATCTTCCATAATCTTAATTTTTAAATCATTTGTTCTTCGGCTCCTTGCTCCCAGAAGGTGCAGCAGGCCCTAAAAGATAGTATTCGCTGAAATCCTTGCAGCCCGGTGGCAACTGGTGGTGAACCAGCTGGGGGAGCATCTCCCTGAGTTGCATGAAGAGGCTTTCGCCCGGCACATCCTGATCGGGAAACATGTGGAATTCCACCTGATACAGTCTTCCGATATCCGTCAGCAGCTGCTTATCCTCGGGCTTGAGAAGCGTGGCAGAAGGGATGGCTATCGCCTTATGTCCGGCAGAAAGCATCGCCCAGCAGTCGCTACATCCCTCCGTAATAAACAGACTCTCGCCCGTTTTCAGTCTCTTCACAACCGGCAGGTTATAGATGCTGCATCTTGCGCCGTAAGGGAACCGGAAGCGGGGAGCATCCTGCTCCTTTTCTTCGCCCGGCCTTTTTTCTTCAGAAGAAACATTCCCCTCAGAAGAACCACCTTCCGATGAAGATTTTTTCTTCGTGTAATCTAGATTTCTGTTCTGGATTCCTATAAGCCGCCCTTCGGTATCGAAGTAAGGAATCTGCAGCCAGTTGATGCCCTTCTTATCCGTCCAGGAAGTCAGTCGGCACCACTTCACCACTCTCCAGTCAATCTTCCTCTCCTCGAAAAGAAATCTCCGAGCTGCCTGGTTGAGCCAGGGATGTTCGAAGAATCTAGCATACCTGCTTGCATCGAAGGAAGATTTCTCCGAATTGTCACCCGAAGAAGAATCACCGGATGAAGAGCCCGAGGAAGAATCCTCCTCCAGCTGAATCTGATGTTCCTCGGCGAGCCATCGGCAAGCCGCCGGGAAATCCTTCCCCAGGTATCGCATCGCCAGGTCGATGGTGCCGATGGAATTCCTCATGCAGACATAGCATCTGCAGCTATTCTTGATCTTGTTGAACGTAAGGCTGGCGTGGTGGTCGTCATGGAAGGGGCAGAGCGCCTTATGGTGCTCCACCTTCATCCCCATCTCTTTCGCAACCTTCTCTATCGGAAGTTCGCGCAGTTTCTGAATCTCATATTTCTCCATCATATCCCTTTCCCTTTCTTTTTCTTGGCCGGTATACCCGTCAGATATTCAGCAGTCTTGGTATAGAGTTTCGTCTGGCTGTTATAAGTAATAAACTGGCGGTTCTTCCATACGTTGAGCTGATGCTTGGTACCTTCCTGATTCTTGCCCAGACTCAGGCGCAGGGTTTCCAACTGCAGCTCGTTGAAGGAATTCTCCAGCTGGTCGAGCATGTTTTTCGGTCCGCTTCTCTGAGCCTCTTCCTGCCCATCTCCCGTTTTAAACATGTCGCCGAACACCTTAACCTTCGACCACAAATCGTAGTAGCAGAACCATTCAACGAAGTCGCCGATGGATTTCGACCAGCTCTGGTCGTTCAGAATCCACAGCACGGCTCCCTTCTTCCATGCCGAGAAGATGCTGCGGTGGGAGAGTTCCCAGAGCGTATCATCATCAGCAAGGTCGGCAAGGCGTGCCATTTCCTCTGCCAGCTTGTCGGCTATCTTGTTGAGTGGCTTCACCACAAAACTGCCTTTGCAGTTGTCCAGCCTCAGCAGGTAGCCATCGAGCTTTTCAAGGAAATCTTTGTTGTACGTTCCCTGTCGCGGAATCTTTCCGCTTCGCTCGCCACGGGCTTTGTAGGCGAAAGGTATGCGTCCGAAGAAACCATTGGTCAGGTCTTTCTTGTAGAAGAGTCGGGCCGCCTCGGGAGTAGAGGTAAAGGTGAGGTTCACACGGAGCAGAGGGTTGCCCGTTACGCCATCAGCCGTGGCTCGCAAGGCTCCAGCCCTCTGACAGTCGAAGATATTTCTTACCATCTGGCTCACCTGCTTATGCCCACCACACATTCTGTCGGCCATCTCCACCTCAGGCAGATTGATGTACTGGGTTCTTCCGCCCAGCTGTTCGCAAGCCATAGCGTTCTGGATGAAGGCAGGATTGGTAACATCAGAAGGTGGAAACCAGAAACTCACGTCCGGGCGCTCCGGTTTTTCCTTGTTGGCGCCCTTGGTTTTCATCTGTCGCTGCCAGTCAACCAGTTTCTTGAACTCAGTCTCATCATGCTTTCTAAAAGGTCTCATGATGGCCTCTACAAGATGACCCAACTGTGCCTTTCCGATACCCGACGGACCTATCAGATGGCCCATTTGCCCGCACATTTCGTAATATTTGTTGTCGGAATACATGAATCTTACGTCTGTGAGATGAGCTGCTAATGCCGGAATTGCCATCGGAATGAGCACTTCCTGCATGTCTTTTGATGCCTGAGAGATGGCAAATTTTACAAATTCAGTACCCTTGCTGGGTTTTGGCATCGCCGGAGCGATGTTGCTAAAAATATTATAATCCATTGCTTTTTAGAGAGTTAAATCAAATTTCATGTTCATTTTTTCTTGTTTGCAGTCTCAGTCTCAGAGTCTCAGTTGTTTTTTTATGGTCTCGCTTCCTATATATATTATATATAACTAATTAATAATCAATAAGTTATAAAGACTTAAGAAGCGGGTTTGAAGTTGGATTGTGACATTTATCCTAACTGAGACTGAGATTTGAGACTGTTTTGAAGAGGAAATGAGGGTAGGGATAATCCTGTTACCGGCATCCCCGGAGTCCCCATTTCCTCTAGAAAGCCTCGACTCCGTTTATCTGTCATCACTCTTGCCGCTAATGATGCGCAGCTCGTTGGCGGCACCCTGGCAGAAGTCCTGGAAGGTGAAGCGCTCTGAGAACTGCGGGCGGTTGAAAGTAGGGTAGAGCGTACCGTCTTTCTTGCGGTTCACGTTGATGTACTTTCCTTCATACACGTGCGGATTTCTCAGCACCATCTTCTGCTGTTTCTTCTCCTGGTCATTCTGCACAAAGGTGAAGTGGTCTTCGCCGTCGTGCGTAATGGCTCCATCCAGATACTCGCCAACAGCCATGCGCCCTGGCTCCTTAGTCATCAACTTGAGGTTGATACCCAATTCTGTGTTTGGGTAGAAATTATAGAAATTAAAATTCTGTGCCATAAGCTTATCAGAATTTGGGCGGTTTGACCATCTGCTTAGCCCATAGCGTAAGATGGTCAAAAACTGAATTGTTCAGCTTCTGACAATGGGGTAAAGAATGCCGATTTTGTTACCAAAAAACTATAAAATGGTAACAAAAAAGTGGTAACATAAAAAAACAAACCCGAAACTCCGTATGACGCACACAGAATTCCGGGATAAAAAAACAAAAAAAATATCGATATGGTAACCGAAATGGTAACCTTGTTCATTTATATATTCTACGAAGATTTTTTATATGCAACTCTTTTTTATACGCAACTCTTTTTTATACGCATCTTGAAGAGCTATATCTCTAATGTCAATATCTTCATCATTTTCTTTTCGTAGGACTGGTAGTTCTTTATTGTAATCTAAAATAAATAAAATAATATTGATTTTCCTTTCAGTACTCTCATCCAATCTGTCGGTGTTGCTACTACGGTTTTTCCCAAATTGTTTTTTAACGATAGATGAAGCCGAAACGCCTTTCTGCTTATCCATATAAGATTGCTCGAGAATACGCTTGGTTAATTCAGTTAGAATAGCCAAAGGTTTCCCTATCCATCTAATGTTACAATTCCTATTTTCTCCATCAAACAAATGTTCGAAATCTTCTGCATATCTTGGCTCTTCTATCCATTTCCACTCTTGCATTTTTCTCATAACAAGATTTATCCGTTTCACTCTTGTTTCTTGATTCTTACAATTATAATGGAACGTAGGATACTCTTCTGCACTTTTACAATTCTTCTTTGGGGGATTATTTTTCTTAGACGATAAAGTTTCATTAATTTCTTCTGTTAGATTTGATTGCGAAACGAAATACTCTTTCATCCATCCCATCATCTCCTCTGTATATTGATTTACCGACTCCTTCAACTTGATTTCTATTGCAATACAGGTTGATTGGTTATTACATTTCCACATTTTATGAATACTTTCATGCAGAGTCCTTTGTAGTTTTCCTCTATAATGAGAATGGTTGACAGCATTAATACCAAACATAATGGTATATAATAACATAGCAACCTCTGCTTGACTTGTTGCGACTTCGGCAAGAGTATTATCTTGTTCTCGATAAATAGTTAAAGAATTGGTCCACATATCTTTACAATAATCTGCGTCGATATCGCCATCACTTAGTATTATGTCTAGTTCTTTTGCTGCATCAACAAACAAATTCTCGGTAGAGATAATGATTGCAGGGTATTGCTGAAGAAACACATCACGAACTTCACGACATAGCCTGTAAAAGATATGATTTTTGAAATGTTCTTTCAGTTTATCTCTTTGGTTTTGTTGGAATCTCTTTGTCATCTTTTCTTTCTTTTACTTTGTAAAACACCTCATCCAGCCATTTGGTCAAATCAAAATCGCTAGTTTCAATTTCTGGAGTCATATATTCCTTATAATTGCTGATAACTATATCATTCATCGGATATTTGGCTATGATATTTTCGTTGCATGTATACTCGCCATAATTGCGAAATTTCACAACCAAATCAAACGCATTATCGCTGCTATAACCTACTACAGCAGAAAGTTGTTTCAGCTTATCAGTTTTAGAGCCTGTACCTAATTTCATAGTTGTGGTGGCACTTAGAGCTCCATATGTTTCTAATATCTTTGAGCGCATTTCCATCTCCTCCGTCAACTCTTTTGGAATTCTTGTCGTAGGACAATGTTTAGTATTTACATATTTGAATGTAAACTCTTCAATTATATCTCCGTAATCAATAGTTCTACAATCAATAAAATCTTCAAATTGAGTTCTTATAGTTTTTTCTTTTATCGTAGTATGTATGCCCATGCTGCTATATAATTTATCATTAAAAAAAATCTCTAGACCATTCCTAATGGTTTTTGTGTTTCCGTCCCATGCCGATGATTTTTCAATGGCAATTTGGCATCTCTCATTGCGATAATCTACGATTACATAAGCATATGGATAACTATACTGAGAAGTACCAATACAATCCTGTACTTCTTTCTCAGTACTATCAGGCAAATCATAGATTGTAAGATTTTCCTTATTATGGATTCTTATTAAGGCAATACCATTTTCGTTTCTTAGAACACAATTGGGAATATGTTCTTCTCCTTCTCCACGTCTGGTTCTATTTATACTCAATTCGCTTCCCTTTTTCCCAATGATTTTGCCCAGGTAAAAGTTAGGAAACAAGGATACTGGCTTATCTTTCTCTTCGTTTTCATCAAAATCAAACTGTGGGACGACAGTTAAACCTATGTTGTGAATAATGTATTCGCTCATTCTTTTTAAGATTTTAAGATTTTATCAATATATTAATATCTCTCCTTGAAGAAGGATAGGGGATAGAATTATTCTATTTCCCCCATCACTCTTCCTAGAACTGTGTTTCTATAGGTGTTGAAGATATTAGGCTTCAGCATCATGTAGTTTGGCAAGCTCTCTAAATATTCCAGTTCGAACACAAGGCGTGGGTCTTTATCATTTGACTCTGGATGAATCTCTGCCTTGCAGCCTATGCGAGCTATGCGGATGAGATACAAATCCTTGACACCCTTGCCCTTGATATAAGGCATGAAATAGTAAAGCTTGTTGAGCGCAACAGTCGATGGGAAAGACTTGGTCTTACCGGTATAGTAAATCTTTGTCTGACCACCATCTAGGAAATAATCTGTATTATCTTCCTTGACAAAGCCTACCAAGAGACTTTTGTTCATATCCAAGGTGTAGCTTTTCTTCGGCTTATTTATTTTCAACTCAGGATTCAATTCTGAGAATAAGCCAAAATTCAGCTTTGGTTGAGAGTCACGCTTAATATCTATCGGATGGGTAGAAACCGGTTCCTTCTCATAGATGAAGCGGTAAAGGCTCTTGCCAATCTGCTGAATGATTCCGCACACCAAAGCATTTCCCATCAGGAAGGCCCGACGAGCATCCGTAACATCGGGATGCAAGGTGTGGTTGTCTGGGAACATATTCAGACGCTCCAATTCTATAGGTATCAGTCGGCGATAGCGACCTGATGCAGTCTTGATGACATGTTTGAAGCGTGATGCACCAGCCCCTCCTTCACCTGTAATGATTGTACGTGAAGGCTTATCCAGGGAATCAGGGAACGCCATTCCGCCCTCAGAGAAAAGATACTTGAAACCTTCCTTGGTAGTGCGTTCTATTTTCTTTGCACCCTTTTCGTATTCCCATCTTGCAACTTCATCTTGCGGAATAAAGAACTCCTCTGGTACCAGGGACTCATCAACGATATTGCCGCCAAGTGTCATAACTGGGCCATCATAAACCGCCTCAGCATCTACCGAATATACGCAACGGTTGCGCATGATACCGGCATTTCCAAATGGACTGTCTTTTCCTTCCTTGTTGAAATTATCCGAAACCTCCTTAATAGTTCCTTTAATCTCAAATTCAGAGAGGGTTTTGTCCTTCGGTTTAAAAGGAAAAGCCTTTGCCAGCACGCCTTCATAAAGCACCCAATCCTTCAACTCTTGTACTTGCCTTGAAACATTTGAATTCTCACGGTAACCGACAATATAAGTACGGCGTCTGCGCTGAGGCATTCCGTATTCTGCTGCGTTGATTACTCGCCATTCTACCGTATAGCCCAAATCTGCGAGTGAAGCAAGAATGATTGCAAAATCACGTCCACGTTGCTTGGCAGGCGAACCGAGCAAACGGTCGACATTCTCAAAGAAAATGTAGCTTGGACGATTATCACCCTTCTCGTTTAAGATGCGATAGATTTGCCACCAAAGCACGCCCTTCTTACCCTCAATTCCACCAGAACGGCTAAGAGTTGAAGCTACAGAATAATCTTGACAGGGGAAGCCGCCTACCAACAAGTCATGATCAGGAATATCAGCTGTTGGTACTGTATTAATATCTTGGTTGCTATGACCTTTTGAACCAAAGCGTGCTGTATATACGAGCGAAGCATCTTGGTGTTTGGTTGATGGTTCCCATTGGTTGTTCCAAATGGTTTCATAGGCATCAGAAGCTCCCTCTAAACCTATGCGGAAACCTCCTACACCTGCAAATAGTTCTACTACCTTTATTGTATTTTTAGACATATTTATATGTATGGAATTTCTTGTAATTTTTTAGCAATATATGAACCCTTGAGCCAGAAAAACTGCGGAAGCATTCTTATGCCGTTCACACTTTCTGTTCTTGTTTTCTCTGTCGAAACATTAGCTCCTCCTCGGAAGAATACTTTATATTCGGAACACTTAGGAAAGTTTGGGGCTCCCATATAAGAACCGCTATTGTTCATACGTTTATTACCCTTTTTGTCATAAACGTATTCCCATTCCAACTCATTCCTATGAATCAGATTTCTGGAATCCTCCCAGGTACGCCGAACTTCATTCTCGATGAATTCTTCATCAAATGCAAAGCGTTTAAAACCTTCAAAAACGGTCTTGCTCGGGTCTTTACTATCATACTCACAGAAGATAGGGCAGAGGAAGCTGTGCTCACAGAAGTAATCGTACACATCGGAATCTTCAAAGTCTACATCTCTATCTGCCCATTCTTCAAAGTCGATGTGCTTGAGCTTCATATCCTCTGTTCTTCCACCTTGGGGCGTAATCGTGATGGTCTTCGCTATGATACCAGCTTTGTTAAAGTCTGAAATCTGATTTAACCTATTACAATCGGTTCCGAACATACGGATAACGCATTTAGCTGAAATATCCTTGACCTTAGCATCTATTCCGAGCATTTCTCTTAGCTCAGGCAGAGTCTTACCCTTATACTTTAATGTAAGTGCATGGCAACGAGCATCCAGCTGGGCGAAACTTGAAAAAGATTCTTTCAGTACGATTTCGTTCTTTGCTCTGCTTTTGTCAAAATGTCCTCGTACGATGTAATCAACAAAAGTTTGTTTCAATCTATATCGGGGCTTTTGGTAAGAGCCTGTTGCTGTGCGCTTGAATCCTGGAACTAATTCTATCAGCAAGAGATTTGGACGAAGAAGGTGAGTGAAACCAACCAGTTGTTCATTACGCTTTTCTGCATCCTGATAATCATGATAAACCTGCTGCAGGTGACTACTTACAATCTCCCAGTCATTTTGTAATTTGTCTTTTTCTTCTTGTGAGAAAGAATTGTAGCAGTAGTCAACAATAGGGAACTTAGCATAACCGGAGGCAGGTACAACCTCGTAAGATTTATATTCATAGAAGATGATTAAAAGCCGTTCTGTTTTTTCCCAAAAATGAGATGTATCGAAGTCAGTCTGAATCGGCGGTTCAAAGGTAACATGTGTAATACTGATACCTTCCTTTGCACCTAGGTAAACATTATAAGCTTCACCAGTCTTTCCATTAGCATTCTTTTGGTCTCTTTTGGGAACACGTACTCCGGTGGTCTTAACTTCCGTAAGAACACCATCAATCTCAATATCACATTCCTGTTTGCTGTCTTTTTTGTAACCAAAAACAGATTGTTCTATTACGTCTCCAGCGATACCTGTAATCTTTTTACTTTCTAAGGTACGAGCAAACTGGTGGGATTTATCAACCTCACCAAGAGTCTTGCCCTTTGCTCCTTCAAGTAGAGTATAGACTTGTTCTTTCGTAAATTTTCTATCTTCTGATACAGCCATCTGCTAAGTTTTAAATTGTTTTCATCGGTTTATGCATATGTTGACCGAAGTCAATTTGCAAAGGTACTAAAACTTTTCATAAACTTGGCGTCTGATCACGATCTTTAACTCTAATCCTTAGAAAAATTCTGATCTTTTGATTGACATTTTTCTGTTTTCTACTAATCTTTATCTTGATGTTGGCTTCCTAGGGATGGTAAATTTATCTAATCTCTTTCGTATTCCCATCTTGCAACTTCATCATCTTTCAAAATAAAGAACTCCTCTGGTAGCTAGGCGTAATAAGTAACGGAAAAATTCCTCCTTTTTTACTTTCCTCTTTTTAATTCTAACCGGTATTATGGTAAATAGGCGTTATAAGATAAAGAAAGAGGTGAAATTTGGAGCCTGAAAATGGAACCGGTTCACCCCTTTCTGATCATTTCTTACTTTCTGCCTGTTCTGAGATTAATTCTCATTTCAATCAAAAAGAAAAATCTCAGAACAGAATCTTACATCATGCCCGTGAGCCGCTGGATGGCGATTACTGCCTGGTTGTATTCATTAATCGCATCAGCATGCTTCATCAGAACATCTATGGTTTCCTCGATGGCATTCACGTATTCAATATACGAAATTTCGCCATTTTCATATTCTATCGCACTCAACTTCGAAATTTGCGCAGAATGTGCCTGGTTGTTCTGCTCGTAATATTTCAGACGGTTGGATGCTGCCTGCAGGCGCTTCGTACAGAGACGGTAATCACGCTCTTTCTCTGTCTGCTCCTGACGCATTTCGATTTCAGCCAATTCGCGGTTTTTCTGAGCTGCCTTGACCTTTGCCTTCGTAGAACCATAAAACAAAGGAATGCCTACGCCAATCTCGAAACCGAAGAAATTGCCCTCGGCAAATCTTGAACGGTCTATGTTGTATGGATTCCAACTGGAAATGACACATTGGGTGCGCAAAGATAAGGATAAACTCGGAGCAAAACCTGATTTGACTGCCTTGATTTCCTTATCGAGAGCGATGAGTTTATCCTGCCGGTAAATGCCGTCGGCAGACTGCTGATAATGATAGGAACTGAGATTCTGGGCTGCGATGGCCGAGAGATTCTCTTCTGCCGGTTTTACGGGCTCCTGCGTGTTGAGCTGCGACATGAGGTCGATTTGCAGACGCTCGATTTCGCTCTTCACATCAGCCATTTCCAAGCGGTTTTCGTTGCATTTGCGGTCGGCTGAGAGATATTCCAGCTGGCGGCTCTCTCCTGCCTTGTAACGCATTTCTGCTATCTTGCTGTAACGCTCTAATACAGAGTCGATTCGCAGCAATATCTGGAGTCTGTGAGACTGATAAAGCATCTGATAATAGGTGTTGGCGATTTCAGCCTTCAGTTGCTGGTTGACCACATTCAAGCGGCTCTTTTCTGCCTGGGTTTCAGCCTTGAGCTGGTTGCGGCGCGAGGCGTAGACGGTAGGAAAATCGAGGCTTTGGGTAAAGGTAAAGCCGTTGTCCGATTCGCCTCCCGTGGCTGGGTTTTGCGAGAAGGAAACCTCGGTTTTATCCAGCTCCCAAGCCGTGCCTTGCATCACCTGCGCACGCTCTACCGACTTCTTTCCAGCCTGCATCTGAAGGTTCTGTCGGGCAGCCAAATCGAAACATTCCTGCAGGGTAACTTTCCTGCCCGCAATATGAGCATCAAAATGCTGGGCTACAGCTGTGCCTGGCAGCAGGAGAAGGATGGCGGCAAAGCAAGCCACCACCCTATTTTCTGTTATTTTTATTCTGTTCATTATTTTCATATCTTGAAATCTTACTTTTTCGTAAACATCTTGTAGATGGCTGGCAGAACCAGGAGCGTGAGAAGCGTGCTGGTAATGAGACCGCCAATTACAACCGTGGCAAGAGGACGCTGGACTTCTGCTCCGTCGCCATGGGATAAAGCCATCGGGAGGAAACCCATAGAAGCTACCAGAGCCGTCATCAGAACCGGACGGAGACGTATCATGCAACTGTCAATAATTCTTTTCTGAATAACAACCGACCTACTTACGTCATCTTCCGCAGAAACCGCAGCCGTCTGCTTCTGCATCTGGTTCATCTGACCTATCAGCACGATGCCGTTGAGAACAGCCACACCAAAGAGGGCGATGAAACCTACGCCCGCCGAAATACTGAAAGGCATTCCGCGCAACCAGAGCGCCCAGACGCCACCTATCGCAGCAAGCGGAATGGCGGAGAACACGAAGAGTGATTCGCGCAGATTCTTGACCGTGGCATAGAGTAGCAGCAGAATGATGATGAGCGCTACCGGAACCACGATAAGCAGGCGCTGGGTGGCACTCTGAAGATTCTCAAACTCGCCACCATAATTATAATAGTAGCCCTCAGGCAGCTTCAGTTTCTCATCAAGAATGGACTGAATATCCTTCACGGTACTCTGCACGTCCCTACCCTTCACGTTGAAACCTACGTAGATGCGGCGGGCGCCATTCTCATGAGAAACCTGAGCCGGAGCCGGTTCGTAAACCACATCAGCCAACTGGGAAAGCGGAATGCTCTCGCCACCAGCCAGCGGAATACAGAGCGACTGAAGCGACTGGAAGTTGCGCTCCTTAGGGTCAAGACGCAGGACGATGTCAAATTTTTTATCGCCTTCGTAAACTGCTCCAGCCGTAGCGCCCGCAAAGGTGGTTTCAAGAATGCGGTTGATTTCGTCAACAGTTACCCCATAAGCCGCCATGCGTTCATGGTTGTATTTTACCTGAATCTGAGGCAATCCGGAAACCTCTTCAACGAAGATTCCACTCACGCCCGGCACATTCTTTATCATACGAGAAACCTTATCAGCCTGCTGGATAAGCACATCTAGATTGTCACCAAAAATCTTAATCGCCACATCCTGCTTGATGCCCGTAAGCAACTCGTTGTTGCGCATCTGGATAGGCTGCGAAATCTCAGCCTCCAAGCCCGGAATCGTCTTCAGGGTTTCTTCCATCTTCTCCATCAGCTCGGCGGTAGTTTCTGCCGAAGTCCATTCGGCTTTCGGCTTGAGCGCCACCATGATGTCGGCTCTTTCTACCGGCATCGGATCGGTAGGAATCTCGGCGCTACCTATGCGGCTCACCACCTGCTTGATTTCAGGATATTCAGCCTTCAGAAGTTTCTCCGCCTTGGAGCAGCTCTCTACCATCTGCGAGAGCGACGTGCCTTGCGACATGGTCATTTCTACCGCAAAATCGCCCTCTTCCAGGCTCGGAATGAATTCTCCACCCAGAAAATGGAAGGCTACGGCACTCATGCAGAAGAGCGAAACGGCGCCGGTAATCACATCCTTATATCGCGACAAGACCCATTCAAGAACCGGTCGGTACCAGCCCTGCAACTTCCCTATCATTCTGTCGCTGAATGTTTTACGTACATGTCCCTTCTTGCTCAGGAAGAGCGCACTTGCCATCGGAACATAGGTGAGCGAGAGGATGAAGGCACCCAGAATGGCGAAGAAAACGGTAAGCGCCATCGGACGGAACATCTTGCCCTCGATGCCAACAAGCGTCATCAGCGGAATGTAAACTATCATGATGATGATTTCGCCAAATGCCGCACTCTTGCGGATGCGCGAAGCGGAATCATGAACCTCCTCATCCATCTCTGCCTGAGAGAAACGGATGGGAGTATCGGAAGAAATTCTCGCTCTCCGCTCTATACTTTTCACGCCCAGATGGGCCACAACAGCCTCTACGATAATGACGGCAGAATCGACTATCATACCAAAATCGATGGCTCCGAGCGACATCAGATTGCCGTCGATTCCGAAGGTCTTCATCATGCCGAAAGCAAAGAGCATGCTGAGCGGAATGACACTCGCCACAACCAGTCCGGCCCGCCAGTTGCCCAGGAAAATAACTAGCACGAAGATGACGATGAGTCCGCCCTCAATCAGGTTTCGGGCGATGGTTCCCTCCACACGGTCAACCAGGTTGGTTCGGTCGATAAACGGTTCGATGACCACGCCCTCGGGCAGAGATTTCTGAATCTGCTCTATGCGCAACTTCACATTCCTGATAACCTCCTGAAAGTTTTCGCCTTTCAGCATGATGGCAATTCCGGCTACCACCTCGCCCTCGCCATTTCGGGTAACGGCTCCGAAACGGGTGGCGTGACCCAGCTGAACCTTCGCCACATCACCTATCTTAACAGGAGTACCGTTCACGGTCTTGACGGCGATGTTCGCCACATCTTCCAGACTCTTCACCACGCCTATGCCGCGGATGAAATACTGGTTAGAGTTTTCCTCTATATAACTTCCGCCCGTGTTGGCGTTATTCTTTTCGAGCGCATCAAACACCTCGCTCACGGTAAGATTGCTGGCGTTGAGCTTATCCGTATTGATGGCCACTTCGTATTGCTTCACGTAGCCTCCCCAGCCGCTCACTTCCGCTACGCCCGGGGTTCCCGAGAGCTGCTTTCTCACAATCCAGTCCTGGATGGTTCGCAGCTGGGTTAGCGAATATTTGTGCTCGTAACCCTTCTCGGCGCGCACGGTATAATGGTAAATCTCGCCCAGTCCGGTAGCAATCGGTCCCATCTCAGTTTCCGTATTCTTGGGCAAATCTTTCTCCACCTGGGTCAGCATCTGGCTCACCTGCGAACGTGCCCAGTAAATATCTACATCATCATCAAAGACGAGGGTGATGACCGAGAGTCCGCTTCGCGAGATGCTTCTTCGCTCCTTGAGTTCGGGGATGTTGGCGAGTGCCATTTCTACCGGAGTAGTTACGTATTGCTCCACCTCCTGCGCTCCGAGCGAAGGCGCCTGAGTGATGACCTGAACCTGATTGTCGGTAATATCTGGCGTAGAATCGAAAGGAAGATGGATGAGCGAAACGATGCCCCAGACGATGAGGGCTATCGTGAATACTCCCACCACCAGCTTGTGGCGGATGGAGTAAGTAATCAGTTTCTGAAACATAATCTGTCTTTCTTTTAAAAGCTCTTTATTGATGAAAAAACTTACCTTATATTAATGCTCATCTGCATGCTCGCCCGTGAGCGAAGCCAGATAATACGCGTTTTCTGTCACAATCTTCTTTCCTTCCTGCTTCAGGTGCTTGCAGAGTTTTACCTCGGTATAAGTACCGTCCGAAACGCCCGTAATGACCTCATGGCGGGAGAAACTGTACTCGCCCTTCTTTGGTTTGCCATTCAGAGCGAAGACAAACTGCTTGCCGTCGGTACTGACGATGGCCTTGGAAGGAAGAGCGATGCACGACTGGCTGCCGATAGCTATCTTGCCGCTTACATACATTCCGTCGAAGAGTCGGGCTGAGCCGTGAACGCCGCTTGTTTTAAGAGACTGCGCATCTATTTTTACATGAACAGCAACAGATTTGGAATTATCGTTAAAGTATTGGTTTAAGCCGTAAACATGACCTGCGAGTTTTACGCCCGGCTGATTGGTAAGCGAGAGATAAACCTTATCGCCCGGCTTTACCTTCTGCAGATCTTTCTCAAAAATGTTCAGATCGCACTCTACAGCCTGGTTGTTCTGAATCTTCATGAGCGGCGTCTGCATATCGACAAAGCTGCCCAGACTGGCTGTAATCTGCGAAACCGTACCCGGAATCGGAGCACGCAAAGGGAAGGCTGTGGTAAACTTACCCCTGGCAACGGCGGCGGTAGAAATGCCCATCTGGGCAAGCTGTTTGCCGATGCCGATGAGGTTGGCGTGGGCCACATGATACTCCTTGGCAGCCTGCTGCGCATTCTTCTTGACGCCAGCTCCTGTCCTGTTCAGCAGTTTCTGTCGCTCCAGGTCGGCAAGTGCCAGTTCGCACTCCTTGCTGGCAGAATAATATTCGCGTTGCAGACTGACCACATCGGTATTTTCAACCAGAGCCACAACCTGTCCGCGCTTCACATTCTGTCCTTCCTTTACATAGATAGCCTTTACTACGCCCCCCATGAGCGAAGCCACATCGCCCTTGTTCTGGGCGCGCAAAACGAGCTGACCGTTGGCTGCAATCGTAGCATCCATCACACGGTCAACCGCCTCGCCCATCTTCAAATCTACAGCATCTACCTGTTTCTGAGAGAGCGGAATGTTGTCGAAATCCACCTCTTCATGTTCATGCTCATGTCCGTGTCCGGCAGCATGAGCCTCTGCTCCGGCGTGGTTTGAGAAAAAGGTGAAACCACACCAGGCCAAGATTGCCGCAACGGCAACCACCAAAATTCTTTTCATTTTTTCTTCTTTTAAATTGATATTTCATTAAAACTTGGGTGCAAAAGTACGCACTTTACCCTGCAACCCGGTTGCAAAAGCTGCATCCTGGTTGCTCTAACTACAGAAAATCAACAAAAAGAAGGAGGTCCTCGTCTACTGATGACCGTTTCATCTACGCAAGGAAGGCTGGCTGCAAACTGCTGCCAACGCACGCTAATGAGCGACGAGGTTGGGATAAACAAATACTCAGAAGAAAGCATGGAAAGCAGATGGTTTCCATCGAAAAGCTGTTTCTGAATGCCCTTCATGATCTTGCAGCCGGTTACGAAATGGTGCAGCTGATGCACGCGGCAACTATCGGCTTCTTTCTCATGATGTTCAGTATGCTCATCGTTGAAATTACCATCCTGCTGGCAACGTTCTACAACCATACAAATACGCCCCATGTGGTGATGATGCATCACCACCGTAGAGAGCAGCACACTCAACGTGGCCACAAAGAGGCTGAACAAGTATAGTTTCTTCTTTGCCATTTTATTCTGTTTCCAAATTTTAGGATTGCTTTTTTCCGTCCGCAAAATTACATTAAAAGTACGAAAGAGCCAAGTAAAACAAAGAAAATTAGCATTTTTTCTTAAAAATATTAAAACCGAGTACCCTTAAAGCCCTTTGAATACGTAATATGATTAGTTTTTAGTAACTTTGCAACATAAAATTCAAAAATAGAAATGAAAAAAGTATTTTTAATCTTTCAATTACTCCTTGTAGTAATGCTGGCTCAGGCGCAGATGATGAACCCTGTGAAGTTCACCAGCTCGCTGAAAACAGACGGAAGTGCTGTGGCCGAAATCGTGTTTAGCGGAAAAATCCAACCGGGATGGCACGTCTACTCTACCGGTTTGGGTGGCGACGGTCCGATTTCCGCTTCGTTCAACGTAAACAAGCTTGAAGGTGTTGAGCTCGTAGGAAAACTTCAGCCACGCGGCAGAGAGATTGCAAAGTTCGACCCTCTCTTCGAGATGAAACTCCGTTATTTTGAAGGTAGCGTTACCTTTGTACAGAAGGTGAAGTTTACCCAACCAAATTATCATATTGATGCCTATCTGGAGTATGGCGCCTGCAACGACCAGAACTGTCTGCCACCAAGCGAGGCTGGTTTTAAGAAGAGTGGCAAATCGCCAGCCGTTGATGCTCCTGCAGCTGGAGCAAAAGATGCTCTGAATGCAAAGGCGATTGATCCTGCTCTTGCTGCCAAGATGAAGGCCGATTCGCTGGCAAAGGTTGCAGCCCTGGTTCAGACCGACAGCGCTACTCAACCCGTAGATTCCGCAGCTTTGGCATCTGCTATGGAAAATCTGAACGTCAAGGATTTATGGAAACCGGTTGTTAAAGAACTTCAGGCATTTGGCGGAGCTAACGACATCGCCAACCATTCGCTCTTCTATATCTTCTTCATCGGTTTTGTGGGCGGTCTGCTTGCGCTCGTCATGCCTTGCATCTGGCCTATCATCCCGATGACCGTAAGTTTCTTCCTGAAGCGTGCTAAGAACGATAAGAAGAAAGGAATCCGCGATGCGATTACTTATGGTTTGAGCATCGTCGTCATCTATCTGTTTTTGGGTCTTGCCGTAACAGCCATTGCAGGTCCTAGCACCCTGAATGCGCTCAGCACAAGTGCCGTTTTTAACATCATCCTCTTCCTCCTGCTTGCCGTTTTCGCCTTCTCGTTCTTCGGTTGGTTCGAAATCAAATTGCCTGACAGTTGGGGAAATGCGGTGGACAACAAGGCTTCCAGCACCACGGGTATGATTTCTATCTTCCTGATGGCTTTCACCCTGGTATTGGTCAGCTTCTCATGTACAGCTCCTATCATCGGTTTGCTGCTGGTTCAGACCGTTACATCCGGCGACTGGCTCGCTCCTACCGTGGGAATGTTCGGTTTTGCGCTTGCTCTGGCGCTCCCATTCACCCTCTTCGCCCTCTTCCCATCATGGTTGAAGTCGGCTCCTAAGTCGGGTTCTTGGATGGAGACCATCAAGATTGTGCTCGGCTTCGTCGAGCTTGCCTTCTCTCTGAAGTTCCTTTCTGTAGCCGATCTGGCTTACGGCTGGCACATCATGGACCGCGAGGTATTCCTCTCTCTCTGGATTGTCATCTTCGGTCTGTTGGGTCTCTATCTCATCGGCAAGCTGAAGTTCCAGGTTGATGCAATCGGAGGCGACATCAACAAGCCTATGCCTGTAGCTTGCATCATGTTGGGTCTCTGTTCTTTGGCATTCTCGGTTTACATGATTCCAGGTCTCTGGGGTGCTCCTTGCAAGGCTGTGAGCGCATTTGCTCCACCTATTAATACACAGGACTTCAACCTCAACACCAAGACCGTAGAGCCTGCTTACAAGGATTACGAGCTGGGAATGGCTGCGGCAAAGGCTGCCGGAAAACCGGTATTGCTTGATTTTACGGGTTATGGTTGTGTAAACTGCCGCAAGATGGAGGCTTCTGTTTGGACAGATCCTTCGGTTGCAGATAAGCTGACAAAGGATTATGTTCTCATCTCTCTTTATGTAGATGACAAGACTCCTCTTCCTGAGCCTATGGAGGTAACGTTTAATGGCGAGAAGCGCACCCTGCGAACCGTTGGCGACAAGTGGAGTTATCTGCAGGCAAGCAAGTTTGGAGCTAATGCCCAGCCATTCTATGTGGCTATTGACAACGACGGCAATCCTCTTGCAGCAGCCTTCAGTTTCAAAGAAGATGTTAGTGCTTATCTCGACTTCCTGAACAAGGGTCTGGATAATTACAGAAACAAATAATATAAGATTTTATAGTTAATAAGGCCGGTATTGGTTCATTTAAGTAGATTTATGAAGGATAAATTTCAATAGATTAGTTTATTCAAGGTAGATTTATTTAGGATTAATACTTTCCCCCGACAGGTAATGGTTTCCAAGCCTTCCTGTTGGGGGATTTTTTTGTATAGGCACAAAAAAATAGGGCCTGTTTCACAACAGACCCTAAACATACTTACTAAAACTAAATTAACCACTAAAAAAACTAATATTTTTTAATCCTAGAAAATAAGGTGAATAACACCTTTAATCTAAAAACCTAATCTATGACACGAAATCATCCCGATTTCTTGATTGCAAAGATAGGGCTTTTATATGAAACCGCCAAACTTTTTCCCAACTTTTTTTCTAAGAGTGGGCTTTTTTATCGGGATTTCACATTATTTAATCAATAACTCCTCTACTTCACATTTTAGAACCTATAGCCAACGGTCATCAGCAACTGATGGCGCTTGTTGTCAACCTTGGTTGCATTAACAGAGCAGCCCATATCCGTAAAACTTTCGAATGGATAGAAATCTCCCTTTTGAGAAGAATACTGATAAGCCACATCTATAGCCAAATTCTGGTAATTGAAACCTACACCTAAAGTAAAACGGTTTGTCGCCTTCCAGTTGGTATAATCAGCAGAAGAAGCTATGTAAACACCATTACTGTCAAATGTCTGATCGCGTAAAGCATTATCTTTATACATTGGCGATACATAATTATAACCTAATCGGATTGACAACATGTCAACAGGCTTAATCTCTGCACCTAACTTCAAGGTACTTACACCTTGCAGGTTCAATTGAGTATCGTGATTCATAGCCTCATCACTACTACTGCTCTCATAATAGTCTCCCCAATAGGAATCATAATAACCACCATCCTTCACACGGTTGTCCATATGATCGTACCAGGCATATTCATAAGTTGCACCAAGTGCCAGATAATTTCCTATAGTATGACCCAAGCTGGCGCCCACCTTCCATGGTGTATTGAGACGGAAATCATAATCTATACTCTGTCCCTTACTACCCTTGACATAACAAGGCTGCTGACTTCCATCTTTTTCCTCATAGGTAGCAGGATCATTATTTCCCGAAATAGTAATATCATTATCGCCACTAACTGTGAGATCATAGAAGATAGGACTATTAAAATAAGCACCTATACGGAAAGGAGAATCCTTGACTGGACGGAAGATAACACCCGCCTTCACATCAAATCCTGTTCCAGTAATCTTCAACTGCTCAAATGAATCCATTATATTGCCATCAACGAAGTCTTCAGAATAAAGAGAATTACTATTGTAATGAACATCATGAAGTCCGACTGTCAAACCAAGCCAAACCTGATTATTAAGCGAGCCACTAATGTTGAAATCATAGGTGCCAATATAACCATGCTGATACTGACCAAACAAATACTTATTAGCCTCAGCATAAGCCAAACCACCATCAGTAGGAACAGTAAACAAACCAGGCTGATAGTTTCCGGAATTATCCTTATATCCACCAAGGTTAGCATCCTGGCTGGTCCAACCAGCATACTCTTTGTAATTCTTTGCAGCAGTTATTTTGTTAAGAGAAACATTCTTTAAAGCTCCGGCAGCATTCAGAATCTGTCCAAAGTCGGCACTCTTATGATAATTGAAAGCCAGATTCAACCAATTGGCACCTTTGTTTTTCGGACTCCATACAATACCAACCTGGTCGAAGGTAGGATGACTTTTTTTACCATTAAAAGTAATACGAGCATCATTATACTCCGTATAATTCTCTGCATCTGTCTGGGCGATAACTCCTGCAGTAAGAGTCACCTGGCTTTTACGGAAAAGACCAATACCAGCAGGGTTACTGCTGATAGTGGAAATATCGGCGCCCAAGGCTTCCATAGCACCACCCATACCCACATAGCGGGCAGTACCAGTAAGCTGGGGTGCAGCCAACTTAGCGTCCTGATAAGTTTCTTGCGCAGCAGCCGTCATGCTAGCCATGAGCATACTGGCAAAGAATATATGTTTTAAATTATTCATAATCTTCTCAAATACTAATTATTGTTATCAATTTATCTTCTTCCTCCGAAGCTGCCGCCACCAGAGCGACCACCACCGCCTCCGAAGCTACCGCCACCGGAACGGCCGCCACCTCCGAAGCTACCACCTCCGAAATTACCGCTACTGTTACTAAAGCCAGAATTACTACGACTACCCCAAGAAGAGTTATTGTTAAAGTTGCCGGTATTCTGACGCTGGCCAAAACTACGGTTAGAACCACTACGGCGTGAATAAGTATTACGATTATTACCGCCAACACCTGTATACTGGTGATTAGAACCATCAATACGACCTGGGTTGTTATAGCGAATGTTGCCAGCAAATCCACCATAGCTAACATGCCCGATTACCGGACCTCCCCAATACCAAGGATTGTAGTAGCCGCCCCAGCCATAATACCAAGGGTCGTACCAGCCACCATACCATCCGCAGTAACCATAATACCATGGATCGTACCAAGGGTCGAACCAAGGATCATACCAGCCGGCATAATAGCCGTAGCGCCAAGGATTGTGCCAGCCCCACATGCGGCTGCGCCAATAGTAAGGACCGTAACCATAATAATCGTAGAACCACGGATCATAGAATCCGTCCCATCGGCTCATCTCGCGTGTGCGTACGAAATCTTCATCCCTGTCAGCATACTTCTGGGCGAAGTAAGCATCATCATAAATGCTGTCTGGCGCCACACCCTTGCCCACATGGAACTGAATAATGTCGTTGCCCAGGGAATCTTTCCCTACATTCTCATAATGGCTGAAGATTCTGCCGCCCCGATTGTATTCATCTACCGAACGGTCGCTTCCGCTCCAAAACAGCCGATAAACACTATCTCTACGTGCCCGCTGTTCAGCATACTGGCGCTGGAGCAGAGCCCGTCTTTCAGCCTTTTTTTTGGCCTCCTTCTTCGGATTGAAGTAGAGGTCATCGTCCTGTGCCATCGAAGTGAGTGGCATCGCAGCTGCGATAAGGACTGCAAGAAGATACTTTCTTTTCATATTCTGTTCTCCTATTAATTTTTTTCTCCATTTTTCTCTTTCCAGATCCATCATAAACCATCAGGAAAAATACTCCCGAAAGAGCCCTTTTCTGATTATATAATAATCTGAATGCAAAAATATTGCTTATCTTTATGCAAAAATACAGAATTTCCCTAAATAATTGTAGGTTTTCCCCTATTTTTTTATAATTTTGCAGAAGATTTAAAACAAATCTAGCTTTTTTGAACATTCGAAGGCGTTTTTAGACAAGAAATTAATACAAATTAAATATGAAATATTTAGTAGCAACATTCACAATTGAAACGACTGCCGACTTGATGCAGGACTGTCAGGATCTACTTGCCGATGGTGCAGCCGAAGTCGGATTTGAATCTTTTGAAGAAACAGAAACCGGACTGAAAGCGTATGTGCAGAAAGAACTCTTCGACAAAGAGCTGCTGGATGACCGTCTTTCTGATTTCCCTATTGGGGATGCGGAAATTACCTACGAGGTGAAAGATGCAGAATACAAGGATTGGAACCAGGAATGGGAAGAACAGGGATTCGAACCAATTTATGTGGACAACCAGGTGGTGATTTACGATGCGAAACATCCCGAACTCTATCCCGATACGAGCAACAGACCCGACATGATAGAAATAGGTATTGAGGCGAAACTGGCGTTCGGAACAGGAAACCACGAAACCACACGCATGATTATTTCACAGCTGCTCCACATGCCTATCAGAACCAAGCGCATCCTGGATTGCGGAACGGGTACGGGAATACTTGCCCTCACCTGCTCAAAACTCGGAGCTAAAGACGTGGTAGGCTACGATATTGACGAGTGGAGCGTGGAAAATGCCAAGCATAATGCCGTGCTCAACGGCGTAACTAACATGGAAGTACTCTTTGGCAACAGTCAGGTAATCAACCACATCAGCGGCGTTTTCGACCTGGTTCTAGCCAACATCAACCGCAACATTCTGCTCGACGACATGCGCGCTTTCCGTAGCGTGATGAACATCGGCGGAACCCTGGTTCTGAGCGGCTTCTACGAAGAAGATATTCCTGTACTCCTGGAGAAAGCAGAAGAACTGGGAATGCATGAAATAAACAGACAGATTGACAACAATTGGGCCTGCCTTGTTTTAGGTTCATAAAGATTCTTTTCTGATTCTAAACATTCAGAACGAAAAATCTGAAATCAGAAATATCAGATTAAAACATACGAATAAAGGTTGGATTTTCGCATATTGTCAAAAGTCCAACCTTTATTCCATGAATTTCTTCTCATTATTATTGCTTCCTATGCAGAGCTGCTTGAGCTCATAATAACTGCCGTTGTAAATATTGAAATCTACGTAGCCTTTAATGCCCGGCAACTTGCCCACATCCGTATGCTGCCAGAACTTCCATTTGCCCTTATACTGAACCTTGTCAACATAATAGTGGGCTATCCAGTAAGGATAATCATCGAAGACAGGCGCACTCAGATATTGCTCCTTGAATTTATAATAGGTGTAGATGATAGGTTTAACATGATACTTATCCTCTACAATATGCAGCCAGGTAAGCACATCACGCTGGAAATCCTCCACACTCTTATCTGCCGGCTTATGTTCAATATCCAGTACCGGAGGCAAATCGCCATCCGTAAGATGAACCTGGTCTAGGAAATAATAGGCCTGTTTTCGGGCTGTCGACTTATTGCTCCAGAAATGATAAACACCCCGGATGAAACCGAAATCGCGAGCCTGATTAAAGTTCTCGCGAAAATTCTCATCGAGCCGTGAAGAACCTTCCGTACTCTTGATGATGACGAAGCGCACAGGACACCCCTTGATCATCGCATTCTTGAGCTGTTCCCAGTCTATCTTGCCCTGATAATGCGAAATGTCGATTCCATGAATCTCGTAACCTTCAGGATATTCAGCATCGCCATAAAGCGCACGCCATCGGAAACCAGTTGGTCCTACAAAGAAATGATAGAACAGAAAGACATAGAGCACGATAACCGCCGTTCCGCCTATCCACCACGCCCAACGGGGATAGCGTTGCAAAAAAGAAGACGAACGCCTTCTACCACGGGAGCCGCCACGCCGAGGAGTTTTCTTTCTCGCCATGGCACTCTTTTTCTGTGAAGAAGCCGTTCGTCTTGTTGACATATAAAAAAATATTTATTCTATTTTTTACTTAGCCTGCTCCAACTGGAGAGTCTTTGTGGTCTGGTCGCAAACCTCAGAAGGACCCCAGTACTGGATAGGACCTGGATAAACGTAAGCTGTTTCCTTAGCCCACTCATCGCGCTTAGAAGCGAAGAACTTGAATGGAGCACCATCCAGCTCAACGAGAGCCTTGCGGATAACTGGCTTGTTAGCACCATTACGACGCTCGATGTTCATCATCATAGTGATTGGCACACCACCTGCAATCCACTCTGCTGCAGGAGCAGTTGTGTTCTTGATGATTGACATGTAACCGGTCTTGCCGTTAGCGATGAGGCGTGAAGCGTTGAAACCGAGTGAGTAGCAGTAGTCAGCATCGTAGTTAGAAGGAGCTGCGCAACGTCCCTCGTAACCGAAGAAGTGGTGCTGTGCAGAGAACTTACCAACAAACTTGCCTTCCTTCTTCCATGCAGCCAACTTCTCAGCTACCATGCGAGAAAGCAACTTCTCTGTCTCGATGAGAGAAACCTGTACGTTTCCGTGAGGGTCGCGGTCGAGGCAAAGCTGGCGAGCTACGTCAGCTGGCAAAGACTCCAATACAGCGAGGTTGTCCTTAGCGATGGCACCCTTAACGAATGCAATCTGCTCCTCAGCACTTGCAAACTCACGGCTCTCGCCTGTTGCAGGGTCTGTAAGAACCTCGTTCAATTCTGCGATGAGCTTCTTGATAGCTGGGATGAACTCGATCAAGCCCTCTGGGATGAGAACAGTACCGAAGTTGTTGCCCTCAGCAGCACGGTTAGCTACTGCAGTTGCAATATAAGTAACAACATCATCGAGTGACATTTCCTTAGCCTCTACCTCCTCAGAAATCAAGCAGATGTTTGGCTGAGTCTGGAGAGCGCACTCAAGAGCGATGTGAGATGCTGAACGACCCATCAGCTTGATGAAGTGCCAGTACTTACGTGCTGAGTTACAGTCGCGCTCGATGTTACCGATGAGCTCAGAATATGTCTTGCAGGCTGTATCGAAACCGAAAGAAGTCTCAATCTGCTCGTTCTTCAAGTCGCCGTCGATAGTCTTAGGGCAACCGATTACCTGTACGCCATACTTCTTGGCAGCATAGTATTCTGCGAGAACGCAAGCATTGGTATTTGAGTCGTCACCACCGATGATGACAAGTGCCTTGATGCCGAGTTCACGAAGAATCTCAATACCCTTCTCAAACTGGTCTTCCTTCTCAAGCTTGGTACGACCGGAACCGATGATGTCGAAACCACCAGTATTGCGGTATTCGTCCATGAGTTCAGAAGTAATCTCCATGTACTTATGGTCAACGAGACCACCAGGACCGAGGATGAAACCATAGAGCTTGTTAGCTGGGTTGAGAGACTTCACACCGTCGAAGAGACCAGAAATCACGTTGTGACCGCCAGGAGCCTGACCACCTGAGAGGATAACACCTACGTTGAAAGCAGGAAGTTCCTTAGCCTCACCTGCCTCGAATGTAATAACAGGCATTCCATAAGTGTTAGGGAACAACGCCTTGATTTCATCCTGATTACCTACTGACTGTGTTGCTGCACCTTCAACTGCCTTTACTGGGCCCAGGAGAGCCTTAGGCAATTTTGGCTGATAAGCAGCTCTTGCAATCTGCAATGCACTTTTTTCCATAATTCGTTTTTATTTTAATTAGTTGAAACTTCAAAAACATCTGCAAAAATAACTCTTTTCTGCGAGATACGGAAAGAAAAATGCTAAAAATGCGTTAATAGATACATTTTTTCCCAAAAAATGATGTTATTTCAAAGAAAATGATTATCTTTGAGCGATATTTTTAATTATTCATTAATTAGGAGAAAAGAATTATGGCTAATAAAAGAGATTTAAAGCGCACGATCAACTACATTACAAGCGAACTTTTCGCTGAGACAGTAGCTGCATCTTTGTATAACGGTAAGCCTACACAGGAAGATGTGGATGGCATTCTTTCAGCTATCGTCATGATCAACGGCGATTACATCAGCCGCGTGTCTCACCCGGAACCGGGAATCAAGAAGGGTGAATATTATAAAAAGCTCATAAGCGACTTCAACAAGCAGATGAGCGAAATCATCGACCAGATTTCAAACCTGGCATAATCCTTTCATCATCAGAATCAGAAAATACACCTATTTATATATATGGTAAAAGGAATTTGTCAATGGATATTGTATAAGCGCTTGGGCTATAAGAAAATCATCACCCAGGAGCTTCCTGAAAAGTATATTATCTGCATGGCTCCGCACACCAGCAACTGGGATCTGATACTGGGCCAGCTCTTTGCCCATGCTGAGGGAATCAAATGTAATTTCCTCATGAAAAAGGAATGGTTCTTCTGGCCGCTAGGTCCTATCTTCAGAAAGATGGGAGGTATTCCTGTGTGGAGAAGCAAACATACCAGCATGACGGATAATCTGGCTGCAGAAGCGGATAAGCGCAAGGCTTTCGGACTGTGCATTACGCCCGAAGGTACCCGCTCGCTCAACCCGGAATGGAAAAAGGGATTCTATTTCATAGCCCTCAAGGCGCATCTGCCTATCCATCTCTATGGGCTTGACTATGAGAAGAAGGTCATCCAATGCACCAGGCAGATTATCCCGTCAGGAGATGTTGACAAAGACATGCGTGAAATCAAGTTGTACTTCAAGGATTTCAAAGGAAAGAAACCGGAGAAGTTCACAATCGGAAATATTGATTAAACGTTAGAAGATAACGGTTTAGTCAGCTATTAAAGAAGGAGTATTCGTATAGTGAAACACCAAAACATAACATATTGTTTGATAAGCAGTTTGCTGTTAGCCGCTGGAGCTTCGCTTCAGGCTAACGGCAAATCGTTTTTTCCTATCTACGACGAGGCTAACAGCGGCGCATGGCAAGGCATAGATTATGATGGCGACCCATGGGTGTTTAATGTTTCCCGCCCTTATTTCGTTACGGCAGGACTACAGAACAGGCACCTTTCGCTATGGGCCTCGCACGGACGGTATTATTATGCCGACAGAGATGTATGGAAATGGCAACGCCCTAACCTGTTTTGCACAAACGAAGATCTCTTTACCCAAACCATCGTAGTGCCCTACCTCATCCCGATGCTCCAGAATGCGGGAGCCATCGTCTTCACACCCCGCGAAAGAGACTGGCAGAGGAACGAAATCGTCATCGATAATGATGATGCTGTCAAGTCGGTTTATTATTTCGAAAAGGAGGCAAGCAAGCGATGGAAAAACTGCGATTCGCTAGGTTTTGCCAACCGCTACCGACTGAAAGATGGGGAAAATCCGTTCCGCATGGGAACCGTGAGACAGGCGAAGGCTACCAAGCGCAAGAAAACCAGCCAGGTAAGCTACCAGCCCCGTTTCAAGGAAGCCGGCAAATACGCAGTCTACGTAAGCTACCAGTCGCTCCCCAAGAGCGTGAGCGATGCAAGATACATCGTTTATCACAAGGGCGAAGCCACGGAGTTTTCCGTTAACCAGCGCATGGGCGGAGGCACCTGGGTTTACCTGGGCACCTTCGATTTTGACAAGGGCTGCAACGAGTTCAACCGCGTGGTCTGCACCAACAAGGCTTCACGCCGTGGAGTAGTAACTACAGATGCTGTCCGCTTTGGCGGCGGCATGGGAAACATAGAGCGTGGCGGTTACACCAGCGGATTGCCCCGTTGCCTGGAAGGAGCCAGATACTACGCCCAATGGGCTGGTGCTCCTTATAAGGTTTACGGCGGCAGAAAGGGAGAAAATGATTACGCCGACGACATCAACACCCGTTCGCTGATGACCAATTGGCTGGGCGGCGGTTCGGTTTACATGCCTGCCAAAAATGGCAAGCACGTGCCTATAGAACTCTCGCTGGCACTTCATAGTGATGCGGGTTACAATAAGGACGGAAAATCTACCGTTGGATCCCTTGCTATCTGCACGACAGATTATAACGACGGAATACTGAACAGCGGAATCTCCAGATTCACATCCAAGGATTTCGCCAGGGCTTTGCGCGATAATCTCGTTACGGATCTGACGGCTCAGTTCGGAGAATTTGGCAAACGCTACCTATGGGACAGAAACTATTCTGAAACCCGTCTGCCGGAAGTTCCGTCGGCTATTCTCGAAATGCTTTCGCATCAGAATTTCCCTGACATGAGAATTGCTCAGGATCCGCTCGGAAAGTTCTATATCGCACGCTCCATCTACAAAACTATCCTGCGCTTCGTAAACAGCAATCATGGAACCCGATACGTGGTCCAGCCGCTGGCTCCGCAGAACTTCAGCGTTACGCAGAACCAAGGTGTTGCCCTACTCTCATGGACAGCCCAGCTGGACAAGACGGAACCATCTGCCCGCCCTACTTCTTACATTATTTATAAGGCAGAGGGACAAGGCGGTTTTGACAACGGAACCATCGTGAACACCACCCGCTGCCAGATGCAGCTGGAACCGGGCAAGCTTTACCATTTTAAGGTGGCTGCGGTTAATGCAGGAGGAGAAAGTTTCACCACCGAAACCCTCTCTGTGCTCTATAATCCTGCTGCCAGCAAGTCTGTGCTCATCGTAAACAATTTCCATCGCCTTGCCTCTCCGCAGGTCGTGGACGATGAGGAAAAGCAGGGATTCGACCTCAATCAGGATCCGGGCGTAAGCTACGGACTGACGGCGGGATGGAGCGGCAAGCAACAGGTGTTCGACAGAAGCAGAATGGGCAACGAAACCAGTTTCGGACTCGGCTTCAGCGGCAACGAAATGATTGGCAAGTTTGTGGCAGGCAACGACTTCAACTACGTTCAGGCGCATGCTACAAGTATTGCAGCTTCGGGCAAATATAATATTTCCAGCTGTTCGAGCGAAGTTATCGCCAGCGGCAGGGTTCAGATGAAGAACTATCAGGCAGTTGACCTCATCAACGGACTGGAGCGCCATGACGGCTATACTCACGCCTACTTCAAGTCGTTCACGCCTGCCCTGCAGAACAGCATCAGGCAATACGCCAGCCAAGGCGGCAGAATCCTGATAAGCGGTTCTTACACCGGAAGCGACATGCAGACTGAAGAGGAACAGGCGTTCCTGAGCGATATTCTGAAACTCAGCTATGAGCCTACAGGTTCTACGGCCATCACCAGGGACATCAATCCCGAAGATTCAACCGTAACAGAACGAGACAGTATTGTCTACACTTCGCCTAACGTCAAGGGATTAGGTCTGCAGTTCAGCTATTATAACGAGCTGAATGCCCAGCATTATGCGGCAACTCATCCCGAGATATTGAAACCGGTTGGCAATTACGCCTTCACGGCGATGCAATACGATACGGGAACGAGTGCGGCGGTTGCCTACAAGAGCTCTACTTACCGCAGCTTCGTCATGGGATTCCCGCTGGAATGCATCATCGACGAAAGAACCCGCACCAGCGTGTTGCTCGGCATTCTCAAATTTCTGACAGATTAAATTCAAAGTAAAACAGATAAAAAAATTTAAGCTTATGTATAAGATTCAAGCCAACCAGTCTGGTACTCGCTCTATCGAAGTGAGCGACCAGCATTTAGAGACCATCGAAAAGTATCAGTTACTCCGCAACCTCGTAGACAGCAACGGCATTATCGACGAGGAAGTGCTCGATAAACTGAAACTTAATGTGCGTTCACTCCTCGAGAGCAGCGATATCAAGGATAAGGAGTTGCTCGATCTCTGTCTCGACGTCATCTACAATCAGAACATGAAGGCGCTCGGTCTTCACAACCTCGTTCTGCTCTACGTAGACTGGAAAGACAAGAAGCAGGCTGAGGCTGCAGCAGATGCAGAACCAGACGCAGTAAATGATTAAAAAATATTGAATGGATTATAAGTTAACAGATTTCTTACCTACCACCAAGAAAGAATGCGAGTTGCGCGGATGGGACGAACTCGACGTCATCCTCTTTTCAGGAGATGCTTACGTTGACCACCCATCCTTCGGCCCTGCCATCCTCGGACGAATACTGGAAGCCAACGGCTATCGTGTAGCCATCGTTCCCCAGCCCGACTGGCACGGCGATTTCCGAGACTTCAAGAAACTCGGTCGCCCTCGCCTCTTCTTTGGTGTTTCTCCGGGTGCCATGGACTCGATGGTGAACCGCTACACGGCCAACCGCCGCATGCGTAGCGAGGACGCTTTCAGTCCCGACTCCCGCCACGACATGCGCCCCGACTATCCATCTATCGTCTATACGCAGATACTGAAGAAACTCTTTCCCGACGTACCTGTAGCACTAGGCGGTATTGAGGCTTCGTTGCGCCGCATCAGCCACTACGACTATTGGAAAGACGAGCTCCGCAAGTGCATTCTCTGCGATTCGGGCGCCGACCTCATTCTCTACGGAATGGGCGAACGTTCTATCGTTGAACTAGCCAATGCCTTTGCAGAAGGCAAGACGCTTAGCCAAATCCACGAAATGCCGCAGGTGGTTTTCTACTGCAAGGAAAATGAGATTCCGGGCGGTTTCAAGGACGATGACATCATCCTCCACAGCCACGAAGAATGTCTCCACAACAAGAAGGGGCAGGCTGAGAACGTGCGCCATCTGGAGGAAGAAGCCAACAAGATGCATGCTCAGCGCATGATTCAGGAAGTTGACGGCAAATATGTAGTGGTGAATCCGCCTTTCCCGCTGATGACTACCGCGGAACTGGATGCGGCTTTCGACCTGCCTTATACGCGTTTGCCTCATCCTAAATACAAGGGCAAGACCATTCCTGCCTACGAGATGATCAAGTTCTCCGTGAACCTTCATCGTGGCTGTTTCGGCGGCTGTTCTTTCTGCACCATTTCTGCCCATCAGGGTAAATTCGTGGTTTGCCGCAGCAAGGAGAGCATTCTGAAGGAAGTGAAGAAAATCATCCAGATGCCTGATTTCAAGGGCTATCTGAGCGATTTGGGCGGTCCTTCTGCCAACATGTACGGAATGCACGGCAAGAATCAGAAAGCCTGCGAAGTGTGCAAGCGTCCGTCGTGTGTAAACCCTCAGATTTGTCCGAACCTCAATACCGACCACAGCAAGCTTCTGGAGATTTATCATGCTGTAGATGCTTTGCCGGGAATCAAGAAGAGTTTCATTGGTAGTGGTGTGCGTTACGACCTTCTGCTGCATAAGAGCAAGGACGAAAAGGTGAATCAGGCGGCTAGAGAATACACGCGCGAACTGATTACCAAGCACGTGAGCGGCCGACTGAAGGTGGCTCCCGAACATACGAGTCCGGAGGTCTTGAAGTTCATGCGCAAGCCATCGTTCGACCTCTTCTACGAGTTCAAGCGCATCTTCGACAAGATCAACAAGGAAGAAGGTCTGAACCAGCAGATCATTCCTTATTTCATCAGTTCGCATCCGGGCTGTCATGAAGAAGACATGGCCGAACTTGCCGTCATTACGAAGGGACTGGACTTCCATCTGGAGCAGGTGCAGGATTTCACCCCTACTCCTATGACCATTTCTACCGAGACCTGGTATACGGGGTACGATCCTTACACCCTGGAGCCGGTCTTCAGCGCCAAGACTCAGAAAGAGAAGCTTGCCCAGCGCATGTTCTTCTTCTGGTACAAGCCTGAAGAGCGCCGTGCCATCGAGAGTGAACTTCGCCGGATAGGCAGAGCCGACCTCATCGACAAACTCTACGACAGAAAGAGCATGGGTGGCAGTTTCAAGGGTAAGAAGACGCATTATGACGATAAGGCGATAGGTTCTACATACGATAATCCTGGTGTAGGAAAAGGTGCTAAAGGCAAGCGTGGAGCTGGCAGAAATGCTTCTGAACGCTTTGCCCCAAAGGGTTTCGGAAATGTAGGTTGCTATGATGAAGATAAATATCTGAACGAAGGCCGCCCATTAAGCGGAGGTGCCGGCTTCTTCAAGAACAAGAAGAAAAAGAGCTTCAACCCTAATTTCGACAACGACAACCACAGTCGCAAGAACCGCTACAACAGCGGGGATAAGAACGAACGCGGCGGCCGTGGAAATCAAGGAAGAAATGAAGGTAGAGGCAGAAGAAGATAAATGCTAAAAAGAGGGTGAATCATATATTTATGACTCACCCTCTTTCACATTATATACTGAACTTTTCCAAAATAATTTAGTACTGTCTCAAAGCACCGAGTAATTCAGCATTCTCGCTCTTGTTTCCTATCGTAATTCTCAGACAGTTGCCACACAACTGAACCTTGTTGCGGTTTCTTACGATAATGCCTTGTGCCACCAGATAATTATAGATGGCATTGGCGTCGGTCATTTTAGCCAGGAAGAAGTTTGCATCAGTAGGATAAACCTTCTCGCAGATAGGCAGATCCAGGAATGCAGCCATTACCTTAGAACGCTCCTGCAGGATGTTCTTCACCCATTCGTCAACCTTCAGCGGATTCTTCATCACTTCCAGCGCATGCTCCTGAGTAAGCAGATTGACGTTATAAGGATATTTCACCTTATTGAATATGTCAACAATCTCCTTGCTCGCAAAAGCCATTCCCAGACGGAGGGCTGCACAGCCCCATGCCTTACTCATGGTGTTGAGTACAATCATGTTGGGAAATCTGTCGAGCACGCTGCGGAATGTGCGCTCCGAAGAGAAATCGCTGTAGGCTTCGTCGATGATGACAATACCCTGGAATTTCTGCAACACCTCTACGATTGCCTCGCGGTTGATGTGATTGCCCGTAGGATTGTTCGGACTGCAAATCCAGATAACCTTTGTCTGTTCATCGCAGGCTGCCAGCAGTTTTTCTGCAGAAATCTGATAGTTTTCATCGAGCAGCACAGAGCGATACTCCACATCGTTGATGTCTGCGCATACTTCATACATTCCGTAAGTAGGTGCAATCGCCACTACATTATCCTTGCCCGGGCGGCAAAATACACGGTAAACCAAATCGATGGCCTCGTCGGAACCGTTGCCCAGGAAGATTTTCTCTTCAGCTACACCCTTAATCTTGCTGATCTGCTTCTTCAGTTCAACCTGCAGCGGATCAGGATAGCGATTGTAAGGGTCATTATATGGATTTTCGTTGGCGTCGAGGAAGACGCGGGCATTTCTGCCTGCAAACTCCGTACGGGCGCAACTGTAAGGTGCCAGATTCCAGATGTTCTCTCGGCACAAATCTTTCAATTCTTTCATTTTCTTTCAAAAACTATTAAGAAGTATCTTTACAACTTCCCGTTTCACCCTATTGTTTCAAACTGTTCACTCTCAGTCTCATCGCATTGGCATGAGCTTCCAATTGCTCATTTTCCGCCATGGTCACTACAGCATTTCCAATGTTACGAATACCTTCTTCTGTAAGATGCTGGAATGTGATTTTGCGATTATAACTGTCCAGGTTCACTCCGTTGTAAGCCAAAGCATAACCATGGGTTGGCAAGGTATGGTTCGTACCGCTTGCATAGTCGCCTGCACTTTCGCACGCATAGTTTCCGAGGAATACACTACCTGCATTCACAACTTTTTCTGCCAGCTGCTCGTAATCGGCTGTGGCGATAATCAGATGCTCCGGCGCATAAGTATTGCAGAGGTCGATTGCCTCCTCTTCAGTCTTCACGAGGATAAACTTAGAGTTATCTAATGAGGTCTGTGCCATCTCCTTACGTGGCAAACGTTCAAGTTGTACTTCGACTTCATTCTTTACATCATCCAACACCTTTTCAGATGTAGTAATGAAGAAAACCTGAGAATCGAAACCATGTTCAGCCTGCGACAATAGGTCGGCAGCAGCAAACACAGGGTTGGCTGTTTCGTCGGAAATAAGACAAACTTCAGACGGACCGGCAGGCATGTCTATAGCCACATCGTGCAGGGAAACCTGCTGCTTGGCAGCCATGACGAACTGGTTGCCCGGACCGAAAATCTTATAAACTTTAGGCACGCTCTCCGTACCGTAAGCCATGGCTCCGATAGCCTGAACGCCACCCGCCTTAAAGATCTTGCTTACGCCCGCAATCTTTGCCGCCATGAGAATAGCCGGGTTCACCTTGCCCTCTTTATTAGGAGGAGTACACAGTACTATTTCTTTACATTCTGCAATCTTGGCAGGAGTAGCCAGCATCAGAACGGTGCTAAAGAGAGGAGCAGTACCTCCCGGGATATACAATCCCACCTTCTCTATAGCCACACTCTTCTGCCAGCAGGTTACACCAGGGCAAGTTTCAACCTTTACACCATCAAACTTCTGGCTATGATGGAATGCGGCAATGTTATGATGGGCGAGGTGCAAAGCGTCTTTCAGTTCTTGAGAAACCAATTTCTCTGCCTCTTCGATTTCAGCTTCAGTCACAGCCAAAGAATCGAGATGGGCATGATCAAACTTCTCCTCGTAACGCTTCACGGCTTCGTCGCCATGGTTTTTCACATCGTCGAGTACACCTTGTACGGTCGCATTCAGCTGCGAAACATCCAGGTGTGGGCGTTTTACAATCTCGCTCCATTCCTCCTTTGCAGGATACTTTATTACCTTCATTCCTATTATTAATATTTAATTATTAATGTTTAATGTTTAGTTTTTAACGCATAATGTCTCTAAATAAACATTACACATTAAACACTACACATTATTATAATATCATCTTTTCGATTGGTGTTACCAGGATGCCCTGTGCACCGAGTTCCTTCAACTTGCCTATGATTTCCCAGAAACGCTTCTCATCGAGCACGGTGTGGATAGAGCACCATTCCTCATCAGCCAATGGGATAATCGTTGGACTCTTGATGCCTGGCAATACTTCTGTAATCTCCTGAACCTTTGCCTTAGGAGCATTCATCATCACGTACTTCTTGTCCTGTGCAGAACGTACAGCCTCGAAGCGGAACAGCATCTCGTTCAGAATCTCATGCTTCTCCTCGTCCATGTTCCAGTTGCCGATGAGCAGAGCCTCGCTCTTCATCACCACCTCAACCTCAGCAAGATTGTTGCTGACCAGAGTAGAACCTGAACTTACAATATCGAAAATACCGTCAGCCAAACCGATGCCCGGACTGATTTCTACAGAACCCGTAATGACATGGATGTCGGCATTGATATTGTTCTTCTTCATAAACTTGCGCAGGATGTTAGGGTAAGAAGTAGCAATCTTCTTGCCGTTGAACCATTGCAATCCCGGATAATCAATCTTCTTAGGAATGGCGAGACTCAGGCGGCACTTGCTGAAACCCAGACGGTCAATAATCTGCGCATTCTCTCCACGCTCTACAAACTCGTTCTCGCCCACGATACCGATATCTGCCACACCAGAGGCTACGCTCTGAGGAATATCATCATCACGAAGGTAGAGAACCTCGAGAGGAAAGTTGCTTGACTGCACCAGGAGGGTGCGTTTAGAGGCACTTACTTTGATGTCAGCCTCTGATAAAAGATTCATGGTGTCGTCGAAAAGACGACCCTTACTTTGTACTGCTATTCGTAACATATTTCTATATTTTGTTTGAAAAACATTGCAAAAGTACATATTTTTATTAGAATAAACAAATAATTTCTCACTTATGTGCAAAATATTTCGTACTTTTGCAGCTGAAATGAAGAATAAAGGATATTTATACGCATTATATGCACTATTTTTGCTCGCTGCCTGTGCCGACAAGAAACCGCAGCAGGAGCTTACGCCATGGGGAACTCCCGTAGGCGAAATGGAGTATGCTGACAACTCTGATGGGGCTGATGGCGATGAAAAGAAGCCTGCTTCAACCAGTAAGGGGCTTTCGCTCGAAGATATTCAGGCCAATGGTGAGCTCATCATGCTTACCGTTAACGGCCCTACTACCTATTATGATTACCACAGCCACGGAATGGGACTGCAATATCTGCTCTGCGAGAAGTTTGCCCAGCAGATCGGCGTGTCGTTACGCGTAGAAGAATGTAAGGATACGGCTGAAATGGTGCGCAAACTGGAGAAGGGAGAAGGTGATGTGATTGCCGTGCCCCTACCCCGAAAACAGACCAGAGGCAACCTGCTGTTCTGTGGTGTTACGCCCGACAGCACCCGAACTCAATGGGCTGTGCTGAACGGTAACAAGAGTCTTGCCGACACCCTTAACGGCTGGTTTAAGCCTAAGCTGATTGCTCAGGTCAAGCAGGAAGAATCGTGGCTGCTTTCTTCTGCCAGCGTGCGCCGCCACGTTTATTCACCATTCCTGAACCGTTCTAAGGGTGTTATTTCCCGCTACGACCACCTCTTCCAGCGCTATAGCGGAACGGCTCGCATGGACTGGCGTCTGATGGCTGCCCAATGTTATCAGGAGAGCTGTTTCGACCCGAATGCTAAGTCATGGGCTGGAGCTTGCGGACTGATGCAGATTATGCCAGGCACGGCTGCCCATCTGGGTTTGCCGATGAGCATGATTCATGAACCTGAGGCAAATGTGGCTGCGGCAGCCAGATATATGGCGGAACTGCAGGGGCATTTCTCTGACGTAGGCGACCCTTTCCAGCGCATGCTTTTCGCCCTTGCTTCTTATAATGGTGGCTATTTCCACATCAGAGATGCGATGTCGCTGGCTCGCAAACATGGTCAGAATCCGCACAACTGGGGCGTGATCCGCGATTATATTCTGCGCCTTTCTCAACCGGCTTATTACACAGACCCGGTAGTGAAATATGGTTATATGCGAGGCACGGAGACGGTTAATTATGTAGATAGAATCAGAGCCCGCTGGAGCGAATATAGCGGTGGTTCAGGCTTCCATGAGAGTCTTCGTGGCAGCAGCGGTATGGGCAGCGGTTCCTTCCATGGAGCCCCTGTTAAATCCAAGCGCCACTACCAGAATAAGTACCATATATAATATAAATAGGGAACGCAGTGCGTTCCCTATCTGTTTATCACTTGTAACCTATAGGATGGTTATCCAGATACTTTCGTCTCGGTCGCGCGCCGCTGTCATGGCGTTGATGAGCCGCTGCAGCCAGATACGGGAGTTCACCACCATGCCCACGAACTTGTTCTCCCCAACGAGGATGCAGCCTTGTGTATCGTCAGGATAATTGCCTGCATGGATGCGGATGCCCTCGAAATTCGGCACGCCCACCAGCAATGGCAGCCAACGCTTGAATCTTGGAGAATACGATATGACCACAGGATAAGTACCCTCAGGAATGGCAGTATGGCCAGGTACCTTACGAGCCTTCACGCCGCTCTTGCGGCTATAGCGGGCATCCACTTCCTCTGGCTTTAGCTTGATACCCAGCAGATTACGCCATGTAGGCTCCATGGTATCACAGAGATAGGTATCCTTGGACAACAGCTGGCTGTCAAAGGTATGAATCAATTTGCACTTGTCGTCCTTCTTCTTGCCGGGTAGCGAGTTACGATTTACACTACTATCGGTCAGCAGATAGAGTCTGCCGATGGTATAAGTTCCTTTTTTAGCTATACGCTTTAATACTATTTCCATTTTGTTTGAATGTTAAGTGTTAAACTATTTTGCGTTAAAACATCTCAGGTCGAGTCCGTCAGAACGGAATAATAGCTTCTTAAAACTGAATAACTGAATACTGAACACCTTTCCGCCCTGCTTTCCGTCAGCTCCGTCGGCATTTACTCCCTTCGGAGGAATTTTCTCGATATAATGGCGGTTCACCCAGTTTCTCAGCATCGTCGCCGTACCCTTCTTTCCGAAGTCGTTCTGCAGACGCACCATTTCAGCCTGCGCATAAGTGAAGGTGTCAGGCAATTGCTGCAGCAGGTTGGCAGGTCCTCGCTTGCTCGATTTCTCTCCTACCTCATTAGCCTTGGCTATGCTGGCGCCAAAGAAAATCATCTTGCACCACAGGTCGTAGCTCTCGCTCCATCTGATGAACTCTTCTATTTCGGGTTCCCATTTGCAGCCGTTTGCCACGTATAGCACACAAGCCTTGAGAAAGGCAATTACGTTGCCACGGAAGGAGAGATTCTCGAACACCCTGTTTTGCGACATGCGCGAAAAGTCGGCGTTCTCATCCTTCAACTTTTCTGCCAGGGCAGAAGCCTCAGCGCAGTCTATCCTACCCGACGCCTTGCACAGATTCTCTATGTACGGTCTGAGCGCCTCTCTGAAGGCTTCGTCGTATTCGCCGTATACTGGCATTTCGGCACCGATTTCCCGCTCCGGGATAGTACAGAAGTTGATGCGGCTGATAGGTCCGTCGGTGAGCACCTTTGAGAAATATCGCTGCCCCAGCTGGACGGTGGTCGATGCATTCCAGTTGAACCGGATGGTGACGCGCTCGGTGATACTCGATGTGCCCACGCGGGTCTGACCGTATGAGTTCCCAGGATCAAAGGCAAGGCACATAATCTTGAACTGCTGGTTGCCCTGTCCCTTGAGGGCATCGAACTGGTCTATCTCGTTGAGCGTTGTATAGAGGAAATGCTCCTGAGCCTCAGCTGTGCGCATCACGAATGCCGGGTTGGTCATATCGGCGTCTATCTCCTGGATGATGAGGTTTTCCGGACGCTTGCGCTTATCCTTGTTGGCACCCTTGCGTGTCACCTCTTCTTTCCATTCCTTCTCCCGTTGCAGGTTCTCACGGTCGCGCTGCCTGATGTCCTCCATTATCATGTTGATAGGCATCTGCACACAGTTCTTGCCTGCGCCCGTGCCCGCCAGCAGACAGCACATCAGGGTAGCCTCGTGCTCCACATTGTCAATATACTTGAAGGTGGTCTTACAGAGGTGTGTAGCAAGTGGCGGGAAGATGGCGTGTGCCACGGCTGGCTTGTATACGTCCGGTGTCTTCGATAACAGCAGCTCCACGAGTTTCGGGAGATGTTCGGGCATCGGAGGCGGAGCTAATTTATCATCTTCCGCATTAATATCCGTGCCGCCCTCGGAACTCTCGGTTTTTAACGACACGGCATCCTTCTGGGAGGACTTCTCTGCCTGGGCATTGATGCGGATCACGGCTTGCGACATCGGCTTCGAACTGTCACCATATTTCGCATAGAAGTCGTGGATCAGCTGCTGGCAGTCATGCTCCTGCGAAAAGGCAGGCATCTTCTGTGCCACCACCGCCTTCAGTTCCTCTTCGGGCATCACTCTCGATGCGCCTGCGCTCATAATCGCCAGGAGCGATGAGTGGCGGGAGCCTGGGGTGTTGATATCTACGTCCTTCAGACCTGCCGCATTGCGGAAGAGGTCGAAGGCTGCTAGATTCTTGCCGGTTGCCACAGTGCCAGCATCCTGATGAGCTCCAGCAGGGCTGAGATGAGCAGCATGAGCAGCATTGCTATCACTAGGTTGGGCAGGCTGAATAGCAGAGCCAGAAGAAACAGCGTGATGGCTGTCAGAGCCCGGAAGTCGATGGTCTTGAACATTTTGTTGAGTGTTGAATGTTGAGTGTTGAATGTTGAATGGTTGGGGCTGAGTGCCCTGTTGCTGTCTTCCGTCAATGGTGAGCCCACGGTCCAGGTAGGCTTGTCTGCGCTTTTTCAGCTCTTCCTGTGGCAGCACCTCGTACCAATGGGGCGAGCGATAGATTTCTGACGCCTTGTCGGTGATGAAGAGCATACGTTCTGGCGTGATACAGCTCTCGTCGTAGGGCACGCCCAGCGCCTCGCAATAGGCTCGCTGCGTCTCCTCGATCGTCATGCCGATAGGCATGCGGATGTCGATGTGCAGCTTCTTGCGGGCTGAGTACTCCAGGTGCAGCAGGGCTCCGTTCCAGATGGTGTCGCTGCAGTTCAGCTCCCGTGCCTTCTCTATCGCCTTGTCCACATATTCCTTGTCGTCCACATCGATGGTGGTCTGGAAGAGGAAGCTTTCGGGCACGGCATTCTTCTGCGAACGTCTGTTGTCTCGGAACTGGTAGTAGTGAGCGCAGCGGAAAGGCAGCTGCTTCTTCAGTTCATCGTTACCCCCACGGATGGCAGCTACCAGGTCTGCCATCCAGGGATAAGCGATGGTTTTGTCGTAGACCGAGAGTGGCTGGGAGCTTACGCTCCCCTTATTGCCATTCTTGTACGGATTATATGCTATAATATGTTCCATCGTTTTTTTGAATGTTGAATGTTGAGTGTTGAATGTTGAATTTAATGTTGAATGTTGAGTGTTGAATTTAATGTTGAATGTTGAATTGACTAACGGTCGCAAAGGCGCTAGCCTAATTCAACATTCAACACTCAACATTCAACATTCTCCCTAAATCCGGCAATCAGTTCCTTGTGCTCTGCCTTGAGGTAGCGCAGCATGTCCTGCTTGTCCAGGTCCCGGCTGAAGGTATAGTTTACCTGCACCGTGCGCTTGGTGGTGCGCACCACGGCATGCTTGGTCTTGAAGATTTCCTCGAAAAGCTTCTCGCCCGTACGCTCGTAAGGCTTGAAGTCGAGCACGTCACCTCCCTTCTCGCCTGAGCATACCATTCTGCCCGGTATCACCTTAGGCTGTTCACAGATAACCTCGGTATCGTTCCATGGCGCCTTGCGGAAGGCGATGGTACCGTTTTCCTCACTGATAATGGCTCCGTCCACCTTCTGGGCGTTGAGGAGCTGCTTCTTTGCTGCTTGTTTCATAATCGTAATAACTTGTTTAAAAGATGAATAATGTTAGTTGATTCGTATATCGTTGATATACAGGCCGTCGGCAGCATATCGGATGTCCATCGGTTTTTTCAGAGGGTCATAACAGACTCTTTTCATCATGACACATTCATAACACCAACATCTGTCCTCGTCCTCCATCACAGGCTGGATAAAATCCTTGACCCACTTGTAAAACAACTTACGCTCCGAATCTTTCGAACAGCCAACCGTCATATCTCTCACCACCTGAGAGTCTACGAACGTCATACTTCTCCAAGCCAATTTACTATTTCGATTTACCTTGTCAGCATTGCCAAAGAATTCACCGAAAAACAAACGAGGTTTAAAATCCTTCGGAACCTTTTTGGTTTCCGCTTCCACGTATATTTCTACCACTTTTCCCTCCGTATCGGCTAATACTGGGAACAATTTATCTCTGCCGATATCAGTGATGGCTACCAAATCCTCGATACAAAAGAACAATCCTTCTTCGTTGTTCACCACTCTCAATCCGCCATACTGCGGATGATAAAATACATAAGCATTTTCTGCCATATCAATATATCATATTAAAGGGTTGGACTGCGAGTTATTCGCCAAATTTCAGTTTCAGGAACGGTACCGGATTCCTATAAACAAAAAACGCCCGCAACCAGACTTTACTTGTCTGATTACGGGTGCAAAGATAGGGCAAAAACACCTATGGGAAAAATAGGAAAAATAGGATTAATATTTATCCCATAAAAAAAAATCATCTATGGGCAAAGAAATCAGCCACTTTATCATCCATTTCTTGATTTTTCATGTCCTCACAATGATTGAAGACATTGTAGAACGATTTTATCGTAACTTCTTTTCGTATATGGCAATCATCGGTAAGAAATCGATAAATGGCATTGGCACTAACGATGTGCTGCGGTGCCAAGATACCCCTTCTTCTCCAATATCTGATAAACGCAAATATTGCGATATTCATTGGTGAAGACTTGCTCGCACTGGTAGACATAGAATTTAGGCCATTTAGGGTGAGAAATTCTATAAATAAAGAGGCTTGCTCGGCGGTCGTCTCTTCATCTTTTACAGAAGATGCTTCATCAGACACAAAAAGGTATTCTTTTTTTCGGCCGATTCTGGTACCATTTTTCAATGGTTTTCTATTCCTTTGCTCCAGGTATTCATAATAGCCATCCAGAGTGGCGATATAGGCATCAAGCCTAGGAAGTTCAGCTTCAACCAAATGATTGTCTATTCTGTTAAAGGTCTCCAAGTATCGACGTACTACGAGCGCATCATGATAATCTCTTTCCTGCATGGCAACATCTACCAGTAATTGTGCGTGTATGCTCATATCCATAGGAGGGAACGCCTCAAATTGTAAGTATACTCAATAAACTTGCTGTTGCCATTCAATTGAATGACCACGCAAAAAAGGCCGAATCGCCCATACTTCAGTATCAAGCGCACGAGCTTGATTATAAATCTCCCCATAATTCGAAATTTATAATAGTTAGTAATTAAGTTCTTTGTCGCTCATTCCTTAGTAGAGGACGTTAGAATTTGTTTGCGCTAACAATTTTGCTGGTACAAGCAAATGCCAGGAGAACTATAAGGGAATACACCCTTAGGGGACAGTTGGTCTCCGATTTCATCATATTTTACTTTCTTTTTTTAGGTATTTATTTATAGATTAGAACTAGCCTCAAAATGAGTTCGCTAACACATAATGAGGCGGAAAAACTCACTTATATATTACTTCATAAAAGCCAGCAAGTCCTTTCCCTTATGCATAAGGTTGAGAACCACTACGGCTTGCATTCCGTAAATTTTCTTATATCTTTCTTTCATCTCATACAGCATGGTAAGCTTGGATTCCCTTTCCCTTACATATTTCTTATAGTTCTCCACCGCCTCTATTTCTTGGTAAAGATAATAGCCGATGATGTAGCAGAATTGTCTGATGGTCTCAAAAGATTTTGAGGTATCTTGCTGTCTTAGTTCTCTAATGGTATCGTAAGAAGGTCCAAACTCCAATTTTATTATTGTGGGGGTTGTGATTTCCTCCACTAGTATGTGGTCAAGGAGTGCTCCCACTTCCTTGACAACCTTGCCTCTCATATAGCCGTCGGCATATGAATTCATGTAACTACGTCCTTTTCCCATAATTTCTTTTTTTTAATTTCGGTGTGAAATTACAAAGAAAGAGCGAAATAAAAGGGTGTACTACGATTCCTTAATTCGTAATATGAGTACTATTATTTTTCTGATTTTTAGATTTTTGACAAAAAAGAGGGAAAAGTGAGCATTCTTGCAGCATCACTTCTCCCTGTTACTTTTATGGAATTTTTATGGTAGGTGCAGCACTCTGCACTGCTTATTTAACTTGATTATTAACTATAACAGAGTTCACTTTAAAAAGTATTTTTTGGGTTCTTTATCCTACAAAACGCCATTTGATTATCAGATGATTACATTTGAAGAAATTATCAAAAATGACTTTTTAAAGAGAGAGGACGTGCGCATTTTATCATCTCACTTCCTCTCTTCTACTCACAAAGTTAAATTTTAACGTTTATCATACCTTGGCCTTACTTCGAAAACATTATTCACCTGCACAATGTTTCGGTGTTCTGAAGCAACAGATTCTTCAGCTATTGTATCACACAACCCTATAAAATTACTATAACATATTTCCTTATTCATTTTTACAACATCCGTTACAATAGAGTCCTCATCAATATCTAAATAAGAAACTTGTCTTTTGCATCCTTTCTCCTTAAGTATTTTACGAATATTGTCCAAAGCACCTTTTTTGTTTATAATAACAACTTCAGTATCAGAATCATGATCCGTCTCGAAGAATTCCTTAAAATAATCATAATCTATACCAACTAAACTCAGTCCAAATATAACGATTCGTTTTGACTGATTAAGAGTATCAGTTAAACTCTTTTTTGCATCATAACCAAGCTGAGATGATTTACGAAGGAAGTATAAAGCTTTAGGCATTCTCTCATCATCATTAGTTCCAAATATAAGGCCAGGATGGAGATTTGACCTATTCCAAAAGTCTAACGAATTATGTAAAAAAACGAACATACCTGCTAAGTCATCAGCCTTTATTCCGATAGGAGGAGAACACGGACCCTTTACTTTTTTATCGGTAAAAAATTGCAAATAGAAACTAATGCTAGACGGGTCATCCAAATAATTAAACGAAATAATTTTATTATTAGGAAATTCCCATGTTTCTTTTGCTATTTTTCTTTCAAGCAAGGATGCGAGCAAATCTTTTGCATTTTTACCTGAAGCCCCAAGAATGGCAGCAAAGATTCGATAAGCGGGACAAAGACTGTCATTGTCTGGCTTAGCATCACGAAGAAACTTCACTAGCTCCTCTTTAAGGAGTTCTATTCCTTCTTTTACTTCTGAAACAATCCCATTTGTAAAATTATCATCCGTTTTGTTTAAATCTTCCAACTCTTTTAATCTCTTGCCGTTATCACTTTCAAAGGTATAATGTAGAATTATATCCTCAAAATCGTACCAATATTCTTTACTCCCCTTTTCTCCTATAAAATTTAAAAGAGAATTACCAGAATGTTCTTCCCAAAAACCTTCGTCTTCCAGCTTCTTGAAAAATTCTGCATAACCGGTATGTTTACCCATACTTAAATCAAACCCATTTCCAATGATGAGTGTTGTATTTATTGCCTTATCCATAATCAACTATAAATTAAATTTATTTACTAATTCCACCTACATATTCTGAATCTTAGTGGATATACCAGATATGTAGAGCAGAACAAATATGCAATATGCATCTTGCCTAATGAAAAAAACTGAATGTAAAACCATCTCTATACCAAAAAGGGATAGTTTTCGGTACGTTGTACTTACCCACTATTCAGAATGCATGTTCATCAAAAGAGTGGTGGGAAATGCAGATGTTCGAGTTGTACTTACCCACTATTCAGAATGCATGTTCATCCTTAGATAAGTATTATTCTGCATAACAGGCATTTGCTTAATAATAGAGCTCTCTTATTTCTGCTTCTTAACATCTGAAACGTCACTGCTTTTGGCATTTCTTCGTTTCTGCTTACGATGCTCCACAGACTTAACTTCGGGGGTACACCTCCCTAGGGAACTATTGCTAATTCCAAAATTTTTAATATTAATAGCAGCATTCACATCCCTATCCAACTTTGCACGACATGAAGGACACACCCATGAACGCTGACTTAACTGTAAACCTTTAAATATTTTTCCACAACAGTGGCAAGTCTTCGAAGAAGGAAAATAACGTTCAATTTTGATGAAGTTGATTCCTTTCGACTTACATTTCTGCTGCAGCTTGATACGCAACATGCCCATAGCTGCATCAACTATAAGCTTATTGCGAGAACGTTTTTGCTTATTATGCTTACCATGTTTCTTGTCCTGCAACATACCATCCTTGATTGAAAGATTTTCCACACAGATAGTTTCATAACCTTTCTTAATAATATCTGCTACGACATTATTAATAAGATCATTACGTTGATTGCGAATACGATTCTGAGCACGAGCAACCTTTACTCGTGCCTTTTCCCAGTTTTTTCCGCCTTTAGTCCTTCGAGACAAAATACGCTGCAGATGAGCCAGATGACGTTCCGACTTTCTAAACTTATCACTAGCAGGGAACTTTTGACCATCTGATAATATTGCTAGGTTCTTAACACCTGCATCAATACCAACAGCGGTTTCCGGTTTTATTGCAGGTGGTTCCGGATAAGAACCTTCTGTCTCTACAATAATACTAACATAGTATTCACCAGCGGGATTACGACTAATGGTACAAGTCTTGATTTTTCCCTCAATCTTTCTACTAAATATACATTTGATACCTTCTTGCATTTTAGGCAAATATAATTTGCTTTTATCATAAGAGAAAGATACGTCCTGATAAGTTTGATAAGATTGATTCCTGTCATACTTTGCCTTAAATCGAGGGAAACCGCTTTGATGCTTAAAAAAGTTCTGATAGGCAGTATCCATACAACGGAGTGAAAATATCAAGGCCTTTGCATCGACTTCTTTTAACCAAGATGTTGCAGCATCTTTTTTCATAGCAGGAAGTTGAGACTGAATATCAGTTAAAGAAAGAGACTTCTTCTCCTCCTCCCATGCCTTTTTCCGCATGGCGAGCCCCCAATTATATACCCAACGACAGCAGCCGAAAGTCTTGGCTATCAACTCTCGCTGTTCCTTATTGGGATACAATCGGAACCTACAACTATTATCATGTCTCACTTCCTTAGTCATATTGCCAACAAAGATAGGCTATTTTATTGAAATAGACAAATATTTTAAAAGAAAATTTTAAATCAGCAACCAGTAACGAACATATATTCAACAATATTATGATTTAATATTTTGACTCTGACTTAATATTTCCTCAAATCCGCAAGCAATCTCAATCGCAATCTCAATCGCAGTAAAGAGCTTGAACACTATGCATCATGATAGTATGAGCGTGAATTTTGTCCGATTTTTGCACACCTTCCCCTTCCCCCACAATGCGACTTGAGGTAATACGCAGATTAAAACCATAAGGAACGGATTTTATCCGAATCCAGTTTTGAAGGGTTTTGCATAAGCGCGGTTCTCAGTATAGATATTCAGCACGTATTGCCTTGCAGTCATGATCCACTTGGCAGGTACGGAGATGAATCTGAAGACAAAAGCCTTTATGCGACTCGTTTTCTTGAGCCCAAAAGCCTTGGTGTCAAGCCTGCTCATGATGGTCTTGTAGAAATTGTGTATCAATGCAGTAAGCAGAAGAAAGACAGTATTCTCCGCCATGAATGACTTGGGGAGCCTGCTCCAACCGAATCCGTTGTTCATGTCGTCAAAGATACGTTCCTTGCCGCCACGCAGATTGTAGAATTCAACAATGTCCCTTGTCGATGACTTGTAATCGTTGGTCAGAATACAACGGTAAGTGTATTCGCCTTCCCACAGGTCAAGGTCGCCACTGTTGCGTCTTTGTCTCTGGATGACAAGACGATAGCACTTGTCTTCCCATTTCTCAACGAGAATGGAATTGAGTTCGAACTGGATGCCGTTAATCTCCTCCGTCTTCCATCCTCTCAGAGCAAAGATGTCATTGTAGAGCGAACTGCATCGGTTGGCACGGATGTAGAAAAGTTTGCAATGCTTCTCTATCTCACTGACGATTTCCTTCGAGCAGGAACCGCAGTCTGCCCTGAAGCGATTTACACGGATGTTCTGGGATTCCAGAAGAGCGAAGAATCTCTTATGGGTGTCTGCCTGATGAAAACGCACATTCGTGTTGCCATCGCTGTTCTCGATATAGACTATCTTGTCACCGATAACATATACGCCAGGCCTGTAGCCGAGGAACTTCTTGTAGGTCGGTTTTGCATCATACTTCTCCGTTTCAAGGAACTGATGGTCAAAGTCAACATCGTATTCCTCAATTTCCTTCAACTCGCCTGTAGAAACCAAAGCGTTTATAAGCAATGTGTTGAGTTTGTCTGCAGTATTGAAATCATAGGTCTTGCCTTGGTCGGAAGTATAGGAGATGTTTTCCTGTGTCAGTTCCTTGATGGCTCTGAGGATGGTATCAGAGCTGCATGTACGAAGGGTAGGATGATACGAGAGATGGCGCATCAGTTGTGACGTTACATCTTCCACGCATGAGCCGCCACAGAAATAAACGCTCATCAGCGAACGGACTATCTCGCTGAACTGATATCCGATGATACTGCTGCATCTCTGACCCAGTGTTGAGTCGATAACGGGTGAAAGCATGGAGTCAAATTTCTCCATGATTGAAAAAATTTCTCCATGATTGAAAAAATTCCTCCAAAAGGTGTGAGTTTTTCGAATTTTATTTGTACCTTTGCCGCGCCTTGTTACGATTTTCGCTTGTTTTCTAATTGCAACACTAAGATAAGTGAAAAATCTGACATGGCAAAATCCTGAGCAACTTTTTGTTGCTCAGGAACTTATAAATAAAGTTAAATTATAGTGTTGCGGAATTAAGGTTAATTGCAATTTTATGGTCACTTATTTTGATGCATGTGAGATTCTTGAAATGCTGTCTGAAGCATCTGTAAAGGTGTTTCTGGACGGCGGTTGGGGTGTCGATGCACTTATAGGCAGAGAAACAAGAATACATAACGACATCGATCTGTTCGTAGAGAAGAAAGACTATGGTAAGGCCATATCCGTGATTACCTGGAAGGGATACAGAGAAGTTGTAATGGACTATACGACCGATAGCCATACTGTCTGGAAAGATGACAACGGAAGAATAATCGATCTGCATTGTTTCGAATATGTCGAAGATGGAATTCTATATGACGGATACACTTTCCCAAGCGAAACTTTCTCAGGTAAAGGAAATATCGGGAATATTGAGGTAACATGCATAAACCCGGAGGCACAGGTACAGTTCCATCTTGGATATGAATACGATGAAAATGATGTCCACGACGTCCTGTTATTATGCAGAACTTTCAATCTTGAGATACCGGAGCAATATAAAACTCACATCTGATTCAATATGCTATGATTACTGATAGTTATGATATTGAAACTGAACCAATGATCAATCTGTTTGATTTCTACGGCAGACGTGGAGATTTTGCAGATATATGCCTGATAATATTCTCGAAGGAGATTCATCGGCATTTACTTGATTCCTACGAATCTGAAATTATTGCAACTATGCCGGCTTGCAATGGCGATACGCATATCTATAAAACAACTTATAAAGGAGTTACGATAACTTTCTACCTGTCAGGAATAGGTTCAGCAGTAGCATCCTCTCAATGTCATCTTGCAAGCTGGCTAACTGGAGCATCAAAGTTCATTATGTTCGGTTCCTGTGGCAGTCTTGACCGTACAACCACACAAGGTAGATTTATCATACCGACACAAAGTTACAGAGGGGACGGGTGTTCATATTATTTTGCAGCACCATCCGACTATATTGATATAGCCGCAAGCAAGGAACTTTCCATAATTTTCGACAAATTATCTGTACCATATATTACAGGTAAAATATGGACGACAGATTCGATGATCAGAGAAACAAAAGGACTTGTACGCAAACGTATGGAAGAAGGGTGCATCGCTGTAGAAATGGAATTGGCTGGAGTTCAATCTGTGTGCGACTTCTACAATTTGAAGTTGTATGCTTTTTTTGAAACAGGTGACATTTTGGATACAAATGGATATGAAGCCAAAGGCTTGAACAATGCCAACCATAGTTTAAACAAACTTTATATTGCTTTAGAAACGGCAACCTACATCTGAAGTATATCAGAATTGTAAATTCCCATTTAGCGGACTATATAAAAAGTATTCCATAACCATCTATACGTGGTTTACGGAATGCTTACTTTATAACAATTAGGTTTACACTCGTTTATTTTGACGGTGCAAAGTTACTCATGCTATCTGGCTCCCACAACGGGCAATAGTGCACATTTTCAAGAAAATGACGTTTTCAACCTAAAATCCGCAACTATCATCCAATACACGATTAAGGGTAGATTTATGAGTCGTTAGTAGCAGCTTTCAGTAAAAAGCAACAGCACAACATCAATATGTAGCCAACATCCCCTTACCCCACGATGCGACTTGAGGAAATACGCAGATTCTAACCGGAAAGAAAGGATTCTTATCCGAATTCTGTTTTGAAGGGTTTTGCATAAGCTCGGTTCTCTGTGTAGATATTCAGCACGTATTGCCTTGCAGTCATGATCCACTTGGCAGGTACGGAGATGAATCTGAAGACAAAAGCCTTTATGCGACTCGTTTTCTTGAGCCCAAAAGCCTTGGTGTCAAGCCTGCTCATGATGGTCTTGTAGAAATTGTGTATCAATGCCGTAAGCAGAAGGAATACGGTGTTCTCTGACATGAACGACTTGGGGAGCCTGTTCCAGCCGAATCCGTTGTTCATATCATCGAATATACGCTCTTTGCCCCCACGCTTGTTGTAAAATTCGACGATGTCTCTTGTTGATGAGTCATAATCGTTGGTAAGAATGCATCTGTAGGTGTATTCACCTTCCCACAAGTCAAGCTCTCCATCCATGCGCTTTTGTCTCTGAATGACAAGACGATAGCACTTGCCTTCCCATTTCTCAACAAGAATGGAATTGAGTTCAAACTGGATGCCGTTGATTTCCTCCGTCTTCCATCCCCTCAGTGAAAACAAGTCATCGTAGAGCGAACTGCATCTGTTGGCGCGGATGTAGAAGTGCGTGCAATGCTTCTCTATCTCACTGACAATTTCCTTCGAGCACGAACCACAGTCGGCTCTGAAGCGATTCACACGGATGCTGTTGGCTTCCAGTAGGGCAAAGAATCTCTTGTGGGTCTCAGCCTGATGAAAACGCACATTCGTGTTGCCATCGCTGTTCTCGATATAGACTATCTTGTCACCGATAACATATACGCCAGGCCTGTAGCCGAGGAACTTCTTGTAGGTCGGTTTTGCATCATACTTCTCCGTTTCAAGGAACTGATGGTCAAAGTCAACATCGTATTCCTCAATTTCCTTCAACTCGCCTGTAGAAACCAAAGCGTTTATAAGCAATGTGTTGAGTTTGTCTGCAGTATTGAAATCATAGGTCTTGCCTTGGTCGGAAGTATAGGAGATGTTTTCCTGTGTCAGTTCCTTGATGGCTCTGAGGATGGTATCAGAGCTGCATGTACGAAGGGTAGGATGATACGAGAGATGGCGCATCAGTTGTGACGTTACATCTTCCACGCATGAGCCGCCACAGAAATAAACGCTCATCAGCGAACGGACTATCTCGCTGAACTGATATCCGATGATACTGCTGCATCTCTGACCCAGTGTTGAGTCGATAACGGGTGAAAGCATGGAGTCAAATTTCTCCATGATTGAAAAAATTGCTCCATGATTGAAAAAAATCCTCCAAAAGGTGTGAGTTTTTCGAATTTTATTTGTACCTTTGCAGCCTTGTTACGATTTTCGCTTGTTTTCTAATTGCAACACTAAGATAAGTGAAAAATCTGACATGGCAAAATCCTGGGTAACTTTTTGTTGCTCAGGAACTTATAAATAAAGTTAAATCAAAGTGTTGCGGAATTAAGGTATAAATGGAAAAATACAACAATTGGAAACTTAAGTTTTATACAATATGGGCAGGGCAGGCAGTATCATTAATCACTAGTGCCATCCTGCAAATGGCGATTATTTTTTACCTTACAGAAAAAACAGGATCTGCGATGGTCTTGTCTATGGCTTCACTTGTAGGTTTTTTACCCTATGCGGTCTTTGGACCAGCCATTGGTGTATTAGTGGATCGTCATGATAGGAAGAAGATAATGATTGGTGCTGATTTAATTATCGCAGCAGCTGGGGCCGTGCTAGCTATTGTTGCATTGTATATGGAGTTACCTATCTGGATGGTTATGGTAGTATTGTTCATCCGTAGCATTGGAACAGCTTTTCATACCCCGGCTCTCAATGCGGTTACTCCACTTTTAGTACCAGAAGAACAGCTTACGAAATGTGCAGGCTATAGTCAGTCTTTGCAGTCTATAAGCTATATTGTTAGTCCGGCGGTTGCAGCACTCTTATACTCCGTTTGGGAACTAAATGCTATTATTGCCATCGATGTATTGGGGGCTGTGATTGCATCTATTACGGTAGCAATTGTACGTATTCCTAAGCTAGGTGATCAAGTGCAAAGTTTGAAACCAAATTTCATAAGAGAAATGAAAGAAGGAATGGCTGTACTACGGCAAAATAAAGGATTATTTGCTTTATTACTCGTTGGAACATTATATATGTTTGTTTATATGCCCATAAATGCATTATATCCTTTAATCACTATGGAATATTTTAATGGTACACCGATGCATATTTCTATTACGGAGATTGCTTATGCCTCTGGTATGTTGATAGGGGGTCTATTATTAGGGTTATTTGGGAATTACCAAAAGCGAATCTTATTAATAACGGCATCAATTTTTATGATGGGGATAAGCTTAACCATTTCAGGATTACTTCCTCAAAGTGGATTTTTCATATTTGTAGTCTGCTGTGCAATAATGGGGCTTTCGGGTCCGTTTTACAGCGGTGTGCAAACAGCTCTTTTTCAGGAGAAAATTAAGCCTGAATATTTAGGACGTGTATTTTCTTTAACTGGAAGTATCATGTCTCTTGCTATGCCAATTGGGTTAATTCTTTCTGGATTCTTTGCTGATAGAATCGATGTAAATCATTGGTTTTTACTATCAGGTATTTTAATTATTTGCATTGCAATAGTTTGCCCAATGATAACTGAGATTAGAAAATTAGATGCAAAATAAAATAAAGGGCGAAATTTCTGGGTCTGAGGGACAGGTACATTGGTTCACTCTTTAGGGTCGATGAACCTGTCCCCGATGATTCCTGATGGCTCTGAGGATGGTATCAGAGCTGCATGTACGAAGGGTAGGATGATACGAGAGATGGCGCATCAGTTGTGACGTTACATCTTCCACGCATGAGCCGCCACAGAAATAATCGCTCATCAGCGAACGGACTATCTCGCTGAACTGATATCCGATGATACTGCTGCATCTCTGACCAAGTGTCTGGTCGATAATAGGTGAAAGCATGGAGTCAAATTGCTCCATGATTGAAAAAAATCCTCCAAAAGGTGTGAGTTTTTCGAATTTTATTTGTACCATTGCAGCGCCTTGTTACGATTTTCGCTTGTTTTCTAATTGCAACACTAAGATAAGTGAAAAATCTGACACGGCAAAATCCTAGGCAACTTATTGTTGCTCAGGAACTTATAAATAAAGTTAAATTATAGTGTTGCGGAATTAAGGGTATGGACTTTAATAAAGCTCGATTATTATATCTTATCGTATTTTTCCTGTATTCCGGCCTAAGTGTGTCCGGACAATCGATTCATGTTTCAGGAAGAGTACTTCAACAAAATACGCAAACACCTATTGAGTTTGCTAATGTCGTTCTATTCAAACAAGATTCAGTCTTTCTGAAAGGAACAACGACAGACACTATCGGAAGATTTGAATTTGAAAATCTTCCCACAGATAATTATGTGCTGTCAGTATCCTGTTTAGGATTTGAAACAAAGCGGATTTTGATACAGAATCTGACGGAATCAGCACAAATAGATGTGTATTTGAATGAAAATGTTTTGTTACTTGGGGAAGTGGTGATTTCTGCTTCTTCCACAATAAACAAGATTAACCAACGGATTGTGTTCCCGACAAAATTGCAAATCAGCCATTCTGCCAACGGAATGCAATTGCTGAATACAATGATGCTTCCCGGCTTGAACATCAATCCGATGCTGAATACGATTTCATCATCCGACGGCGGGAAAGTCATTTTGCAGATTAACGGCGTAAATACCACGCCGGAAGAAATTCAGACCTTGCAACCCCGCCAAATCAAGCGGATAGAATATTCGGATTATGCAGGTATCCGATACGGACATGCTTCCAAAGTTATCAACTACGTGGTAGTAAGGGATGATAAAGGCGGTGTTGTTGGTGTGGATTTGATGAACTCGCTGAATATCCTTGCAGGGGGCGATGTTTTCTTTGCCAAATTCAACAAAGGAAAATCGGAATATGCTTTGAACTACACCGCAACGTTTCAACGCATCAACACGAATAACAGAAATCGCACAGGTAGTTATCAGTTTGAAAATTCATCCCCTATATTGAGGGAAGAAATCAGTGCCGGAGGTGATTATTCGTACCAAATGCATGATTTTTCGCTGACATACAACTATCAGCAGAGCGATTCGGCTTTTTTCAATGCCAAGTTGAAATATAATCTGAGCAATCAGCCTCACAACGATTTCAACAGTTTTCTAAAAGAGAATGGCACGGACAAAGGGTTGATTTTTGACGGAAGTCAGCAAAAAATTAATGTTCCTACCATCGACTTGTATTACCAGTATGGTTTACCCAAAAATCAGAAAATATATGCTAATGTGGTGGGGAGTTATGCGAACGCAGCATCTTCGCGGAATTACTGCGAATACAACGATGTTGATACTCTTTACAGCGAACGTTCGGAACTGTTTTCCGATAAATATTCACTGATTGCCGAAGGCATATACGAAAAAGGATTTGCCCATGGAAATTTGAAATTCGGGATAAAACATATTCAGTCGTTTACAGAGCAGACAATTAATCAGGGCGAGGAATTCAAATCGGATTTGAATCAGGCGGAATCGTCGGTTTTTGCAGAGTGGTTTTATAGTAAGGGCAAATTCAGCTATAGCTTGGGACTTCGCCTGAATCGCCTGCATTTTTCCAATGTATCTGTTACCAAAAGCTATTACCATTTCTTACCCAAAGCGATGGTTGGCTATCGGTTCAGTGATAATTCTTTTATCCGGTATGATGCGGAGATGAGTCAAACGAATCCAACCCTGATGGAGTTGGCCGACACGGAAATCCGTCTTGACTCGTATCTTGCCGAGAAAGGGAATCTGTTGCTTCAACCGTACCTGAATCTGAATAATAATTTATATTACGAAAACAGAAAAGGGTTGTTCGCTTTCAATGCAAGCCTGCATCATCACTACAAACACAATCCTATCATGGAATCGAAAAGAGAACATGGAAATGTGTTCCTGACAATGCCCGAAAACATGAAAGATTGGAATAAGTATAATGCGGAGATAACATTGAAAGTAGGGATGATAAAAAACTTCCTGCAATTTTCGGTTACAGGAGGCTTCAACCACTTTGACAGTCGTGGGAACAACTATTCGCATACCCATTCTAATTTTTATTACAGGGCAGATGTTTTGGCAATGTATAAGAAATGGATGCTGATAGGCCAGCTACAGCCTTTTGACGAAAGGTTATACGGCGAAACCGTCATAAAGGATGGTAATTATCACTACTTGGCTATCCGGTACAATGCGACTAATTTTTCTTTTGGCATAGGTGCGTTCAATCCGTTTAAGAATGTTTCCCGAACCATTATGGAAAACAAAAATGCACAAGCGCCTTTCCGAAGAGAAAGTTTTAGCGATGCATCCCGAATTCTCGTTGCCACGCTCACTTGGAATTTTAATTTCGGAAAAACTCATCTTGTCGGTACTAAATCGCTGAATAATCAGGATACCGACTACGGAATCAAAGGAAGTTATAAGTAAGATTAGGTGTTGATTTCAACAAATTCTGTATTATGTATTTCTGGCAAATCTATCACTAATTATCTTTCAGCGACATGTTGTTGCTTCGCGTTCACTGAATCCTATCGGAATTCAGTGAACGCCTTTGTGTGTCGTCAACTGACGATATCATCCTTTTTTTTACTCAAAATCAATAAAAATGAAAGATAAGATAAAAAACATTGCAGAAAAATTAGAACATCAAATCAGGATGCATGAACTCGATTTAAATGACAGGATTAAAGATATTCCTCAAATAATATTGCTGTTGGAACAGGGGTTCTCGGAATTGAAAGAAATAGTTTCGTTTTATAAGTTCAAAAGTGAAATGGATGAAATATTCTTTTTCAAGATAATAAAACCCAAGTTTTTTAGTAAACTAATCTATTACAGGAAAGTGTATAACATCGAAATGATGCGCCCCAACGGACAAGATTGTGTGCTGAAAAATTATTTCATCAATGAACTGAATCAGTTAGAGAATTTCTACAATAAGAACATTGATTTCTATAAATACTACCGTTCGGGAAGTACGCATTTGGATAAGTACTTTTTTCTGAGAGGAAAACAAGATATTCAAATGACAATGGAAACATTTTATTTTGAAAGAGACCCTAATTTTTCTACGATTTGCGATTTTAAAGTTGCAAAAATAGTAGCAAACGAAATGTTGCGAATTTATCTGAATCCTAAAATCCGCAACTATCATCCAATACACGATTAAGGGTAGATTTATGAGTCGTTAGTAGCAGCTTTCAGTAAAAAGCAACAGCACAACATCAATATGTAGCCACCATCCCCTTACCCCACGATGCGACTTGAGGTAATACGCAGATTCTAACCGGAAAGAAAGGATTCTTATCCGAATTCTGTTTTGAAGGGTTTTGCATAAGCTCGGTTCTCTGTGTAGATATTCAGCACGTATTGCCTTGCAGTCATGATCCACTTGGCAGGTACGGAGATGAATCTGAAGACAAAAGCCTTTATGCGACTCGTTTTCTTGAGCCCAAAAGCCTTGGTGTCAAGCCTGCTCATGATGGTCTTGTAGAAATTGTGTATCAATGCAGTAAGCAGAAGAAAGACAGTATTCTCCGCCATGAATGACTTGGGGAGCCTGCTCCAACCGAATCCGTTGTTCATGTCGTCAAAGATACGTTCCTTGCCGCCACGCAGATTGTAGAATTCAACAATGTCCCTTGTCGATGACTTGTAATCGTTGGTCAGAATACAACGGTAAGTGTATTCGCCTTCCCACAGGTCAAGGTCGCCACTGTTGCGTCTTTGTCTCTGGATGACAAGACGATAGCACTTGTCTTCCCATTTCTCAACGAGAATGGAATTGAGTTCGAACTGGATGCCGTTAATCTCCTCCGTCTTCCATCCTCTCAGAGCAAAGATGTCATTGTAGAGCGAACTGCATCGGTTGGCACGGATGTAGAAAAGTTTGCAATGCTTCTCTATCTCACTGACGATTTCCTTCGAGCAGGAACCGCAGTCTGCCCTGAAGCGATTTACACGGATGTTCTGGGATTCCAGAAGAGCGAAGAATCTCTTATGGGTGTCTGCCTGATGAAAACGCACATTCGTGTTGCCATCGCTGTTCTCGATATAGACTATCTTGTCACCGATAACATATACGCCAGGCCTGTAGCCGAGGAACTTCTTGTAGGTCGGTTTTGCATCATACTTCTCCGTTTCAAGGAACTGATGGTCAAAGTCAACATCGTATTCCTCAATTTCCTTCAACTCGCCTGTAGAAACCAAAGCGTTTATAAGCAATGTGTTGAGTTTGTCTGCAGTATTGAAATCATAGGTCTTGCCTTGGTCGGAAGTATAGGAGATGTTTTCCTGTGTCAGTTCCTTGATGGCTCTGAGGATGGTATCAGAGCTGCATGTACGAAGGGTAGGATGATACGAGAGATGGCGCATCAGTTGTGACGTTACATCTTCCACGCATGAGCCGCCACAGAAATAAACGCTCATCAGCGAACGAATAATTTCGCTGTACTGGTATCCGATGATACTGCGGCATCTATGACCCAATGTTGAGTCAATAACAGGTGATAGCATGGAGTCAAATTGCTCCATGATTGAAAAAATTCCTCCAAAAGGTGTGAGTTTCTCAGATTTTATTTGTACCTTTGCCATGTCTTGTTACGATTTTCGCTTGTTTCTAATTGCAACACTAAGATAAGTGAAAAATCTGACATGGCAAAATCCTGAGCAACAAAAAGTTGCTCAGGAACTTATAAATAAAGTTAAATTATAGTGTTGCGGAGTTAAGGATTGAAAAAATTCCTCCAAAAGGTGTGAGTTTCTCAGATTTTATTTGTACCTTTGCCATGTCTTGTTACGATTTTCGCTTGTTTTCTAATTGCAACACTAAGATAAGTGAAAAATCTGACACGGCAAAATCCTGGGCAACTTTTTGTTGCTCAGGAACTTATAAATTAATTTAAATCAAAGTGTTGCGGAATTAAGGATCGTTATGCGGCAGTAATAATATACATATTAATACGAGTTAGTAATCCTGTAGTTCTCACATGCTACGAGGAGGTATTAAAAGGTGCGTTTCGACAACGCATCTAATGTAGTATATTATTGCTTAATCAAAATGAATATTATAAATTTAGGAATTCTTGCTCACATTGATGCAGGAAAAACTTCCGTAACCGAGAATCTGCTGTTTGCCAGTGGAGCAACGGAAAAGTGCGGCCGTGTGGATAATGGTGACACCATAACGGACTCTATGGATATAGAGAAACGTAGAGGAATTACTGTCCGGGCTTCTACGACATCTATTATCTGGAATGGAGTGAAATGCAATATCATTGACACTCCGGGACACATGGATTTTATTGCGGAAGTGGAGCGGACATTCAAAATGCTTGATGGAGCAGTCCTCATCTTATCCGCAAAGGAAGGCATACAAGCGCAGACAAAGTTGCTGTTCAGTACTTTACAAAAGCTGCAAATCCCGACAATTATATTTATCAATAAGATTGACCGTGCCGGTGTGAATTTGGAGCGTTTGTATATGGATATAAAAACAAATCTGTCGCAAGATGTCCTGTTTATGCAAACTGTTGTCGATGGATCGGTTTATCCGGTTTGCTCCCAAACATATATAAAGGAAGAATACAAAGAATTTGTATGCAACCATGACGACGATATATTAGAACGATATTTGGCGGATAGCGAAATTTCACCGGCTGATTATTGGAATACGATAATCGCTCTTGTGGCAAAAGCCAAAGTCTATCCGGTGCTACATGGATCAGCAATGTTCAATATCGGTATCAATGAGTTGTTGGACGCCATTTCTTCTTTTATACTTCCTCCGGCATCAGTCTCAAACAGACTTTCAGCTTATCTCTATAAGATAGAGCATGACCCCAAAGGGCATAAAAGAAGTTTTCTGAAAATAATTGACGGAAGTCTGAGACTCCGGGACGTTGTAAGAATCAACGATTCGGAAAAATTCATCAAGATTAAAAATCTGAAAACTATTTATCAGGGCAGAGAGATAAATGTTGATGAAGTTGGTGCCAACGATATTGCGATTGTAGAGGATATGGAAGATTTTCGAATCGGAGATTATTTAGGTGCTGAACCTTGTTTGATTCAAGGGTTATCTCATCAAAATCCCGCTCTCAAATCCTCCGTCCGGCCAGACAATCCCGAAGAGAGAAGCAAGGTGATATCCGCTCTGAATACATTGTGGATTGAGGACCCGTCTTTGTCCTTTTCCATAAACTCTTATAGTGATGAATTGGAAATCTCGTTATATGGTTTGACCCAAAAGGAAATCATACAGACATTGCTTGAAGAGCGATTTTCCGTAAAGGTCCATTTTGATGAGATCAAGACTATCTACAAAGAACGACCTGTAAAAAAGGTCAATAAAATTATTCAGATCGAAGTGCCACCCAACCCTTATTGGGCCACAATAGGGCTGACTCTTGAACCCTTGCCGTTAGGGACAGGGTTGCAGATCGAAAGTGACATCTCCTATGGTTATCTGAACCATTCTTTTCAAAATGCCGTTTTTGAAGGAATCCGTATGTCGTGCCAATCTGGTTTACATGGATGGGAAGTGACAGATTTGAAAGTAACTTTTACTCAAGCCGAGTATTATAGCCCGGTAAGTACACCTGCTGATTTCAGACAGCTGACCCCTTATGTCTTCAGGCTGGCTTTGCAACAGTCAGGTGTGGACATTCTCGAACCGATGCTATATTTTGAGTTGCAGATACCCCAGGAGGCGAGTTCCAAAGCTATTACAGATTTGCAAAAAATGATGTCTGAGATTGAAGACATCAGTTGCAATAATGAGTGGTGTCATATTAAAGGGAAAGTTCCATTAAATACAAGTAAAGACTATGCCTCAGAAGTAAGTTCATACACTAAGGGCTTAGGTGTTTTTATGGTTAAGCCATGCGGGTATCAAATAACAAAAGGCGGTTATTCTGATAATATCCGCATGAACGAAAACGATAAACTTTTATTCATGTTCCAAAAATCAATGTCATGATCCCACTTTAAAAAGGAGCATATTTTGAATCCAGTCTGACCAGTGTGGTCATTCAGAGTGAAACATAGCAATCGGCTCCGCTGGTGAATATCTTTCGAGAAATTGCCATGAAAGAGCCGAAAGCTTCTCTGATAGGCCCGAAAAGGGCAAATATCGATCTTTGAAATGTTGAAATCTGGAATATTACCATCCTTCGGAGGTTCATCCACATACATCTGCTATATGCATGCATACGATGTTTGAGCAAGCCCCTGTATCGGGTCTTGCCATTACGTGTATGAAAACTGTATTGGAACATGGCTGCTTCAACGTTATTCCGTTTATGCTGCTCCTCCAAAGGAAGGCTTTCTATCTGCTTCCTTAGCTGATAGGCTTTAATGTCTTTGTCTTCAAAGTAACGCCAACCGGTTTTGTTGTTCCATGGGATTCTCCATCGCTTTCTGGAGCCCTGCTTTGTGACAGCTTTGACGGCCTCATAGGTGTTGCCAGTAGCAATCTCCCTGATGGTAAGACCATCCTCGTCATGTGGTATCAGTTCCCATCTGCATCCACCTTGCATCTTGCCAGTCTTGAGCTGCATGGCATTGTGGTTCTTTGCAAACTCTCGATTGTCTGGACTTTGATAGGCACCATCTGCATACAGGTCTTCAATCGTAGAATCCGTGACACGTTCACTGTTTTCCACAGCCTCCTGAAGGAAATGGCAGTCTGCAAATACTGCAGTTTCAACCTGAACGGAAGTGATGATGTTAGGCTTGCCTTCCTCTACAGTCTCTGTGATGTTGGTCACATAGCCTTGCACCTTCTGGTCGTTCTTGGCACGATAGGTTGCATCAGGATCGTTAGGATTCTGAAGACTGTCTGCCTTTACCTCCTTCTTGTCTCGAAGTACAGCCTTTCCGTCCATTACGACATACTGTTCTTCAAACAGACGCAGAAGAAGATCATGTGCAGGAGAAGTAGCTGGAAAAACTGCCAGCATCTCCATGATGAAATTACCAATTCTGGCAAGATTGCTCTGAAGCGTATCAGAGTCAGAGCGGTAAACTGTCTTGGAGGAATCCTCTTTCAAGTATTCCTTTGCCCGCTCTTCCTGCTCTGGGGAGAGATCGAAAAGCGTGCATGTCTTGAGGAACTTGACCAGAGTTGTATGTATCAGTTCATAGCGAGACTGGCGAGCGATATTGCTACCGATAAGCTTACTGTCCATACGGACGCATTTGCCTGATATCTTGAGAAGGTGTACATGCTTGCCAGCAAGCTGCTCAAAGCAGAGCTGCATCAGGTCAATGCCAGTTCTTTCCTGATATTCGCAGATGCGGCGGCGAAACAGATAATAGGTATCTATTGATGGGGTTACATCAGTCAGAAGTTCCATGCCGAGAGCCTTTCTGGTAAGAAGGTCAAACTCGCACTTCTCAAACAGATCCTCGTCGCTGCAACCGAATCCCTCCTTCAAGACAGACATAGCCACGAGTATGCGGATGGAAGCATTTGGGCGGCCGCTCTTCTTGCCTTCTGGAAACAACGGCTTGAATATCTCCTCATCAATCTTGGTTGTCACGAGGCAATAGAACTGGTTATGCCATGCGTTGGGGGCAGAATATTTCTTTGAAGCACGACTTCCTAACTGCATTGAGGGAGCCGTGAATATATCTAACTGAAGATTCGGATCTGTCTTTTTAAACATAGTCATTCTTTTAATTGATGGTGTAAAGATACGAAAAATATTCCAAATAGCAGCATAAATCAGAGATTATTTTCGTGAAATATAAACATTTTAAACAGGCCTTACTTTTTAAAGTGGGCTCAATAGTTATTCAAGTCTTAAAAAACTCCAAAATTGACGAAGAACTACAAGATTTCGGGAGAAAGTTTTGAAAAAAGTTATTTTTGGATGCGACCCAGTTGCCATGTAAGGACGCCTGGGTGATTGCTATTATAACCAGGGCTTAGAATGCCTAAAAGGTTATTCAGTATTCAGTATTCAGTTTTTTTCGCGATAGTTACCTTTTTCATGGTTATAAATTGTAAGTAATTATTTTATATTATATATATATATTTAATATATATATAATATACTATCTATACAGAGAGTGGTAACAACAGCGAAAAAAACTGAATACTGAATACTGAACACGTTTCTGCAAATAGGTTATCACTCTGTAATATACAGATTTATAACGCTAAACATAGTTTCCTATATCGCAAAACATAGAGATGCACCGCATAAACATAGAGTTTGTTTTTTAAGCTAACTTTCAAATCGTAAGTTTGCTGAAAATCGCTCCTTATCACATGTCTAAATTTGGTAGATACCGGATTTTATCGTATCTTTGCACCAGCAATCGAAGGAAACGCCTTAGGTGCCTGAAGGCGGTCTTCTCTTAAGACCAACACGGGTCATAAATGATGGCAGGCGCCGGTCATCAATGAAGACCCCGAAAACGGCAGGAACGGGGCGTTCTGGGGAGTTGCAAAACAAAGGACTCTAAACATACTACAAACGACTATGATTAATTACAGCATCGTAATGCGTAGCGTGAACGCAAATCTTCTGGAAATCAACCAGGCGAAGTCACGCATCAACCAGGCGAAGAAGGAGGGCAAGACCCCTGACCCAAAGGACCTGGAACTCGTGAAGACCGAGAAGCAGAATGCTTTCGCCATCTCACAGTACACCGACATCATGACCATTGAGAAGTTTGCCAAGCACATCACTTCGCATGGCAGTGTTTATTCGAGAGCTGACATCAGCGCCATCCTCTACATCGCCGTAGACTGCATGCGTGAGATGTTGCTTGAGGGCAAGAAGATTCGTCTGGGCGACCTCGGTGATTTCTCTCTCCTTCTCACTTCGAAGGGTGCTGAGGATGCTGACAAGTTCACCGCACAGAACATCACCGGCGTAAAGGTTCAGTGGGAGCCAGGTCAAGAGTTCAAGAACCTTCGCGATGACGCCGAGTTCAACCTCGTAGCCAGCCGCAGTGCTCAGGCAGCCGTTATCAAGGCGATTAAGGAGGGTAAGACCAACGTTGACCTCAACGCCCCAACTACTCCGGATAATACGCCAGGTGGTTCAAGCACTGGTCAGACCGGCAGCGAAGGCCAAGGCTCAGAATCAGGCGGCGGTACTACCGGCAAGGACGATACTGGCGACGGCCTTGAATAGCCCAAGGATAAACTGGCTAGGGTGCTAGCCCCTAGTCCAGCCTATTCGCCCCACAAAAAAGTAAACATGAAACACTAAACATTAAACACTAAGAAAGATGAAAGCGAACACTTGGAAAACAATTCTGCAGATAGCCATCAGCATTCTGACCGCTATCGCTACTACGCTCGGAGTAACGAGCTGCATGGGATAAAGAACAAAAACGACCGCTCACCTCAATATGAGGAGAGCGGTCATTTTCGGTCATTAAGGATTTCAGATTATCAAAATATCCCTCTATCGTATAAAATAAGGTTAAATCGAGTTCGCCCAGCCAACAAAATCCATCCATATCATCAACTTTCTGAATATTTTTTGTATTTTTGCAGATATATTGCAAGAATGTAGGGGGTTGAGCATGGCTTATCCTCCTAGATTATAGGCGCATAATTATTAAAAGATTAGAGAATGAAGAAAATATTTATCATGAGCATTATAACCATGCTATCAAGCCTGTATTCTTGTCAGGCGCAAAATAAGGGCTATAAGAGTCTGTCGGCAGATGACTATGAGAAAGCCATCGCTGACACCGCAGTAATCCGTCTCGACGTACGAACCGCAGAGGAGTTTGCCAATGGGCATATTCGGGGCGCAATCAACATTGACGTACTGAAATCAGACTTCGAGCAGAAGGCCGCTGCCACTCTTCCCAAAAGCAAGACTATCGCCGTGAACTGCCGAAGCGGCAAGCGAAGCAAAAATGCCGCAGCTATATTGACAAAGAACGGCTATCAGGTAATAGAACTCGATTCCGGCTTTATTGGCTGGCAGGCAGCAGGAAAAGAAATCGTAAAGGAGTAAATTGAAATAACTGAACTTCCCTATATGCGAAAGTTCAGTTAGTTATTATAAATTTTTAATTTGTAGCGTATGAAAAGAATTTTGCGAATTTTGATGATTGCCATCTGCTGCATGGTTTCATGCAATATGGTGGCGAATGCGGGCAACGACAAACCTATCTCTGTAAATGCACTTCCTGCCAAGGCTCAGACCTTACTCAGCCAGCATTTCAATGGTCAGAAGGTGATGCTTGCTACCATTGAGTCGGGCGTTGTGAGCAGAAGCTACGACGTGGTTCTGCAGAATGGCACGAAGCTGGAGTTCGACAAAAAGGGAAATCTTACAGAGATTGACTGCAAGCAGGCCACCGTGCCAGACCAGCTGATTCCGCAAGCCATCAAGAATTACCTGATGGCTAATTATGTAGGACAATCGGTGAAAAAGATAGAAATGAACAAGAATGAATACGAGGTAGAACTGGCTAACGGATTGGATTTGACCTTCAACAAGCATTTCCAATTAATAGATATTGACTGATTATCAAGTTAACTGAACTTTCGCATATCAGGAAGCTAAGTTTAGCAAATAGTTTAAGTACGGACTGAAGGCCCAAAAGCAAAAAAAATCCCAGTCAGGATAAAACCTTGACTGGGATTCTTATTTTAAATCTCTCTCTTATTTTTCTCATCTATAAAAAGATGATTACTTCAAACCACGGTTGATAAGGGTTGTATTGAGAAGCATCACGTACTTACGATACTGACTGTTGTTCAAGATAACGTGCATGTACTTGAGATCCTTCAAAACTGCCTTGTCAATCATTGCAGAACGTTCCTCACCCTTTGCTGTTGCAGCATTCATCATGTCTGCGGTGAAGTTCTTGTGTACATCAGCTACAGCCTCTACCTGGTCGATGTTCAAGCTCAAAGCATCTGCCAAGCTAGACATCTTTACATTCATGTTGTAAGCTGCTGTTGCATTTGTCTCCTCTTCTGCTGCGAAAGTAGCTGTTGCCATTGCAAACATAGCTACTGCTAATACCATAATCTTCTTCATAATCTTTTTACCTTTCTTTACTTTGTGAGTCCTGCACATCCGTAGACGCCGACTCTGTTAAACATTATCCTATAGTCTTTTTCTTTAAGACGCTGCAAAGATAAGAACTTTTCTCTGTGTGCGCAAACATTTCTTGGGATATTTTCAGTTTTCCGCCTATTTCTTGACTTAAATCAACAACAACACACCGAAATAGGCATCAGAACGTTAGAGATATTACATTTTCTCTATCATTTTGTAATATCATCGAAAAAAAAGCCCTTTTTCTTCGTTTATACCAATTATTATTTGTACCTTTGCAAAAGATTCAACCTATAAAACAAGCAAAATGGTACAGGAAAATCATATAGACAAGGCACTCGCCTTTATGGAAAGTCTCGAGAAACTGGGCAACCAGCTCAAGGCGGCTGAGGAACACCAGAAGCAGCTCATCGCCCGAATGCTGGATCTCAAGAAAGAGAATCTGACCGACGGCGAGGAATATGCTGAACTCTCGCAGAAGAGCAAAAGTCTGCAGGACATCATCGACAAATGGCGCCCTATCTATCTGGAGCGCATGGAGATGGTAAAGAGCGTAAGCATTCAGAAAAGAAAAAGAAATAATAAAAAATAAATATAGAAATGGAAACAAACAACAAAAACAAGTTTATTGTAGTTTCATACGCACTGTATGATGTAACTAATGGTGACAACGGCGAGGAAATGCTCATCGAGCGCACAACCGACGAGCGTCCGTTCATCTTCATCAGCGGTATGGGTGTTACCCTGCCAGCTTTCGAAGAGAAGGTGGTAGACCTGGCTAAGGGTGATGAGTTCGACTTCCAGCTGGACCCAGAGCAGGCTTACGGACAGCACTATGATGAGCGCGTACTGGAGCTCGACAAGCAGATTTTTACCATCAACGGCCAGTTTGATGCACAGCACGTACAGGTAGGCGCTATCATCCCATTGCAGAACGAGGATGGCAACCACTTCAACGCAGTCGTGAAGAACATCAGCGATACAAAGGTAACCTGCGACCTGAACCACCCATTGGCTGGCTTGAAGCTCAACTTCTGCGGCCAGATTCTCGAGAGCCGCGAGGCTACTGCTGAGGAGATTGCCAAGATGGCTCAGATGATCAGCGGCGAAGGTGGCGGCTGCTCAGGTGGCTGCGACAACTGCGGCGGCGACTGCAAGGATGGCAACTGTGAAGGTGGTTGTGAAGGTGGTTGCGAAGGCGGCTGCAACAAGTAATAAACACCTTTATAATATATTAAGGTAATGAGGAATACATTTGGCAATCTTTTCACTCTCACTACGTTTGGAGAGAGTCATGGAATAGCTGTAGGAGGCGTTATTGACGGATTTCCTGCAGGCATAGAAATCGACATGGACTTTATCCAGAGCGAGCTGAACCGCCGACGCCCAGGACAGAGCCACATCACTACGGCCAGAAAGGAAGCTGACAAGGTAGAGTTTCTGAGTGGTGTGTTCGAAGGCAAATCAACAGGAACCCCTATCGGTTTTGAGGTGCGTAACCAGAACCAGCATTCTCAGGACTATGAGAACATGCGCTGTCTCTTCCGCCCTTCTCACGCAGATTTCACCTATCACGAGAAGTATGGCGTACGCGATCATCGTGGCGGCGGCCGTTCTTCAGCCCGCATCACCATTGCCCGATGCGTAGGCGGAGCTTTGGCTAAACTTGCCTTGCGACAGTTGGGCATCAGCATCACGGCCTATACATCGCAGGTGGGCAGCATCGCGCTGGAGAAAGATTATCATCTGTATGACCTTAACACCATAGAAGATAATCCGGTGCGCTGTCCTGACCAGCGGAAGGCGAAGGAGATGGAAGATCTCATCGCCCAGGTTAAGGCTGACGGCGATACGATTGGTGGAATCATCACTTGCGTCATCAAGGGTTGCCCGGTAGGATTGGGCGAGCCTGAATTTGGCAAGCTTCATGCCCAACTGGGTGCTGCCATGCTTGGCATTAACGCCGTGAAGGGTTTTGAATATGGTGAGGGATTTGCCGGAGTTACTGCCCGCGGAAGTGAGCAGAATGATGTCTTTATCCCGAAGGCTGATGCTGCAGAGACGCCAGCTGATGCTGCTGTGAATCAGGATATTGCTGCCCGTATTACAACAAAGAGCAATCATAGCGGAGGAATACAGGGCGGTTTGAGCAATGGTCAGGACATCTATTTCCGTGTTGCCTTTAAGCCAATTGCTACTCTGCTGATGGAGCAGAATACGGTAGATTTGGAAGGAAATGCCACCATGCTGACTGCCCGCGGCCGTCATGATCCTTGCGTTTTGCCAAGAGCCGTGCCAGTGGTTGAAGCCATGGCTGCCATGGTGATTCTGGATAACTATCTCTTGAATAAAACAATAAAACTTTAATTAGTGATTAATTGGTAGTGATTAGTGATTAACAAACTAATCACTACCAATTAATCACTAATATGTACCTAAAGCTTACTGTCCTTTAATAGTTTTGGGCAATATTCATTAAAAAAGCATTTATCGCAGAGCGGCTTCGTACTCTTGCAAATATATCTGCCATGCAGCAGAATCCAATGATGCGCATTCGGAATATCCTCAGCCGGAATGTGTTTCATCAGATAATCTTCTACTTTTCGGGGCGTATCTGCCGTTTTCGGCACCAACCCCATACGATGACTCACACGGTAAACATGCGTATCCACCGCCATCGTAGCATGACCGAACCATACGGCACGAATCACATTCGCAGTCTTGCGCCCCACTCCTGCCAACTTCTCCAAATCATCCGCAGCCTCAGGCACCTCACCTCCGAACATCTCAACCAGCTGGCGAGACATTTCAGCAAGATGCTTCGCCTTGGCATTCGGATAACTCACCGAACTGATCAACTCATAAATATCTTCCTCGCTCGCCTGTGCCATGTGCTGCGCATCAGGATAACGGGCAAAGAGAGCAGGCGTAACCATGTTGATGCGTTTGTCGGTGCATTGCGCAGAAAGCAAGGTAGCCACCAGAAGCTGAAATGCGCTACCGAACTGCAACTCGGTAGTTACATTCGGCAGCGCACTTCTGAAATGATTCAATATAAAATCGTATCTTTCCTTACGAAGCATTTCTCTTACTTTTTAGCAGGAGCAGCCTCCTCTTTCTTCAGCTTTCCCTTGTAAGCCTTGTTCAAGCCGGAAATCACCTCTTTTGTAATATCGTAAGCCTTGTCAGCATAGAGCAGATTATCGCCGCTCTTAGAGAAGATGATGCTGTACTTCTTGTCCTTGTTATAGCGGGCAAGATAGTTGGCAATGCTGTCGTGGAGCGCCTTGTTGTACTTCTCCTGCTCAGCAGCAAACTCGTTGCTCAAGCGCTGCTGCAAGCCCTGCAGGTCGTTGTTCTGCTTCTGCAGTCCAGCCTGGATAGCCTCAGCCTGCTCGCGGGTGTAAGCATTCTGCTGAATCTTCTGCTGGAAGTTGGCTGCTGCTGCCTGAAGCTGCTGGCCCTTCTGCGCAATAGTAGCCTGAATGTTCTGACCCTTCTTCTCCAAGATAGAAGAATACTCCTTAGCAAAGGCATACTGAGTCATGATAGAGTCTACCTCTACATAAGCAATCTTCAATTCAGAAGGAGCCTTGCTCTCTGACTTAGCCTCTACCTGAGGCTGAGATTTGTTGCATGATGCCAATGACAGGGCAGCAACAGCTGCAATTGCCACTGAACTCAAAATGTTCTTTCTCATTTTTTCTATCATATTATATTATTACTATTTTCTAATAAGCCTTGTTGGCTTCCCTTGCCTCGCGGTCCTGATCCACCACACAATGAATGCCCTGCTTGCGCAAGCCCGGATTGTCGTGCACATGCTGGGAAGAGAACTTGCCGTTCTTCTTAAAAATCACCTTTACGCAAAATAATGCCATGCAGATAGCAATTATTAACACGCTTAATAACATTAATTTTATCATTTTTATTACCTTTGCAGTGCCTTAGTGCACTTTTGGGTGCAAAGGTACTATTTTTTTGGGAATAACCAAAACAAAATAGCAGAAATAAATGTTTTATCAAAACAAAATAATAGAAAATAAATGAATAAAAGTGAATTGAAGCCTGCTCTCGTGTTCGAGCAGTTCGCAAAAATCAACGAAATACCTCGTCCTTCCAAGCACGAGGAGAACATGATTGAGTTTTTGAAATCTTTCGGAGAGGCTCATCAGCTCGAAACGCTGGTAGATGAAACCGGTAATGTGCTCATCCGTAAAGCTGCCACTCCAGGCTACGAGCATGCTGAAACCATCATCCTGCAGAGCCACATGGACATGGTTTGCGATAAACTGGTAGATGTTGATTTCGATTTCCACAAAGACGCCATCCAGACTTACGTAGACGGAGAATGGCTTAAGGCAAAAGGCACTACATTGGGTGCTGACGACGGTATAGGCTGCGCCATCGAGCTGGCTATCCTGGCAAGCAACGATATTGAGCATGGTCCTATCGAGTGCGTCTTTACACGTGATGAAGAAACCGGACTGACCGGTGCTCACGGCATGAAGGCGGGCTTTATGACCGGAAAGATGCTCATCAATCTTGACTCAGAGGATGAGGGCGAAATCTTCGTATCCTGCGCCGGTGGTCAGACAACCCATGCCACTTTCCACTTCTCACGCGAAGAGGCTCCTGCGGGTTATTTCTTCATGGAAACTTCGCTGAAGGGTCTCAACGGTGGTCACTCGGGCGATGACATCAACAAGAAGCGCGCCAATGCCATCAAGATTCTTGCCCGCTTCCTCTTCCTCGAAAATGAGAAACTGGATGGAAGTCTGCGCCTCGTAAGCTTCAATAGCGGCAAAATGCACAATGCGATTCCTCGCGACGGAAAGATTGTTTTCGCCGTCAAGAATGCTGATAAGGAACAGGTTCGTGCCGACTGGAACATCTTTGCATCAGAAGTAGAAGATGAATTCCACGTAACCGAACAGGCTATGCTGTTCAATATGAGCAGCACCGATGCTGCACCTGTCATCGAGAAAGCTGTAGCTGACAAGTTCGTAATGGCTCTCCAGGCTGTAGACAACGGTCCGCTTACTACCTGTCAGGATGAGGCGATTGCCTGGATGGTAGAAACCTCAAGCAATGTGGCAAGCGTGATGACCGATGAAAACAGCATCAACATCGTAGCTTCTCAGCGAAGTAACGTGATGAGCAATCTGGAGAACATGACCAACACCGTAAAGGCAGCCTTCCTTCTGGCTGGCGCCGAGGTAACTGTAGGCGACAAGTATCCAGCTTGGAAGATGCGCGCCAACAGCGAGCTTACCGACCTGGCTGTGAAGGCTTATGAAAAGCTCTTCGGCAAAAAGCCATTGGTAAAGGGTATTCATGCCGGTTTGGAGTGTGGTCTTTTCTCAGAGCGTTATCCTGAGCTCGATATGGTAAGTTTCGGTCCTACCCTTCGCAATGTTCACACCCCAGACGAGGCTCTTCTCATTCCTACTGTAGAGATGGTTTGGGATCACTTGCTGGAGATTCTCCGCAGCGTGGCTAAATAAGCAAGCTCGCTAAATAAAACAACGAGCTTAATAAAAGCAGTGCGGCTTAATAAAAAAGAAGATGTCTATGATAAAGAAAATGATGTTTTTCATGGTTTCAGGACTTGTGCTGATGTTCACCTCGTGTGGCGATCAGCACAAGGCTCAATCTCTGGTCAAGGATTTTCTTAATGAAAACCTCGTTGAGCAGGACTGCAGCTATGAGCGGTTCTCCCGCCTCACTCCTACCGCCATGATCAGTTTCGACCAGATGAAGGTGATGCGACAAAATGTCAGCAAACTGCCTTACGTCAAGAAGAATATTAATTATGATGATGCAGCTTATCCCGACACCTTATTATATTTAAGGGCTACATACAAGCTGACCAACCATCAGGGCGAGAAGCAGGAAGTAACCCAAACCTTTTATCTTGATAAAGGTTTGACAAGAGTAATCGGGTTTAAGGAAAACTAAAAAAATAGTTAAGAATTGCCTTTCAGCAAGGCAGTAAGAATAAACAGAAAGAGTTGACTAGCATTTTAACTAGCCAACTCTTTTTTCATATAATCTCTTATTTCTTTTCTAGCCAGAGTCAGACGATTCTCAGCCGCTTTATATCCGAGGTTCAGACTTTGAGCAATCTCGCTCACCTGCATTCCTTCGAAGAGATTCAGGCGGTAAACCTTGCTTCTCTTCTCTGTGAGCCGGGCAATGCCACGCTCCAGAATCTCGTTGGTCTGCTGGGCAGAGAAAACAGATTCGCCATCAACATCATATCTTCCCATCCAGTCACTAGCTCCCAGGAAGTGTTCATACTCCTCAATCTTATGCTTGCGCCGGTAATAATCGATAATCAGATTCTTGGCAATGGTGTATACAAAACAAGGTAAAGTAACAGGCGTAATCATCTTATCGCCTCGAAGTAATCGCACAAAAGTATTCTGCACGATGTCTTCAGCCTCGTCTGCCGGAAGCGAACGGGACATGACATACAACTTCAGCTCGTTGTAGTGTTCAGAGTAATAATCAGCAATAATGCTGTAATTTGAATTTGTTTGTTCCATGATGGCGATTTTTTTAATCATGTTTTTCGTTTATCGATATTGCAAAGGTAATAAAAAAAAGGAAAGCCACCAAAGGAAAGCGAAAAAAAATGTGCTAAATGTTCGTTTTGAAACATTTAGCACATATGATAGAAACAATTTGTAACATGAAATGTTACGCATCGCAAAGTTTTATTTCTTAATTCAAACCTTTTTACAGGTTGGATTACTTAATCATGTCAACGCTTCTCTTGAGGAATGCGTCGAGCGAAGCACCCTTCAACATACCGTTCTGAAGCAGGGCAAGGTCGATGAGCTGGTGAACAATGTTGTTGTTCTTAGCATAGCCCGAGATGATTTCGTTGCGCTTAGCCTTCTCATCGCTGATGGCCTTCTCTGTATTGTGAACATCATCCTTCTCCTGCTGGGTAATCTCTTCAGGCTTCTTCTTGTTCTGCTCCTGATGGAGTACGGCAAGGCGAGCTTCCTGACCCTTGATTTCTGCAAGGATTGGCTTCAATGTTTCAGCAGTGTTGGCCTCAGCATCTTCCAATACCTTCTTTACCAGAGCATGGTCTGAGTTCAGTACGATGTTGTAGCTGTCTGGCATCTGACCGTAGAAGTTCATGCCTGCCTGGAACTGGCTCATCGCCTTCATACGGCGCATGTACTCGTTCTGAGTGATGAGCACTGGCTGGTTCTGTTCGCCCAAAGCCTGAATTTCAACAAAGAATTCTGCCTTGTCAAGCTGAGGCATCTGAGAACGGAATACTTCTGTCAAGTTGTCAGACTGCTCTTTGCTCAAATCGGTCTTCTTAGCATCTTCCTTCACGATGAGGCGGTCGATGATGTCGGCGTCAACACGTGTAAAGCGGCTCTTCTCCAGCTTCTGCTCCAGCATGTTTACCATCGGCGTATCGAGCTGACCTTCCATCAGGAGTACAGAATAACCCTTCTGCTTGGCAGCCTCGATATAAGAATACTGCTCTTCCTTATTGTTGGCATAGAGATAAACCAGGTTGCCGTCCTTATCGGTCTGATTGTCCTTAATCAGCGTCTTGTACTCCTCGAAAGTAAAGTACTTGCCCTCAACATCTTTCAGAAGTGCGAAGTCCTTTGCGCGCTCGTAGAAATCTTCCTGAGAGAGCATTCCGTAGTTGATGAAGATCTTGAGATCATCCCATTTCTCTTCAAACTCCTTGCGGTTCTCCTTGAAGATAGAGTTCAGACGATCGGCTACCTTCTTGGTGATGTAGGTAGAAATCTTCTTCACGTTGCTGTCGCTCTGCAGGTAGCTGCGGCTTACGTTCAGCGGAATGTCCGGTGAATCGATTACACCATGAAGCAATGTGAGGAATTCTGGTACAATGCCTTCTACCTGGTCGGTTACGAACACCTGGTTGCAATAGAGCTGAATCTTGTTGCGCTGCATGTCGATGCTGCTCTTGATGCGTGGGAAGTAGAGAATACCCGTGAGATTGAATGGGAAGTCTACATTCAGATGAATCCAGAACAACGGGTCGTCCTGCATCGGATAAAGGGTGTGATAGAACTTCTTGTAGTCCTCATCCTTCAGTGTGCTAGGAGCCTTGGTCCAGAGAGGCTCCACATTATTAATAATGTTATCCTCATCAGTCTCCACATTCTTGCCGTCCTTCCATTCGGTCTTCTTGCCGAAAGCAACAGGCACTGCCATAAACTTGCAGTACTTGTTCAGAAGTTCCTCAATCTTGTTCTTCTGCAGGAATTCCTTGCAATCATCAGCAATATGGAGGATGATGTCTGAACCACGCTCAGCCTTGTCTGCATCTTCGATTTCGAAAGCAGGTGAACCATCGCAGCTCCACTTTACAGCCTTGCTTCCCTCTTTGTAGCTCTTAGTGATGATTTCTACCTTGCTGGCTACCATGAAAGAAGAATAGAAGCCGAGACCGAAGTGGCCGATGATGGCGTTGGCATTCTCCTTATACTTGTCGAGGAAGTCAGTTACGCCTGAGAATGCAATCTGGTTGATATATTTATCGATTTCCTCCTCTGTCATACCTATACCATGGTCGCTGATAGTCAAGGTTCCAGCCTTCTCATCGAGAGAGACACGAACGGTTGTGTCGCCTATCTCGCCCTTGAAATCGCCCTGAGCTGCAAGAGTCTTCAACTTCTGTGTAGCATCTACGGCGTTTGAAACCATCTCGCGGAGGAAGATGTCGTGATCTGAATATAAGAATTTCTTGATGACAGGGAAAATGTTCTCTGTCGTTACACCAATATTACCTTTCTGTGCCATAATATAAAATGTTTTTATTCGTATTTACTTTATTATTGTTTGGCAAGGGGACTTACAAATAGCGTGCCAAAATAAAAGCCCTCTTACCAAACAGAATAAAATAGCTGAAAAACATTTTATGATTCAGCGAAGCATTTTATGACTAAATGTCTCTTGGAAATCCCTTTGCCAAACCGCCTTCGCTTGTTTCCTTGTAAAGCGAAGGTAGGTCATGCCCCGTCTGTCGCATTACTTCAACTACACGGTCGAAAGATACGGTATGATGGCCATCAGAGAAGGAAGCGTAGAGGTCTGCATCCAAAGCTCGGGCGGCAGCAAAGGCATTTCGCTCGATGCAAGGAATCTGAACCAGTCCGCAAACCGGGTCGCAGGTCATTCCGAGATGATGCTCCAATCCCATTTCGGCAGCATATTCTACCTGAGCCGGACTGCCTCCGAAAAGCTGGCAGGCTGCAGCCGAAGCCATGGCGCAGGCAACACCTACCTCGCCCTGGCAACCTACATCAGCACCACTGATAGAAGCATTCTGCTTTACGATGTTGCCCACCAATCCGGCTGTAGCCAAGGCTCTCAAGATGCGCTGTTCACTCATATCATGAGAAGTAAACATGTGGTAGAGTACAGCTGGCAATACACCACAGGCGCCACAGGTAGGAGCTGTAACGATGGTACCACCCGAAGCATTCTCTTCGCTCACAGCCAGCGCATAAGCATAAACCAAGCCGCGGCTCTGCAGGGAAGCACGGTAACCCTTCGCCTTTATATAATAGGTGGCAGCCTTACGCTGTAGCTTCAGCGGACCCGGCAAAACACCTTCATGGTTCAAACCATTTCTGATGCTCTGCTTCATCGTTTGCCAAACCATGTCGAGATAATCCCAGATATCTTCCGATTCGCATTTCTCAACATACTCCCAGAATGAGCGTCCGTTATCATAGCACCATTGCTTGATGTCGGCGAGCTTGTTCAGATCATAGACATCCTTGGCGCCCAGCTCTTCGTTGCCGGCAGTACCATCTGATATGGCTCCACCACCAATACTGTAAACGGTCCATTCATCGATAATATCGCCGTTCAGATCCTTGCCCACAAATTTCATTCCGTTGGGATGATAAGGCAGGAAAGTCTGTGGCTGCCAGATAATATTCACAGTTTTATGAGGTCTGAGCACTTCTTCTATTGCCACATCAGTCATGTGTCCCTTACCTGTAGCAGCCAGACTTCCATAGAGGGTTACTTCATAATAAGAAGCGTTAGGGCAACGCTCCAGAAAAAGTTTGGCAGCACGCTGAGGCCCCATCGTATGACTGCTCGATGGTCCCTTACCTATTCTATATAATTCCTTTAATGACTTCATTTTTCTCGTATTTAATATTTTTACTTATTGTTTTTTCCCTTTTAATGGGCTCAGTTACTTATTTCTTCAGTTTACGATCCGGAAGTTACTTCATCTGCTTGGCTTTCAGGATGATGACATCCGTGAGAGGTCTGTCGTTGTTCGCCTTATCGGTAGCCACATTCTGAATCTTATCAACCACATCCATGCCTTCAAGCACCTCTCCGAATACAGTGTAGCCGTTGTCAAGGTGAGGAACACCACCATGCTTGATGTAGCCCTTCTGCAACTGTTCTGAAGGAATGGCGTAATACTTGCCGTCCCGTTTCAGTTTTTCTACATAATATTCCATCTGCCGTGGAGAAAAATTTCTGCCCCAGGTGATGTAGAAATCAGTAGACGCCGAAGCTTTGGTCGGATTTTCATCATCTCCTTCGCGAGCAGCACAGAGCTGTCCGCGCTTATGATAATATTTAGGATAGATGATTTCTGCCGGAACCGTATAGTTTACATCAAACTTCTGCGGCTTTTCCATGTTCACCTTTCTGCATGAATAATCGCCACCCTGAATCATGAAATTCTTGATGACACGCTGAAAGATGCAACCGTCATAATAGCCCGAATTGACAAGTTTCAGGAAATTATCCCGATGCTTGGGAGTATCGTTGTAGAGAGCCACGAGAATGTTGCCCATCGAAGTTTCCAGCAACACCTGAGGGCAAGTTGGATCGTGCGGTGTTTCCCAGTCGAGCAGAGAATCGGGCTTAGACGCCACAACTTTTCCGGCTGGTTCTGATGTGTTCTGATTGCCTTCACTCTGAGCGAATGTCGTAACAGGCACCGTAAGAAGAGCGAGTGTCAATAATCTGATAATCTTCTTCATATTTTTGTATAATTTTACATCTATTTATGTTATCGGATGCAAAGATAATGATTTTATTCTAAAAAAATAATTTTTTATGCGGGAAAAGTTACTTTGTTTCATACATTCTTCATATCTTTGCAGCAGAAGACAGAAAATGCAATCAATTATGAAGAAAAAAATATATATTATCATCGCTTTTTGCACTTTCCTCACTACAGAAGCAAGTGCACAGCAACAGGTAAGCTTCGGACCATTGCACAGTCCGGACAGTCCGCGCGAAGAATGGTTGCTGCCTGGCGATACGGTTTACCAGGCAGGAAAACCTATGATTTATCAGGGAAAACCAGTGAAGAATGCTTATATGACTCCTGCCCGACTATCAGATAAGAAAGAAACTCTCGGCAAAAACGGATTGCTAGGTGATGCTTCGCTAGACAGCACCTATTATAATAATCCCATCTCCAACCTTACCAACAGCTTGAGTTATCCGTTGGGCTATGGCTGGGGGCTGCACAAGGGATTGAATCTCTCGGTAGATCTTTCTGCCTTTGCCACATTCGGCAAGAATGTGCCTCACAGAGGCGGTTTCACTCAGACCATCGATGCAACCTACCTAACGCCACTCACCAAAGACAACAAACTTTGGTTGGCTCTGGGCACTTATATCAACAACGTAAACTATGGTGGAGACAGTTATCATGACGGCGGAGTCTACGGCATTCTGGGCTACCAGTTTAATGAGCATTGGGAGGCTTACGTTTACGGTCAGCTTAGTGTAGCCAACAATTACAATTCTCTCTACGGCCGTTATGGCGGTTATGGCTATGGTCCATACGGCTATTCACCTTGGGGCTACGGAATGTATCCTTGGGGAATGGGCAGAGGAATCATGCCGGGTGGCTACGGAATGGGAGTACCGGGCGCCAACGTTTTAGGCGCCGGTGTAAGATACACCAACTCCAAAAAGACTTTCTCTATCGGCTTAAACGTAGAAGGAGTATGGTATGATAATAAGACGCCGTCCTATTTCAAGCAATACGACTATCCTGTGCCAAAGGCGCCTGAAAAGGATTAAGGAAAAGGATGGTTTTAAGTTAAGAAAAAGATAAAAGGTAGCTTTGGCTTAAGAAAAAGATAAAGCATAAAAAGAAAGAGGTTCACTATTCAATATAACGATATTGAAGTGAACCTCTAAGTTTATTCTGAAAAGAATCAGTTTACATAGAATCATCTCTCTCCATGAGATTATACCTATGAGTTTAGATTCTATTCAGCGAGAATCTGGACTATTCTTTCTGCTGAGCGGCCATCCCATCTGTCAGGAATGCCCGCTTTCTTCCATTCACCCTTCAGAAGTTTCTGCATAGATTGCTTCAGTAACTCCGGATCTTCAGCAACCAGTTCGTTTGTACCCACCTTTACGGTTTCAATATGCTCAGTATAGCTGTTGAGCGTAATGCAAGGAACCCCATTGAAGGTAGCTTCTTCAGCCACATTACCCGAATCGGTAATCACACCTTTGGCGTGAGCTGTAAGATAAGCAAACGACAGATAATTGAGCGGCTGAACCACCTGGATTCCACTCTGATGATTACTCTCTTCCTGATAAGCCTTGAATGCGAGCACGAAGCCCAAGGCTTTGCCTCGAAGCGGAGCAATCACCTTCACTCCAGCCTGGCGCGCCTCTTCATCTATGACAGAAATGAGTGATTTCATCTCATCAATGTTATTGACGATGGCCTTGCGGTTCAAGGTCAAAACCATATATTCACCTTCTTTCAGATGAAACTCGTCCATGACTTCAGGACGCTGCATTTTAGACTGAAGGAAGCGGATGTTGTCGATAAGCACATTTCCTACCATGTAAACCTTAGACAATTCTGCACCTTCCTTGTTGGCGATGCTGTTGTTTGAAATGCCAGCGGTAAAGAGAATATCTGACAAGCCATCAATCACCAGACGGTTGATTTCCTTTGGCATGGTAATGTCAAAACTGCGGGTTCCGGCTGCAATATGAGCAAGCTGCACACCCTGCTTCTTGGTAACAATAGCCACAGCCATGGTTGAAGCCAGATCATCAACCACAATGACAACATCTGTAGCATTCTGCTGCAGATAGCGCTCAAACTGACCCATCACCTGTCCGGTAAGTTCGTTCATGTTTGGACAGTCTACGCCGAGATAAGCATCCGGTTTCTGAATGCCTAAGTCATCGAAAAGAGAAGATTCCAAAGTCGGGTCATCCTCTTTTCCTGTGTAAACCAACTGATAGCTGATTTCGTTACCAACTTCCTGAGCATTACGAATTGCTCTAATTACGGGCGCAACCTTGATAAAGTTAGGTCTTGCACCTGCAACGATACAGATTTTCTTCATTTTTATCCTGTTTTATATTTTTACTTACTGAAGTTACAGTTTACTGATATTCAGAGTGCTTTATTTTTTTGAGCCAATCTTGAGCCAAATGGCATTATCCATTGACTCAGAGGTCTTTATCCCTTAAAAAGGTCTTTGATTCCTCCGATAGAGCCCAAGAGATTGGTTGCCTCGTATGGCAGATAAACCACCTTATTATCCTTACCCTGAGCCACTTCCTGCATCATGCTGATGTATTTCTGGGCCAAGAGATAGTTGGCAGGATTCGTACTCTGTCCTACAGCTTCCGTAATCTTCTGAATGGCAATAGCCTCGGCCTCAGCCTTACGGATGCGGGCAGTAGCCTCACCTTCTGCATTCAGGATAGCCTGCTGTTTGGCAGCCTCAGCCTTGTTCACGATGGCAGCCTTCTCACCTTCTGAGAGCAGGCGCTGCTTTTCCTTCTCACCTTCAGAAGTCAGGATAGTAGCACGCTTGTTGCGTTCAGCCTGCATCTGCTTTTCCATCGCCTGGAGCACACTCTCTGGAGGTGTAATATCCTGCAATTCTACTCGGTTTACCTTGATTCCCCACTTATTGGTTGCATCATCCAAAACTGCACGGAGTTTGGTGTTAATCGTATCGCGGGAGGTAAGAGTCTGGTCAAGTTCCATCTCACCTATTATATTACGCAAGGTAGTTTGGGTCAGTTTCTCTATGGCGTTTGGCAGATTGTTGATTTCATACACACTCTTGAATGGGTCCACAATCTGGAAATAGAGCAACGCATTTATCTGCATCTGGATATTATCCTTAGTGATTACATTCTGACGGTCGAAATCGTAGACCTGTTCACGAAGGTCGATGCTGTTTGTATAAAGGTATCTTCCGTTTCTCATCGCCACAATATCCTTGGCATGGTCAATGAAAGGAATGATGATATTAATACCCGGCTTGAGCGTAGCAAAATATCGTCCGAGACGCTCTATGATTTTCGTCTCACTCTGAGGGATGATGACGATGGTTTTCTTAACTACTACGAGTGCAAGTGCTACTAGAGCCACCAGCACATAAATTCCTATGTTCATGATGTTTATACGATTAAGTGAATAATGTTGAATTTAAACTTTTCCTACCTAAACTTTTTCTACCTTGAGGATGATAGATTCGTGACCTAAGATTCGAACCTTATCGCCTACAGCAAGCGGTTCGGCAAGATGCGGAACTTCCGCTTTCCAATCATCTCCATCCAGCTTCACTCTACCATATCCTCCGGCAGGAATCATCTCGGTCACTTCCCCTATCTGTCCTGCCAGCGCATCGGCGTTACTGCGGCGGTCTTCCCCACCCTTGTGTAGCGATTTCAGCAGATGCGGACGAACCAACCAGATGCTAAGCATAGAGCAGATAGCCCAAACCACTACCTGCACCCAGAAAGGTGCTCCTACTAATGCCACAGGAATGCTGATGAGCGCACCAATGGCAAAACAAGTAACATAGAAATCGCCAGAAGACAACTCTAAGATGAGGCAGATGAACATCACCGACGTCCATACCAGCCAAAGGTTATGAGATAAATACTCCATACTTAACTATTTTAATTTGATTCTTCAGATTCGAGAGATTCGGAAAATTCCTTATCTTCTGCGGGTTGTAGTCTTCTTTTTTCTACTGGTCTTCTTGGTTGTAGAAGTCTTGCTCGTAGAACCTACCTTATAAGTTGTCTGAGGTTTATAATACTTCAGCGCAGTAGGCATTTCCTTCTGCAAGGCTGCAATACGCTTGGCGTCTGAAGGGTGATCACTGAAAATATCACTCTGATTGCTGCTTGAGCCCTGTGACATTCTCTTCCAGAAAGGAATGGCCTGCTGAGGATCGTAACCTGCCATGGCAGCGAAGATAAGCCCCATGTAATCTGCCTCGGTTTCATTATCACGGGAATACTTCAGATTGCGGAATGAGAAATACTGTCCGGCAACTGCACTTGCCACATTACCTACACCATTACCTACTGTCTGGTTCAATACAGTTCCCAGGATACTTGTACCGGTTTGCTGATTCTGCTGTTTGGTGAGCTGCTCAGCACTATGTTTAGCCACAGCATGAGCTATTTCGTGACCCAAAACGATTGCCAAACCGGTTTCATTCTGAGTGTAAGGCAAAAGTCCTTCATAAACCACGATTTTACCGCCAGGCATACAGAATGCATTGGCAGACTTATCTTGTACCAGATTGAATTCCCATGAATAATTCTTCACGTCGGCTTCAAATCCGTTCTGCTTCAAATAGAGTTCAACAGCATTGGCAAGTCTTTTTCCTACCCGCTGAACCATCGCCGTATTGGCTGCATTGGTCGACTTCTTGGCAGAAGCCATGTACTTTGTGTATTCCTGATTAGACAGACTGAGAACCTGCTCATCGGATACAGAGATGCGATGAGTGCGACCGGTCAGAGGCACCGTCTGAGTAGTGCCGCAAGATGACAGCGCAAGGACTGCCACAACCGTCAAAACTAAAACCTTAAACTTTTTCATCTTAACTTACTTATGTATATAAAATATGTTTATTCATTAAGTTTATGTGCTGTTTAAAACACATTTTCTCTGCAAATATACTATTTCTAGTTGAAACCACCAAAGAAAAATGAGAAAAACATGAAATATAACCTAAAAATAACACAAGATAACTGACAAAAAAGGGGTGTACGAAAAAAAGATGGCAAAAAAATAAGGTGTGGCACAATCTTTGCAGTTTCGCAAAACCGTCAGACTGCCAGATGACAGCTGCCCGAGAAAGCAGCATTATCAGCAGACTTGGTTTAAGAAGTATAACATTAAAATATTTTAATATGAACGCAAAGAAGGAAGTGCCTGTATTGCTCTTGACAGGCTACCTGGGTAGTGGAAAGACAACCCTTCTCAACAAGATTTTAGCTAACGAAAAAGGTATTAAGTTTGCCGTCATCGTCAACGATATTGGTGAAGTCAACATTGATGCAGCCCTGATAGAAAAAGGTGGCGTAGTAGGTCAGAAAGATGATTCGCTCGTTTCTCTCCAGAATGGTTGCATCTGCTGCACATTGAAGATGGACCTGGTAGAACAGCTCAAGGAAATCGTAGACATGAAGCGTTTCGATTACATTGTCATCGAGGCTTCCGGAATCTGCGAGCCTGCTCCTATTGCACAGACCATCTGCTCTATCCCATCCCTCGGTCCTCAGTACATCGAGAATGGCATTCTGCGCCTTGACAGCATCGTTACCGTAGTAGATGCTTTGCGCATGAAGGATGAATTCTCCAACGGCAGCGACCTGATGAAGAAGAATATGGATGAGGAAGATCTGGCTTCGCTCGTCATCCAGCAGATTGAGTTCTGCAACATCATTCTCCTGAACAAAGCAGCTGAGGTTGAGCCTAAGGAGCTGGAGCACCTGAAGCAGATTATCCGCGCCATCCAGCCTAAGGCAGAAATCTTTGAATGCAACTATGGTGACGTTGACTTGAATCTGATCGTCAACACCAAGAAGTTTGATTGGGAAACCGTATCCACTTCAGCCGGTTGGATTCAGGAGATTGAATCAGAAAGAAACGAAGAGCATGAAGAAGATGATGAAGAAGAAGCACATGAACATCATCACGATCATGACGAGGAAGACGAACATGAGCATCATCATCACGACCACGATGACCATGACCACGACCACGATGAGCATGAGCACCATCACCATCATCATCACCACGATCATGACCATGATCATGAAGGCGGAGAAGTTGAGGAATACGGAATCGGCACCTTCGTTTACTATCGTCGCAAACCTTTCGACCTGGGTCTCTTCGATGATTTCGTAGCAAGAAAATGGCCTAGAGACGTGGTTCGCGCCAAGGGAATCTGCTATTTCGATGATGAGCGCGACATGTGCTACGTGTTCGAGCAGGCTGGCAAGCAGAAGACTGTAAAGCAGGCTGGCCAATGGTTGGCTACCATGCCGAAAGACGAACTCGCCCAGGTCTTGATGAATAACCCACAGCTGCAGAAGGAATGGGATCAGGAATTGGGCGACCGCATGATAAAAATCGTATTCATCGGTCAGCATATCAAGGAACAGAAAGATGCTATCATTGCTGAGCTCGACAAGTGCTTGGCGTAGAAGCTTATTCACCCGGCTTCCTAGCATAAAGCAAAGGAAAAATAGCTCAAAATGAGCAGAAAACAAGAAAAACGGAGGAAAACGAACAAAAAAGTGAAGTTTTTCCTCCGTTTTTTAGTTTAATTCGTTTTTTTTTGTTAATTTTGCACCCGAATAATAAAAGCGTAATTAATATGAAGACAAACTTCAGACCGGCGTATATAAAGGACTTTGCTGCTTGCTGGAAAGTCATCGACCAGGCTCGCCAAAGTATGATAGAATCGGGACGTCACCAATGGACTGAGGAATATCCATCAGAAAAAGACATCAGAAAAGACATAGAAAATGGCAACGCCTTCGTTCTGACAGTAAACGAAGAGGTTGTTGTCTATGGAGCAGTCATATTGAATGGTGAACCCAAATATAAGAAATTAGTAGGCAACTGGATTACCGATGGCGATTATTATGTAATACATCGCTTTGCCACGTTGCCTAGTTTCCAGCGTGAAGGTTTGGCGCGTATTTTCATCAGTAAGGTGAACAGCATGTGCGAGGTAGAAAAAATACCTAGCATCAAGGTTGACACCAACTTTGACAATACGCCGATGATTAACCTTCTGTCTTCGATGGGTTTCTGCATCTGCGGACGTGTAAACTATGGAGGAAACAGAGGTCAGCGTTTCGCCTTTGAAAAACTCTCCATAGCCATGGAACCTGCAGAATAATTTCTGGCCATCGAAAAACACAACATTTGATTAATATCCTCAAACATTCATTATGGAAGAGAAACTATTGCAGATGAAGAGCTTGGTTGAAAGACTCAACCAAGCTTCGGATAGTTATTATAACGGAAAAGGCGAACTCATGACCGACTATGAGTGGGACGCCCTTTTCGACCAGCTCAAGAGATTGGAAGAGGAAACAGGCGAAATTCTGCCTGACTCCCCTACTAATCGCGTGTCAGAAGATTCTATCGTAGGAAAGAAAGAGAAGCATGAATTTGCCGCCCTCTCTCTGGCAAAGACCAAACAGGTAAGTGATCTTGTAAAATGGGCAGAAGACCGCCCTATCTGGATTTCATGGAAACTGGACGGACTGACCCTCGTAGTAACCTATGACGGCGGAAAACTCACCAAAATCGTTACCCGCGGTAACGGACACATCGGCACCAACATTACCCACTTGGCTCCAGCCATTTCAGGCATTCCTGCTACCATTTCAGAGAAAGGACATCTTGTAGTAAGAGGAGAAGCCGTCATTTCGTATGCTGATTTCGAACAGTTCATCATCGAAAGCGAAGGCGATTACGCCAATCCGCGAAACCTCGCTTCAGGCTCACTCACGCTGAAGGATATTGATGAGGTGAAGCAGCGCCACATCCAATGGATTCCGTTCACCCTGGTTTATACTGAGCGGGAACTTACCTCATGGGGCGAACGCATGCAGATGCTGAAAGACCTGGGAATGAATCCTGTAGAACGTGAGCGTATTGACCACCCTACCACAGAAAATATCCAGCAGGAAATAGACAAGTTTACGGAGAAGGTGACAAGCAAGAAGAATCCTTTCCCGGTAGACGGACTGGTGATTTGCTACGATGATACGGCTTATGCAGCTACGGGGTCCGTTACAGGGCACCACGCTACGAGGGCAGGATTTGCCTTTAAATGGCAAGATGAACATGCTGACACCGTACTCGACCACATCGAATGGTCGTGCGCAGCCAGCACCATCACGCCTGTAGCAGTTTTCAAACCGGTAGAACTTGAAGGAACCACCGTGCAGCGTGCCTCGCTCTGCAATGTAAGCGAATGCGAGCGTCTGGGCATTGGCGACAAGGGAACCAGACTGCAGGTCATCAAGGCCAATAAGATTATCCCGAAGGTAATCAATATTACAGAGGTTGTGGGAAGTTTTGTCATTCCCGCCGAATGTCCGGTTTGCCATGCGCCAGCTGTAGTGCGCGAGAGCGAGAGCGGCACCAAGACTCTCCATTGCACCAATGCAGCCTGCCCTGCCAAACAGCTCAAGAAATTTGCCCGCTTCGTCAGCAAGGAAGGAATCAATATTGATGGAATCTCAGAACAGACTGTCTGGAAATTCATCAATCATGGTTTTATCAAGGAATATGCAGATTTCTACAAACTGAAGAATTATGCGTTCGAGATTTCCTGTTTCGAAGGATTTGGCAAGAAGAGCGTAAGCAATCTTCTGGAGAGTGTAGAGAAGAGCCGCCATACTGATGGCCGTCATCTGCTCTACGCCTTGAACATTCCGCTCTGCGGCGGCGATGTGGCTAAAAAACTGCTCAGCCGTTACAAGGTGAAGGAACTGATAGAAACGGCGCGTCTGAGCATGTTTGATGATGAGTTTGCAAGCATTGATGGCATTGGACCGGAAAAGAGTGCCAAGTTTATCGCCTGGTTCAAGGATGATGTTCATTTCCAGCATGTGCAGCATCTGTTGTCCGAGCTGATTATCGAGGAGCAGGAGCCTGTAGAAACGGGAAATAAATGCCAGGGACTGACTTTCGTCGTAACCGGAGATGTGCATCATTACAAGAACCGCAACGAGCTGAAAGCTTATATTGAAAGCCAGGGCGGCAAGGTTACGGGAAGCGTGAGCAAGAGTACTAACTTCCTGATTAACAACGATGCTGCTTCGCAGAGTTCGAAGAACAAGAAAGCCCATGAACTCAATATTCCAATTATTACTGAGGATGAGTTCATTGAAAAGTTTCAGGAGCAAGCAAGCGAATAAAACAAAATAGAAAAAGCGAAAGCCAGATTCCGGATTACGGACTTAGCTTTCGCTTTTCTAGTTTTAAGAACCTGCAAATTCTCTGTTATTATTCTCCCAGGAACTGACCCATGAAGAGAATGGCGCCACTGTTACGTTCTGTAATGAAATAAACGAATGGGCGGTTGGCATGAAATTCTACACGCTTCATCTCGTGAGGACCCAGTGAGGTCAGCATCACAGCAGCTGTTACGGCAGCAGCCTTTGTTCCACGCTCGCTTACCTCAATCTTTGCCTTCTGCAACATCTTCGATACGTAGAAGCTGCCATTGGCAAAACGGCTGAAATCTGCCGTGCCTGGCTGGAAGATGCTTGGAGCGCCCAATTTACTGATAATCTGGTTGAGCGACAAATCCATCTCTGTGGTAAACTTAGGGAATTTTAAATCTACCTGGCAACGGTCCATGTCATTACTCAACTTCTGAAGTTTATCAGCATCCATCTCCTTCATCACCTCGCTGATGCTCTTGCCAGCCTTAGGAAGAAGAACGGTCATCTGATAACTTCCATTTCCGTATGGCAGCTCTACAGCCTGCAACATATCATTTTCTGTATAGGCAAACTTCTTGTTCAGGTGCATCATGTTCACCTTCTTAATATCGCGGGTGTAACCGCTGAAGTTCTCGAGGCGGGTATTCTTCGCATCAAACTTCTCCTGCCAGATTCCATTAAAATAAATAGCATTCAGAAGGTAAGAAACGGCTGCTGGGTCTACCTGGTCGATGATGCTAGGAATCATGCCTTTAGTCTGCTTCTTGCACCAGTCATTAATGCGAGAGGCAGATTTAGGAGAGGTAAAGTCCATGCTCTCCACGCCCGCCTGATAAGAATCGGCTACGGTACGAGCGAAATCGCTGTTCAATGTGAAATTCTTGTTGATAGCGATAAAGTTGGCAATATTTACGGTTGTCTGCTTGTCGAGCTTGCCAGCCGAAAGCATCAGCGCCTTATAACAGTCGTTGAGTTCCTTCACGCTCATGCCCTCGCAACCGATTGCCTTCAGAATCTCCTGCTGAGTCATGCCGTCGGCACCATTTGCAAGCATTCCCATCAGATAGGCGATGCTCATTGGCGAAACCACCTCAGAATCCATGCCGCTGATCTGCTGATAGAGTTTGAAAGCGAAATCATTATTCTTCTTCACGATGTTCTGCTGAGCCTCTGAGAGGACAAGATAACTCTCGTCCATTTCCTCATCTGCTGACGGACGGGTAGCCTCTGCCTCCGTTATCTTCTCAGCCTTTGTTGCGTTCTCATTCTGTGCATTCTTGCTAGAGCTGCAAGAAGTCATTGCCATTGCAGCTGAAGCTAAAATAGCTGCACTAAATACTTTCTTGTTCATATTTCTCTAATTTATTAGTTCATTTTAATGACTCAACGCTCCTGAACCCATAGGGACTGTTTCTCTTTAAAAGGCATTTCCCGAATCGGAATCTGAATCGTGAGTTCTGAAGATAAAATGAAAAATCGGCTAATCCTTGCACGGGAAAAGCCGATTTTACTATTTCTTAACAAAAAATATCTATGTTCTTTACAAAAAAAATCAATGCAGCGGTGCCTCTTCCGAAGGTCTGCCAGGCTTTATTCTGAGATGATATCTGTTTCCATCATATTCCACGCGCATGATGTTCGTCCTGTTAGTCTTCATTTCATCACTCGAATTAGCTACAAGATGTTCGTATAGATCTATTGCCACATGACCCATCGTTCTGCGCAGATTGATTTCGATGCAAGGAACCACGCCCAGTCCTGTTCTGTTTACGTCCTCACCTTCCTGATTCAGCACAGCCTCGCAGAATTCATCCTTCTCCCCTTTCGTGCAGATCATCATGTCTACGCCGAACGGACCACTGTAAATTTCCTTCAGCGCCGGCTCCATTATCTCGATGATGCGCTGTCTGATTCCGGCAAGCTGCGCCTCGCTAATGAGCGGTTTCATCATTTCCACCTTATCATCTTCAGAGTAGAGCACATTGCCCGAATAGGCATTCTTAATTGTATCGAAGAGCGAAAGACCGCGATAGTGCGCCTTACCATCTTTCATTTCAAACTCCATGGCGAAATCTCTCACCTTATTATATAGGGGTTCTACGGTTACGCCGCCCTGATGATAAATCATGTTTGCCACCCATCTTTCGAAGATAGGATAATCTCCGGCTGTCTTGAAATCCTCAGCACTTACATATTTTACTCCCCTCCCGCTGCTGCTCCAGGGAGCCTTGACAACAGCTTTGCCGTGCTGGAGAATGAGTTCTTTGACACGGGCCGTCTCAGTAACATATTCCACGCCTCGCTGCAGATGAAGGGCAGCCCATTGCCTGCTGCTCACCTCGCGCACCTTGTTTAATACAGCATCAGTCGGCAACATAATCTCCGGAATTCCCAAACGCTCCAACTCACCTTTCAGCGACAGGTTCCATCCCCAGGGATGAACACTGTCCAGAAATTCAGTCTTGAGCAGATGCTTCAGCTGAGGCTTGGTGATGAATTCAACCTTGCTGTTCAGTTCAGCCCCAAAATGGCGCACCCTGTTCTTCGCAAAATCAATATCATCCACAAGTACGAGGTCGCCCTCTTCCGCCCAAAGAGCCGGAATGAAAGCAAGATCACTTCTAAGTTGTCTACCCGCATGAGGCGCGGTGAACTGTTTCAGATTTGCAGCCAAAGCCAAATCATGTTCTGGATTGAAAATATGTAACTTCATGGTGCAAAGATATAAAGAAAAGTGCAAAAAAGGGCAGAAAATCACCATTTTTACTTAGACAAGTGCTAAATAATGAAAAAAAAGTTACTTTTTGCTATCTAGAGTTTGCAAATTAGAAATAATTAATTACCTTTGCATCGTAAAAACAATTAGAAACGATATAAACTCATGGAAGAAGCATTCTTCAGAACACATACATACCTCGTAGAGCATACGGACGCACCAGTAAGACGCACTCTGATGGACGAAATCGACTGGAGCGACCGTTTGATTGGCATAAAGGGAACACGCGGTGTAGGAAAGTCTACATTCCTCCTTCAATATGCCAAGGAGCACTTTGGCCCTACTGACCGCAAGTGCCTGTATGTGAATATGAACAATTTCTATTTTCAAAGCAGAGGAATCGCAGATTTTGCAGGTGACTTTGTTCGCCACGGCGGCAGAACCCTTCTCATCGACCAGGTCTTCAAGCAGTCGGACTGGAGCAAGGAGCTGCGCAAATGCTACGACCTCTATCCAGAGTTAAGAATCGTGTTCACAGGTTCCAGCGTGATGAGACTGAAGGAAGAGAATCCTGAGCTCAATGGAATCGTGAAAAGCTATAATTTGCGAGGCTTCTCTTTCAGAGAGTTTATCAACCTGCAGACTGGCAACAGTTTCCAGCCTTATACACTCGATGAAATCTTGCGCAATCACGAGCACATCATCAAGCAGATACTGCCTAAGGTGAGCCCGATGAAATACTTCCAGGACTACTTGCATCATGGATTCTATCCATTCTTCCTGGAGAATCGCAACTTCACAGAGAATCTACTAAAGACAATGAACATGATGACCGAGGTAGACATCCTCCTCATCAAGCAAATCGAACTGAAATATCTCACCAAGATCAAGCGGCTCTTCTATCAGCTAGCTGTAGAAGGTGCCAAGGCTCCCAACGTGAGCCAGCTTGCCGAAGAGATCAACACCAGTAGAGCTACGGTAATGAACTACATCAAGTATCTTGCTGATGCGCGACTCATCAACATGATTTACCCTACCGGGCAGGAGTTCCCAAAGAAACCATCCAAGGTGATGATGCACAACTCCAACCTGATGTACGCCATCTATCCTATCAAGATAGACAAGCAGGAGGTAATGGAAACATTCTTCGTCAACTCGGTCTGGAAAGACCACAAGGTAAGCCAGACCGGCAAGGACCACTACTTCATTGTAGATGGTGAGAAGAAGTTCAGAATCTGCGATGCGCAATCTCCAAACAAGGTGCGCAACAATCCCGACATCATCTACGCCCGATACAATACCGAGGTAGGCAAGGACAACAGGATTCCGTTATGGCTTCTGGGTTTCCTATATTAGGGAATGTTGAATGTGGAGTGTTGAATGTTGAATTGCCTAACGGCATCAGCATGAAGACACATAAGGGCGCAAGCCTAATTCAACACTCAACATTCAACACTCAACATTAGAATAATGTTAGAATAAGAATGAATTAAATACAAAACATTTTTAATATTTTATCTAAAAGTAAAATGGCTAAAGAGAAAAAATTTATCACTTGTGATGGTAACACAGCTGCCGCACACGTAAGCTACATGTTTACTGAGGTTGCTGCTATCTACCCTATTACTCCATCATCACCAATGGCGGAGCATGTAGATGAATGGGCTGCCAAAGGTCGTAAGAACCTTTTCGGTCAGCGAGTTTCTATCCAGGAAATGGAATCAGAGGCTGGTGCTGCCGGTGCAGTTCACGGTTCTCTCCAGGCTGGTGCCTTGACTTCAACTTACACTGCTTCTCAGGGTTTGTTGCTGATGATTCCTAACATGTACAAGATTGCTGGTGAGTTGCTCCCTTGCGTGTTCAACGTATCAGCTCGTACATTGGCTTCTCACTCACTTTGTATCTTCGGTGACCACCAGGACGTAATGGCTTGCCGCCAGACAGGTTTCGCTATGTTCTGCTCAGGTTCTGTTCAGGAGGTTATGGACCTCTCTGCAGTTCCTCACTTGGCTACATTGGAGACAAAGGTTCCTTTCATTAACTTCTTCGACGGTTTCCGTACTTCTCACGAGTACCACAAGATCGAGGAGATGGATATGGAAGACATCCGTCCATTGGTTAAGGAAGAGTTCATCGAGGACTTCCGTAACCGTGCTTTGACTCCTGAGCGTCCTGTTACTCGCGGTACCGCTGAGAACCCAGAGACATTCTTTACTCACCGTGAGGCTTGCAACACTTACTACGATGCAATCCCTGAGGTAGTAGAGAAGTACTGCCAGGAGATGACTAAGATTACTGGCCGTGAGTACCACCTCTTCAACTACTATGGTGCTGAGGATGCTGAGAACATCATCATCCTGATGGGTTCTGCTACAGAGCCAGCTCGCGAGGCTATCGACTACTTGAACAAGCAGGGCAAGAAGGTTGGTATGGTTGCAGTTCACCTCTTCCGTCCATTCTCTGTTGACTTCTTGAAGAAGACTATCCCAGCTACAGTTAAGCGCATCGCTGTTCTCGACCGTACCAAGGAGCCAGGTGCAGAGGGTGAGCCATTGTACCTCGACGTTAAGTCAGCTCTCTACGATGACGAGCGCAAGCCATTGATCGTTGGCGGTCGCTACGGTCTCGGTTCTTCTGATACAACTCCAGCTAAGATCGTTGCTGTATTCAAGAACCTCGAGTTGCCACAGCCAAAGAACCACTTCACTGTAGGTATCGTTGATGACGTTACATTCACTTCTCTCCCAGAAGAGGAGGAAATCCCAATGGGTGGCGACGATTTGTTCGAGGCTAAGTTCTACGGTTTGGGTGCTGACGGTACTGTTGGTGCTAACAAGAACTCAGTTCAGATTATCGGTAACAATACCAACAAGTATTGCCAGGCATACTTCTCTTACGACTCTAAGAAGTCTGGTGGTTTCACCTGCTCTCACTTGCGTTTCGGCGACAGCCCTATCCACAGTGCTTATCAGGTAAATACTCCTAACTTCGTAGCTTGCCACGTACAGGCTTATCTCCACATGTACGATGTAACTCGTGGTTTGCGTAAGAATGGTTTCTTCCTGTTGAACACTATCTTCGATGGCGAGGAGTTGGTTAACTTCATCCCTAACAAGGTAAAGCGTTACTTCGCTCAGAACAACATCACTGTTTACTATATCAACGCAACTAAGATTGCTCAGGAGATTGGTCTCGGTAACCGTACCAACACCATCCTCCAGTCTGCATTCTTCCGTATCACAAAGGTTATTCCTTTGGATCTCGCTGTAGAGCAGATGAAGGCATTCATCGTTAAGTCTTACTCTAAGAAGGGTCAGGACGTTGTTGACAAGAACTTCGGCGCAGTTGACCGCGGTGGTGAGTACAAGCAGTTGGCAGTAGATCCAGCTTGGGCTAACCTCGCTGACGATGAGGCTAAGGAGGATAACGCTCCAGCATTCGTTAAGGAACTCGTTCGTCCTATCAACGGCCAGGCAGGTGACCTCTTGAAGGTTTCTGACTTCGTTAAGCACAACACAGTTGACGGTACATGGCAGAACGGTACTGCAGCATTCGAGAAGCGTGGTGTTGAGGCATTCGTACCAGTATGGAACGTAGAGAACTGTATCCAGTGTAACAAGTGTTCATTCGTTTGTCCTCACGCAGCTATCCGTCCATTCGTATTGACCGATGAGGAGCTCGCAGGCATCGAGGGTCTCCAGACTCAGGATGTTAAGGCACCTAAGGCTTTGGCTGGAATGCATTTCCGCATCGAGACTTCAGTACTCGACTGTCTTGGTTGTGGTAACTGTGCTGACGTCTGCCCAGGTAAGAAGGGTGAGAAGGCGTTGACAATGGTTCCATTCAACGTAGACGCAGAGGATATGGTCAAGGAAGCAGCTAATTGGGAGTACCTCGTACACAAGGTAGCTTCTAAGCAGGATCTCGTAGACATCAAGCAGAGCCCTAAGAACTCTCAGTTCGCTCAGCCATTGTTCGAGTTCTCTGGTGCTTGCTCTGGTTGTGGTGAGACTCCATACGTTAAGTTGATTTCTCAGCTCTTCGGTGATCGTCAGATGATTGCTAACGCTACTGGTTGTTCTTCTATCTACTCAGCTTCTATCCCATCTACTCCATATACAAAGAACGCTAAGGGTCAGGGTCCTGCATTCGACAACTCATTGTTCGAGGACTTCTGCGAGTTCGGTCTCGGTATGGTAATGGGTAACAAGAAGATGAAGGAGCGCATCGCTCACTTGCTTGAGGAGGCTAAGGCTCAGGAGCATGTTCCTGCTGAGTTCGTAGCAGCTGCTGACAAGTGGATGGCTAACATGAACGATTCAGAGGGTTCTAAGGAGGCTGCTGCAGAGTTGAAGCCTCTCATCGCTGCCGGCGCTGAGAAGGGTTGCCCTATCTGCAAGGAGCTCAAGACTTTGGATCACTACCTCGTTAAGCGTTCACAGTGGATCATCGGTGGTGACGGTGCTTCTTATGATATCGGTTACGGTGGTCTTGACCACGTATTGGCTTCTGGTGAGGATGTTAACATCCTGGTACTCGATACTGAGGTTTACTCTAACACTGGTGGTCAGTCTTCTAAGTCTACTCCACTCGGTGCTATCGCACAGTTCGCTGCTCAGGGTAAGCGTATCCGTAAGAAGGATCTCGGTTTGATGCAGACTACATACGGTTACATCTACGTAGCTCAGGTAGCTATGGGTGCTGACAATGCTCAGACATTGAAGGCTATCCGCGAGGCTGAGGCTTATCCAGGTCCATCACTCATCATCGCTTACGCACCATGTATCAACCACGGTTTGAAGCGTAAGGGCGGTATGGGTCGTTCACAGCACGAGGAAGAGTTGGCTGTTGAGTGCGGTTACTGGCACTTGTGGCGTTACAACCCACTGTTGGCTGATGAGGGTAAGAACCCATTCACACTCGACTCTAAGGCTCCTAACTGGGAGAACTTCCGCGACTTCCTGCTCGGTGAGGTTCGTTACCTCTCTGTACAGAAGGCATTCCCTAAGGAGGCTGATGAGCTCTTCTCTCAGGCAGAGAAGATGGCTAAGCTCCGTTACCAGACTTACGTTCGTAAGAGCCAGGAGGACTGGAGCGAGCAGATCTAATCTAGCGAGATTTCAATAGGTTAAATATATCATCTCCGAAGACCTTGGTTGCGTTCTGCAATCAAGGTCTTTTTTGTTTAAAAAACCAAAAGAGGCAAAAATCAGTGCTTTTTAGTGATTTTTCGAATGAAAAACGCAAAATAAAAGGGTTAGAAAGGTGTTTTACCCCCTCTACAAAGGGTGAATAATGCCCATCCTCGGACTTCAAAACCCTTTCGATTTTAGAGATTTTTGACCGAAACAAAAGCGAAACAAAAGGTAAATAGAGGACATTAGAGTACGAATAAGGCATAATCATATAGTGACAGATATAGATTAGGTTACACCAATGCTATTGAAGTAATTCTATATATAAATTCCGTATAGTGCTAACAATTAACACTTTAGCATATCTCACCTTTCATCATTTCACATAGTCTCAAATATTATAATCCGGTCATTTCCGTTAACCTGCAATAAAGTTCAGCTAGAAAGCCAATAGAAATCAATATCAATCAAACACTTACACTACTTCTCCGAAAGAAAGTCAGGGTAAAAGCTTGCATTCTGCCCAAAAATGTTGTATCTTTGCACCGGCAATCGAAAGAACAGCCTTTTGTGCCTTGCTAAGGTCTTCTATTAAGACCAGCAAGGGTCATAAATGATGGCAGGCGCTGGTCATCAATGAAGACCCCGAAAACGGCAGGAACGGGACATTCTGGGGAGTTGCTTAAAGAAACAAAAATTTGAACAAGAAGAAAATAATATGATTACAGTTGATGGATTGACCGTAGAATTTGGCGGCACCACCCTATTCAAAGACATTTCCTTCCAGATCAACGAGAAGGACCGTATAGCCCTGATGGGAAAGAATGGCGCAGGAAAGAGCACATTGCTTAAGATCATCGCCGGTGTGAGAAATGCTACTCGTGGCACCGTTTCCGCTCCCAAGGATTGCGTCATCGCCTATCTGCCTCAGCATCTGATGACCGAAGACGGCAGAACCGTATTCGAGGAAACCTGTCAGGCGTTTGCCCATCTGCACGAAATGCAGGCTGAGATTGACCGCATCAACAACGAGCTCACCACCCGTACCGATTACGACAGCGATGATTACATGCAGCTCATAGAGAAAGTATCGTCTCTCTCAGAGAAATTCTACGCTATCGACATGACTCATTTCGAGGAAGATGTAGAGAAGACGCTGCTCGGTCTCGGTTTCGAGCGCTCTGATTTCAACCGCCCTACAAGCGAGTTTTCGGGAGGATGGAGAATGAGAATAGAGCTGGCAAAACTGCTCTTGAAATCGCCAGACGTACTGCTGCTTGATGAGCCAACCAATCATCTCGACATTGAATCTATCGGCTGGCTCGAAGACTTCATCATCAACAGTTCGAAAGCGGTAGTTGTCATCAGCCACGACCGAAAATTCGTTGACGACATTACAACAAGAACCATCGAAGTAACCATGGGTCGCATCTACGACTACAAAGCCACTTACAGCCAATATCTGGAACTGCGCAAGGAACGCCGCGAACAGCAGATGAAGAAATATGAGGAACAGCAGAAGATGATTGCCGAGACCAAGGACTTTATAGAACGCTTCAAAGGCACTTATTCTAAAACCTTCCAGGTGCAAAGCCGCGTGAAGATGCTAGAGAAACTGGAACTTATCGAAGTGGATGAAGAAGATACAAGCCGCCTTCGACTCAAGTTCCCGCCGAGCCCACGAAGCGGTGCTTATCCGGTTCAGATGAGTGATGTGGCGATGTCGTTTGATGGCAAGAAGATTTTCAGCGGCGTGAATCTTACCGTAGAAAGAGGCGACAAGATTGCCTTCGTGGGAAGAAACGGAGAGGGTAAGTCAACGCTCGTGAAATGTATCATGGGTCAGCTTCAGAACGAAGGAAAGTTGGAATTGGGACATAATGTGCAGATAGGTTATTTCGCCCAGAACCAGGCTTCTCTGCTCGATGGCGAACTTACCGTATTCCAGACCATTGATGATGTTGCCAAAGGTGAAATCCGCAACAAGATACGCGATTTGCTCGGAGCATTCATGTTTGGCGGAGAGGATTCTACCAAGAAGGTGAAAGTATTGTCGGGAGGTGAGCGCACCCGCCTTGCCATTCTCAAACTGCTGCTGGAGCCGGTGAATCTGCTGATTCTCGATGAGCCTACCAACCACCTCGACCTGAAGACCAAGGATGTACTGAAACAGGCCTTGCTCGATTTCGACGGAACGCTCATCGTGGTTAGTCACGACCGTGATTTCCTCGATGGTCTTGTCAGCAAGGTTTATGAGTTCGGTCATGGTCGCGTCCGCGAACATCTCTGCGGCATTTACGAATTCCTGGAATCGAAGAAGATGGAAAATCTTCAGGAACTGGAGAAGAAGCAATAACCCCTATTCTATTGTTTTCTTATCAATAAATATTTCAAGCATAAAACAAAAAGTCCTGATGTTTCAAACAAACGAAACATCAGGACTTTATTTTTTCTATCTATTCGGAAAACCATTCCCGAAAAATTCTATTCGTAAAAACTTCCTTCCGGAATTACCAAAGCTCCAGGCGCTGGTTCTTAGGAATGAACAGCTTATCGCCCTGCTTAACACCAAATGCCTCATACCATGCATCGATGTGAGGAAGCGCACCATCAACACGCCACTTGCCGAGAGAATGAGGATCATTCTTTACGCGGTTGCGGATTTCCTTATCAGTAATGTTCTGTCCCCAAACACCTGCATAGGCGAGGAAGAAACGCTGGTCAGGAGTGAAACCATCCTTGTTCTTCAATGGCTTCTTGGCTGTAGCATTCTTGAAGGCATTGTATGAAACCATCAAACCACCGTGGTCGGCAAGGTTCTCGCCGAGGGTGAAACGGCCGTTGGCATTCAGATCAGGCAACACCTTGATGTTGCTGAAGAAATCAGCATACATATCAGCACGCTTGTTGAAACCTTCTGCATCAGCAGGAGTCCACCAGTCCTTCAGATTACCGCTAGCATCATACTGACGACCCTGATCATCGAATCCGTGAGTCATCTCATGGCCGATTACTACGCCGATAGCACCATAGTTGAATGCTGCATCAGCCTTAGGATCGAAGAAAGGATACTGGAGAATACCGGCTGGGAAACAGATTTCATTGGTAGTAGGATTGTAGTAAGCGTTCACAGTCTGAGGAGTCATGTACCACTCATCCTTATCTACTGGCTTTCCTGCCTTCTTTGCAATCTCCTTATCGTTGGCAAACTTGCGGCAAGCCAATACGTTCTCATAATAGCTCTTGGATGGGTCGATGCTGAGCTTGCTGAAATCAGTCCACTTGTTAGGATAACCAATCTTTACATAGAACTTGTCGAGCTTGTTGTGAGCAGCTTTCTTTGTAGCATCGCTCATCCAGGTCTGAGCATCGATACGCTGACCGAGGCTGATCTGAAGATTCTTCACGAGTGTCTCCATCATCTTCTTAGAGCTTTCTGGGAAATAGCGCTTGCAGTAGATGCGACCGAGTGCCTCGCCCAACTGAGCCTCTACCTGAGTAGTAGCGCGCTTCCAAAGAGGATAATCCTCCTTACGGCCACTCATAGTCTTGCCGAAGAATTCGAAACGGGCTTCGCGAATCTCATCGCTGAGGTAAGAAGCAGAACTACTGATGATGTCCCACTCCATCAAAGCCTTCAATGTGCCTGCACATTCTGCAGCTGCCACCTTGTCATAACCGGCGAAGAAAGCAGGCTGACCTACGATCATCTCCTTGAGATTTTCGCTCTTGATTCCCTCGGCGTTGGCAAGTGCCTCGAGAGGAATGTTAGGATAATTCTCCTTGAATTCTGCCAAGGTCATCTTGTTGTAGTTGGCCTGAGGATCACGAAGTTCGGTACGGCTCTTTGAGAAAGTAGCGAGCGTTGTTTCGTGAAGGAATACGGCAGAAGCCTTCTTGGCAGCTTCATCAGCAGAGAAGCCATAGAGCTGGAACATCTTGCTGAGGTAAGTCTTATAAGCCTCACGGATAGCTACAGTTGCAGCATCGTTGTTGAGGTAATAATCCTTGGCACCGAGAGTAAGACCGCCCTGCATCAGGATGTAGATGTTCATGGTTACGTTCTTCTCATCGGCATCGAAACCTGAGACATAGCCCAAACCGAGACCCATCCATGCATACTTAACCTGAAGCTTCTGAAGCTCGTCCTTGGTCTTGGCAGCTTCAATCTCATCCAACAGAGGCTTTACTGGAGCGATTCCAGCCTTGTTGCGGCTGTCAACATCCATAGAGAGCTTGTAGAAATCAGACAATTTCTGCTCAATGGTTCCAGCCTTGTAAGTCTTCTTCTGGAGTTCAGAAAGAATGGTGTTGATGCGCTTGTTGTTGTTCTCAGCCAGCTGGTCAAAACTGCCATAACGGCTATAAGCGGCAGGAAGAGGATTGTTCTTCTGCCATCCGCCTGTAGCAAACTGATAGAAACTGTCTGCTGGCTTCACTGTCTGGTCGAGATTGCTCATGACAAGACCCGATTTATTCTGAGCATCAGCGCCTAATGGCAGAGCTGCGATCAGCATCATCGGTAAGATCATTTTCATTTTCATTTTCTTCTCTTTTTTATATTAATGTTACTGTTATTTCGAAACTTCTTCCAATTCTTCCGAAAGGAGCATCCAGCGCTCGTTCTCCTCATCGAGACCCTTCATGAGTTCGGTGTATTCAGTAACGAGTTCCATGTTGGTTGCATTTTCCGGTTTCATCAGAAGTTCATCAATCTCCTTCTTTCTCGCTTCCAGCTTCTCTATCTTCGCCTCACATTCCTTCACGGCTTTCTCAGCCTTGCGGATTTTCTTCTGCTGTTCCTTATGTTCAGCGTAGCTCTGCTTGCCGGATGTGGCAGAGGCAAGACTGTCGGCTGTAGAACCTGATGCGACAGAAGAGCCGGAAGTATTGGCAGAAGGCGAACCGGCAGAAGCCATGCTCTGGTTGGCAAGAGCCTGATTGATGTTCTCGGCATTATGGGCACGGAGATAATCGTAAATACCACCGAGATGCTCACGAACCTTGCCGCCGCCAAACTCATAGACCTTATCTACCAGACCATCGAGGAATTCACGGTCGTGGCTCACGATGATGGCTGTTCCATCGAAAGCCTTGATGGCTTCTTTCAGCACATCCTTCGACTGCATGTCGAGGTGATTGGTAGGCTCATCGAGAATGAGGAGATTCACCGGTTCGAGCAGGAGCTTGATCATAGCCAGTCGGCTGCGTTCTCCTCCACTCAGAACCTTGACAAACTTCTCAGAAGTCTCGCCGCCAAACATGAAGGCGCCCAGGAGATCGTTCACCTTCAGACGCATTTCGCCTGTTGCCACATTGTCAATAGTCTGGAAGATGGTAAGATTCTCATCCAAGAGCTGCGCCTGATTCTGGGCGAAATAACCAATCTGCACATTATGACCAATCTTGAGAGTTCCGGTGAAAGGAATCTCACCCATGATACATTTTACCAGGGTAGACTTACCCTCGCCGTTCTTACCCACGAAAGCCACCTTCTCGCCACGCTTGATGGTAAAGGTAACATGGTCGAAGACGGTGTGTGCGCCGTAATCTTTACGCACCTCATCGCAGATGATTGGATAATCGCCACTTCTGAGACAAGGAGGGAATTTGAGGTGCATCTGCTTGTTGTCAACCTCATCCACCTCGATAGGCACGATTTTCTCGAGCTGCTTGATTCTGCTCTGCACCTGAACCGCCTTGGTAGGTTTGTAGCGGAATCGCTCGATGAAATCCTTGATGTCGGCAATTTCCTTCTGCTGGTTTTCGTAGGCACGGAGCTGCTGCTCGCGGCGTTCGGCACGCAACACAACATACTCATCGTATTTCACCTTATAGTCTTCTACCCTTCCACAAGTAATTTCGAGGGTACGATTAGTTACATTGTTGATGAAAGCACGGTCGTGGCTCACCAGAACCACAGCCTTGGCACTCTGCGCCAGGAACTGCTCCAACCACTGGATACTTTCAATATCAAGGTGGTTGGTAGGCTCATCGAGGAGCAGTACATCAGGCTTCTGCAACAGAATCTTGGCTAGTTCGATACGCATTCGCCAACCGCCGGAAAACTCCTTGGTAGGGCGCTCGAAATCATCGCGCGTAAAGCCAAGACCGGTCAAGGTGCGCTCTATCTCAGCCTCATAGTTTTCGCCACCCATCATCATGTAGCGTTCATGTTCCTGGGTAAACTTCTCTACGAGCTGAGCATAGCTTTCGCTCTCATAGTCGGTGCGGTCGGCCATTTCCTGCTGCATCTTGTCCAGACGCGCCTTCATCTCGGTATTATGGGCGAAAGCCTTGCGGGTTTCCTCCTTCACGGTCGTATCGTCCTGCAGTTTCATCACCTGTGGCAGATAGCCGATAGTGGTTTCGTTAGGAATAGCCACAACGCCAGCAGTAGGTTTCTGTAAACCGCAGAGAATCTTGAGCATCGTAGATTTTCCCGCACCATTCTTACCCACCAGGGCAATGCGGTCGCGGTCGTTGATGACGAAACTTACATCATGAAAGAGAGGCTTGACGCCAAACTCTACTTTCAGTCCTTCTACTGAAATCATCTATTTTAATTTATAATTTACAATTAATAATTTATAGTTTTCCTAACTCCTTTTACGGAATGAGCAGGGATGAATCTCCATAGCTCAGGAAACGGAAATCATGCGAAAGAGCATAATCGTAAACCTTCTTCCAGTCGCCCTTGAGGAAAGCACTCACCAGAAGCAGGAGTGTGCTCTGAGGCTGATGGAAATTGGTGACCAGCATCTTCACAATCTTATACTGATAGCCAGGAGCAATGATAATCTGCGTGCTGGAATGGAGAGCCTCCAAACCGTTGCGGTCCAAATAATCGATGATTGCCTGGATAGCCTGCATCGGAGTGATTCCATCTACCAGATTGCCATCTTCAGAAAGCTCGTAAGGATCCCACTGTTTTACGTGCAGATCTTCTTCATTTGCCTCAGGATGCTTCAGCAGATGAACGCCCATGTAATAGAGACTCTCGATGGTACGGACGCTGGTGGTTCCTACGGCAATGACCCGGCACTCGTGCTTGATGAGTTTTTCCAGACTGCGACGATGAACAACAATGTATTCCGTATGCATCTGATGACCTTCGATTTCAAGGCTCTTCACCGGTTTGAATGTGCCGGCTCCTACATGCAGGGTTACTTCTTCGCGGTCGATTCCATGCGCATCAAGATCCTTGAGAACAGCATCGGTAAAGTGAAGTCCGGCAGTTGGAGCAGCCACACTTCCCTTGATTTTAGAATAAACCGTCTGATAGGTGGTCTTGTCGCTCTCCTCTGTCTTGCGGTTGAGATATGGAGGAATAGGCAACTCGCCTACTGCTTCAAGAATCTCAGCGAAAGACACCTTGTCGTTGTCCCAATCAAAATCAACCCAGTAGTTGGTTCCTCCGCCTTTGGCAACCATTTTCTGCGCTTCAGAACCGAGAGCATCTCCGCGTCGCATGGTAGCGCTGAGCGTAAGCTTGTGGCCCTTGATTTCGAAATCACGCTTCAGGGTGCCCTCTTTCCATTTCTTCAGATTACCGATCATGCAGAGCCAGGAACAATGTCCGGTGGTCTGGAACATGAGTTCATAATCAGTAGGTTCTGCAGGCTCCATCAAGAAAACCTCAATAAGCGCACCTGTTTCCTTGCGGAAGTGCAGACGCGCTTGTATCACCTTGGTATTGTTGAATATCATCAAGGCTCCTTGAGGGAGATATGTGGGAAGATGATGGAAAACATCATCGCTTACCTCGCCGTGCTTATAGACCAGCAGTTTACTATGGTCGCGCTGGGCGATAGGGAATTTTGCGATGCGCTCATCCGGTAAATCATAGTTATAATCACTAATTTTAATGTGTTTTGTATCCATTATTTATTTTACTTTTGAACTTTTATTTCTGTACTAAAGATAAGCCATCTGACAGGTGGCATAAAACACAACCATGATAAGGGTAAATATCACTACGGTCATGATTTTATCTACATCATCATAGTCGTAACCCGTACTCGTATACTGGTTGGAAATATACTTAATCTTTGGGGAGATGCGGTAATACATCCTGATGTAGATAAGATAAACGACAACTCCCACCACAGCTCCGATAGCCAGACCGCAAAGAATGTCGACCGGATAATGAACACCCAGGTAAAGACGGGTCCAACAGTTTACGAGCGACCATAATAACAGGGTCCACGTAACCAGTTTGCTGCGGATGAGCAACGAGAAGAAGATGGCTAACGAAAGCGTATTGGCTGCATGAGCCGAACAGAAGCTGAAACTCTTGAGGCGCATATTGTCAACCACCTGAACCGTATACTTGAACATCGGGTCGCTGGAAGGTCTGCATCTTTCAGCCAGCGGTTTAATGATTCCATCCACCAGTCCATCAGCCAGAAAGATACAGAGCAATGCTCCTCCAACCACAAGCGCAATCTGGCCCATCATCTCGTTGTTTCTTATCACAACAACGAAGAGGACGATATAAAGCGGAATCCATGTCCAGCCCGATGTAAGCGCCATCGCCATCTGATCGAGCCAGACATTCTCGCTGCCGTTAAACACATGCAACAGCTGCATGTCAAAATCTTGTATCCTACTAAAATCCATTCTCTTTATTTTAATCAGATTTTATCTTAATCAGATTTCCTCAATTGCCTTGGTTTCAATCCAGCCTTCTCTGCCGTCTCCTACCTTGATTTCACGCCAGCCTTTCATCGCCTTATCGGTAATGTCAACGCGGGTTCCTTCATGCAGCAGGAAGAGGTCAACGCTCGTCTTGGCTGGAGTCTTCTTCACATTGACAGAAGGAGCGATGATGATGGCTCCCGTACGGTTGATAAGCATCTGCCGCTGCTGGTAAGCAAAGAGATTGCTCAGCAGGAAGACTGCCACGAAGAAGATTCCACCGAAGAAACCAATCTTGCGCAAAACGATATGCGAACCGAAGAGATAAACCAAGACCAGAACCAGCGCCATGATGATGGCTATGATGCCTGTCTTAGCCCAACAGTCAACACTCGTAAAGTTAACCAGCGCCTTCCACCAGGTCACGAAGAACATCTCGCTTTCCGGCGTAATCTTATCGATGGTCTTGCTACGTGCAAACTGCAGGTTGAAGCTGATGTCTTCATCGCCTGGCGAGAGCAGATGGGCACGCTCATAATTGAGCACAGCCTTGGTAATATTGTCTGTACGGTAATAGGCATTGCCCAAGTTATAGTAAACTTCGGCTGAAACACCATAGTTGTTCAATATTTCCTCATAGTCGCGTATGGCCTGCTGATAGTTACCTTTCTGATATTCCGTATCAGCATTGTTCTTGGTTACAGCGCCTGCAGAAACCGAGCAGCCCAACATTACCATGATCATCAAGACGAACGAATATCCGGTTGCACTCTTCTTGCGCTGCTTACGCGTTGCATTGATAGCATTTTCTATATCCATAATAGCAGTCATTGCTGATTCGAATGTACGGTTCATATTGCCGGCAGGGTCGCCCGGCGCATAGCGTTCAAACTCACATTCATCGAGCGCAGTTGTAAACTTCTCGATAGTTCTCTCCTCTACACAATGTTTTTCGAGCATAGCCTGAATGTTTTCACGTGAGAGCTTTTCGGCTGGCATGTTGAGCTTGTAGCTTACATAGCCCCACAAAGCACGGAGCACTTCATCGTAGAATTCTTCCTGCTTGCCACCGAGCATCAGCAGATGAGCCTTCTTCAGGCGCTTGGTTGCTATCTTGTTTGCCTTGTTGGAACGGACCTTTACAAGGTCGGCATTCTCGAGGGCACGGCGGCGGAAAACAATGAGCAGGGCAAAGAAGGCTGCCAATGGAACCAGCAGACTGGTCCAGTAGCCGAAGCTTCCGTAGAACATATCGTCAATATCATGGAGCTTAGACTTGCCCAGTTTCAGCGCATGAATGTCCTTATCCTTGTTGCTGAAATCTGATGTTTCATTGTCTGAAGTTCCATCGCCCTTATCTACATTCAGCGTGAACGGCTGGGTCTTGATTGTCTTATACTTGTTAGCCGAAGTATCATAATAGGTGAATTCTACCGCAGGAATGGTATAATTTCCCTGATTACGAGGCACAGCCAGGAAGTCATAAATCATATTGCCTTCTACGCCATTGGCTGTAAGGCGGGTCTTGTCTGTCACCTTCGCATCGTACTTGTCAAAATCCTTAGGGAAGGTAATGACAGGCTGCTTGAGCAACTTCAGGTTTCCGATTCCTCCTACCACTACACGAATGGTGATAGGTTCACCAGCCTTTACTTCCTTCTTGTCGATGGAAGCAGTAATATTGAATTTACCTACACCGCCCGAGAAGTTGGCAGGGCGCTGAGGCAATGGATCAACCTGAATTTTCACACTAGGAGCTATAATATCTTTCTTTACTTCAACATAGCCGGAGCCGCCATTGAAGAAAGCTTCCATCGGGTCAACGTTTCTGTTCTGCTGAACTACGATTCCCTTGAAGGTAATGGCTGGAATGGTAAGGTTTCCCGTCATCTGCGGATACATGACATACTGGCTCCATGTAACACATCGGTAAGGTCGGCCGTTTACGGTTTCAGTATGGAAAGTCTTCTGCTGAGGCAGCGGAACTTCCTGGTTGTGGAATCCCTTCAGGTCAGGCATCTTGCCTTCCAACTGGGTAAGGTCTACCTGCGTATAAACCTTATAAGTAAGGAGCACCGGTTCCTGTTCGTGAACACGTCGCTTGTTGGCTGTAACCTTGATGAAGAGGTCGCGGCCTGATATTCTTGATCCGGCAGTTCGCATACGTGGTTCATTATAATCATTCTGTCCGTGCATGGAAGGAGCGCCGTTGTTGCGTGCAGCATGGCCAGAAACCGTAATCTTAACCGGATGGGAAGAGAGTTTCTTACCATTTACGATGGCATGAGAGGCACCAATGCCAAAGGTTCCGTTCTTAGCTGCGTAGAGCGTATAGGTAATGGTTACCGACGATGAAGAGGAAGTATGGCCATTGATCATCTGATAACTGGACTGCGATGAGGTGTAAGGACCTGCAATTACCTCAAGTCCTTCTCCTACTCCGCCCAGGCGGAATTCCTCTACATCACGTGTATTGATGGTATAGGCCACACGGAAGTTTTCTCCCGCCGCCACGTGTGTTGGTGCCGACACACTGATATGCTGGGCTTTCAGCTGCAAACTGAAGCCCAGAAGCATTGCCCATATAATAATAAACCAACCTATATGTTTCATGTTCTATATTAATTATGCTCGTTGTATTATTTTACTTTTTACCAGTTTTTCTCATATTGCTTTCTGCGAGGCTGACTCATCGCTTTCTGCATCTTGCGCTTCGTATCCTTCTCCTGCTGGATGGCAGCGTTCAAGAGTTGTTCAGCATTATCTTTGCTCATCTTGTCCTGATTGTTCTGATTCTGCTGATTGTTCTTGTTCTGGTTGTTCTTATTTTTATCGTTCTTGTTCTTGTCTTTATTCTGATCTTTGTTCTGATCCTTATTCTGCTTGTCTTTGTTCTTGTCCTTGTTTTTATTCTTGTTGTTCTTGTTCTTATCGTTCTGCTTGTTCTGCTTCTGGTTTTTGAGCAGTTTCTTGCAGAGGGCAAGATTATATCGGGTTGCATTGTCCTGCGGATTGCAGCGCAGGGCGTTCTCATAACATCCTATGGCCTGCGCATATTGCTGATGCTGCTGCATGACCACACCCATGTTGTGGTAACTTCTGGCGCGTCGCATCTTGTTCGTTTCCAGTTTCGAAGCATTCTCAAACTGTATCATTGCCATCGAATCCTTCTGCTGCATCATCAGGGCGCAACCCAGATTATAGACAGCCTGCGCATTCTTCTGGTTCTTGGAGATAGCCTTGCGATATTGCGTTTCGGCTGCAGCCCACTTCTGTTTATGATAGGCGCGGTTTCCCTGGCGGATGAAGTTGCGGTCGTTCTGCGCTCCCACCTTCGCCAAGCCCAGCACCATTAGGGCAAAAACCAATATATATCTTAAATATCTCATTCTTATTATATAATAATGTATAAACGTTTATCAGAAAGGCTTCTTGATGTCTTTCTTAAAAAACTTGATGTTTCTGAGCAGAGGATTCTTTACCTCAAGCAGACAGATTTCGATGATAAGCAACAGGATGACAAGAATACCTACAGCCTGGAACTGTTCATCATAAGCGCTGTAAATCACGCTCGTCACATCGCCTTTCTGCAATTTGGCAATATCATCATTCAATGCTCTTTCCGCATCGCTGGTATTATCTACATGAATATACTGACCCTTGCCTGCCTGGGCAAGTTCCTTACACATCTGCTCATTCAGGGCGGTCATTACGGTGTTGCCCGCATTGTCCTTCAGATAAGAGCCGTCGCCCATAGGGATTGGTGCTCCCTTGGTGTTACCTATGCCCAGGATAAAGACATTGATTCCTTTCTTGTTGGCAGCAGCTGCAGCCTCCTGTGCGCCAGGCTCATGGTTTTCGCCATCGGTAATAACGATGATGGCTCTGCCCACATTCTCCTGTTGGGTGAAACTCTTGGAAGCTAAATCGATGGCTGCTCCGATATTGGTTCCCTGGGTCTGGATAAGACCTGGGGTAATGTTCTGAAGAAACATCTTTGCCGAGACATAATCGGTGGTGATTGGCAACTGCACGAACGCATCGCCTGCAAAGACGATGAGGCCGATTTTGTCGTTGTTAAAGTTGTCGACCAGATTTTCGATAAGCATCTTACTCTTGTCCAGACGGGATGGAACCACGTCCTGACAGAGCATGGAATTTGAAATATCGAGGCAGATGATGGTTTCAATACCATGTCGCTTATCGTGAGAAATCTTGCTGCCCATCTGCGGGCGAGCTACCATCACGATAAGAAGCGCCAAGGCTGCGAGCATCAGCACAAACTTAACTGTAGGGCGATATTTGGAGATGTTGGGCATGAGCTGTTTCAGAAGTTCCGGATCACCGAGCTTCTTCAGTTTAGCCTTTCTTCTTCTCCATCCTATCAGTCTGATGAGAATCAGTACTGGTATAATCCACAACAGCCAGAGAAATATAGGATCTTCAAATCTTAACATTTTCTATTCTAATTATATCTTCTATTCGATTATCCGATAATCAGTAAAATATCTCCGATAACTGGTAAAATATCTCCGAAAGATAGCAGAATATCTCCGAAAGATAGCGAAATATCTCCGATAATCAGTAATGGCCCAGTATCCGGATTACGGAATTCTTCTGAACCAGGTGATGCGGAGTAGGATTTCTACCAGCAATACCAGGAGAGCTGCCAAGGCGAATGGCTGATAAGCTTCATAGCGCTTAGCAAAGTGCTTGACATTAAACTTGGTTTTCTCCAGTTTATCAATGTCCCTGTAAATCTTCTTCAGCTCATTATTGTTCGTAGCGCGATAGAAGTTACCATCGGTTGTCTGAGCAATATCGCTCAGCGTCTTCGTATCTATCTCTACCGGAATGTTGACGTACTGTACTCCTCCTGCCACAGGCATTGGATAAGGAGCCACCTTGTTGGTTCCTACACCGATGGTGTAAACGCGGATTCCGTAGCTCTTGGCAATCTCTGCTGCGGTCATAGGCGAGATTTCACCCATGTTGTTACTGCCGTCGGTAAGAAGAATCACAACCTTCGATTTTGACTTAGAATCCTTCAGGCGGCTCACGGCATTGGCCAGTCCCATTCCCACTGCAGTTCCATCGTCAATCAGTCCCCGGGCGGCAATATCCGTTCGGGTTGCCTGCAAGAGGCGCAACAGACTGGCATGATCGGTTGTCATCGGGCACTGGGTGAAGGCTTCACCGGCAAAGATAGTCAGACCGATGTTGTCGTTCGGTCTTCCCGAGATGAATTCTGTAGCCACATCCTTAGCCGCTTCCATACGGTTTGGTCTCAAATCTTCGGCAAGCATAGAGGTGGAAACGTCCATTGCCAACATAATGTCAATGCCTTCTACCGTCTTGTTGTCCCAAGCCGTATGCGTCTGCGGACGAGCCATCGCACAGACGATGAGCACGAAACAGATGCATCTCAGTACCATTGGCAGATGGATGAGACGCACACGCAGGCTCTTCGGAGCATATTGATACTTTTTCGTGTCGCTCATGCGCATGGTTGGCGCATTCTTCTTCCTGTAGAGGAAATACCATAATATATAAGGTATCAGCAACAGAAGCAACAGAAAATAGCCTTTACTTGCAAATTCCATTTCTATATTTTTCTATTTATAGCCAGGCTAAGAGTTTCGGAACAAACCGCTTTGCCCGGCGAAACGTTTCATAAGAACACCCTGCTTTACATCAGCAGCATGGCTGACTGATAAATGATGTAACCCAACAGAGCCAGACCTACGATGGCTCCTATCCAGAGGAGCGACTTGATGAGGCGGCGCTGAGATTGCGTCTTCTGCTCTTCGTTGGTCAGTTGTGGAACCACCTTTTCTTCAGTAGGTTTCTCATCTGTCTTGGTCTGGTCGATGAAGTTGATGGCATTCACCAGGTTTGCGTCGTTCTCATTCACCAGGGTTTCATATTTGGCAAACTTCACGAGATCGGCAGTCTGGAAGAGTTCCTTCAGTTCATCTATCATCTTCTGGTCGCCTGCTTCGCGCAAACGTTCGATGATTTCCATACTGGTCATTTCCATCGCATTGAATCCGAAACGGCTCACGATATATTCTCTCAGCGTATTGGTAAGCTGGGTGTAGTAAGCCTTCTGTGTTTCCTGATTCTCTACGTGCTGCTGCTTGATGACGTTGATTTGATTCAGCGCCTTTTCGTGAGCCGGAACACGTTTTACGATGCGGATATGGGTGATAATCGGCTTGTTGTTTTTCAGTCTGTTGCGCAGATAAAGCCATGCGCCACAGAGGATTAACAGCAATAGGCTCAACCAAAAAATCGCACTCCATTCGCTCCAGGAGAAAGGATTGTCCTGAACATCCTTGGGCGGATAGAACTGGTTGGGATGAACCGTATCTACGGGCACGGTGAGCACCTTCAGCGCAAGCTGGTTGCCATGAAAGTTCTTGCCGTTTACCTTCACATTGAGCGCAGGAATCACGTACACCTTTTCATCAAACGATGTCAGCGTATAGTCGCGGCTCACCACCATGCGGTCGTCGCCTATGTGCGAAGTGTCGCCTTTACTCTGCTCTACCACTTCCACTCCCGGCGTAATTTGCTGCTGCGGCTTGAAAGATGGCAGTTGCACCTTATCGCCCTGCTTTACCGAAGCCTTCAGATGCAGCACGGTCTGCTGTCCTATCAGTATCTGCAGCGAGTCGATGCGTTGCTCTACCTGCTGGGCTTGAGCCAAGCCTGAGCACCCCAGGAGAGCGAGCGACAATATGATATTCTTTACTTTAAACATAGTTTCTTTACTTTGAGCTTTCGGTTTATCAGCCCCTCTGCTTGAAAAGCATCAGGAGCGCCTTCGAGAAGTCCTCGTTAGTGGCAATCGAAGTCCAGTCGACCTTGCTTTTGGCAAAGTCGGTTTTCAGATTCTCCTGCTGCATCAGCCATTGCTGGGTATGAGCCATTCGCAGTTTCTTCGAACTTGTATCAATATACATTTCGTGTCCGGTTTCTGCGTCCATCACCTTGAGCAATCCTACATCAGGCAGCACCTTGGCACGCGGGTCGTAAACCTGGATGGCTACTACATCATGTTTCTGGTTGGCAATCTGCAGCTGATGCTGGAAATCCTTATGATCGTAGAAGTCGCTGATTACGAAAGCTGTGCAGTGGCGTTTCATCACGCGGGTGAAATATTCCAGGGCGCAGCCGATGTCGGTACGCTGGCTTTGCGGCTGGAAGTTGAGCATTTCTCTGATGATATAGAGAATATGCTTTCTTCCTTTCTTAGGCGGAATGTACTTCTCGATACGGTCAGAGAAGAAGATGACACCTATCTTGTCATTGTTCTGAATGGCACTGAAGGCGAGTGTGGCAGCAATCTCAGTAGCCAGATCGCGCTTCATCTGCTTCATCGTACCGAAATCGAGCGACCCGCTGACGTCTACGAGCAGCATCACGGTAAGTTCCCTTTCCTCTTCAAACACCTTGACATAAGGTTTATGAAAGCGGGCGGTCACGTTCCAGTCGATGTCTCTCACATCATCGCCGTACTGATATTCGCGCACCTCGGCAAAGGCCATTCCCCTACCCTTGAAGGCAGAATGATACTGACCAGCGAAGATGTTCTGACTCAGTCCGCGAGTCTTGATTTCTATCTTCCGAACCTTTTTTAAGATATCTTGTGTATCCAACTTATTACTTTGAACTTTGAATTTTGAACATTGAACTTTATGATTAGTGAAGCAAGCGAATTTTTCACTCTTCGTTCTTCACTCTTCACTTACCGAATCAAGGCACTTCCACCTTATTGATGATGCGGCTTACGATTTCCTCGCTTGTCACATTGCTTGCCTCGGCCTCGTAAGAAAGGCCGATACGATGGCGCAATACGTCGTGGGCCACAGCTCTTACATCCTCAGGAATCACATAGCCGCGATGCTTGATAAATGCATAGGCTCTGGCTGCCTTGGCAAGAGAGATGCTGGCACGAGGACTGCCGCCGAAGGTAATCATGTCTTTCAGTTCGCCCAGTCCATAGCGGTCTGGATAACGAGAAGCAAAGACGATATCGGCAATATACTGCTCAATCTTCTCATCGAGATAAACCTCGTTTACAATCTTGCGAGCCTTCAGAATCTCCTCTGCTGATGTTACAGGTGTGACCTCAGGAAGTCCGCCCTGAATATTCTCGCGGATGATGAGTTTCTCCTCTTCCAGTGTAGGATAATCGATGATTACCTTCAGCAGGAAACGGTCTACCTGAGCTTCAGGCAACTGATAGGTTCCTTCCTGCTCGATAGGGTTCTGTGTAGCCATTACCAGGAACGGACTAGGCAGTTTGAAGGTTTCATCACCAATGGTAACCTGGTGTTCCTGCATGGCTTCGAGCAGCGCACTCTGCACCTTGGCTGGGGCACGGTTAATCTCATCTGCCAAAACGAAATTGGCGAAGACAGGACCGCGCTTTACATGGAAAGCCTCGTCTTTCTGTGAATAAATCTGAGTACCCACCACATCGGCAGGCAACAGGTCAGGAGTAAACTGAATGCGGCTATAGTCGGAGCTGATAAGCTGTGACAATGTCTTGATTGCAAGTGTCTTCGCCAGTCCAGGTACACCCTCAAGCAGGATATGACCATCAGAGAGAAGACCGATAAGAAGGCAATCTACAAGGTGTTTCTGACCTACGATTACCTTATTCATGCCCATTACCAGGTTGGTAACAAACTGACTTTGTTGTTCTATCCGGATATTCAATTCGCGGATATCAATAGCTTCTGCCATAATTCTATATTTTTACGTTTAATTTCTTAATTCAAACAATATATTTCCAAAACTAAACGCAAAAGTACTCAAATTAAGCCACAAAAGCGAAAAAACCTATCTAAATAATATTAAAAATGTTTCATAAAAGCTATTTTTAGGTTCTTTTAAAGAATAGCTTTTATGAAACAAACGAGATTTCAAATATTTTATCTGTTTTTATGCTTCATGTACCAAGGATGAACCAAGAAATTGTACACCAGCAACGATACGATTGTTGTAAAAAGCGCATAGTGCAACATCCCTGATTCAATCATATTATATACAGGATGATCTACGTCAAAATGCGCTCTCGCCGGAAGATTATGGAACAGGAATCCGAGACCGAGTCCCAAGCTCAATCCCAATTCCCAAGCCAGGAAGAACGAATTCACGCTCGTGCCGCGCTGGCAATGTTTGGCAAGCTTGATATAGAAGAGCAGGAAACGGCTTCCGATGATTCCCAAGCTGAAACCCAGCAAGGTTGGAACCACGATTTCTACAGCAAACTCCTGACTTCCGAACGAAATCAGTTCAGCAGAAGCCAACAATATCAGACCTACGATTATCTGACTCTTCAGATCTGCATCAGCAAAGACAAACTTTTCTGCCAGAAACGCCAAGACCAACCCTCCGAAAATCATCAGAAAGTTACCAGTAGAATGAGGCACAGAAAAGTATAATCCCGCAGAAAAAGTAATCAGGATGATATTGACAAACAGCGGAGTTCCCTGTGGCAGATAGAAGCGGTCGAGGCTGAAAACCTTGATTCCTTCGGCAGGCGCCTTGAAAGGAAACTTGGCGCGAGAAACCAGCACGAAGGCTCCCAAAGCCAGCAACGAAGCCGTAGGGAAAACATAGCCCATGCCGAAATAGTTGTAAACAAAACATGCCACCAAGGGTCCTACGGCTATCGAAAAACGGGCAAACCAAGAGGTAATGTAATTAGCCTCGGTGCGCTGGAACGACTCGCAGGAATCAATAACCAGCGTACTGGCAAGCGTCATCTGAGCCAACCCCAGAAATGCTCCCAACAGGAAACGGACCGCCAAGAGAATCTCAAAAGAAAACCGGATGTTCCAGAACGTATCCAGATAGTAAAGAACCGAATGACAAACAACCACACTTAAAATGGAAAGCTGGCAGACCATATTCCTGCGGTAGCGCTGCACCAGATAAGAGCAGAAGCCGCCAAACAGAAACAGTCCAAAGCCGTATGCAAGAAGCACACACCCTATCTGCCACATCTGAAACTTCTCCTGAAGCAGGAAATAAGGAATGGCAAAAACGAGCATGTACACACTCGACATCAGCAAGAGGTTGGCAAAGCATAATCGCCAGAAGTCCTTGTGCCACAGTTTGATATGTACTGGAGTATTTTGTGTATCCATTATTCTAACTCTTTTATGTATCTATCGTATTTATACTCTCTTACACTTCGCTAAAAAGAGAGTTAATGTTAATAACTCTCTTCAGCGCTAGGATAATCTACGGTCTTCACCGCATCAATATAAGCCTTCACACCCTTGGTCATTTCCTCGCCTACCTGAGCAAAGTGGCGCAGGAACTTAGGCTTGAAGCCCTGTGTCATTCCGAGTGCATCAGCATAAACCAGAACCTGTCCGTCGCAGCCGTTACCTGCACCGATTCCGATTGTTACAGCCTTTACCTTCTTGCTTACTTCAGCAGCGAGCTTAGCAGGAACCTTCTCCAGCACGATGGCAAAGCAGCCTGCTTCGTCCAGCGCAATGGCGTCGCTGATAAGTTTCTGTGCCTCAGCCTCTTCCTTGGCACGAATGCCATAACCGCCAAACTTGTTCACGCTCTGCGGGGTAAGTCCGAGATGACCATGAACCGGGATTCCGGCATTAACCAGCGCCTTAACCGTGTCGCAGATTTCTACGCCGCCTTCCAGTTTCAGAGCGTCTACACCCGTTTCCTTCATCATGCGGCAAGCATTGCGAAGCGCCTCTTCCTTGCTGATCTGATAGCTGCCGAAAGGCATGTCGCAAACCACGAAAGCATGCTGGCAGGCACGTGCCACGCTGCGGGCGTGATAAATCATCTGGTCTACGGTAATCGGCAATGTGTCTGCATTTCCTGCCATCACATTGCTGGCCGAATCACCTATTAATATAGAGTCAATTCCTGCAGCATCTATAATTCCGGCTGTTGTAAAGTCGTATGCTGTCAGCATGGTTACTTTCTCGCCAGCCTTCTTCATTTCTGCGAAGGTCTTGGTGGTAATTTTCTTCTTGTCAGTAGATAAATATCCCATTTTTTTATTTTGATTTATTTATTGTTCTGCGTTGAATCTATTTCGCATTCTCCACGATGCGCTGCAAGTCAGCAAAGCTGAAACCTCTGTAATCATCTATCACATAGTCGGATAGCGGTTGGATGGCTTCTCTGCTGTTCGTTGTGGCAAGACCTAAGGTAAAGGCTCCTGAGGCTCTCACCGCCTTCAGTCCGTTAAAGCTGTCTTCCAGCCCTACACAGTCCTCCGGTTCTACACCGAAATAGGCTGCACCTTTCAGATAGCAGTCAGGATGAGGCTTGCTCTCAGCGAAATCCTCGCTGGTCAGCACGCGGTCGAAATAAGCCTTGAATTCCGGGTGACGTTCATAAACATTCAGCATCTTCTGAATGTTGCTGCTCGTTACCACAGCGCATTTTACGCCATGCTCCTTCAAGTCGCTGATGAAGTCTTCGAACCCTGCAATATATTCATACTGCATGGTCTTTTCAAACTCATCCAGTCGGGCTGTAATCTTAGCCTGTTCCTCCTTTGCGCCTGTAAAACCTTCGATGTGGGCGAAGACGGCTTCATCGGTGAAATACTTGTCGTAAATCTGAACCAGAGTCTGTCCTTTGATGCGATATTCGAAATCGGGCATTTCCGGATGATACTCCCTGCCTATCATTCCCCAGAAGATGGAGTACTGTGATTCTGTATCGAATACCACGCCATCCAGATCGAAGAGTGCTGCTTTTATCATATTTTCTTGTCTGTTTTTATCTATTTTTGCTTAAATTATATTGAAAACGGGTGCAAAGTTACGCAAAAAACTTAATATACGAGCATAATCTGACAGATTTTGATGTTTTTATTACGTGTTTTCCGATTTTTTACACTACCTTTGCAGAAAAATCAGTAGAAATAAAGAAGAATACATATAATTATATGATAGAAATAATAGAGAAATACTTCCCGAACCTCACGGAAGAGCAGAAAAAGCAGTTCGAGGCACTCGATGCATTATACCGCGACTGGAACAGCAAGATCAATGTCATCAGCCGCAAGGACATCGATAATCTGTACGAGCACCACGTGCTCCATTCTCTGGCAATAGCCAAAGCCATCCATTTCCGTCCGGGCACGGAGATTCTCGATTTCGGCTGCGGCGGAGGTTTCCCGGGCATTCCGCTCGCCATCCTTTTCCCTGAATGCAAGTTCAAGCTGATAGATGGAACGGGCAAGAAAATCAGAGTCTGCAACGAGGTGGCTACGGCCATCAATCTGCAGAATCTCAAGGCAGAGCATCTGCGCGGAGAGGACGAAAAAGGCAAGTACGATTTCGTGGTAAGCCGTGCGGTAATGCAGCTTCCTGACCTGATGAAGATTATCAAGAAAAACTTTAAGCAGAAGGGACAAAACGCTCTGCCTAACGGACTTCTGTGTCTGAAGGGCGGTAATCTGAAAGAAGAACTGAAGCAATACTTCAAGATTTCAGAAATCACTCCGCTCAGCACTTTCTTCGATGAAGAATGGTTCAGTCAGGACAAGCAACTGGTTTACGTTCCGGCTTAGAAGAGTGAAAAGTAATCATAAAGTTCAAAGTAAGAAATGTTACATATAGAAAGATTTCAAGTAAACATGTTGCAGGAAAACTGCTACGTGGTGAGCGATGAGACCAAGGAATGCGTCATCATCGATTGCGGCGCCTTCTATCCGGAAGAGCGCACGGCTATTACACAATATATTAAGGAGAACCAGTTCAAGCCCGTTCACCTGCTCGTAACCCATGGCCATCTTGACCATAACTTCGGCAACAACACCATCTATCAGGAGTTCGGACTGAAACCGGAAGTATCGGCAGCAGATGAAAACCTGATGAAGGGACTCGCCAAGCAGGCAGAAACCTTCTATCAGATGCAACTCGATTACCAGTTTCCGCCGATAGGCAGATTCTTCGAAGATGAAGAGGTCATCAAGTTCGGTAACCACGAGTTCCAGGTCATCGCCACTCCGGGCCACAGCAGCGGTTCCGTCACCTTCTATTGCGAGGCAGAGCACGTAGCCTTCACCGGCGACACCCTCTTCCACAACTCTATCGGCAGAACCGATTTCCCTGGAGGCAGCATGTTCCGCATCATCAACAGTCTGCGCCATCTCGGTCAGTTGCCTGACGAAACCCAGGTTCTCCCGGGTCATGGCGAATACACCAGCATAGGCGAAGAGCTTGCTCACAATCCTTATATGGACCGTTAAAACAGCATTTTTAAAAGTCAGGAGATTTATCAGCGATGATCAAGAAATCGAATACAGAGAAGATTATACTCGGCATTGACCCCGGAACCAACGTGATGGGCTATGGCGTAATCCGCATCATCGGCAACAAGGCAGAACTGGTGGTGATGGGCGTTATCGACATGCGCAAAGAGAGCGATCCCTATCTCCGGCTGGGCAAGATCTTCGACCGCGTAACCGGCATCATCGACAGCTATCTGCCCGATGAGATGGCCATCGAAGCCCCCTTCTTCGGCAAGAACGTGCAGTCGATGCTCAAACTGGGCAGAGCGCAGGGAGTAGCCATCGCAGCCGCCATTCATCACAGCGTTCCTATCCACGAATATGCGCCGCTCAAAATCAAGATGGCCATTACGGGACAGGGACAGGCTTCGAAGGAACAGGTGGCAGGAATGCTGCAGCGACTGCTCCATATTCAGCAAGATGAAATGCCGAAGTTCATGGACGCTACCGATGCGCTGGGGGCAGCCTACTGCCACTTTCTGCAGATGAACCGCCCGGAGACCGACGCCAAGCACTACAGCAGCTGGAAAGACTTTGCAACAAAGAATCAGAGTAGAATAAAAAAATAAGAGAGATGCAAAAGATTATTAGCATTAAAAATGGTGTTACCCGTATGCCCGACTGGCGTATGGCAGAACCCGTAAACTTCGAGGCGTGCGATGGTGAGCACATCGCTATCGTAGGTCCGAACGGTGGAGGAAAATCAATGTTTGTCGACATCATCGTAGGTCGCCACCCACTCCTGATGCACGACCCTGATTACGATTTCTCACCTAGTCAGAAAACAATGGTGAGCGACAACATCAAGTATATTACCTTCCGCGACAGCTACGGAGGCGATAACGACCGCACTTATTTCCTGCAGCAGCGCTGGAACCAGCTCGAGATAGACGAGAACACGCCTGTCGTAAAGGACAAGTTGGAAGAAGCCTACCAGATGGCCGGTGAAGACACTCCGGAGCGCAGAGCCCTGCAGCAGCACATCTACAAACTCTTCCACATGCAGCACCTGATGGACAAATACACCATCCTGCTCTCAAGTGGCGAGCTCCGCAAGTTCAAACTTGCCTCTACCCTCTTCTCAGAGCCTCGCGTGCTCATCATGGACAATCCGTTTATCGGACTCGATGCTGAAACCCGTGACCAGCTCAAGGAACTGCTCAAGACCCTCTCTTCAGAACGAGCCCTGCAGATTATCCTCGTACTGAGCAAGAGCGATGATATTCCCGATTTCATCACCCACGTGGTAGAAGTGAAGGATATGAAGGTTCAGCCTAAGGTAACCCTCGCCGAATATCTTGCCGGCAGAGAATCCGTGCCTGCCCATGTGCTGAGCCCGGAGATGGTACAGGCCATCGTAGACCAGCCTTACAGCGACCGCGAATATCACACCCAGGAAGTGGTGAAGATGAACAAGGTACGCATACAGTATGGCGAGCGAATCATCCTCAAGGACCTCGACTGGACCGTGATGAACGGCGAGCGATGGGCTTTGAGCGGACAGAACGGAGCCGGAAAGAGTACGCTCCTCAGTCTGGTCTGTGCCGATAATCCGCAGAGTTATGCCTGCGACATCACCCTCTTCGACAATCCTCGAGGCAGCGGCGAAAGCATCTGGGACATCAAGAAACACATCGGCTACGTATCGCCTGAGCTTCACCGCTCTTACCAGCGCGACCTGCCAGCCATCCGCATCGTAGCAAGCGGCCTGATGGATTCCGTAGGTCTCTATGTAAAGCCGAAGGAAGAAGATATGGACAAGTGCCGCTTCTGGATGAAAGTCTTCGGACTGGAAGGTCTTGAAGACCGTGGTTTCCTGAAGCTCTCCAGCGGCGAACAGCGCCTCGTTCTCCTGGCACGAGCCTTTGTCAAGGATCCGGAACTGCTGATTCTCGATGAACCGCTCCACGGACTCGACAACCGCAACCGCCGTCTTGTAAAAGACGTCATCGAAGCCTTCTGTCGCCGCCAGAACAAAACCATGATCATGGTAACGCATTATAAGGAAGAATTGCCAGCGTGCATCGACCACAGCATCTTCCTCTTGCGCCACACCAACGATTAAAAAAAATTGATAATTAATAATTTCAGAAAGATGAGATACATAATATTATTATTTGCGCTCACCCTCAGCATAGCTAAGGCAAGCGCCCAGGATGTATTAAACGAGGTGCTCCGCACTTCTGATGCAATCATCAACGACACCACGAAGAGCATGGACGAGCGCCGTACAGCCCTCTTCAAGTTTGACGCAATGACCTACATGCGCAGCAAGATTCTGCCACCGTATGTAATGCTCGACAAGAATCTGAGCAAGGACACCTTGAACATCAAGGTTCGCTATCTCAACGAGCAGGCCTACGCCATGAGCGTTTATATTACGCTCTATCAGAGGCGACTGAAGGAGGCTTCAAACAAGAACAAGCCGCTCGTAACCCAGTTTTTCAAGCAGGCAACCATCGACCACAAGGCATTTAAGGATGCAGATACAGAGTTTACCCTGGCTTATTACAACACCCCGGATGTTCCTACTCCATTCTGCCTCGACTGCGATTGGGTTTCAACCTTGGCATTTATCCGCAGCATCGACTGGTCAAAGCTTTAAGAACGTTTTCAGTCAGAAAATATATAAAAACAGATTAGCAGCATCCCTTATGCAGGGATGCTGTTTGTCTATAGGATGGTTATCCAGATACTTTCGTCTCGGTCGCGCGCCGCTGTCATGGCGTTGATGAGCCGCTGCAGCCAGATGCGGGAGTTCACCACCATGCCCTCGAACTTGTTCTCTCCAACAAGGATGCAGCCTTGTGTATCGTCAGGATAATTGCCTGCATGGATGCGGATGCCCTCGAAATTCGGCACACCCACCAGCAATGGCAACCAACGCTTGAATCTTGGAGAATACGATATGACCACAGGATAAGTACCCTCAGGAATGGCAGTATGACCAGGTACCTTACGAGCCTTCACGCCGCTCTTGCGGCTATAGCGGGCATCCACTTCCTCTGGCTTTAGCTTGATACCCAGCAGATTGCGCCATGTAGGCTCCATGGTATCGCAGAGATATGTATCTTTGGACAACAGCTGGCTGTCAAAGGTATGAATCAATTTGCACTTGTCGTCTTTCTTCTTGCCCGGCAGCGAGTTACGACTTACACTTGCATCGGTCAGCAGATAGAGCCTGCCGATGGTATAAGTTCCCTTTTTAGCTATACGCTTTAATACTATTTCCATTTTGTTTGAATGTTAAGTGTTAAACTATTTTGCGTTGAAACATCTCAGGTCGAGTCCGTCAGAACGGAATAATAGCTTCTTAAAACTGAATAACTGAATACTGAACACCTTTCCGCCCTGCTTTCCGTCAGCTCCGTCGGCATTTACTCCCTTCGGAGGAATTTTCTCGATATAATGACGGTTCACCCAGTTTCTCAGCATCGTCGCCGTACCCTTCTTGCCGAAGTCGTTATGCAGACGTACCATTTCAGCCTGCGTGTAGGTGAAGGTGTCAGGCAATTGCTGCAGCAGGTTGGCAGGTCCTCGCTTGCTCGATTTCTCTCCTACCTCATTAGCCTTGGCTATGCTTGCACCAAAGAAAATCATCTTGCACCACAGGTCGTAGCTCTCGCTCCATCTGATGAACTCTTCTATTTCGGGTTCCCATTTGCAGCCGTTTGCCACGTATAGCACGCAAGCCTTGAGAAAGGCAATTACGTTGCCACGGAAGGAGAGATTCTCGAACACCCTGTTTTGCGACATGCGCGAAAAGTCGGCGTTCTCATCCTTCAACTTTTCTGCCAGGACAGAAGCCTCAGTGCAGTCTATCCTGCCCGACGCCTTGCACAGATTCTCTATGTACGGTCTGAGCGCCTCTCTGAAGGCATCGTCGTATTCGCCGTATACTGGCATTTCGGCACCGATTTCCCGCTCCGGGATGGTACAGAAGTTGATGCGGCTGATAGGTCCGTCGGTGAGCACCTTGGAGAAATATCGCTGCCCCAGCTGGACGGTGGTCGATGCATTCCAGTTGAACCGGATGGTGATGCGCTCGGTGATACTCGATGTGCCCACGCGAGTCTGACCGTATTGGTTGCCCGGATCAAAGGCAAGGCACATGATCTTGAACTGCTGGTTGCCCTGCCCCTTGAGGGCGTCGAACTGGTCTATCTCATTAAGCGATGTATAGAGAAAATGTTCCTGAGCCTCAGCCGTGCGCATGACGAATGCCGGATTGGTCATATCGGCGTCTATCTCCTGTATGATGAGGTTTTCCGGGCGCTTGCGCTTATCCTTGTTGGCGCCCTTGCGTGTCACCTCTTCTTTCCATTCCTTCTCCCGTTGCAGGTTCTCACGGTCGCGCTGTCTGATGTCCTCCATAATCATGTTGATAGGCATCTGCACACAGTTCTTGCCTGCGCCCGTACCCGCCAGCAGACAGCACATCAGGGTAGCCTCGTGCTCCACATTGTCGATATACTTGAAGGTGGTCTTACAGAGGTGTGTAGCAAGTGGCGGGAAGATGGCGTGTGCCACGGCTGGCTTGTATACGTCCGGTGTCTTCGATAACAGCAGCTCCACGAGTTTGGGAAGATGTTCGGGCATCGGAGGTGGAGCTAATTTATCATCTTCCGCATTGGAATCCGTGCCGCCCTCGGAACCCACGGAACTTGCGGATTTGAATGTCACGGCTTCCTTCTGGGAGGACTTCTCTGCCTGGGCATTGATGCGGATCACGGCTTGCGACATCGGCTTCGAACTGTCACCATATTTCGCATAGAAGTCGTGGATGAGCTGCTGGCAGTCACGCTCCTGCGAGAAGGCAGGCATCTTCTGCGCCACCACCGCCTTCAGTTCGTCTTCGGGCATCACTCTCGATGCGCCTGCGCTCATAATCGCCAGGAGCGATGAGTGACGGGAGCCTGGAGTGTTGATGTCTACATCCTTCAGTCCAGCCGCATTGCGGAAGAGGTCGAAGGCTGCTAGGTTCTTGCCGGTTGCCACAGTGCCAGCATCCTGATGAGCTCCAGCAGGGCTGAGATGAGCAGCATGAGCAGCATTGCTATCACAAGGTTGGGCAGGCTGAATAGCAGAGCCAGAAGAAACAGCGTGATGGCTGTCAGAGCCCGGAAGTCGATGGTCTTGAACATTTTGTTGAGTGTTGAATGTTGAGTGTTGAATGTTGAATGGTTGGGGCTGAGTGCCCTGTTGCTGTCTTCCGTCAATGGTGAGCCCACGGTCCATGTAGGCTTGTCTGCGCTTTTTCAGTTCTTCCTGTGGCAGCACCTCGTACCAGTGGGGCGAGCGATAGATTTCCGACGCCTTGTCGGTGATGAAGAGCATGCGTTCTGGCGTGATACAGCTCTCGTCGTAGGGCACGCCCAGCGCCTCGCAATAGGCTCGCTGTGTCTCCTCGATAGTCATACCGATGGGCATGCGGATGTCGATGTGCAACTTCTTGCGGGCTGAGTACTCCAGGTGCAGCAGGGCTCCGTTCCAGATGGTATCGTCGCAGTTCAGCTCTCGTGCCTTCTCTATCGCCTTATCCACATATTCCTTGTCGTCCACATCGATGGTGGTCTGGAAGAGGAAGCTTTCGGGCACGGCATTTTTCTGCGAGCGCCTGTTGTCTCGGAACTGGTAGTAGTGAGCGCAGCGGAAAGGCAACTGCTTCTTCAGTTCATCGTTACCCCCACGGATGGCAGCTACCAGGTCTGCCATCCAGGGATAAGCGATGGTCTTGTCGTAGACCGAGAGTGGCTGGGAGCTTACGCTCCCCTTATTGCCATTCTTGTACGGATTATATGCTATAATATGTTCCATTTTTTTGAATGTTGAATGTTGAGTGTTGAATGTTGAATTTAATGTTGAATGTTGAATTTAATGTTGAATGTTGAATTGCCTAACGGTCGCAAAGGCGCTAGCCTAATTCAACATTCAACACTCAACATTCAACATTCTCCTTAAATCCGGCAATCAGTTCCTTGTGCTCTACCTTGAGGTAGCGCAGCATGTCCTGTTTGTCCAGGTCACGGCTGAAGGTATAGTTTACCTGCACCGTGCGCTTGGTGGTGCGCACCACGGCATGCTTGGTCTTGAAAATCTCCTCGAAGATCTTCTCGCCCGTACGTTCATAAGGCTTGAAGTCGAACTCGTCGCCTCCCTTCTCGCCAGAGCATACCATTCTGCCCGGTATCACCTTAGGCTGTTCGCTGATAACCTCGGTATCGTTCCATGGCGCCTTGCGGAAGGCGATGGTACCGTTTTCTTCACTGATAATGGCTCCGTCCACCTTCTGGGCGTTGAGGAGCTGCTTCTTTGCTGCTTGTTTCATAATCGTAACAACTTGTTTAAAAGATGAATAATGCCCGCAACCAGACTTTACTTGTCTGATTACGGGTGCAAAGATAGGGCAAAAACACCTATGGGAAAAATAGGAAAAATAGGATTAATATTTGTCCCATAAAAAAATCATCTATGGGCAAAGAAATCAGCCACTTTATCATCCATTTCTTGATTTTTCATGTCCTCACAATGATTGAAGACATTGTAGAACGATTTTATCGTAACTTCTTTTCGTATATGGCAATCATCGGTAAGAAATCGATAAATGGCATTGGCACTAACGATGTGCTGCGGTGCCAAGATACCCCTTCTTCTCCAATATCTGATAAACGCAAATATTGCGATATTCATTGGTGAAGACTTGCTCGCACTGGTAGACATAGAATTTAGGCCATTTAGGGTGAGAAATTCTATAAATAAAGAGGCTTGCTCGGCGGTCGTCTCTTCATCTTTTACAGAAGATGCTTCATCAGACACAAAAAGGTATTCTTTTTTTCGGCCGATTCTGGTACCATTTTTCAATGGTTTTCTATTCCTTTGCTCCAGGTATTCATAATAGCCATCCAGAGTGGCGATATAGGCATCAAGCCTAGGAAGTTCAGCTTCAACCAAATGATTGTCTATTCTGTTAAAGGTCTCCAAGTATCGACGTAATACGAGCGCATCATGATAATCTCTTTCCTGCATGGCAACATCTACCAGTAATTGTGCGTGTATGCTCATATCCATAGGAGGGAACGCCTCAAATTGTAAGTATACTCAATATACTTGCTGTTGCCATCTAATTGAATGACCACGCAAAAAAGGCCGAATCGCCCATACTTCAGTATCAAGCGCACGAGCTTGATAATAAATCTCCCCATAATTCGAAATTTATAATAGTCAGTAATTAAGTTCTTTGTCGCTCGTTCCTTAGTAGAGGACGTTAGAATTTGTTTGCGCTAACAATTTTGCTGGTACAAGCAAATGCCAGGAGAACTATAAGGGAATACACCCTTAGGGGACAGTTGGTCTCCGATTTCATCATCTTTTACTTTCTTTTTTTTAGGTATTTATTTATAGATTAGAATTAGCCTCAAAATGAGTTCGCTAACACATAGTGAGGCGGAAAAACTCACTTATATTTACTTCATAAAAGCCAGCAAGTCCTTTCCCTTATGCATGAGGTTGAGAACCACTGCGGCTTGCATTCCGTAAATTTTCTTATATCTTTCTTTCATCTCATACAGCATGGTAAGCTTGGATTCCCTTTCCCTTACATATTTCTTATAGTTCTCCACCGCCTCTATTTCCTTGTAGAGATAGTAGCCAATGACGTAGCAGATATCCCCTTGCGGTGTAAACTTATTACTTCCCTATTTTCGGCTTTCATCTGTTCTTCCCTATTTTCCAAGAGACTTGAACTTCTTGGAGAAGCACTTTTTATTTCTATATTTACATGCTAAAAGTTATACCATCCTCAGTGTCCCATGCGCGAGGTATCTACCTCCTTGACCTTCTTCTCCTTGTAGCCACCAAACTTATAGATAACTGCGAAGGTGACAGATGCCCAGTTGTAGTTGATTTTCATACGGTAGTCTTGGTTGCCTTGCACGGAACGGGTTTCGTATTTATTGTTGAAGATGTTGTTGCCATTGATGCGCAATCCCCATTTTCCATCATGTGAAGTCCATTGTAATTTGGCGTTCATCTTAAAGATTGGACTTACGTCATAAACTCCTTGTATGACTTTCGACTGAAAGAAAGGGTTGAGTATGAGGCGCAAGCCTTGTGTTTGGCAAAATTTAATAGATGCAGTACCTCCAAGAACAGCCGTCAGTTTCTTGCGGTTGAATGACAAATCGAAGAAATGGTCACTTTTGCTGTGTTTATAGATTCCAACAACATACACATTGCCATCGAGCCATTTGCCTGCGCTGAATATTGCAGAGGCTTGCAATCCAAAGCTGTTTTCATAGTTAAAGTTGGTTTCCTTCAAAATTACCGCCATGCGATCTGTTGGTTGGTACGGTAACTGCACAAAATAATCTGGTTTCAGACTTGCAAAAGCCATCAGCGTATAACGTCTCTTTATCTGCCACATCAGGTTGACGTTATAATAAGAGTACGGTTTCAAGTCGGGATTGCCATGTATCTCTGAGTATGTTGAAGAATAGAAAACGTTACTCATGGTCGACCAATAACTCGGGAACTCCGAATTGGAACTGAATGATAGATTGAGCAGGTGGTTATCGTTGACGTGCCACAAAGCATTAAGCGTTGGATAGATGCGCCACTTATCCCAAATCGGCGAGTGGTATTGCTCGGCGGCAACGGATGCTTCAAGACTAAGGACCTTGTTTATCTGCTTGCTGAAACCAGCATATATGTTCCATATCCGCTCATTGTTGTCCACGCTACTTGTTCCATTGGGCTGGATGGTTCCATCCTTATCTATTGTGGTCTGATAACTCTTGTTGCTTGTGAATTGCCCTTTCACACCATACGACAATCCCCAGCCGTGTGCCAACAAATGGGTTTGATCGGCTGTGAACATCCATTTGTTGATGGTCTGCTCACTGCCGCTTGTCAGGTTGCGTTCTGTTTCCGACATGCTTTCATCCGTATGCATCGTGCCGTCGAGGGCTTGTTGCTGAGGGGTGCGATAGTAGGTGTACGAACCGTTAAGGGTGAGTCCGAAAGGAAGCGAGTAGTTAACATCCACATTGTGCAGATACTCATGACTGTCATGATGCATTCCGCTAATGCTCGATCCTGTGGTGTTGCTGTTTGAGCACCTCTTGTCCCAGTGTCCTGTATAGGCAACGTCGAGACGATGGTTCTTACTGAAAGCATAATTCATCCCCAGTCGGTAGTTGTGTGTAATGCCAAACGACTTCTGTCCTGTTTCGTCATTATAATAAACACGATTGTTGCCAAGTGGATGATTGGCTATGCGTGAAGATTCACCGTATGAATTGCCGTTTACATATTTATATTGTGCGTCAAGTCCAAACTTGCCTCTTTGCAAGGAAAGATATAAATCGCCAAAACCTTTGGCGTATTTGCTTTGCTTCATGCCGCCAATGACCTGCCCCGAAAGCTGATTGGTTCCGGCGTAGTCTTTCGTAACGATGTTGATAGCCATGCCACGCACATGATAGCGGGCAGGGGCAGACAGCATCACCTCGGCTTTTGCCAACTGTGCGGCTGGCATTGCCTTCAGACGCTCTGTCAGTTGTTCCTGCGACAATGTGGTGGCTTGTCCGTTGACAATCAGCGTCACCTCATTGCCCGAAAAAGATATGCTGCCAGTAGCATCGCTGATGCCTGGTATGCGTGTCAATGCCTCGTAAGCGTTGTCGGCAGGCAACTGCTTCAATAGCAACGGCATATTGTACGATAGCATACCCCGCTCTGCCTTGACAATGGGGCGAGAACCTTTTACCATCACTTCTGGAAGATTGTGCATCATATTCTCCATTGTGAGCGAATCTGTATGCGTCAGAGTTTGAGCTTTCACGTTGGCAACAGAAAGCAGAAATAATCCTAAAAGAAATATTTTGTTGACCATATTTTATCTTTTTAAGTTATCTTTTTAATTGCACCAAAACGAAAGCAAACTGCAATTATTTGCCTCATTTTGTATTCCGATTGCAAAGATATAAATACTATTTGAAACAATATAATTTTAGGAGGATATTTAAATTACATTAAGCAATGTTATACGTGCTTACACTTTACATAATAACGCTAAAACAACATTTTCATTTACTTTTCTTACTGTTTATCTGCATTTTTATTCTATTTGATTCATTAATAAGTTGTCTTTCTACACTATCTTTATAGAATGCAATCTCAATCATTTTGTGGTAGTGATTTACTGCCGAATGTGGAAACAACTCTCACGTTAAATGCTGATGGCACCTACTTGTTGATACAGACATTCAAAGAAAAGCAGAACGAGCAGGAAAGGTTAAAAGGTACTTTCCAAGTGCTTGACTACAACATCCTGATGCTTGTGCATCCTTCGAGTGGTGACAACATATTCTATAAGGTGAGGGATGGCAACCATATTATTCTGATAGATTCGTTTGGCAATGAACCCCAAATAGAGGAAAGAAAGAATTACATTCTGAGGAAGGAAAGATAAAATGCAAATAAACTGTGTTAAACCATAATATTATAGCCTAACCCAGTTTATATTACACTACCTCAAAAATGGGCTATGTTTTTACGTTTACCCAATTAAATCCTTGATATTTTTTGATTGTTTTGTTAATCTAATCAGAACCGACTTAGCTAAATTATCATCTAATGAATTGTATCTATTGATTAAAAAATCCTTCAATACAGAGAAGCTAATAGTCTCACCACAATCCTCAAATATCAGTTCTTTTTTATTAAAATGGATTATTGAATTTATAAAATTTGATTTTCTTTTTCCTATTATTTTAAATATATGCCCACTTTGGTCAACATATTTTTGATTATTGTAGTATTCTTCAAAGATACTATTATCGCCAGGATAATCCCATAAGTCTCCAATATGGGTTTCTTCCAAATCCTGTGAACTTAAATTACTTAAGGAAATATTAAGTATAGGGAATTGTATTGACATATTACTTGATTATTTATTCAAAAATTCTAAACAAACCATACATTATAGACCCAAAACCAACAAAATATCCTTTAAGATAATCAATATAGCTTATTGTAAACCTCGGTTGGTAATTACGCCTGTCTTTGTATGTGATATTTAGGAATGTAATACCAAAGGATATTGCACAAATACTATCATATCTTTTAAATAAGATGGTTGTTATTCCTAAGCATATCATCAAAATTGAAAAAATCAAGTAAGTGCCATTTTTTATGGCACTTACCGACTTTTTGTGCTTAATAACAGAAATCATTATTGCAATTCCTGTTATAGACGCTAATATTCCCCAAAGACAAATATAGTTCATATTGTTTTGCTTTTATGTTATAACTAAAGAACGACTGGATATTGAATTTATTGCATTGAATTGCAGTATTAATCAGAAAACGAGCAATGATATGTCTATCAATGCTTTTCCATCGTCTCCCCCAAGCAGAGACAACTTAATTCTTTACTTGTTTTTTTGCATAAACTTTGTGTTGATTTTTTAATACTGTCAAAAACAAAAAGGGCTGACTCCCTAAAGTGACATCAGCCCCAATTTTACACAATATGCCATTTAGAATAGGCATAACATTATGTTCTACAAACTTAATAAACCATATAAGAGAAAACCGATACCTGCTACGTATCCTTGAAGTGATGATATATAGGCATTAGTCCTCTTTGAAACTGGATTCTGTTTGTTATCATAATAGGTGTAGCAAGAGCAGATAATACCTAAATATATTGAAGTATAGGCATCATATTTCTGTAACACAATGTTCAATATCCCCAATGTTATACCACACAAAATCCATACATGGCAAAAATACCAAAATACTTTTCTATTTCTACTTTTTTTTAGGAGAAAGAGAATAAATGTACAACTAATAAGAAGTACACACCCCCACAATAAATGTACCATACATTATTCATTTTTATTCTGACTTTTGTTATTTTCTTGCTTTTTTTTTCTATAACTATAATTCCTTCGCATTGAAAAGATAAGGTGTATTTCTGATGTTGTTGCGTTCCTCTATAAACACCTCTCCGAAAGGTACATACTCAATATGCTGTACCACCTCGCCGTCCACATAGTCGTTGTTGTCCTCGCCATTGTACGGCACTGCAAAGGTTGCCTCTTTTTTTCTATTTTATCTGTCATATTTATATTCATTTTTCCAATATCACAAATTGTGACTTTGAACATTACCATATTTAACAGCATTCAAAGGTAGTGCCTTTAGCCTTTAAGCCACTATTGCACAACCCCTTTCTTTGAAAAGAACGTAAAAATAATAGTTTTATTGCGATGATTGTACTGTTAGTAATTGCTTAACACGTTGCACCGTACTCACGCCCTTGCATTCTGATTTTATGATAGCGGATTCGGAAAATTTTACATTCTTTCTTTGTCCTCTTCATTAGAAAATTCCTTATCATGCCGAATTGCGCGTTTTGCGCCTACTGAGAAATTAAACGTTACACTGACAAAAAACTTTCGTGAAAGAAAATCAAATTCTGAATGGTGCTCAAAATCACCATTTCTAAAGATTTGCTTGTTCTTTCCCCTACAGTTAAGCAAGTCTTTTACGCCAAAATTGACATTCACCCTATCCTTACAGCAATTGTAATTGCCCTCAACATCTACACCGATGTAATCTGTCTTCTGGATAAGGAAGAGTTGCTTGTAATGTCTGACATAACGTAGGTTTGACATCGCTGTAAGTCGTTTTGACAACCTGATGCGATTATAACTGGACAGAACTACACCAAAGTCGTTGACACAATTGGCACTATTCTGGTACCAACTCTGACTTAACTCTACATTGTTTCTGCAATTCCAAATTCCCCATGTGAAAGGTATGCCCATGTACAGCGTCAACCTCTTCGTTGTGCCGTTGTTTCTTAACATGTAACGAGTTTGATACTCTCCAATCTGCTCATATATCTCATTGATTTTCCTGTCGATGAAGAGAGCTGACAAAGAGAATATATATTTAGATTTCAGCATGAATTGTAAGCCTGCGTTGTATAGCAACTCTCCTTTTAAATCAGGATTACCTTCTTTGTAAGAGGTCTCTGACAGATGAAAAACGAACGGATTCACCATTTGATACAACGGACGATTGATTGATTGTGTATAACTCAGCGATAAAGAATTGCCATCTCCCATTTCTCTGCTCACAAAGAAAGAAGGGAAGAGAATGTTATCATTTCTTTTGGTATACAATTGATTCTTCACCCGTTGCCTTGTTTCCCATTCTGTGTATTCATTACGCAATCCCACTTGAACTTCCCATAACTGTGATGTATACTTATACATCCCGTATACAGCTAATCGTTTTTCAAAATATTTGAAATCGTCTCTTTTGTCTATATCTTCAGACAACACTCCTGCCAAGGTCGTGTTTCCAAGATTCAATCTGCTATTGTATCCGATGTCAGCATAGACATACTTGGCACCGAAGGCAAACTGATGAAGTTTTAAAGACTTGGTGAAACCTACCTGGGCGCTATAAATATCTATACTCTCTAAAGAGGGTTGCGACTTGGAAATGATGCTGTCCGAGCCAATGCCTAAAGTATATTGGTTCTCATATTCATACAAATCATGCTCTCTTTTTCCTGCATAATCAGCTATAACATTCAACTTGCTACCCAATGAGTCTACAGTCCATTCATAGTTTAAGGTAACGTTGTTGGCGTTGTCCTTTAATAAGTATGGGGCAAAGGTCTTTATATTTGTTGGATAATTGTTCTTGTCCGTAATCGTAGAATTTAACCAACAAGCATTGGAGTAGTCTTTTGAGTAGCTTCCCGACCACTCGACACCCAAATATTGTTTGTGAGAGATATTGAAGTCAAGACCAAACTTTGGCATATAGTATTGCCCTTTATCATTGCTTCTCGAATTGCTGCCAACAGTTAGGTCTCGTCCATAGTCATTTTCATAGGTTACACTTTTACTTTCCGACTGTCCAAAAATCATATTGGCATAAAGGGCGAGCTTACCCCATGAATACGTCAATCCAGTAAATTCAGAGTATGAATTTCTGCTTTTCCGCTCATAATCGCTGCCCACATAACCAGAAAGTCCATATTCATGCTTCTTCTGTCTATTGACAACAAGAATTGCAGTACCACCTTCTGCATCATACTCAGCCGTTGCTCGAGGTAATATTTCTAAACTCTTGATGTCATTTCCATGCAAAGAAGACAAGTATCTTTTCAGTTGAACACCACTCAGGTTCACCACTTTTCCGTTTTCATATATTTTGACGCGATTTCCCATGACGCTGATGCCTCCCTCACCATCATAATCGACATCAGGAATCAATTCCAAAATACTAGAAAGAGAACGTGACTTCAGTAATTTATTATGTTCTACACTTACTATCATCCTGTCGGCTTTATGCTGAACCAAAGGTCTTTCTGCCATGACGGTTACAGCGGAAAGTTTGATAGTGTCCTGCATTGAGGCATGTTTACCTTGCGCAAAGCTCATTAACGTGCTTTGCGCAAGGTAAAAACAAAGAATATATAAATACTTTTTCATACGCATTTAGGGCAATTAACTTGCTGTCCTCTAATTACTTTTATTAGCGACTCTATATTATCTACAACAACCAACTGGTCACGATTTGTGACCAGTTCGCCGTTTCCTGTCATTTCCGTTATGTCTGCCATATTTCTATCTTTATTTTGAGATCACAATTTGTGACCTTAAACCTGTTGTTACTTATTATTGCATTCAAAGGTAGTGCTTTTAGCCTTTAAGCTACTATTGCACAACCCCTTTCTTTGAAAAGAACGTAAAATTAATAGTATTATTGCGTTGATTGTACTTTTAGTAATCGCTTAACTCGTTGCACCGTACTTACTGTTAAACTTGGGTTAACTTTAAAGTTTTTTTTAGGAGCTTGGCTTTTTTTACAAAAAAAATCGTAAATTTGCAGCGAGAAATAATAACTTGAAGAATAAACAACATAAAAAATAAACTTATGAAGAAAATCTCGTTGATAGTGATGAGCTGCATGATAGCTTGCGGACTGCTCGCCAACCACGGCATCGTGAGGGGCGGAGAAATGTCGCCTAAGGTAGAGGACACGGTATCGATTGCCAAGAAAATCACTGATAGTCAATGGCTATCGAACAACTCCGACACGTTGGAAGTGGACACAGCTGGCGAAGACTCGGTGGTGAATGTGGTGGCCTACTTCTGCAAGGGCGACACCTGCGAATACTGGATATATGAGAATGAGTGGAAGGTGGACGGCAAGGACACGGTGAAGACGCTCGGCGTATCCACCCAGGTGCGCCTCGTGGTAAACGATTCCACCAGCAAGGGCTATAAGATGAGCTACACCTTCCTGGACGTAAAGGCCGATTCGGTGGGCGACAACTTCCGGGACAAGATGATGGCCATGATAGCGGAGCGCACCGCCAAGAGCGTGATAGGCACCACCATCAACTTTGAGACCGATGAATACGGTCGCATCACCAAGATTACCAATCTCTCGCAAATCAAGAAGCAGGCAAAGGCTCTCTTCAAGGCGAGCATGAAGGACATCGCCTCCATGCCCATCATGCAGGAAATGAAGAAGGCGATAGGTTTTGACATCATGAAGATAGGCAACCAAGCTAACACCGACGAGGTGGTGGAGGGCTACCTGGAGGAGCTGAAACTGCTCTTCGCCTGCCACGGAAGCCAATATGCCGTGGGCGAGCATCACGAGCACGAGGATGCCACCAAGGATAGCTACGCCAACGACACTTATATCAATGCCAGCCTAGAGAAGAATGGCAACTACACAATCTCCTGCGAGGTGATCAGCGTGATACCAAAGGAGACTGTGAAGAAGGTGATGGGCGGACTGATGGGTGCCTTCACGGAAGGACTGAAGGGCAAGAAGACCGAGGACGGCAAGGATCATGATGGCGACATCAAGGACTTGGACGACGAGTTTAAGAAGGAGATAGACAAGGCAGTTGACCAAGATGTCCAGACCTCGGAGTATCTCAGTGTGACCTGCTTCGAGGATGGCTGGCCTAGCAGCGTGTTGAAGCAAAATAAATCTGTGATGGCTGGCCGTGGCAAGCTGAAGCAGAAACTCATCGAGGCTTGCCGATTCGCACAGCGCGAGAAATGATGAACTATTTCGACCTGTACAGATTGAATACAAATACCCCTTGCGGAGTAAACTAATTAGTGCCTAAAGGGTGTTCAGTATTCAGTATTCAGTTTTTTTCGCGATAGTTACCTTTTTCATGGTTATAAATTGTAAGTAATTATTTTATATTATATATATATATTTATATATATATAATATACTATCTATACAGAGAGTGGTAACAACAGCGAAAAAAACTGAATACTGAATACTGAACACGTTTCCTGCAAATAGGTTATTACTTTGTAATATGCTGATTTATAAAGCAAAACACAGCTTCTATACCGCGAAAACATAGAGAAGCGCCGCATGAAACATAGAGCTTGTTTTTTAAGCTAACTTTCAAATCGTAAGTTTGCTGAAAATCGCTCCTTATCACATGTCTAAATTTGGCAGATACAGGATTTTTTCGTATCTTTGCACCAGCAATCGAAGGAAATGCCTTAGGTGCCTGAAGGCGGTCTTCTATTAAGACCAACACGGGTCATAAATGATGGCAGGCGCCGGTCATCAATGAAGACCCCGAAAACGGCAGGAACGGGGCGTTCTGGGGAGTTGTAAAACAAAGGACTCTAAACATACTACAAACGACTATGATTAATTACAGCATCGTAATGCGTAGCGTGAACGCAAATCTTCTGGAAATCAACCAGGCTAAGTCACGCATCAACCAGGCGAAGAAGGAGGGCAAGAATCCTGACCAGAAGGACCTGGAACTCGTGAAGACCGAGAAGCAGAACGCTTTCGCTATCTCGCAGTACACCGACATCATGACCATCGAGAAGTTTGCCAAGCACATCACTTCACATGGTAGTGTTTATTCGAGAGCTGACATCAGCGCCATCCTCTACATCGCCGTAGACTGCATGCGAGAGATGTTGCTTGAGGGCAAGAAGATCCGTCTGGGCGATCTTGGTGATTTCTCTCTCCTTCTCACCTCAAAGGGTGCCGAGGATGCCGACAAGTTCACCTCGCAGAACATCACCGGTGTGAAGGTTCAGTGGGAGCCAGGTCAGGAGTTCAAGAACCTTCGCGATGACGCCGAGTTCAACCTCGTAGCCAGCCGCAGCGCTCAGGCAGCCGTTATCAAGGCGATTAAGGAGGGCAAGACCAACGTTGACCTCAACGCGCCAACTACTCCGGATAATACGCCAGGCGGTTCTACCCCAGGTGGTTCAAACACCGGTCAGACCGGCAGCGACGGTCAAGGCTCTGAATCAAGCGGCGGTACTACCGGCAAGGACGATACTGGCGACGGCCTTGAATAGCCCAAGGATAGACTGGCTAGGGTGCTAGCCCCTAGCCCAGCCTATCCGCCCCCCAAAAATTCAACATTCAACACTCAACATTCAACATTCAAAAAAATGAAAGCGAACACTTGGAAAACAATTCTTCAGATAGCCATCAGCATACTGACCGCTATCGCTACTACGCTCGGAGTAACGAGTTGCATGGGATAAAGAAAACTGAGGAATCCGGTCATTAAGGTCATGGTCATTAAGGTCATTAAGGATTTCCAAAGAAAGTTAAAGGGAAACGAGTAAAAAATCATCATTTTTTTGCTCATTTTCCTTTTTTTTATTATCTTTGCCTTAAAAATTAATAATTGAACTTTCGTATGTGGTTCAAGTACGGGCTAGGGGCTTCTGCCCTTTACCTTTGCTTTACCCTTCGGCCAGCGATTTTCAATTCCCTTCGGCCGGTGACCGTTGGTTCAGGGCGTGTGGGCAAAACTTGCGAAAGTTCAGTAGATAACAAAATAAAGAACGAAGAATTTCATAGAAATAATCTGATGGAAACTGAAAGAATTTTACTACGATATTGGCAGGAATCAGATGCAGAGGCGCTCTTCAAGTACGCCTCCGACCCTGACGTAGGACCACGTGCTGGATGGCCGGCGCATAAGTCTGTTGAGGAGAGTCGGGAGATAATCCGGACATTCTTCCATAATGAAACGACATGGGCGATTGTGTTGAAAGAGACTGGCGAGGCTATCGGCTGCATCGGCTACTACACCCATGAAACCAGCAACATCCCTATCGGAGAAAACGACTGCGAGGTGGGCTACTGGGTAGGAAAGCCATTTTGGAACCAAGGAATCTGCACCGAAGCCTTGAAGCTGATGCTTGACTACTGCATCAACGAGAAGCATTTCGAAAACATTTGGGCAGACCATTTCACAGGCAATCCTGCATCAGGAAGAGTCATGGAGAAATGCGGTTTCTCAGACACCGGAATGTTGAATAAATGTAGCCAGCTTGTGGGTGGCGACAAGGAAATGGTCAAGGTGTTCAAGTACAACGGATAAAGGAGAAAATAGAATGATGAAACTCAATAACACCAAAAGTGAGTGGTTTATGTAAAAAGTTACGGAGAATATGAATTATCTCCGTAACTTTTTACATTTTCGGCTGATTTTACCGCTTCAGCGCTATGTTATAATTATAATATTTGCTGTTGCCCGTAATATCCTCCAGCACCTGAATGAAAGGAGGAAACTTCACACTCTCGTTGGCAGAAATGCCGCGGGTTTCAAGAATCATCAGGTCGGAAACCGGCTCAAGAAACTCGTCGAGCTCGAAATACTGGCCCTTCCAGATAAAACTCTTGCGATGCTTATGAATGCGCTGGCGGTAAGAGTCAGCCTGCTGAAGCATATTCTCGTAAAGATTGGCATTAATCTGCCGCTCGGTCTCTATCTGCTCATTGTCTGAAAGACGCTTCTTGGTGGTGTGAACATACACATACTTGCCTCCCTCGAAACCGCGACGGCGAAGACGAATCTCGCTGCCCGGCTCACCCGTAAGATAAGTCTGAACAATATCGCTGTCTATCGCATTAGGAACCTCGCCCGTCAGCTTCACGATATATTTTCGCTCCTCCTCTATCGGCTGCGGAATGGCAAGCACATTGCTTATCTCCTTGAGCACACGGTTCAGCTTGTTGTTGAAATCTTCGTGGTTATTGATTACCCTGAGATGAGGATGACCCTTCCATGCAGAAACAATCTTCTTGTCCAATTCTCGCGCTATCTTCAGTCCTTCTTCATCCGCCTTCTCCAGGCGCTGTGCATTGTTGGCTGTAGTATAAAACTGCTCGGCACCATCGGCAGCACTCACCAGATGCAGCACAGCATCATAGCGGTCGCGAAGCTGGGCATCTGTATAACCCTCTTCAGAGATGATGCGGTGCCAGAAATCGGGAGTGAGATAGGTAGAAATATCCATCGTTCCACGATCGCAGACAATGATGACCGGCTGCTGCAATGTTTCAGCCATACGCTGGAAACTGTCTTCCAGGTTGATCTGAGTCTGGAAAGTAGCCTTCTCGCCCTCGAAGAAAAAATCCTTGTTGGAGGTGAGATAATTCATGCCCGCCTGGGTGAACATGGTTGGAACCTCGGGAATGGTAAAGACCTTATAGCCGAGACTGGAGAAATGTTCAATCACCTTAACCATAGCGGTAGTCTTGCCCGCACAAGGTCCACCCGTCAGTACAATCTTCTTAATCTGATTCATATATCAAGTAAATATTTTTCGTTTCTTCTAATTGATGTTCTTTCCGGAGCATCTTATTTTCGGGTGCAAAGATAACAATAATTCTTCAAACGAAAGCAATAATTTATGCAAGAAAAGAAAAATATTGTATTTTTATTTTGATTTCTCATTGTTTTGATGTACCTTTGCAGAGAAAAATGGCTCATTTCGAGCTATCGGAAACAAAAATATAACTATAAGATAAATATGGAAAAGATAAAGACATTAATTATAGGTAGCGGTCCTGCAGGATATACTGCTGCCATTTATGCCGGCAGAGCCAACCTGCAGCCAGTACTCTATTCAGGTATGCAACCGGGCGGACAGCTCACCATCACCACAGAGGTAGAAAACTTTCCGGGCTATCCTAACGGCGTAGACGGAACGCAGATGATGATGGACATGAAGGAACAGGCAGCCCGATTCGGAGCCGAAATGAGAGACGGAAGCATCGTGAAGGCAGATTTCAGTTCACGCCCATTTCATCTTACAGACGAGCGCGACAACGAGATTGAGGCAGAAACCGTGATCATCGCTACAGGTGCATCTGCCAAATATCTGGGTCTTGCCGATGAAGAGAAATATCGCGGACAGGGCGTTTCAGCCTGCGCTACCTGTGACGGATTCTTCTACCGCAAGCGCACCGTAGCCGTAGTGGGCGGTGGCGATACAGCCTGCGAAGAGGCTATGTATCTATCCGGACTTGCCAAGAAGGTTTACATGATTGTGCGCAAGCCTTATCTCCGTGCTTCAGAAATCATGCAGCAGCGTGTAAAGAACAAGGAGAACATCGAGATTCTGTTCGAAACCAATACGCTGGGGCTCTTCGGCGAGAACGGTGTAGAAGGTGCTCATCTCGTGCGCCACAAGGGCGAAGCCAACGAAGAGAAGTTTGACATCAGCATCGACGGATTCTTCCTGGCTATCGGACATAAGCCTAACACCGACCTCTTCAAGGGACAGATAGATCTCGACGAGCAGGGCTTCATCAAAGTAGTGTCAGGTACTGCCACCACCAACATTCCGGGTGTTTTCGCAGCAGGCGATGTGGCCGACCCAATCTACCGCCAGGGTGTTGTTGCCGCAGGCTCGGGAGCCAAGGCTGCCATCGAGGCCGACAGATTCCTGCAGCAACAGTAAAAACTATAGTATAAAATCCTATAAAGCGGGGTTAATATAGTTAAAAAATAACAGCAATATTTTGTCAGATGCAAAAAATGTATTACTTTTGCATCTGATAAAATAAAAAGGAAGATTGGCAGAGTGACCGAATGCGCTGGACTCGAAATCCGGTATACCCTCTTCCGGGTATCGGGGGTTTGAATCCCTCATCTTCCGCTAAGTTCCCCTACAGGAACCGTCATTTTATAGTTTCATAAAAACAACTCGACATGAAAAAAATCATCATCCCCATATTTATGCTCCTCCCGCTGATGACTGCACAGGCCCAAACCGTGCTGACTGAAGAACAGCAGCAACTGGAACAGGCACAGAAACAGTTGGAAGCTGCCAAGAAGGCATTGGAAGTGGCTAAGATTAAAGCACAGGCTGCCAAACTGAAGGCTCAGGCCGACAGCATCAACGCTGCAAGCGCCAAGGCGGAAGCTGAAGCAAAAAAAGCGGAAGCAAAGAAGGCCCATGCTACTGAGCCAGAACCAGTTGTTGTAAAGGAGCCAACCACATCAACCACGGGATGGGCGATTCCTGTTGCCGTAGCCGCTAAGCCAAAGGAGGCTGCCAAGCCTGCCAACAAGCTGGCAAATGGCACAACAGCTAAAGTGGATATGAAATATCTGGCAGGCGCCATCACATATAATGATGAAAACAAGATAGAATTCACTCTCGATACAGATGCTAACGGGAAAACTGCCAAGCAGATTTACGACATCGTATTAAAATACATGAGTGAACTGACACAGAACGAGCAGAACATAGCAAGCCGGGTAGCACTGGTAAACGATGCTGAACACGTCATCGCCAACACGATGGACGAATGGCTCGTCTTCAGCCAGTCATTCATCTCGCTCGACCGCACGGAATTCAAATACCAGCTGATAGCCAGGATTTCAGACAATCATCTGAATCTCTCGCTCGGCCGCATCATCTACAACTACGAGGAAGGAAGAAGCACCGGTTTCAAGGAACCTGCAGAAAAGGTAATCAGTGACAAGATTGCGCTCAACAAGAAGCAGAACGACCTGGCTAAGATCTTCGGAAAGTTCCGCAGATGCACCATCGACCGCAAGGACCAGATATTCGCAGAGTTAGCTGCATTAGTAAAACAATAAGTTGAAGAAAAATGGATAATCAGAATACAGACAACAAGATACAACAGAACGAGGCACAGCAGCCTGCAAACGCTACAGCCCAGCCTACAGCTGAGCAGGGCGCAGAACAGACTGAACAGAAGCAGCCTACCAGCTACGCCGTAAGACCTCAGCACCGCCGGCTCCGCCCATTGGCCTACAGCGACCAGAACAACATGCTGAAGGTACGCAACTATCTCAACATCGCCTTCATGCTGCTCGCCATCGTGGGGGTAATACTCTGGACCCAGCTGGAAGAAAGCCGCAATATCGCCTACATCGTACTCATCGTGGGTGTAGTGCTCAAGATTGCCGAAGTATGTATCCGACTATTTAAGAAATAATGAAGAAGAAGAAAATTATATTCTCATCACTCCTATTTTGTGCTGCAACCCTCCCGGTTGCGGCACAAAACGATTTTAACTATAACGAAGATTCACAGTTCCGCCCTCAAACCAACCGCAAGGTGAACACCGATTCACTGGGCTCAGACAAGGAGATTCCGAAAGGCATCAGGGTATGGACCGTAGACGAACGCTTCGGCGACACAAAGGCTGCGGTAGTAGACACCTTGCAGCACATGTATATGAACACAACCTTCACGGAAGGACTGAGAGGCGAATACAATACCCTCGGAAACATGGGTACTGCCCGACTGAACCGAATCTTCATCGACCGCCGCAACACGCAGGGCAACTTCATCTTTACAGAGCCCTACGATTATATCGTAAATCCGGTAAGCGACTTCCACTTCACCAACACCTACTCACCTATCACCAACATAACGCTGAACAGTTGCGGCGACAAGGTGACTGGAGAAGATGACTTCAAGGCCATGTTTGCAGTAAATGCCAACAAAAGGCTAGGCGCCGGTTTCAGATTCGACTACAAGTATGGCAGAGGATATTATAACGCACAGAGTACCAGCCACTTTAAATACACCATGTGGGCATCTTACCTGGGCGACCGCTATCAGGCACACTTCCTCTTCAGTACCAATCATGAGAAGATGACCGAGAACGGCGGTATTACCAACGATGATTACATCAAACATCCGGAAATCTATACCGAATCGTTTGCCACCAATGAAATTCCTACCGTTCTGGAACAGAACTGGAACCGACTGGACAACCAGCACATCTTCTTTACCCACCGCTACAACGTAGGTTTCAGCCGAAAGGTAAAGATGACCGAAGAAGAAATCAAGGCAAAGAAATTTGCCATGGCTTCGAAAAAGGAAAATGCTGAAGAGGAAGCGAAGGAAGAAGCCAGAAAGAAAGCCAAGGAACAAGGCAAGAAATTTGATGAGAAAGCCTACGACAAACAGCAGGGTGCTAAATTCAGCGGCCGTCCTGACGGAGCCAAGATTGCAGGCGATGAACCGGCTAAGGACTCAGCCGCAAAGGACATCAGGAACGACAGTACCCGAATCGCAGTAAACGGAAAAGCTGCTGCCGACAGTCTGCTGGCCGTCCAGAAAAAAAATGCCGAAGACTCGCTTTTCTACAAGAGCGAATATGTTCCGGTAACGAGTTTCATCCACACGGTAAAGTTTGACAACTATCGCCGTATTTACGAAGCTTATCAGACCCCTGCCGACTATTATCTGAATGAATATTACGATGCAGGCAGGCTGACCGGCGACTCCATCTACGACCAGACCAAGCACTGGCACATGAAGAATACCTTCGCCATTGCCATGCTTGAAGGTTTCAATAAATGGGCAAAGGCAGGCTTGAAGGCTTTCGCCAGCTACGACCTCCGTCACTATGAACTGCCAACCATGGAAGGTGGTTTCGAAAAATACAACGAGCATGTGCTGAGCGTAGGCGGACAGCTGAGCAAGCAGGAAGGCAAGACCCTCCACTACAATGCCGTAGCAGAAATAGGACTGACGGGTGTTGACGCCGGAACCCTTGCCATAGATGGTAATGTAGACGTGAACATCCCATTCCTGGGCGACACGCTTCAGGTAAGAGGCGATGCTTTCTTCCATAGAGAAACCCCATCGTTCTATTACCGCAACTATCACGCCCGTCATCTGTGGTGGGAGAATGATCTCGACAAGACCATCCATACCCGCATCATGGGTACGCTCTCCTTCCCTAAGACACGCACCAAGCTGAGAGTGGCTGTAGATGAAATCAAGAACTACACCTACTTCTCACAGAGCTATGACATTACAGAAGAAGGTTTGCGAACAGGAGTCATGGTAACTCCGATGCAGGAAAGCGGAGGAATCAACCTGCTGACAGCACAACTGGAACAGAACTTCAGACTGGGCATTCTGAACTGGGAAAACCAGTTTACCTACCAGCACTCAAGCAAGGAGAGTGTTCTGCCAGTGCCAGCCTTCAATGCCTACACCAACCTCTACATCAAGTTCAAGGTGGTAAAGGTGCTGAACGTAGACCTGGGTGCTGACATGCGCTACTTTACAAGCTATGAAGCTCCCGACTATTCACCTTATATGGGACAGTATACGGTACAGGGCAACGGCGAGAACAACGTAAAGATAGGCAACTATCCTATCGTCAATGTTTACGCCAACGTTCACATCAAGCACACCCGTTTCTTCGTAATGATGAGCCACATCAATGCAGGACAGGGCGACAAGAACTACTTCTTCGCTCCTCATTATCCGATGAACGAGAGAGTGTTCCGTATTGGAGTAAGCTGGAACTTCTTCAATTAATCTTTCTGATTTTCCTTAAGAATTTCAGGAGATTCAATTTTAATCTTTTCAGAATATGATAGAAACAAATTCTATAAAAGCATGGTATCTAGCCGCTCGCCCGAAGACTCTGACGGCGGCGGCTGTTCCTGTTTTATTGGGTATTGCGCTGGCTTATAAAGACGCTCAGCAGATACAGATATTGCCAGCCCTACTCTGCCTGCTCTTTGCATGGGTGATGCAGATAGACAGCAATCTGGTGAATGATTATTTCGACTTCAAACATGGCAATGACGACGAAACCCGGCTGGGACCGAAACGTGCCTGCGCTGAAGGCTGGATAACATTGGAAGCCATGAAATGGGGAATCATCCTCACTACTCTTCTGGGCTGTGCCATAGGGCTTCCGCTGGTTCTTTTCGGAGGTTGGGAAATGGTTATCGTTGGCATCTGTTGCGTAGTCTTCTGTTTTCTCTATACTACCTGTCTCAGCTATCTGGGCATGGGCGATATTCTGGTACTGCTCTTCTTCGGCATTGTACCCGTATGCTGCACATACTATCTCGTAATGCCCGAAACCATGCAGGGAGTAAGCATGGAAACGGTTCTCGTATCTGTAGCCTGCGGACTGGTAGTTGATACGCTGCTCATTCTGAACAATTACCGCGATCATGACAACGACCAGAGAGCCGGCAAGAAGACTCTTGTGGTTCACATAGGAAAGAAGAATGCCGAGCGGTTATACTGTGCATTGGGCAATCTGGGAATCATTACCATAATAGGTGTAACCACCTACGAAGTATTTCAGCATGAAGCCAGCAGCATCTTCCTGCCGTTTGCAGCACTCTATATCGTTCTGCACAACAGAACCTTTATGGAGATGAAAAAGATAGGCGAAGGAAGAGAACTGAACAGAATTCTAGGCAAAACAGCTCTGAACATCTTCTGTTTCGGCATTGTATCATCCCTGATCATCATCGGAATGGCGAATTGAACAATAATAAACTAATAATAATGTACGCGCGTACCTTATTATATAAATAAAGTGGAGGAAAATCTATGAAGCAACAGGTAAATCTCGAAATCATGGACTTTGTGGAGAAACAGATTCTCCCCAAATATAATGCTTTTGGCGAAAGTCATGGACTCAGACATGTTACCCGAGTCATCAGAAACTCTCTGAAACTGGTTCCGGTAACCGGAGCCGACATCGATATGGTGTATGTAATAGCCGCTTACCACGACCTGGGGATGAGCGGTCCGCGTGCCATTCATCATATAACCAGCGGTAAGATTCTGCAGGCAGATGCAAGACTGAAGCGCTGGTTCGGTCCGGAGCAGATTAAAATCATGAAAGAAGCTGTTGAGGACCATCGGGCTTCATCCAGCCGACAACCTCGCAGCATCTATGGCAAGATTGTGGCAGAAGCCGATCGCGACATTGATGTTCACGAGATATTTCTGCGCGCCATACAGTATGGCAAAGAAAACAATCCAAAATATGACAAGGAGCAGCAATGGGAGCGGTTCAGCCAGCACATGGACGAAAAATATTCACGAAACGGATACATCAGGTTATGGATTCCCAACTCCCCTAACGAGAAAGCGCTCAACGAACTGCGCAATATTATAGAGGACAAAACGGAACTGAAAAAATATTTCGAAAAAATATTCGAAGAAAACAGCTAAAACATTTGGTAGTTTCAAAATATTGCATTATCTTTGCATTATCAAATAATGACTAAGATGTTTGCACCGTTGCATCGTGATGATGCATGGGTGCCAGAAGGAATAAGGGTCGTTTCGGTTCGATCGGGATACTCATCAAATTACACTATTGAAACCGAGAGGACATTCTCTTGCTCATGGCGGGCCACATAAACTGCAGCAGGCAGGTAAGCTGAAAAGCCGGTGGATTACAAAGGCGGAGGACTCTCAAATGTTTATACATTCGGAGTTTCATCACATCATCGAGCGGCCCTTTCTTTTACAAGAGGCGGATTTCTGAGAAAGAAATCCGCCTCTGCTCGTTTTAGGAATGAAAGCACTCATCATACTGAAAGAAAACAACCCCTGATAATGTGGGAGTTACAAAGAAAATGCATTTTTATCGAAAAAAAGTTGCAAAAAGATTTGGTAGAATCAGAAAAAAGTAGTACCTTTGCACTCGCATTTAAGAACGATGCTTGGTTGATTCGGTTAAGAATCCGACTGGAAGGTTGGGTGAGTGGCTGAAACCAGCAGTTTGCTAAACTGCCGTGCGGGTTACCGTACCGGGGGTTCGAATCCCCCACCTTCCGCAAGCTATCGTCCGAAATATGTACCGTTGGTCGATTCATCTAATGGTTAGGATACAAGATTCTCAATCTTGGCATAGGGGTTCGATTCCCCTATCGACTACATGTGTTTTTCATGGTATTAGATTAATAAGTCTCTATAAGTCGGGAGACCAATAGAGATTTTTTTGAATGGTCGATTCATCTAATGGTTAGGATACAAGATTCTCAATCTTGGCATAGGGGTTCGATTCCCCTATCGACTACAAAAGTGTTTTCATGTATTAATTTAGATTGTTTAAGCTTGCATTTAGTTCTTTACCAAAAGGCTACTGCAAGTTATTTTTTTATATATACGTACGAAGCAATATGAAACAATTATACACTATCATCTCCCTTCTCTTTCTGTTTACCTATCCTGCCTGGGCGCAGCAGCACGAGATATTCAACCAGCGCATCAGAACCCTACAGGTTGTAGGCGGAACCAACTGGTTATCGCTCCCAGTATCGTCACTGGGCGGAGAACCTATCCATATCGATTTTGACGACATGACGCACGATTATCATCGGTACAGCTACAAGATTGAACATTGTGATGCAAACTGGAACGTATCTGCTTCGCTCTTTGAAAGCGACTATATGAGAGGCTTCAACGGCAATCAGATTATTGAAGATGTAGAGCAATCCATCAACACCAATCATCCTTACACTCATTATCATCTGGCAATTCCCAATGCCGACTGCCAACTTACCATGAGCGGCAACTACAGACTGACGGTTTATGACGACAATGCGGAAAACGAGGAAGAAGGCAAAATGTTTACAGCCTGCTGGATGATTACAGAGCCTCAGCCATTAGTTAAACTGAAGTTAGAAGCTACTTCTACAACAGATATAGATATCCAGAAGGACCATCAGCAACTGAAAATGGAACTGGATCACAGCCAACTGAGAATCACTCATCCCAACCAGCTGAACATCGTAGTGCTTCAGAACGGAAGATGGGACAATGCTGTCATCAACCCTAAACCCGACTACCTGAGTGCGGGGAAAATGAGTTGGCAGCATGTAAGAGCTCTGATTTTCGATGCGGGCAACGAATACAGAAAGTTTGAGTTTCTGGACACCGATCATCCAACCATGGGAATAGACGCCATAGATTGGGATGGAAGCGACTATCAGGTAAAGGTAATGACTGACAGCCCTCGCCCCAATTACGTTTACGACGAAGCTGCCAAAGGTTCGTTTTATATCCGCAACAGCGACAACGTAGAAAACAACAACACCTGCGAATATGCACAGATTCACTTTACCCTGAAGGCTCCCAAACTGCCAGGCGATGTTTATCTGAACGCAGATTGGACCTACGGCCGTTTCCTCCCCGAATATCGGATGGAATATGATGAAATGACGAAAACCTATCACGCACGTCTCTTCATGAAGCAAGGTTATTACAGTTATCAGTATCTCATGAAGATGGAGGACGGAAGCATCAGGCTACTCCCATCAGAAGGAAATTTCTACCAGACCCAGAACAAATACAATGTACTGGTTTACTATCGGGCTCAGAGCGACCGCACCGACCGGCTGGTAGGATATGGAGAATTAAAATAAAGGAAGGAAATAAATGAGATTAAAAAGAAAAGGAGTTCTAGCATTTCAGAATGCCGGAACTCCTTTTCTTTTTAATCCTAAAAGTGGAATTTCAGATCAACACCACATTGGAAAGGATTGCCACGCTGGGCAAAATACAGTTTCTTTCCTGTTGCTGCATTATCAACAGCAAAGGTATTGTAATTAGTATCTGTGAGATTCTTACCCCAGATACTGATGCTCATCTTGCTGAAATCAATATCACAATGCGCACCCATCACGAAATACATCTTCTGGCTGTAGGTATTGGCATTATCCCAATAAGTCTTGCCCTGCGCATTCATGTTCAATCCGAAGGTAAACTGTCCTAAATGATAGTCAGCCATGGCTGCTATCGTATGCTGAGGAACATAAGGAACCTTCTTGTCCTTATAATTCACAGCCTTATCACCCTCGCCATCAGTATATTCATCAAATACGGCGCGTGTAAAACCATAGTTTACACCCCAATCAAAAGCACCGTCGAAAGCCTGACCCTTGAGCGCGGCTTCAATACCACAACTGTGACTCTTACCTGCATTAACCATCATTCGGCCAAAGCCATAGGTTCCTGCCATCACAGAGAGTTGCTGATTACGAACCTGCATATAGAAGGCACTCAAATCGAAATGAAGACGATGATCAAAAAGATTGAGATGCGTTCCTACCTCATAATTCCATGAGGTTTCCGGCTTAAAGGCAATAGTCTGGTTCACCCTATCATAATCTTCATCGGTATGAGAAACGTCGTAATCGCCTCGCATCGCATCCTGACGGTGAGCATTCAGTTCGGTCTGCAAGATGTCACTGAACATCTGGATATTATAACCGCCTGCACGATAGCCCTTGCTCACTGTGGCATAAACATTGCTGCCCTGCTCATCAAGCTGGTAACTTAAGCCAAATTTTGGTAGAAGCTGGTTGTAATCATCACCCGTTTTGCGGTTGAGCATTGAACGCAAAGTATAAGTAGTCTCCCTGCCCATCACCTTAGCTGTCATCGCCATATAAGCATAAGTATCGTAATGAATACTTGTATGCATGAAATCGTAACGCAAACCAAGCGTAGCTTTCAGACGGGAAGAAAGATCAAACGTACTCTCGTGATAGAGACCCAAATTGCTCTGAGGAGTATGGAACAAACCCGGAGCTCCCATATCTACACTGACAGAAACTCCGCTAGCCATTGCCGGAGGCATTGCATGCTGCATCTGAGTCTGGATAACGTTACTGATAGGCTTCGTCAATGCTGAACCGAATTTTACAGGACCATTTGTCTTCAACCACACATGGGAGAAGAATGCACCCTGGGTAAGATGCCAGAAACCGAAGAAAGGCTGACGACTCTTAAATGTGAACTCCTGAGTGATAGAATTCTGCAACTGGTCTTGCTGCAAGCTCAAATAATCTCCAGGAAGATAATCCTGATCCATCTTCATATTGTCATCCAGGAACTGATAGCTGGTAGTAGAAGCAAAATCCCATTTCGCTCCTTCATGACGAAGATTGACACCCGAAAGCAGCATGTTGCGGCGATAAAGCCCAGGGAATGTTGTATTTGGCAATGCAGCCTTGCCACTGTTTAAATCCAACTGACCATAAGGAAATGCATGCTGATAGACAAATTGGTAATTGGCCAGCAAATCCATGCTCCATCCTCTATCAAAACGGAACTTAAGATTAAACTTACCGCCAGCCTCATCATAATTGTCGGCATAATCGCTGGTTCCTGCACGATGGAAGAATCCCTTCTGTCCATCATAAAAAGCAGCTACCCCTAATGCGATACGAGGTGAAAGCTTCATATAATGAGCCGCTTCTACATTACGATAGAAATGAGAGCCCAATCCCAGATTAACGTAGGTGCCCTTGCTATCATAAGCATCGCGGGAATAGATGCGCACCAAACCACCTTCAGAATTCTGACCATAGAGTGTTCCCTGTGGACCACGGAGAATATCTATACGGCTGGTCTGATAATGGTGAAGATTGAAAGCAGCCTTGCTCAACACCGGAATTCCGTCAAGATAAATTCCTACAGCCGGACTGTTGATACGGCTTCCAATGCCGCGCACATACATGGCATTGGTAAAACGCGATCCATAGTTGGGCATTACGAAGTTAGGAACATAGCAGGAAAGTTCACGCAAATCGCGAGAACCCAATCGCTGCATCTGATAAGAACCAAAGGAAGTGCTGCTGAGAGGCTGTTGACGAAGACGGAAATTCTCCTTAGGCTGCGAAACAACCACAACTTCATCAATGTCATAAACTCGGCTGCTATCAGCCAGCAAGCCGTTAGCAGCTGTAAGCTTTTCACTCGTACCTAGTGACAGGTCAGAGCAAGTAGCCCTTTCATTATCCACTGCATAAGCCTGCAACGCTACCGCTGCCAAACCAATGCATACGCTCTTTTTACTATAAAATACTATTCTTTTCATAACGGGTGCAAAGGTACATATTTTTTCCTGCACCCCCTATCCTTATTTATGAGGAAACAGATAAACCCGTATGGCAAACCATATATAGGCTACTAGCAGTAAATAACCTATATAATATAAGGTAGTAACACTGAAAATGATGTAATCAATGGCGCAAACACCCACTAAACCACCCAGATACAGAACTGCATCACCTGCCGGCAAACGGTGTTTCACCTCATCAACACAAGCCAGTCCTACTATCAGTATCGCCCAGACTGTAGCCAGGAAAAAACCCAATATAGGCGGTACGGCAAAAGGATTGAGCGTAGGATGAAAATAAAAATGACGCCATACTTCTGGCAAAAACAACTGAATGGTTGCATAGAAGGTTGCTGATATCGAAACAATAAGCACCAAGGCTGTAGGATATGGTGAATCAATATCATTAAAATGAACCAGTTTACCATTGCTATGGAAAATCTTACGAACTGTATAAGCTACGGCTATGAGAATAATGATAACCATGAAGATGAGCAAGTGAGTATTGCTGAAGGTCATGATGAACTCTGAAATAGGATCATCGGGCACAACCTTCGGCAGCAGACGGGACTCACGGGTCCAGCCAAACTGATTATCTTCTGTTGCCAACTGCACCCAAACAGAATCTATGGAATCCTGAGGAACCATACGGATATCCGTAACCACCAGCAGGCGGTTCTTTCGGACGGCGAAGGAGTCGATAGGCAAATTACTCAAAAATTCTTCAGGCTGTTGCGCTATCAATTCCAGGGAATCCTTGAATACCAGAAAATTGAATTTGTTGGTATAATGATGGGTGGTAGAAAACGAAATGGAATCGAGTTGTTTATTACTGTACTCTACCATAGCTGCATGCATCTGGTGATGAGCACGGCGATGATAACAACTGCTGAACATCAAGAGGATGCTCAGCATACAAAGAATCTGTATCGTCCATTTCTTTTCCATTTATTTCTCACTATATAAGTTCATCTGACATTCGTTGCACGCAAACTCCAGACGGAAGCGGCGACCGTCGCCCAACTGAAGGAAGAGAGGCTCTCTCCAGGATGGTTTCTTGCCTCCACGCTTCACACAGTAGCCCAACGAATAGCGGATACAATGGCGGCACTGCATCAGGAGCGATTCTCCCTTTTCATTGGTATACTTAGGCTGCATACTTCGGTTTGCCTTGTCTTTTTCTATATTCTCATCATATTCTTCCTGGGTCTTAGCATCCCATGCAGAAGGAATATTCTTACCCAATTCAAATGCCGGAACTACTGGCGACAGACCATGAATCTGATAAAAATCTCTTGCATCATAGTTAGCTATATTATAGAGATATCCCCATTTTCCGTATTCCGGCTGCCAAGTAAATTCCTCTTTCGTAAGTCGGTGCTCACCGGGCTGACTGAATCCAAAACCATTGTTGAACAAGGTTCTATCCCATCCACCCCACAACGACTTATCAAGCTGTTTCTGATTTGCCTTGGTAAGTTCATCTATCAATTCACGCCGGATAGCAGTGAGAATACTGTTCGGAACAAAGTATGTTTCCATTCCCTTCAGAAGTTCTACCTGGTAAGCTTCGTAAATCGTATCGCCCAGTTTGCTCATCTGAGCCTTTATATTTTCGCCCTGCGGGCGTTTCGCCTTTTCGAGTTTCAACTCTTTAAACACCTCAGCCACCTGATAAATCAAGCCTCCAGCAGCCTCTTTCGTCTTCATGATGTTGACAACAGCCTTTACCCCCTGTGGCTCTTCCCTGAACTCATTACCCATCACAGGCTCCATTTCTATGACAATATAGATTTTACGTTCAGCAGACTTACGAGCCAGCAAAGCCTCGAAAGCCCGATCGTTATTACGATAAAGAGCCATGCCCGGACGCAAATGTTCAGGCATTCCAAACGGATAGAGGCGATTTCCCTCTACTCTGTTCACACGAAAGCCTTCCAACTCACGGTCATCATTGATAAAACACAGTCCATCGCCATTTTTAAAGCTGGCTACTGTGGCTACGTTGAAAGAAATGTTGCCACGTATTTCCTTAACCTTTCCCACAAACTCGCCGATAGCTTTCGGTGTATCGAAAGAAGCAATATCCGGCTGTCGCCCATTCAGGAAATAATGGGTAAAGCCACGATTGAAAGTCTTCTTCAGATTAGGTGTAAAATTATATTGAACATGTCCCACCGATGCACGGCGATACTTACGCGGTTCAGCTTTTACGATTGCATCGAGTTGACTGCTATAGGCAGCCACCACATTCTTGACGTAGTTGATATCTTTTAATCTTCCTTCTATCTTGAACGAAGTAGCTCCAGCATCAGCAAGATCCTTAAGATGATCAAGCTGACAAAGATCCTTGAGGGACAACAGATAACGCTGATGTTCTATCTCCTGACCATTGGAATCAAGCAAATCAAACTTCATACGACAGAACTGTGCACATTCTCCACGATTGGCAGAGCGCCCGAAACACTTCTCAGAAGCATAACAGACACCCGAATAGCTTACGCAGAGCGCTCCATGTACAAAGACCTCTATTTCTCTATCAGGAATCGCCTGATGGATCGCCTTGATTTCATCGAGCGAAAGCTCACGAGCCAGAACAACACGTTTGAAACCTAACGTGGTAAGCCAATACGCCTTTTCTGGAGTTCTTACATCACACTGGGTACTGGAATGCAATTCTCTACTCCACAAATTCTGCGCCCTCACCTCAGTAAGCACACCCATATCCTGCAGCAAAAGTGCATCTACACCAATCTCATCAAGTTGCTGGATCATCTTAAGCGTATCCAACATCTCATCCTGATAGATGATAGTATTCACTGTAACATGAACCTTTGCTCCAAACTGATGAGCATAATCACACAACTGTCTGATATCTTCCAGCGAATTGCCTGCTGCTGCTCGTGCACCAAAACGAGGTGCACCAATATATACGGCATCTGCACCATGATCAATGGCAGCAATACCACATTCCAAGTTTTTGGCAGGCGCCAATAATTCTAATGTTTGCATAAGAAATCTATCTCGAAATCACCCGAGCCCTTCAAATTAACTGATTTCGTCAATATTGTAAGGAGTCTCCTGATAAACATAATAGTTGATCCAATTACTATAGAAGAGGTTGGCATGAGCACGCCATGTCACCAGAGGTTCTTCGTTCGGATCGTCATGATAATAATAATTCTTTGGCAGTTCTACATCATCACGCTTGCCCATATCACGCTTATATTCCTTATCCAGCGTGTTTGGTGCATACTCAAGATGACCCGTCACAAAGAATTCGCGGCCGTTTCTGGCCATCACAATGCTGACACCGCTTTCAGGCGATTCGGCAATGATGTCAAGTCCTGGCACTTTTTCAATATCCTCACGTCTTACCTCTGTATGGCGACTATGAGGCATATTAAAGATATCATCGAAACCGCGGAAGATTGGCTGAGACAAATCGAGAGGCTTCTGCTTAAAAATACCAAACATCTTCTTCTCTAAAGGATACTTAGGAACACCATAGAAATGATAAAGACCAGCCTGGGCACCCCAGCAGATATAGAGTGTTGAAGTAACATGGGTACGGGCCCAATCAAAAATCTCTTTGATTTCAGGCCAATATTCTACCTCCTCATAAGCCATCGTTTCGATGGGAGCACCGGTAACTATCATTCCATCAAACTTCTGTTTGGAAAGTTCCTGAAAATCCTTGTAGAACATCATCATGTGCTCTATTGGTGTATTCTTTGGCGTGTGACTTTTCAACTTCATAAAATAAACCTCTAACTGAAGAGGAGTATTCGACAGAAGACGAACGAGATCTGTCTCTGTCGTAATCTTGAGGGGCATCAAATTGAGCACACAGATTTTCAACGGACGAATCTCCTGTTTATGCGCACGACTTTCGTCCATCACGAATATATTCTCATGCTTCAACAGTTCGATAGCTGGAAGCTTATCTGGTAATCTTAACGGCATTTATTTTATTCCTTTCTTAAAATTTTTCTGCAAAGTTACACAATTTCAGCGAAGATAACGAAAGAAGAAACATTTTTTTGAGAAATATAAATAAATTAATGTGGAAAAGCAAAAGAAATCTTTCACTTTGAAAAGGATTGTTAAAGATAAATGAGAATATTAAACCAATCATCACGTTTTTAATCAAAAACACATATCAGTTGCAACTTTATAGGCGACGCTTACGTCAAATCAAAAAATGATGTATCCTATTAAGATTTGCAATTATGGAAAGTAAGAACATTAATCCACATTTAATCAGAACAGATGCAAAGAGTTCTGTAAAAATGAAAACAAAAAGTAAAAAGAGTATGAACGCAAGTTTAAAAAACATGGCGGTAGCGCTGTTCATCATGTCGGCCCCTATCGCTGTACAAGCTAAGCAATGGTCACTGCAGGATTGTATCAGTTACGCACTGGCTAACAACATTCAACTGCAGAAGACTCAACTCACAAAAGCTTCAGCTCAGGAGGACTATCTGCAATCAAAGTCAGCACTTCTGCCATCGCTCTCTGCCAGCACCAATCAAAGTGTAAGCTATACGCCTTGGGTTTCTAATGGAATCAGCGGAGAAGGTTTCAGCAAAGCTTCCATCGACAAGGTATATTACAATGGCAGCTATAGCGTGATGGGCAGTTACACGATTTGGAACGGAAACAAAAACAGGAATCAGGTGAAACTGAACAAGCTGACACAGGAAGCGGCACAACTCGATTCGACAGCACAAGCCCTCAACCTGCAAGAACAGATAGCTCAACTTTATGTACAGATACTCTACTCTACAGAGGCTATCAACGTAAACAAAGAAAGTTATCAGTCGAGTGTTCAAAACGAAGAGCGTGGTAAGGAAATGGTAAAAATTGGCAAGATGAGCCAAGCAGACTTAGCACAACTCACAGCACAGAGAGCACAAGATGAGTTTAACATCGTGCAGGCTGAAAGTAACGTTAAAAACTATAAACGACAGCTGAAGGAACTCCTGCAGATTACCAGTGAAGAAGCTTTCGACATCGCTATTCCAAGCACAACAGACCAGATGGCTCTGGCCTCTATCCCAGGAATGAACAGTGTCTATACAGCTGCGCTTCAGAATCGCCCTGAGTTTTTGAGCTATCAAAACAAACTCGACCAGAACGATCTGAACATCAAGATTGCAAAGGCAGGAAAGTTGCCAACCATCAGCGCAAATGCAGGAGCTACGACCAGCACCACATCCATGAACAAAAACGGTTGGGGCAGTCAGATGAAAACCAACTTCAGCCTGAGTGGTGGAATCGGTGTCAGCATTCCTCTCTTTGATAACCGACAGACCAAGACTTCTGTCAACAAAGCACTCATTCAGCGTGAAAGCATCCTGCTCGATATAAAGAATGAGCAAACTAAGCTCTACTCTACTATCGAAAACTATTGGCTGCAGGCTAATACAAACCAAAGCCAGTTTAAGGCTGCCAAGGCGAGCAGCGAAAGTGCACAAACTAGCTACGATCTTTTAAGTGAACAGTTTAAACTGGGATTAAAGAACATCGTAGAATTGAGAACCGGCAAAGATAATCTTCTGAAGGCTAAACAGAACGAACTTCAGGCAAAGTATCTTACCATTCTGAATATCAACATGTTGAAATTCTACCAAAACGGCAGAATCTAAAGAAAAGATAGGTGATAACATCCGAAAACATATTGCAAATCATTAATAGGTACATACATTTTTATGAAAAAACTTAGAATCAGCAAAATCTGGATTGCCCTGATTGTGGTAATCATCGTAGCTGTGGCAGCATGGCTGTTATCTGGAAGTAAAAACGAAGAGCAAATAGACTTCAAGCAGGAAGCTGTAACCACACAAACATTGCAGAATAGTGTAACTGCAACCGGTACTATTGAAGCGGTAACATCTGTAACGGTTGGTACACAGGTGAGTGGTATTGTAAACAAACTTTATGTTGATTACAATTCGCAGGTAAAAAAAGGTGAAGTCATAGCTGAACTCGACAAAACCAACCTGATGAGCGAGTTGAATACTGCCAAAGCTAACCTGGCAAGTGCGCAAAGCAGTTTGAACTATCAGAGTGCAAACATGAGCCGCTACCAGACCCTCTATAAGAAAGGTTTGGTAAGTGCTGACGATTATGAAAATGCGCTTCTCACCTATCGCCAGGCGAAAGAGCAAGTAGCTTCGGCCAAGGAAAATGTACAGAAAGCCCAAACCAACCTGAGCTATGCTACAATTACATCCCCAATAGATGGAACTGTCATATCAAAAAGCGTAGAGGAAGGACAGACCGTAGCAGCAAGCTTCAACACACCAGAGCTCTTTACTATCGCTAAAGATCTGACCAACATGCAGGTGATTGCAAATGTTGACGAGGCAGATATAGGCGGGGTAAAAGAAGGTGACCGCGTTAATTTTACAGTAGATGCTTATCCTGACGATGTATTCCAGGGAACAGTAAAACAGGTTCGTTTGGAAGCTACTACAACAAACAATGTAGTCACTTACGAGGTTGTCATCTCTGCACCTAACGCAGATCTCAAATTAAAACCAGGTTTGACAGCAAATGTAACCATCTTTACACAAGAACGTGCTGGTATTCTTGCCGTTGCCAACAAAGCACTCCGCTTTACTCCAACCAAGGAAACTGTGGGAAAGAACATCAAGATTGTTGACTGCAAAGGAAAAAACAAAGTTTGGACTCTTGCTAACAATACCCTTACAGCTCATTCTGTAACCATCGGTCAGAGCGACGGTATACATACTGAAATTATCAAGGGTTTGAAGAAAGGACAGAAGATTGTTACTGAAATCATAGTTAATACCCCTGAAGAGAATGAGGAGCCTCAACAAAGTCAAGGTTTGATTAGCGGTCCTGGACCTAGAGGAAAGAAAAAATAAAAAATAAGAGTATGGCAAACGACAATATTCAAGCAAACAGCGAAAAGAAAGTTGTGATAGAACTCGATAATGTTCGTCGCGACTTTCTTGTGGGTGAGGAAACTGTCCACGCCCTAAAAGGTGTAAGCTTTAAAATATACGAAGGTGAGTTTGTTACCATCATGGGTAAATCAGGATCAGGTAAATCTACCCTGCTGAACCAGCTAGGTTGTCTCGATACCCCATCCAGTGGCGAATACTATCTGGATGGAGTAAGCGTACGAAAGATGTCACGTAATGATCGCGCCATTCTTAGAAACCGAAAGATTGGATTCATCTTCCAGAACTACAATCTTCTACCGAAGACTACAAGTGTAGAAAATGTAGAACTTCCACTGATGTACAACCCGAACGTAAGCGCAGAAGAACGAAAGCAACGTGCTATCGAATCGCTGAAAGCTGTTGGTTTAGGAGAACGTCTCTATCATAAGAGTAATCAGATGTCTGGAGGACAGATGCAGCGTGTAGCAATAGCCCGTGCGTTGGTCAACAACCCCGCTGTGATACTTGCTGATGAAGCAACGGGTAATCTCGACACCAGAACCAGTTTCGAGATTCTGGTACTCTTCCAAAAACTTTATGCTGAAGGAAGAACCATCATCTTCGTTACCCACAACCCAGACATTGCAAATTATTCGAGTCGTAATATCGAACTGCGTGATGGTCACATCATCAGCGACACCTATAACGAACATATTCTCTCGGCAGCCGAAGGTCTGGCAGCCTTGCCTGCCAACACGGATGAATAAAGAGAAGCAATGATTATAAAGAACAAAGAGTGAAGAATTATCAAGAGTTATGCTCTTCACATGCTCTATGTTCAAAATTAAAAAGTTCAATATTCAAAATTCAAAGTAAATGAATTATCAGAATCTTTTCAAAATAGCCATCCGCGCCATAGCTGCCAACAAAATGCGCTCTTTCCTTACCGCACTTGGCATCATCATCGGTATTGCTGCGGTTATTACCATGCTTGCCATCGGACAAGGAAGTAAAGCCAGCATCAAGGCAAACATCGCAGAGATGGGATCAAACATGATTATGATTTCACCAGGTGCAGACATGCGTGGCGGTGTGAGACAGGATGCTTCGTCAATGGAGACGCTGAAGCAAGCCGACTATCAGAGCATCAAAGACGAATGTAATTATATCTCAGCTATTTCTCCTACTGTAAACAGTTCCGGACAGTGGATCTACGGAAACAACAACACCCAAAGTTCCATTTATGGTGTAAACCAAGACTATCTTTCCATCCGACAACTGAAAGTGGCAGATGGAGAAATGTTTACTGATACAGACATTAAGGCTGCATCTAAAGTTTGTATTTTGGGACAGACAGTAGTCGACTATCTTTTCCCTGATGGCAGTGATCCTATCGGTAAGGTTGTGCGATTTAACAGCATTCCATTCAGAGTAATCGGTGTCTTGAAGAAAAAAGGTTACAATAGTATGGGTATGGACCAGGATGATTTGGTACTTGCGCCCTACACAACAGTAATGAAGCGAATTATGGCACAAACCTATTTAGGAGGCATCGTCTGCTCAGCTATCACCGAAGAGGCTTCTCAACCTGCCCAAGATCAGATTACAGAAATATTGAGGCGCAACCACAAATTGAAAGACGCAACAGATACTACTGAAGCAGATGAAGATGACTTCAATATCCGCTCACAAGAGGAAATTTCAAGCATGATGAATTCTACCATGTCTACAATCACCATCCTGCTCGGATCCGTGGCAGGAATCTCGCTGCTGGTAGGCGGCATCGGAATCATGAACATCATGTATGTATCTGTAACAGAGCGCACCCGCGAAATAGGTCTTCGAATGAGTGTGGGCGCACGAGGTATTGATATTTTGAACCAGTTTCTGATAGAAGCTATCTTACTTTCTGTAACTGGCGGTATTATAGGAGTGATATTGGGAGTTAGTTTGTCGCTCAGTCTGAACTCTTTCTTCCATATAGCCACCCAAATAGAGCCTTGGAGCATTATTATGAGTTTTGCAGTCTGTACATTTACTGGAGTTTTCTTTGGATGGTATCCTGCAAAGAAGGCAGCAAGGCTCGACCCTATCGAGGCTATCAGATACGAATAAAAAAATTGGGAGAACATTAAATATTCTCTGAGGTTTTTCAAAAAAAACAAAAAGTTTTTTGGTGAATACAAAATAAAGTTGTACTTTTGCGTCTGCGGAAGTGCAACTTTTTTTATTTGAAGTTAAACGAATCGCATGAATTGAATAGTAAACAGGTTTAAATATAGAAGATTATGAAATTTATAGGAATTATTCCAGCAAGATACGCATCAACACGTTTCCCGGGAAAGCCACTTGCCATGTTAGATGGCAAACCAGTGATACAGCATGTTTATGAGAAAGTAGCAACTTGTCTAGAAGCAGCCTATGTTGCAACAGACGATGAGCGAATTTTCAATGCTGTAGAAGCATTTGGCGGTAAAGCTGTTATGACGCGCAAGGATCATAAGAGCGGTACTGACCGCATAGAAGAAGCTATCGAAAAAATTGGTGGAGACTGGGATGTCATTGTCAATGTTCAAGGAGATGAACCTTTTGTTGACAAGAGTCAACTGGAAACCATCTGCCAGTGTTTTGATGACCCAACAACCCAAATTGCCACTTTAGGAAAAGCATTTACCAGTATGGAAGCTGTAAAAAATCCTAATAGTCCAAAGATTGTTGTAGACAATCAAGGCTTTGCTATGTATTTCTCTCGCAGCATCATTCCATACGTAAGAGGAAAAGAAGAGGAAGAATGGCTCAAGAGTTTTCCTTATCTGAAACATTTGGGCATCTATGCTTACCGCAAAGAAGTTTTAAAAGAGGTAACCAAACTGCCACAAAGCTCACTAGAAATAGCAGAGAGCCTGGAACAACTTCGATGGCTGCAGAATGGCTACAAGATAAAAGTTGGTACTACAGATGTAGAAACTGTAGGCATCGACACGCCAGAAGATTTGCAGCGGGCAGAAGACTTTTTGAAAAACAGAAAGTAATAAGAACATCATATACTTTTAAGGTATCGCAGAATGAACAAAATTGAAAATATCGTCAAAAAATATATTATTCACCATGGTATGTTCAAGTGGCAAACACCATATATCGTTGCCTTGTCCGGAGGTGCCGATAGCGTTGCCCTATTGCTTATCTTGAAAAATATAGGACTGAATATTTCTGCGGCGCACTGTAACTTTCACCTTCGCGGCGAAGAGAGTGACAGAGACGAGCAATTTTGTGTAAATCTGTGCCAACAACAGGGAATCAGTTTGTCTCGAATCCATTTTGATACTTATGCTTATGCCCATTTGCACAAGGTAAGTATCGAAATGGCTGCACGCAACTTACGCTACAGCTATTTTGCCCAATTAGTAAAAGACTTGCATGCAGGAGGCATTTGTGTGGCCCATCATCGCGATGACAATGTAGAAACTTTACTTCTGAATCTGTTAAGAGGATCTGGAGTAGACGGATTAGCAGGCATCGCCCCCAAAAACGGAAATATTCTGCGCCCTCTTCTCTGCATCAGCCGACAGGATATATTGCAATACCTAAAAGAAAAAAAGCAAGATTTTGTCACAGATTCAACAAATTTGGAAGACGATGCTTTAAGAAATAAAATTCGCCATCATGTAGTACCTCTTTTAGAAAGTATCAACCCGGCAGCAAGTGAAAATATCGCTCTCACTGCCAAATACATACGCCAAGCGAAAAGTATACTTGAGAGCATGGATAGCATCAGTACAACCGACTCTAATAGGAAAGTTATATATATCCCTAAAGTATCTGTCATGAATGCTCCAAGTCCGGAATTCATACTCCATAAGGAATTAGGCAGATATGGTTTTCATGGCAATGTCATTGATGACATCTGTGAAAGCCTCTTCAGTCAGGATCGTGGTGTCGGTAAAATCTGGAAAAACGAAGACTATATGATAGTCATCGACAGAGAACAGCTGTTGATCTCTAACATAAAAGACTTGAATAACATTCAGGAGCAAAGAGCGTTCCGACTGCCAGAAGAAGGCATTTACAACATGGACGAAGGAACCCAAATCAAGATAAGAATCTTCTCGCATATGAGTGACTTCATGCCAAGCAAAGAATCGCAATGTATCACTTTGGATGCTGAAAAAGTCAGTTTTCCCCTCACCTACCGACTGGTAAAAGAAGGCGACAGATTTCAACCTTTCGGCATGAAGGGTAGCAAACTGTTGAGTGACTATATGACCGATAGGAAATTTGACTATATACAAAAGAAGACACAGCATGTATTAACTGATAGTAAAGGTGAAATCATCTGGCTTATCGGCGAACGTACGTCTGAAAAAACAAAGATTACCGAAACCACCAAGAAAATATTGGAGGTCATCATCAAATGAAAAAGAAAATATTATATATCACAAGTTTAGTTCTCATTCTGCTGGCTGCCGCCAGCACATGGAGCTATTATTGTCTGAACCCATCAAGTGATAGAGTGAACAAGGCAAAAGCAAACATAAAAGTATACAGTCACTACGAATTAATTCAAAATGGAAAAACAATACTCCGATTCGACGAAGACACTACGACACTGGCTGCCAACTTTATGAACCGTTGGGCGTTGATTCCTTCATGTGAAGGAAGACTTGCCGCCTGCTACAACAACAGCATCAGCCGGAATCACTATCTAGGCAAAGATGCGGATAGCATCTTTAACTTTAAAGAGAAAGTTGATTCTTTAGACAGTTTGTATAGAGACTCCAAATGGAAAGTTGGAGAACTGAACTATTATATTCACTCTCATTCTGTCCTGGATGCAGGCTACAACTCTATTTGCGCTTATACCCAACACGAACTGGAACTACGCGATTCTGCCAAGAAACTGATTGATTCCCTGAAACATGTACAGAAAAAGGGACATTTCAAGTTGAAACGCTCCATTTCATATCAAGCCTATTATAGAGACGAGAACGGAAAATGGAAGAGCCAGGCATGCAAACTCATCAAAGCAATGAATGGAGAAACTGCACAAGGAAGCCGCACATTCCAACTTTCCTCAGAAACAACTCCTGAAGGGGTTAAAGCTATTTCACCTCAACTTGCAGCATCTTTAGCAACAGCTCATGGAGTCACACTTCGACGCTCTATTGATTACACCCTCTTACCTGATTCGCTAGGATATTATCGGGGTACAACCGACAGTATCTATCAACCAAACGGTCATGGATGCTGGCAAGGATACGATGGAACCTATTATGAAGGTTACTGGAAAAACGGGAAACGTGAAGGATTCGGATTCAGCATTGCTCCCAAGAAGCCTTTACGAATAGGAGAATGGAAAAATGACCGCTATAAAGGCGAAAGACTCGTATATACATCGGAACGTATTTATGGCATTGATCTGAGCAAATACCAGCATGGAAAAGGCAGAAAAAAATATGCTATCAACTGGAACCGTTTACGCATTACACATCTTGGACGTCTCAGCAAAAAGACCATATCAGGAACAGTAAACTTCCCTATTCGCTTCATCTATATCAAGAGTACAGAAGGTAAATCGATGTTAAATCCATATTATAGAAAAGATTATCGTGATGCAAAAGCACATGGTTACAAGGTTGGAACCTATCACTTCTTTACCACCATAACACCTGCTGCCGAACAGGCACGACACTTTCTGAAACACAGTATCATTAGGAAAGGCGATTTTCCTCCTGTTCTTGATGTTGAACCGCTTCCTAGTCAAATCAAGAAAATGGGAGGGTCTGGAGTATTGTTTGCACGCATTAGAACTTGGCTTAGAATTGTAGAAAGAGCAACAGGTGTTAAGCCTATTCTTTACATCAGCCAAACTTTCGTAAATCGCTATCTGCCAAAGGCTCCCGATCTGAAACATAACTACCAGGTTTGGATTGCACGATATGGAGAGTATAAACCAGACATCCGATTGGTATATTGGCAACTCTGCCCCGACGGAAGAGTAGCAGGAATACATGGAGAGGTAGACATCAACGTGTTTAACGGATACGATGACGCTTTTCAAAGTTTTGTTAAGAACAAGACCGTAAAATAACCTTAAAATGAGTAAGTTAGGTTAATTACGTTAAAGTAAGTTATAAATCTAGTCATGTATCAATATTTTTATTATCTTTGCGCCAATTGTGCAATGTGTAACTAAGAGGAAAGATAATGAGACAGCTTAAGATACAAAAGAGTATAACCAATCGTAATAGTGAAGCCCTCGACAAATATCTTGTAGAGATAGGTAGAGCCCCAATGGTTTCTATTGATGAAGAAATAGAATTGGCTCAAGCTATCCGCAAGGGAGGTAGAGCTGGCGAAAGAGCAAAAAATAAGTTGATTGAAGCCAACTTACGTTTTGTGGTGTCGGTAGCAAAACAATATCAGCACCAGGGACTCACCTTGACAGACTTGATTGACGAAGGAAACATCGGACTCATCAAAGCTGCGGAACGCTTCGACGAAACACGAGGGTTCAAATTTATCTCATACGCTGTATGGTGGATTCGTCAGAGTATTTTACAGGCAATAGCAGAGCAAAGCCGAATTGTTCGACTTCCTCTCAACCAGGTAGGATCACTCAATAAGGTAAACCAGGAAATTAATAAGTTTGAGCAGGAAAACCAACGTCGTCCAAGCGTTGAAGAACTTGCTGCCAGAACGGGTGTTGACGAGGACAAGATTTCTCAGAGCATGGCTGCCAGTGGTCATCATGTAAGCATCGATGCTCCATTCAGTGATGACGATGACAACTCTATGGCAGATGTAATGGCAAGCGGAGACGATGCCAGAACAGACAAGCAGGTTGACCATGAAAGTATGGCACAAGACCTAAGACAGGTTTTAAAAGTTTGCCTCAAGGATCGCGAACTGAAAATTATCTGCGCATGCTACGGAATTGGGGAAACCGAAAAGGGACTCGAGGAAATTGGTGATAAAATGGGACTAACCCGTGAGCGAGTTCGCCAAATAAGAGAAAAAAGCATCACCAAACTGAGAGAATCCGGGAAGATAGGAATCCTTATGAAATATCTTGGTTAGGAAAGCTGCTGCCCAAAATATTTGGCATAGTTTTTCTGCCAAGTAACATCTTAACTCATAATAGATGAAGAAATATCAAACACACATCATTTTGACGATTATCTTCTGCATGATGGCTATTGCAGCACATGCAAGAAGAATGTCACCGAGAGACACCTTTAGTGACTCGGTGATGTGTTTGGTATTTAAATATTCACAATCTGTTGACACAACAGGTAGAGCTGAGCACAAGAGTTATGCCTACACTAAATTTCAAATCAAAACAAACAAACGTAATGCAACGCTCATGCTAGTACCGACAATGTATGCGGTGGCTCATGGCGGTGGCAGAAGATTCATCAGCGAGTATTATAACCAAATGACGCTAGACGCAAATGGCAGACCAGTTGCCAAGCGTTTGCTGAACATAAGCACCATTCCGCATAGAAGCAACACATTGTCATCAGTTTTGAAATACATGACTCCAACGGTATATGGAGAAACACTTTTCGAAACGAATATTCTTTCTCCTTTCCACTATAAGAATCGCAGATATTATAAATATGCCGTCACCCAATTACCATTCGGCAAAGCTCAAGTCTACGTATATCCACGTCTCAAAAACACCCAAGTTATTGAAGCACGTGCCATTGTTGATTCCCAAAGCGGAAAGATAAGCATGGTAGACTTTGAGGGCGAATATGATATGACCCGTTTCTATATCTCTATTATTATGGGTAAAGACGGATTTGGTTCACTTTCTCCTGCAAGGTGCAGCATGAGAGCCAACTTCAGTTTTATGGGTAACAAGATAACGGGCATGTATACAACTGTATACGGACTGCCGAAAATATTAAGTGATTCGCTCAATAATGTTGCCGACACAGCATTAATGGCAAAAGTGCGCCCAATTGAGTTAAACCAAGATGAGGCTGACATATACAAAAAATTCTACGAAAAAAGGAAACAAATAACAGATTCCTTGAATAACAACATACCAGAGAAAAACTTTGCAAAAGACATACTTTGGGATGTTATCGGTGACAATGTATTAAACAGAATTTCCCAAGGCTTCGGAAAGCAAAACCAAGGCTACTTCCGTATCAGTCCTATTCTCAACCCACTCTATATGGGATACTCCGAGCGAAAAGGAATTGTATACAAGTTTGACCTGAAGGGAGGCTACAGGTTTACAGAAAATCTGGAATTGGGGCTTCGCTTTAAAGGAGGTTACAGTATGAAACAACACAGATTTTATTTCAATATACCATTGACATTCAACTATAACCCGAAGCACAATGGATATCTGAAGTTAGAAATCGGTAATGGTAATAGAATATCGAATAATCGTGTTGCACGAAAGATGTTAGGCATCAGCAAACCAGAAGATAACGATTTTCTATATCCACTATTCTCAGAATATCCAGGATTGTCATTACCGGAAATTTCTACAGATATTGAGGCAAACAACAGAAAACTGACAGAGTTTAAAGATGATTACCTTCGTCTTACTAACCACTGGAGTTTCAACGACTATATCGGTTTTGAAGTAGGTTTAGTTTCACATCAACGAAAAGCTGTAGTAGAAAGTTTCTATAAACTGTTTAATTATCCAAGCAAATATGTGTCAGTAGCACCAGCTGTAGCTTTAGAACTGTTACCATGGGGAAAGAAAGGGTCGATTTTTAAAATAGACTACGAAAAGGGATGGATAAACCTACTAGGTTCAAACATAGACTACGAACGGGTTGAAGCAGATGCACAAACTATTTTTCAAGCATCACGCCGTCAATCATATTCTATAAGGTTAGGAGCTGGCTTTTATACCCGCAAAGGTGATCATTGGGACTTCGTTGACTATACCAATTTCCATGACGACAATATTCCTGGAGGCTGGAATGATAGTTGGAGTGGAGAATTCGAATTACTGCCATCCCAATGGTATAATGCCAGTGATTATTACGTTCGCGGAAATTTCACTTATGAAGCTCCCATGATTGCAACTGCATGGCTCCCCCTGATTGGGAAATATATAGAAGCCGAGCGTCTATATGTAAGCAGTCTTGTTGTAAACCATTTACACCCATACACAGAATGGGGATATGGAGTAACAACAAGAGCTATTACCCTAGGAATTTTTGCAGCCTTCAAAAACACGAAGTTTAATGGCATAGGCTGTCGCTTCGGTTTTGAACTATTTAGAGATTGGTAATATTCATAAAAGCATGGATAAAACATGATTTCTAGGGCACAATATCAATAACATCATAAAAAAAACAAAATATGAGTTCACAACTAACTGTTTATAAAGCAAGTGCAGGATCAGGTAAAACATTTACTTTAGCTCGCGAGTATATGACACTCGTGATAGCTAATCCTGCTTCCTACAGAACCATTCTTGCAGTAACCTTCACCAACAAAGCTACTGAAGAAATGAAAATGCGTATCTTAGGAAAATTATACGAAATTGCACACGGACTACCAGAAGCTAACGATTATGTAAATCAAATACAACAGGCTTTACCGTATCTTTCATCCAAACAAATTCAGAAAAATGCAGAATCAGCCCTGCATTTGCTCATACACAATTATAACTATTTCCGGGTTATGACCATCGATACGTTCTTTCAGAGTGTATTGAGAAATCTAGCACGTGAACTTGATCTGACTGCCAATTTACGGATAGAACTCAATGACTATCAAATAGAACAGCATGCCGTTGATGAACTTATAGAAAGTCTTGAAGATACCGATCGTCTACTTTTCTGGATTATGGATTATATCAAAGAAAATATTGATGATGATAAGAGTTGGAATGTCATAGGACAAATCAAGAAATTCGGTGAGAACATATTCAAGGATTATTACAAAGCTCATTCCGACAAGCTGACAGAATTGATGGAACAAGAAGATTTCTTCAAGGATTTTACCGACCGAATGAAGAAAATGCGCAATAAGGCAAAAGAGCAGCTTAAAGAAATTGCTGCTACTTTTTTCGATTCCCTTGAAGAAGAAGGCTTTACGTCAGACGACTTAGCAGGAAAAACGAGAGGTATTTGGAGCTATTTCAACAAGCTGAAAAATGGCAAATACAGTGATGATGATCTACATAATGATACTTTCTGTAAATGTCGGGAAAGTCCGGAAGCATGGGTCAAAAAATCTGATGTAAAAAATTGTACTGATATCTTCAATTATGTAGAATCGGTGCTCTACCCTATTCTGCTGTTTGCAGAAGATAATCGTCCCAGACTCACCCGAATCTTCAAAAGTACCGATCTGACCATAAAGCATCTTAATCAGCTCCGACTTTTGGGAAGCATAGATAAAAAAGTCAGGGAGATGAACAGAGAGGCAAACCGTTTCCTTTTGAGCGATACTCAGACCTTGCTCAACTCACTGATAAAGGATAGCGATTCGCCATTCATCTTTGAAAAGATTGGCACTCAACTCGACCATATAATGATTGACGAGTTCCAAGATACTAGCACCATCCAATGGAAGAACTTTAAAGTGCTGCTCGAAGAAACCATGAGTAGAGAAGATGCAGGTAACCTCATTGTTGGTGACGTAAAACAAAGTATTTACAGATGGCGATCCGGCGATTGGAGACTGCTCAATAATATTGATAAAGAATTTAATAAAAGCGCGAAAAAAGTAAGCATAGAAACTTTGGGTACCAACTTCCGCTCTGATAGAAACATCATAGAGTTTAACAATGCTTTTTTCACAGAAGCAGTAAAATTGGAGATTGAAGACCTGAAAGATAAATGTCCTGAGGAATGTAAACAGCTGGAAAGCGCATATAGCGATGTCTGCCAGCAAGTACCAGTCCACCATTCTAATCCTAATGGTTCTATCAGTATCCAGCTCCTGGGCGGTGAAAATATTGAAGACAGAATGATGCAAACCACACTGGACACTGTAGACAAGTTGGTTGAAAGAGGTGTTCCTTGCAACAAAATAGCAATCCTGGTAAGAAGCAACCGTAACATACAGGACATTGCTGAGTATTTTATGAACCATTCCGACTATCCGTTGGTTTCAGATGAGGCATTCAGGCTGGATGCCTCCCAAGCAGTATGCACATTGGTTAACGCTCTCTACATACTGGTACACCCAAATGACAATATTGCATTAGCAACTCTCAACAAGTTTTGTGACACGTATTCTGTAGCAGGAAATATGCCGGAACAACTTTTGACCAATCGTACTGAGTATCTGGAAATGCCACTGTTCGATCTCACAGAACGCCTTTTTGCAGAACTTAAACTTGGCGAAATAAAAGACATGATCAAGCAAACTGCCTACATCTGTACTTTTTATGATTGCTTAAGTAAATATCTCACAGATAACAGTAGTGATATCACAGGATTTCTGAAAGAATGGGATAACCGTATTCACGAAAAAAGCATTCATAGCGATGGCGATGGAGGTATCAGATTCCTTACTATACATAAGAGTAAGGGACTGGAATACGATCATGTTATCATGCCTTACTGTGACTGGCAACTAGAAAAAGCCAACACTATCTGGTGCACACCGCAAGAAGCTCCATACAACGAACTTCCACTGGTACCTATAGATTTCAGTGCTAAACTGATGAAGCAAAGTATATATGAAGCAGATTATAATCATGAACATCTGCAAAACATAGTCGACAATTTGAATCTGCTTTATGTAGCCTTCACACGTGCCAGTCACAACCTGATTGTAATTGGCAAACGAGCTAATAGTGCATATCGTTCTGCCATTATTGAATCAGTACTCGACAAGGTAGCCAGTCGACTTGAAGCTAATGATGTAAAGATGGAGTTAACAGGAATAGGTTCTGATGCCAAAACAGATGACATATCTTTCTGCTATAATGAAATATATGTACCTGATTCTTCCAAGAAATCAAACGAGAAGAAGGATACAAACGTGCTCTCAGCCTATTCTCAACCTTTAGAAATTAAAATAAATGTTACGCCTGAAATGCCAGAATTCAGACAGAGTAACCAGAGCCGTGACTTTATAAAGCGTGATGAAACTGAAGAGCAACAGAAGTTTTATATCAAAATGGGTACCATTTTGCACAACCTCTTTTCTACAATCCGCACGGTTGATGATATTGATGGAGCCCTGAAACAGTTGGAGTTAGACGGACTTTTATACGATCAAGACCTCACACCAGAGAAAATAAAGGAGATGATCAGGAAAAGACTTGAATCACCAAAGGTCGCAAAATGGTTTGACAAGGAACTGACCATACTAAATGAATGTTCTATCCTGACAGTTGAAAATGGAAAAGTGGCAGAATACCGTCCAGACCGCGTGATGCAAAACTCAAAAAAAGAGACAATAGTTGTAGACTTCAAATTCGGTAAACAGAAAGTAGAACACCATGAACAGGTTAGAAAATACATCGGCTTGTTAAAAAGTATGGGACATCACCGAGTAAAAGGTTATCTATGGTATGTATACCCTAACAGAATAGTTGAAGTAATAAAATAATAGGTTCTATTGCCCCTTTCCAAAAAACAGGGCAACATAAAGAACAGTTGCAAACATTGAAAAGTCCATTAAGATATGAAAGCATTTTTAAAATATGTAGCAAGAGATATTCTCGAGAAATACGGAAACAATCTCAGCGACATTGCTGTCGTGTTTCCAAATAAACGCGCCGCTCTTTTCCTCAACGAGAGTCTGGCCCGTTTGACTGATCACCCTATCTGGTCGCCATCTTACATAACTATCAGCGATCTGTTTCGCAAACATAGCACATTGAAAGTTGGAGACCCAATCAAACTTGTTTGCGATTTACATAAAACATTCGTAGCCTGCACTGGTATTGATGAGACCCTCGACCATTTTTATGGATGGGGACAACTTCTTATCACAGATTTTGACGATATTGATAAAAACATGGCAGAAGCAGAAAAACTCTTTGCCAATCTTAGCAATATACATGAACTTGATGACATCTCATATCTTACAGAAGAACAGAAAACGCTGATTAAGAAATTTTTCAGCAATTTCAACGATGATCACAACTCAGAACTCAAAAAGAGATTTCTACAATTATGGAGCCATTTCCTTGATATCTATAAGCAGTTCAACATGCGTCTTGAAGAACAGGGATTGGCTTATGAGGGGGCTCTATACAGGAAAGTTGTAAATGATGAAAATATCAAATTCCAACACAAGAAATATCTCTTTGTCGGTTTTAATATGATGCAAGTAGTAGAACGGAAACTCTGCGACCGCTTGATGAAAGAGGGTAAAGCACATTTCTATTGGGACTACGATGACTATTATATGCAAAACAACCATGAGGCAGGTCACTACATTCGTGAATATCTCAAATATTATCCTAACGAATTGAATGATATGCCTCCTCATGATCTTCGTGATATTTATCATAACTTTGATAACAATAAAGACATTACATACATTTCGGCATCTACAGAAAACATCCAGGCCCGTTATGTAAACCAATGGCTTAAAGAAAAGAAACGCTATAAATATGGAAAAAAAGTGGCTATAGTATTAGCCGATGAAGGATTGTTGCAAAGTGTAATACATAGTCTTCCTACAAACGAAGGCATCAAGTCGTTGCCAGATTATTCTGAGAACGACAAGTTAGCATATAATATAACATTGGGTTATCCGCTTCAACAGACACCATTCTACAGTTTGCTGCAACAGCTCATCAAGTTGCAGGGCGTTGGTCACCCCAAACATAGTAACAACTATCGCTTACATAATGTGCTCATGGTGCTCCGTCATCCATACACACGCTATATTTCTCAAAATTATAGCAAACTCTTGAGCGCTCTTGACGAGCAGAAACAGTTCTATCCTACCCGCCAATTCCTAAGCATGGATGGTGATGAAGGCTTGTCACTGCTTTTCAAAGATTTGGGTGAGACTGCAACAGAAAATGAATACAATTTGAGACTCATCCAGTATCTGCTGGATATTTTGAAGACAATAGGTGTGAATAGTAAAGAACAGGACGATCCTTTATTCCAGGAATCGCTCTTCAGGACCTATACCTTATTAAACCGTCTGCAAGAACTCATCCAGACAGGAGACTTAGCAGTAGACTGCATCACTCTGGAACGACTCATCCAACAGCTCATCCAATCTACAAGTATTCCTTTCCATGGAGAACCTGCAGAAGGAATACAGGTAATGGGTGTATTGGAAACTCGAAATCTTGATTTCGAGCATATCTTAGTACTCTCATGCAACGAAGGGAAACTGCCGAAAGGTGTAAACGATGCTTCATTTATTCCCTATTCATTGAGAAAGGCATACGGCTTGACTACGGTAGATAACAAAGTAGCTATATACGCCTATTATTTTCACAGTCTGCTCCAACGCTCACACGACATCACTTTATGTTACAATAACGCAACAGAAGATGGCCAATCGGGTGAGATGAGCCGTTTTATGCTACAACTCCTGGTAGAAAGCCATCATGACATCGAGCGCTTTTCTTTGGTCGCAGGACAAAACACACTGCGTCCTACTTATGAACCAATAGAGAAAAAACTGCATACGCTCAGCCAGCTCAAGAATTTGAAAATGCTTACGCCAACATTTCTGAATACCTATTTGAGATGTGAAAAGCAATTCTACTATAAATATGTAGAAGGACTGATTGAGCCAGATGAAATTGATGAGGACGAAGTAGACAACAAAGTATTTGGAAATATATTCCATCGTGCAGCAGAACTGTTCTATCTGGGATTAGCAAGCAGCGATGCTCTGACAACCGACGGTAAAGGAGAACTCAAACTGACTCGTCCTATCGTTGTATCAAAAGAGCAACTAGAGCAAGCCTTAAAAGACGAATCTCTGATTTATCGCCTGGTAGATCAGGCGTTCAGAGAAGAACTCTTTAAAGTTAGCGCTGCAGGGTATCGTCCAAAATATAATGGTCTGCAACTGATCAATAAAGAAGTAATAGCAAGATATATCCGACAACTTGTCACGATAGATATGCGACAGGCTCCATTCACCATACTCGGATTAGAGCTGGTTGTAAAAACTGACGTCGAAGTAGAAACAAGTATCGGCAATTTATCTCTGTCAATAGGAGGTTTTATCGACCGACTGGACGCTGTTGCAGCTAACGGTAATGCAAATGGCAATAATCTTGCAGAACGAATCCGCGTAATAGACTATAAAACAGGACGTATTTCAACAACACGTCCAAGAGTACTGAGCGAAGTGTTTGATCCATCCATGCTCAACAAGCATACAGATTATTATTTACAATCTATGCTCTACTCGATTATTGTAAGCCACAACAGGAATCTGAATCCGGCTCAAGAGCCCGTATCTCCAGGCTTGCTGTTTATACAAAATGCAGGAGCAGAAGATTATGATCCGACATTAAAAATGGGCAAGGAACTCATCAGTAGCATAGATGTATACGAAGAAGAGTTTATGAAACAACTGAAAGTTCTCATCGCCAACATCTTTGACAAGGACCAACCATTCCGGCCTACAGATGATAAGCATCGTTGCGAATACTGTCCATATGCAGCTTTATGCAAATCATAGAAACATATATAATATGTGGAAACCAAAATGATTGGTTAAAATGCGCAAAATACTTGCTTTTTTGAATTATTCTATGTATATTTGCAAAAAGAATTATTGAGTATGACAGAAAAAGAAATAAACAAGATAGTTAGTGAGAACTTAAACTATGTAAAATCAGTAGCCAACCAGTATAAAGGTAAAGGCGTTGAGTTTGATGACTTGGTTAGCGAAGGAACGCTGGCAATGCTTATGGCAGCCAAAAAGTTCCAAGCCGACCGGGGCACCGATTTTGTGGCTTATGCCGGTCCATTCGTTCACAAGGCTATATCACAGGCCATCGATAAACAATCAGGGCTTTATCGTTTACCGAAAGACCAGAAGAAATTTGCCCCAAGAAACGCAGACAAGGCTGTATCTGTAGATGCGCCACTAAGCGCAAACAATCCGTATACCCTATTAGACATATTAAACGATCCGGATGTAAAGATTGCAGATGATACCCTGAATATAGAAATGATGAAGAAAAAAATGGCAGAAAGCATTGCAGATTTATTGCCACGAGAGAAAGAAATCATCACCAAATTCTATGGTATAGGTGTTCCTAAAGAAACGATGGCTGAAATTGCTGAAGATATGGGGCTCAAACGCGAGCGAGTTCGCCAGATACGAAATCTGACCATACGCAGATTGAACAGGAGTATCCGCCACCAGGCATTGAGAAACTACTTCAAGAGGTAACTCGCAATAGTTTGTAAAAACAAAAAGGAGGGTGAATCATTAACTTATGATACACCCTCCTTTTTGTTTCATGTTCTAGTTATTAACAATTAAACTTACTCCAATCCCTTAAAATGATTAGCACGATATTGACGAGGAGTAACGCCTATTCGCTTGAAGAAATTAGCATAGAAACTCTGACGAGTATTGAAACCAGCCATTTCGCTGATACCTTCTACACTCATTCTTGCATAACGCTTATCGGTAAGTAAAGACATAGCATCGTTTACTCGATAATCATTCACCAACTCGGCATAATTCTTATGAAATCGAGTTGCGCATACAGCAGAAATATAGCGAGAGTTAGTATTCAAATCCTCTGCAAGTTTCTTGGAACTATAGTCTGGGTCCTTGTACTTTCTTTCAGTAACAAGAACACGGATTATCTCGTCGCGAAGGCGGTCCTTAGTTTCTTCACTCAGCATAGATTGATATCTTGCTATTTTTTCTTTTTTAGGTTGAATATTGTACTTAGCCATAGTTATGTTATAAAATTTATTACAACAAAGGTACGACTTTTATTTAGAACGACCAAATTTTTTCTCACTTTTTTGAAAAATAAACACAAAAAAGTCGTTTATATGAAATAAAATGGTTATTTTTGCATTAATTTTCAAGCTCAAAGCCGAGTATATCATAATTATTAGTCAAGAAGCATAGATATGAAGCAAATATTGTGGTTTATAAAAACGTATTTTACGTTTGTCATTTTGTTCAGTATTCAGAAACCATTTTTCATGATATTGGAAAAGGCTTCTGCTACACAACCTATCGATAATATCTGGAGCGAAATGCCTACAGTGATGTGGTACGGTTTATCACTCGACCTCTCTATGGCTGGTTACCTCACCGCACTACCGGGCTTGTTGCTCATCGCAATGATTTGGTTTCGTAAGGAGATTATACGTCCCATTCTGAATGCTTATTATATACTGGCATCTTTCCTGGTTTCCATTACATTCGTACTGAATGCAGGATTATATCCATATTGGAACTTCCCGCTAGATAGCACTCCATTATATTATTTCTTTACTTCGCCAAAGGATGCACTTGCAAGTGTTGGAGGGCTTTACATCTTTTTTGCTCTCCTCATCACTGTGCTGCTTACCATAGCCGTCTGGTTCGCACTCCGCATGCCTCATACCCAGAAGCGCTATTCCAGCAGATACAGCAACTATGGTTTTGGAGATTTCGGCAGTGGTCGCAGAACACGCTACTCTGACATAGAGCATCATCGTATGCGCCATTCTCTTATTCTGTTGCTGCTTACTGCCCTTCTCTTCATCCCTATCAGAGGAGGATTTACTGTATCTACAACAAATACAGGAAAGGCATATTTCAGCCAAAATGCGTTTTTGAATCATGCTGCCGTCAATCCGATGTTCAGCCTGTTTGAATCACTTACCCATCAGGAAGATTTTGCATCGCAATACCGATACATGTCAGAAGAAGAAGCTAACAAGCTCTTTGCTCAAATGGTAAGCTCAAGCGACCAGAACACCTACCCGCTCCTGAATGAAGAAGCTCGGAAAAACGGAAAGCCAGATATACTTATTATTATTATGGAAAGCTTTGCCAACGACATCATGCCTTCCGTCGGAACACATAAAGACGTAGCTGTCTGCTTGGACTCAATAGCCAGAAAGGGAATTTTCTTCCCAAGATTCTATTCCAACACTTTCCGCACGGATCGTGGTCTGGTTGCTGTTTTGAGCGGTTATCCTGCACAACCTACAACCAGCATCATGCGCTACCCGGCAAAATCTGCACAATTACCATCATTGGCACGTTCATTGGCTAAAGCAAAGCATTACGGCAATGCATATTATTATGGTGGTGATGTTGATTTTGCCAACCAGCGCTCTTGGCTGGTTTCCCAGGGCTATGAGAGAATCATTTCAGATAGTGATTTCCCTATAGAAGACAAATTGAGCAAATGGGGAGTACACGATCATATCGTAGCCAACCGGCTGCTTGCAGACCTCAGGAAAGAACAGAATGCCAAACAGCCTATGCTGAGAGTATTCCAGACATCAAGCAGTCATGAGCCATTCGATGTACCATATAGCAGACTGAAAGACAAGCGTTTAAATGCATTTGCTTACACTGATAGTGTCATAGGTCATCTTCTGCGTGAATACAGCAAATTGCCTAGATGGAAAAATACTTTGGTATTACTCGTTGCCGATCATGTTGGTGCATACAAAGAACATCTTGACAACTTTGACCGCAGCCGCTATCAGATTCCACTTATCATGACCGGTGGAGCAATAGCTCGCCCAATGAATGTTAAGCTCATAGGAAGTCAGCATGATATAGCAGCTACACTGCTCGGACAATTAGGCATTCCTCACAAAGACTTCTTGTTCAGCAAGAATATGTTGAGTGATGCTACTCCTAAATTTGCATTCTTTGATGTACCCGATGCTTTCGGCATGGTATCAGAGGAGAACTCTATCATCTACGACAATAAATCCCAAAAGGTTGTTTATGATAAAGGCAAAAAAGGTTATAACCTGAAGCGAGGCATGGCTTATCTTCAGAAGTTGTACGATGACTTGAGTGCAAAATAGCCCAAACGACAGAGCAACAGATTATCAGAAACAAGAAAGCGAACATTACAGAATTTCATAAAGAAAGACTATGATAGAATTACTTCATCAAATAGAACAGATTGATACGCAGATTTTTCTGTTTTTCAATGGTTTTCACAACGTGTATTGGGATTACTTCATGATGATTTTCTCAGACCGTTTTGTATGGGTTCCGTTCTATGCCAGTTTTATCTTTGTACTGCTAAAGAATTTTCCTGTCAAGGTTGTGATGAGCACTATAGTTGTCATCACTCTGATTATCTTGTTTTCAGACCAAACTGCATCAGGAATTCTGAAGCCATTAGTAGCAAGAATGCGTCCCAGCAATCCTGATAATCCTATCAGTCCGATGGTACATGTTGTTCAAGGATATCGGGGTGGCAGATATGGTTTCCCATCTTCTCATGCAGCCAATGCATGGAGCATGGCCTTCTTTGCACAATATCTGGTTCGCCGGAGCAAACTCACGATATTCTTATGCCTGTGGGCATTGATAACCAGTTATTCCCGCATGTATCTCGGTGTACACTATTTTGGCGACCTCCTGATTGGTACCCTCATTGGTTTTCTCTATGCCACCTTATATTATTATATATTTCAGTATTTTTTAAGGAAGCATACCGAACGTTTTAAGCCCAACCACGACATCAGATTTGCAAGCGTCCCTATCATTACGGGGCTCGTTTCTATTTGGGTAATCATTTGTACCAGTGGAATACTATCTTTTTATAGCATACCACTGAGATAAACAAATGTATAAAAAGAGTTAGCTTATAAAAACGGTTTAGATTATACATTATTATTAACATATAAAATTTAAAGATTATGAAGAAATTATCAATTCTTGCATTTGCTATGGGCCTGATAGCTTTCACAGCATGTTCTGAGAAAAAGGCACCAGCACCAGCTCAGGCAGAACAGACTGTTGTAACCGATTCTGCATTTCAGGCTGCCGCAGCCGGTGAATATAAGAGCGCAGATGGTGAGCGTAGTGTAACTTTGAACAGTGATTTCTCTGTTAAAGTAAAAGGCCTTAACAAGGAATTTTACAAGTGGGAATTGCCAGCTAAGCCAGAAGGTAAAGCAGCTGTGATTATCCTGAGCCGCAAGGGTCTCGATGCCGATGTTCAGGAGCAGGCTACACTCGATACAGAAGAAGGTTCTATCATTATTAAGAACGAAACATTCCGCAAAAAGTAATTAAATATGAACCTGGTATAAAAGCAAAACGCCCTCGCTTCACAGCGAAGGCGTTCTTTTTGGTATTAGTTTCATTTAAGGTAAAAAGATTGTATTCAGGATAACGATGCAAAGATAGACATATTTTTCGAAACGAACGAATCTTTTTATATGTTTAAAAACATATTTTGTGAATTATTGCTCCCAAAACAAAATTATCGCTCCCAAAACAAAATTATCTGCCAGATAATTTCGGTACTTACAATTAAATTTGTATCTTTGCACCATAAAATTTAAAAATTATTCTTTTTATTGAATTATGGCAATTAATGAAGAAAACAATTTGGAAGAGAAGAAAAGTATCTCTTTCGTAGAACAGTTAGTTGAGGAAGACCTCAAAGAAGGCAAAAACGGAGGACGAATCCAGACGCGTTTTCCGCCAGAGCCTAATGGTTATCTGCATATCGGCCATGCCAAAGCTATCTGCATGGACTTTGGTGTTGCAGAGAAATATAATGGTGTTTGCAATCTTCGTTTTGATGACACTAACCCTAGCAAGGAAAACAATGAATATGTAGAGAATATTCTTCAAGACATCCAGTGGCTCGGTTTCAAGTGGGGCAATATCTACTATGCTTCTGACTACTTTGAGAAGCTTTGGGATTTTGCTGTCTGGATGATCAAGAAGGGCAATGCATATATAGATGAACAAACTGCTGAAGAAATTGCACAGCAGAAGGGTACCCCTACCACACCGGGTACTGCTAGCCCATATCGTGATCGCCCAATCGAAGAAAGCCTTGCTTTGTTTGAGAAGATGAATACTCCTGAGGCCGTAGAAGGCAGCATGGTGCTTCGCGCAAAACTCGATATGGCGAATCCAAACATGCATTTCCGCGATCCTATCATGTATCGTATCATCCAAACTCCTCATCACCGTACAGGAACTAAATGGCATGCATATCCTATGTATGATTTCGCTCACGGACAGAGTGACTACTTTGAAGGGGTAACCCACTCTATCTGTACATTGGAATTTGTACCTCACCGTCCGCTTTACGATAAGTTCATCGACTTCTTGAAGGAGAAGGACGGAACTGCAGATGTATTAAACGACAATCGTCCTCGTCAGATTGAGTTCAACCGATTGAACCTCACTTATACAGTAATGAGCAAGCGTAAGCTTCACCAGCTGGTTGATGAGAAACTGGTTATCGGATGGGACGACCCACGTATGCCTACTCTTTGCGGAATGCGCCGTCGCGGTTACTCTCCTGAGAGTATTCGTATGTTTATCGACAGTATCGGTTATACTAAGTTCGATGCTCTCAACGATATGGCCTTACTCGAAGCATCTGTTAGAGAAGACTTGAACAAGAAAGCTTGTCGTGTGAGTGCAGTACTTGATCCTGTAAAACTCGTAATTACCAACTATCCGGAAGGTGAAACAGAGGAAATGGAAGCCATCAATAATCCAGAAAATGAAGCTGACGGTACACACACCATCACATTCTCTAAGAATCTCTGGATAGAACGTGCTGACTTTATGGAAGATGCTCCTAAAAAATTCTTCCGTATGACTCCAGGTAAAGAAGTTCGTCTGAAGAATGCTTACATCGTTAAGTGCACTGGATGCACAAAGGACGAAAATGGTGTTATCACTGAGATTCAGGCAGAATACGATCCTATCAGCAAGAGCGGCATGGAAGGTGCCAACCGTAAGGTTAAGGGTACATTGCATTGGGTATCAGCAGATCACTGCGTAAAGGCAGAGGTGCGCGAATACGACCGTCTCTTTATGGTAGAAAATCCATCTGCTGATGAACGTGACTTCCACGAGTTGCTTAACCCAGACAGCTTCCACGACTATCCTAACTGCTATGTTGAGGAATATGCAGCCAGCAAGAAGCCAGGTGAATATCTCCAGTTCCAGCGTATCGGTTATTTCATGGCCGATCTTGATTCTACTGCAGAAAAACCAGTATTCAACAAAACCGTTGGTTTGAAGGATACATGGGCAAAACAGAATAAATAAATCACCTATATCTGTCTCAGTTTTCAACAGCTGAGACAGATATTATTTAGATTCAAGATAACAAATGAATACAGCAGAGCTTTTTCTTTGGATACTAGACAATTTAAATTACTGGGTAGTAATCCTTTTCATGGCTATCGAGAGTTCATTCGTCCCATTCCCATCAGAGGTGGTTGTTCCACCTGCAGCATGGAAAGCCATGGATCCTGATAGCGGAATGTCGTTTATCCTAGTCATCGTATTTGCCACCATTGGTGCCAATATCGGTGCACTTATCAACTATTATTTAGCTAAATGGGTAGGCCGCCCTATCATCTACCGTTTTGCCGACAGCCGCATCGGACATATGTGCCTGATAGACCGCCAAAAGGTAGAAGTTGCAGAAGAGTTTTTCCGCAAGCATGGAGCCGCATCCACTATTTTTGGGCGCCTGGTACCAGCTGTTCGCCAGTTAATCAGCATTCCAGCCGGTTTGGCAGGCATGCATGTAGGCAAATTCTTGCTCTATACCACAATCGGTGCTGGCATCTGGAATACTGTTTTAGCAACCATCGGTTGGGGTATTTACCAATATACAGACTATAAAACAACTCAAGATGTATATCAGCAGGCATTAAAGTATAGTCATGAGCTCGGTTACATCATCTTGGCTCTTGCCGTTGTTATTGTAGCTTTCCTTGCATACAAGGGGCTCAAGAAGAAATAAGAAACTATCCCCCATCCTGCATTCTCAAGCGGGATGGGGGATTTTTTCTTTCGTATAATTACTTATCTTCTAAAGCATCTCATCATGGCAAAACAAGGTTGGATTCAAGTGACCTATTCCTTGATAATCCAATCACCTATCGTCCGCTGTGTGCTGTCATAATTTACACCAATCTTAAACAGACGCTTACCATCGGCAGAATATGGAATCAGATATCCCTTTTCATCTATCTGTCTGATAGCTTCCTCGGCTGAACCATCATATTTCAACTCGAAAACAAATACGGCATCAGGCATATACACCACTGCATCAGCCCTGCCTATCGCACTATCCTCCTCTACCCTCATGTGTGCTCCCATCAGGTTAAAGATAAGATAGAACACCGTCTGGAAATCCCGTTCGTTCTTATTGCTCAAACGGTTGGAAATGCTGGCAAGATAAGCCTTCAGGCGCACCATCGCTCCCTCAACGTCTGCCTCATAGAGCATTTCCAGAAAATCACCTACCAGACTATTATTATCCAAAGATATTGGTGAAAGATAGTTAGGTGCAAGACTCTTGAGCATGCCAATCTTAACCTCTCTGTTAGGATATTCCAAGGTATAACGTTGCAGCATCGGGTTATACTTCTTGATGGTGAGATAACCACTCTGATAGAGCAACGGAAGCGCAGAAGTCATCATTTCTGGCGAAACATCAAAGTCATCCACATCACATGATTTCTTCTCAATATCCATCACATTGACGTGATACTTCTGCAGCGTCTTGATAAGATAAGTCGGCGTACCCGAGCCAAACCAGTAAGGAGCAATATCCCGTGCATTCAGTGCCTTTACCAGGCTGAACGGATTGAATACATCTTCAGATTTCTTACTGAAATGATAGCCGTCGTAGAATCTTGTCAGCTCTGCCAGGCACTCCTCATACGTCATACCCAGGTCTTCTCCCAATGCCTCTATATCCGGTTTCATCTGAGTGGTAAGTTCCTTCTTGCTGATACCGCAAATAGCCGAATACTGGTCGAACATACTGATGTTATCGAGGTTATTCAGTTCGCTGAAGATGCTGAGCTGCGAGAACTTGGTGATACCCGTGATGAAGGTAAACTCCAAGTATGGGTCGAGCATCTTGATGGGACTATAGAAGTTCTGCATGATGAGGCGCAGCGGTTTCAAATTTTCCTTTTCATGCACTACATCCAGCAAAGGGGCATCATATTCATCAATGATAATCACTACCTTCTTACCCGTCTGCTTGTATGCTTCTTTCACCAGGTCTTTCAAACGGAGGTTAGCGTCCACCTGATGCGTCTTATATCCCCAGATTGTCTCCTGCTCTTCAAGCATATCAGCCAGGTATCTTTCCAGCTGTTCCACTCCCATGTGCTTGGCGCCGCTCAGGTCGAAATGCAGCACAGGGTGCTTCACCCAATCCTTCTCATAATCAGCAATGGCCAATCCCTCAAAAAGTTCTTTCCTTCCCTCGAAATAGGCCTGGAGGGTAGATGCAAAGAGCGACTTTCCGAATCGTCTTGGACGACTCAGAAAGACATACTTCATTTTTTTCTCTCGAAAATCCACGATGTATTGGGTCTTATCTATATAGAGATAATTACCCTCTCTGATATTCGAGAATGTTTGTATTCCTACAGGATAGAAATTTACCATTTTTGCCATATTCCTACATGCTTTACGTTTTGCGCTGCTAAGTTACGAATATTTTTTTGAATAGGAAAATTTTGGGAGAGATATTTTTCACAATTATCTTTTGCACTATTAAATGAAAGCCCTCAATCTCACTTTCACTCATAATTCTTAATTATTTTAAATTTAACAATATCCTTAATCTTTGTTGGAATAAGATCTGGTTGCTAAAGTAGTTTTAAATTCTTTGGATGCAAATATACTGCAAAATCTTGATAACGCCAAATATTTGAATGAAATTAACATCATTATTGGCTAATAACTGAACTTCGCATATCAGGAAGTTAAAGGAGTTAAGGAAGTTAAGGAGTTAAGACAATAGAGTCTGAAAACGTTAAAAAATACAAACAAGGTGTCGCATTGCCCACGAATGAGACACCCAAAACCAAAAAATCATACCTGAAAAAACAAATATTACCCCCCACTTTCAAATAAAAACCTTATCTTTGCACCAGGATTTTTACAATCTGTATCATGAAGGATTTAAAATATTGTAAATTATAATCAAAACATAATAGATTAATATGAGAAATTATTTAACTGGAAAAGAACGATTACTGGTTGCAGCACTTGCTTTAATTCTTCCATTTTCTTTCGCGAAAGCAGAAGCAAGAGAAGATGGAAAGACCGGTCAGCAAGGCTGGTATGTAGGAGTAGAGGGTGGAATGCCTTTCGGCTTCTCTACCTTCTCAAGTTTCGGACACGACAAGACTCATCCCGGTTGGGCTGCTGGCTTATATGGGGGCTATCGTTTCAACTCCATCTTCTCGGCTGAGTTATCTGCCAAGTATGGAGAGATGAAATTGTCTGCACAAGACTGCTGCGTAGAACGTAACTATTGGTTGGGTAGCGACGGTGTGCTTTACAAGGCAGGTGTCCTGGGCATGGACAGTTGGGAGTATGCCAATCTGAAAAGCCATGTCTCTATGGGACAATATGGAGCCAGAGTAAATATCAACCTCCTTGGGTTGTTCCCTCAAACAGCTGACAGCCGATGGGATTTGGCAGTATCACCTCATATTTATGCTGTAACGACCAAGGCTGATATTCAGACTATAGCCGATGATGCCAAAGTGATAAAAGGTTCTACCAACTGGCATTTGGGTTATGGTGCAGACTTGCAGGTGGGCTACCAACTGACCTCTTGCTTAAAACTTGGTATCTATTCCGGTTTGACCCGTCTTACTGGCGAACGTATGGATGGAATGCCGGAATATCAGCATAAGAACAACTTCTTGTGGGAAAGTGGCATAAGATTAGGAATCAACTTGCCTTTTACCAATCATCATCCGTAACTCCTAAAACAAGATAGAGAATGAAAGCAAAAAGAAGATTTAATATTTGGTTATGGGTGCTGTTATGCGTCCCATGCCTGTTGACAAGTTGCGACCATGATGTTCATGATGACAAGGAAGAAAGCGGCTTGTCGGTATCGCTCATTTGGGCTGATGAAGCCGACCAAGGTACGGAAGTGAAAGACGTGAAGCTCTGGATATTCAATGCCAATGACGGCTCGCTTGTAGAGGAAAAACAATATGGCGGTGCACAGGAGGTGGCAAGCCAACGCTTCGCTCTTCCTGAAGGGCATTATCAGATATTGGCTATTACCAATCTCATAGAGCCATTTTTCACCACTGACCAGACCCGGTCTTTGACCAACTGGAACAATATCCAGATAGGCTTGACCAATCCTAAAGATGTGAAGCATAATGCCTATTTCGGAGTTGCCGATGTGAAGATAGACAACAAGGAAGGCAGCTATGTGGTGCAAACCCCTATAAAGAGCGTGCTTTCGGAACTGACCATCATCATCGAGAACATACCGAAAGGCACAGAGATGAGTGGCAAGGCTTTGGATTGTGCCTGGTGTCTGTTCCCAACACTGAAGAACAGTGATGGAGACTACGGTTTGCCGAGCATAGAGCCAACGGAAGTGGAACTCCCTACCCTCCTGGCTACGGAATCAACCCTGAAATCGGAAGTCATCCGACTGATGCCAACCATACAGGGAAGCCCCGCCTCTCATGTTTATCTCCGCCTCTTGCTGCCTAACGGGACCTTGCAGGAGTTTGACATCACTGCTCCTAAGATGAATGTTGGTGGAAAGTATGAACTAAGGTTCAAGTACGAAGAAATGCAGCCGAAGATGAATCTGGAAGCTACCATCAACGGTTGGACAAACCTCAACAATGAAGTAGAAACCAAATAATAATAATAACTTTTAAAATATTGATAATATGAAAAAGATGACGAAGTTTTTCGCCCTTGCACTCTTAGCAGGTGCAATGGTTTCATGCAGTACAGAAGATACAGCTTCTACAACAGCAAATGGTAAGGTAGCCGTGCAGTTTACTGGTGGTATCAGCGTAAACACCCGTGCCAGCGGAACCACTTGGGACAACGGTGACCGTATCGGCATCACCGATATCGGCAACGATACCCGGTACGGCAACGTGCCTTTCATCCTGAAGAACGGGAAATTTGAGGCAGAAGGAAAGGTTATCTATTTCGAAGATACAAAGACCCATACTTTCCGCGCCTACTATCCGTACAACGCGGCGGGAGGCATCATCACAGCCACGACCGATGCCACGGCGCAGCTGAACCAGCCTGCCATCGACTTCCTCTTTGCTTCAGGAGCCACGGGAGACAAAAGCAGCCCGGTGGTGAGCTTTACCGACAAAACCTACAAAGGCGGTGAAGACAACTCCTTCCACCACCGCATGAGCCGGATAACCCTTACCTTCGAGGCGGGCGATGGTGTGGATTTCAGCGTGGTCAAGCCTGAACGTTACACGCTGGACGGATTGTTACTCACCGGTACGTTCAACACGGCCGACGGTATTGCCACCGCAGACAACGGACTACAGACCGGAGAACTGACCATGAATCTGGCAGACGGCAATCTCACGTCATCGATCATCCTCTTCCCGCAGACAGTTGCATCCCTGCCGTTGGTTGTGAATTACAAAGGTCAGGAATATCCTGCCACACTCACCATGCCCGATGGCGCACTGCTGGCGGGCAACAACTACACCTATACTGTCAAGGTGAGCAACAAAGTCCTTGAAGTCAGCGAAGCCACCATTGCAAAGTGGAACGATATAGACGGTGGAGAAGTGGATGCTGACCTGTAAGATATTAATAATTAATTGATTAGAATGAAGGATTATGAGACATAGATTATTTATCCCCGCAGCCACCGCACTGCTGTTCGCCCTCGCCGCCTGCACACAGGACGAACTGGCTGACGATAGCCGTCTGTCCAAAGAGGAATACCCAATAGTCATCCATGCCACCGGACTGTCCGTGGAGGCAACGCCATCAACCCGTGCATCCGTGGACGGCGACTGGGTGGACGTCAATTCCGTGGCACTCAAGATTGGCGATGCGGTAAAGGAATACACCGTTACGGCTACGGATGCCGACGGATACAAGAGTGCTACGCTCTCACGCGAGAACGACCCGTACTACTGGATCAGCCGCAACCCAATTACCGTATCGGCATGGTGGCCCTTGGATAATACAGACATCACACAGATGCCTGTCGTGAAGGTTGCCGAAGACCAGAGCAAATTGGCTGACTTCCAGAAAAGCGACTTCATTTCCGCCGAAAACCAGACGGTGAAATTTGACGACCCGACACTTGGATTTACCCACCGCACGGCACGCGTCGCAATCGAACTGAAGCCCGGCACGGGATTCACGAGCGTCGCCGGTGCCACGGTGAGCCTCGTGAGCCTTTCCGCCGATAACGGCAACCCGACCGCCATCAAGACTTACAACGCAAGCGGAAACACCTACGAGGCACTGACCGCCCCGCAGACCGTTGCGGCAGGCAAGCCGTTCGTCAAGGTGGAACTCGGCAGCGGCACCTTCTACTTCCGCCCGCAGAACGACGTCGTATTAGAAGCGGGCAACCGCTATAAATACACCGTCAGGGTGAACACCACTGGCTTGACGTTAGAGGGTTGCACCATCGGCAGCTGGGCTGACGGCGGCGGCGAGAGCGGCGCAGCCGAGGATTTGGGCTACATCTACGACAGCAACACCAATACCTACACGGTCTATAACGCCGACGGCCTGCTGGCATGGAACAAAGCCATACAAGAAGATGAATCGATAAATTGCACCCTCACCGCCGACATCGACCTGACGGGTAAGAAATGGACACGTTTAGACACATGGCCAGGCTACTCCGGCGTCTTTAATGGGCAGGGACACCGCATTACGGGATTAAACTTTTCAGCAGCGAGTTTTGGACTTTTTTATTTTTTAAATGTAAGTGGAGTGATAAAGAACCTACAACTCATAGATGTGAATCTGGATGGCAGTAGTGGAGGAGCTGCTGGAATGGTGGACCGAAATCATGGCCAAATCATTGCCTGCTCTGTGACGGGAAAACTTACTGTACATAGTGGTGGTATAACCAATGCAAATTATGGCGATATCATCGCTTGCTGGTTCGACGGCACATTGATAGATGAGTCTGGCTGTGGAACTCTAGTGCGTTTCAACTACAAGAATATAACTTCCTGCTATTGGGGAGGCAATACCGGGCAAGGAGTACTCCGTAATGAAGGAGGAACGGTAGTTGCCACGAAGGTGGACGGCGCGACCGTGAAATGGCAGACAGCCGTCGACGGCATGAACCCCGCCCTCACCGGCAACGACTACCAGTGGGCACTCGGCACCGACGGCCTGCCCGTACTGAAAAGAAACAATAACAACCCCTAAACAACACGCATCATGAAACGAACAAACATCCATATATTCGCAGCCATCGCCCTGCTGTTCGCCCTTGCCGCCTGCACGCAGGACGAAGCGGGCTTCCTGCCTGAAGGGGCGGAAGGCAGATCCATCGTCTTCACCGCCACGGGGCTGAACCCCGCTGCGACAGCCACCGCCGGCACCCGTGCCCCGGTGGACGGCAATTGGGAGGGTGTGCAGAGCGTAGCAGTTCTGATGGACGGCACGGTGAAGGCATACGACGTAACGCCCTCCACCGCCGACCCCACCAGCGCCACGCTGACCTCCACCGACCCGTACTACTGGACCAACCACAACGACATCACCGTTACGGCGTGGTGGCCCTACACCGCTGGCGAGACAACCCCACCTGCGGTAAAAGTAAAAGCCAACCAAAGTACCCAGAAGGACTTTGAGACCAGCGACCTCATCGTAGCCGACGGACAGACGGTGACCTACGGTAGCCCCACGCTCCGCTTCACCCACCGCACGGCGCTGGTGACCATCGTTCTGACGGACAACACCGAGGGGCTGGCATCCGTGCAGCTGACGGGTCTCTCCACCGAAGGCGGCAACCCGGATATAATCGTCCCGTATGACAAGGGCAGCAACACCTACACCGCCATCGTAGCCCCGCAAAGTGTGGCAGCTGGCACGGCCTTCATTACCTGCACCTTCACTAACGGCAAGACCTTCGTTTATAAGATGAAGAATGCTACCGACTGGCAGGCGGGCGGTGAATATACCTACACCGTCTCCCTCGCTACGGCAAGAGGCTATATCATAGAGGACGACGGCAGCTACACGGTCTATAACGCCGACGGTCTGATGAATATAGCCGAATTAGTGAACGGAGGTAAGACCGACATAAACATTACCCTCGACAAAAACATTGACCTCACCGGCAAAGCCTGGACGCCGATAGGCACAGACTACGACAACTCATACAAAGGCACCTTCGATGGTGGCGGCCATACCATTACGGGGCTGACCTTTACGACAAATGACGAATTTGCGGGTCTGTTCGGCTATCTCAATAGAGCTGGTACGGTGAAGAACGTGGTGATGGAGGGCGTACAGATAACAAGCAATCAAATATATGGCGGCAGTATTGGCGGCGTGGTAGGATCTAGCTATGGCACCATTGAAAACTGCTCGGTGTCGGGCAGCATCAGCGGCACGGTGTATGTCGGCGGTGTGGTGGGTGTTCAAATAGGCGGTTCCATCACCGGATGCAGCTCCTCTGCCACAGTGAAGGGAACGGTCGATGTCGGCGGCGTGACAGGTCAGACGAATTCGAGTGCCACCCTGACCGCTTGCTATGCCACAGGCAACGTGATCATAGAAATAAACCCCAAAAAGAATATCGCTGGCGGCAGTCTGGTGGGAATGAACGCAGGAATCAGCCTCCTTGCCTGCTATGCCACGGGCAACGTAACCAGTACGGGTAGTAGCACTGGCTATGTACATATCGGCGGCTTTTTGGGAGATAACTATAATACCACCGTGACCGCCTGCTATTGGAAGAACAATCATGAACAAGGTATCGGCTACAATACGAAAAGCACCAAAGCCACGAAGGTGGACGGCTCTGTCGTTACTTGGCAGAAAGCCGTCGATGCCATGAACACCGCCTTGCAGAACGCAGGCTCAAAGTGGCGTTACGAACTTAAAGGAGCATTGCCTACCTTGAGGAAGCAGTAAGCTGTTGCGGGCGGAAAAGTTCCGCCCGCAACGAACATTAAACGACAAGGGTCTATATGCCACGATGAAAAGGTGGCGTATAGACCCTTGGTTATATGGTGATATTCGTAATCTACATCTCCGCTTTCTGTTTTTTAAGAATTGCTCAGATTCTTAATGATATCTAAAGGCAGCTGGGTAGCCTTGGCAACCTGTTCGGCAGAAAGTCCCATTGCCAGCATATTCTTAGCTATTTCCAGGGCTTTCTGATTCATACCGATTTCAATACCCTCCGCAAGACCTTCACGCTTGGCAGTGTCTACGGAATTCTTGATGTCGCGATATGCCATCTTGCTGGTCTCGTACTCCCTCATTTCCTGCGGAGTAAACTTGGCTATTTCGGCTTCCTCGAAGAGGCGGTCGAAAACCTTGTCGCACAGTTCTTTAGGGCGCTGGGTAAGCTTATAGAGGTTCTTCAGTGCATAGAGCCACTTCTCGTAGAGCGTATCCAGTTCTTCCAGGGGTTTGTTGAACTTGGAAATCTCTACATAAATATATTCGAGCTTGTCGTAAAATACTTTGTGGGTAGCTGTGTCGCACAACTGCACATGATGGCGGATTTTCTCCTTGTCGAAGGCGTCCTCGTTCATGCTGAAGTTGAGCAGGGCTACGGTATAGACATGATTGAGTCTGAAATCCCAGTCATTCCCCTTAGGTGCCTGCTCACGGATAGGAAAGGTTGAGTAGAAAAGGGCGCGATCCTTGAAATACGTCTGGTAGGCATTCTGCATTTCTACGATGAACTTCTCGCCGTTTTCGCCCTCGCAATATACATCAAAGATGGCTCTTCGGTCGGTATATACATCTCCCACGTGCTCCGGGTTCAGATACGACACGTCCTTCACAACCTGTCTGCCATTAAACAAGCTGTTGAGGAAGCAAATGAGCAAATCCTTGTTCATTGCTGTTCCAAAAATTCGCTTGAAACCGAAGTCGGTCAGCAAGCTGATGTATCTTTCTTCTACCTGTTTCATACGCTTTATGTTTTTATTTTCTTCTGCAAAGATACGCTGAATATTTGTAACTTCCAAATTTTTAGGGCTGTTTTTTTCATTGAGGAGTGGAAAGTCTTTTTACTTCTCCCTTCACCTCCCTTCACCACCCTTCACCCTTAACTATCTGACCCACAAAATATTAAACAAAAAGGTGAAGGGTGAAGGGTTGAAAACTCTTTTATATATATACGCGTGAAGGGTAAGGGTAAAAACCGAAAAAAAGACCCTAGGGTCAAAAATCGCAAAATCCATAAAATAAAGAATATAATATAGAGTTTAAAATATACCCTTCACCCTTCACCTCGTCATTTTTCAACTTTTTCTTCCGACAGGCAATACAAAACCAAACATCATCTTCATCTTCAAAATACCCCCAGAAAGGGGCACCGATTTGCTGCGTTAAAAACTTTAACCTAGGTTATAGTTTGTAAAAAGTGAGCGTTATGACGCTCACCCACTCTATTCACAAATTTGTAGTAATTTCGCAGCATGAATCAAAAGATCAAAGAAACATTAGACATGGGCAGTTTTTTAAAAGAACTGGCAGAAGAAGCTGACACAAAACTCGGCTTCGCCAAAGAGTTAGGTATGAACCAACCCAAAGTGAGAAATAACAGGGGCGGCAGGAATACCATCAGCATGGATACCAAAAAGGGAACCTTCACTCCCGAAAAACTCCTTGCCATGGAAGAGGCTATCAAAAGCTATCTGAGACTGGAAGACAAAATGAACAGACATCAGGAAGGATACCAATCCAAACTGAAAATCTACAAGGAAAAAGTAGACAGGTGGGAGGAAGAGAAAGGAGAAGAGTATTGGGAAGAAAGAAAAAGAAAATGGGCACTGCTCAGAGAAAAACTTCCATACAACAAGGTTTCCAGGAAATCCGCTAAAATTTATGAGAAATTCATCAAACTGACAACCCTTTAAATTTTAAAAATATGGCAAAAAAGAAAACAACAGAAGCAATCAACAGTGAACAGGAAGCCATGGAGGAGAAAGAGGCCTTGCCCTCATTTTTCACTAACCTGTTTTCCTCTGCCAGCAACCCGCTCCCTAACAGAGCGGTGCTGGAGTACAACATCATGCATTCAGCACCGGTAAAAGCCAATACCGAAGGCTACAGGGCGATGATGAAGGTGGACAAGAGAACGGCAGAGGACATCAAGCACCGGCTGCCCTGCATCACACCCAGCGTGCAGCTCAAAGGTAATGCCAAGAAGCTGACCGACTTCAGAAAGGAAACCTACTGGCTGATGCTCGATTATGATGACGTGCCCCCCGAAGACATCGCGGCTCTTAAGAAAAAAGCCCTGAAACAGCCCTTCACCATGGTCTTCTACATCACCGTCTCGGGCAAGGGATTCCGCATCCTGCTCAGATATATGCGGCCTGAAGGATGCAATCTCACTGCCACCGAGCTCCACCTGCTCGCCATCAGGAAAGCCATGAGCATGTACGACAAACTGCTGGGTATCAGCAGCGACAAGCAATGCCAGGACATGGTGAGAAGCTGCGGACTGGCTTACGACCCCGAGGCTTACTTCAACTGGAATGCCGAAGTTCTCCCCATCACCCGGGAGGAGGTGGAGAACTTCGAAAAAGCCACAAAGCAACAGGAGGAACAGAACAGGAAAAGACAGACGGAGGCTGAAAAATCCAGAAAGAAAAGCCCTCGCAAACAGGAAGACGAGGCGCCACCCAAAACGCTCACCACCGAAGAGATTCTGCAGTATGTAGACAAACTGGCTGAGAGCTGGGAAGAGCGGTTTGAGGAGCATCATCACAACAGCTACGTAGTGAGATACGCCACATTCTGCCTCTGTTTCGGAGCCGAAAAGGAGGAGGCTGTGAAACACATGGCAGATAAGTTTGGCGGCGAATATGCCGATACCGAGCGGGTGGCACGAGAGATTTACAAGCATACCGAGCGGCTGGGAACCTGGAAGATAAGACAGCAGGGAGAGGATGAGCAGAAACGCTATACCAGCATGAGAGCACTGCTGGGATGGCTGGGAGCCCGATATGAAATGCACCACAACACGCTGAGCAACCAGTATGAAGTGCGCGCCATCAACACCGGAGAGAAGCTCTATCTCGACTGGACCGAAGTAGATACCCGGGTGAGCAATTCCCTGTTCGTGAAGATGGAACTGGATAACATCTGCACCACCCAGAAAAAGCTGGATACGGTAATCAGAAGTAACTTCAGTCCCGAATTCAACCCCATGGAGGAATATCTGAAGAGTCTGCCGAAATGGGACCGAAAGACTGACTATATCGCAGAATTAGCCCATCGGGTAACCGTGATGCAGACCGGCGGGTACCGCCATACGGAGGAGGATTTTGCCTATGCCTTCAGGAAATGGCTGGTCAACATGGTGGTTTGCTGGGTTCGGCCCGATGTCACCAACCAGTCTATCATGGTTTTCGTAGGCAAGGGCGGCATCTTCAAGACCACGTTTTTCGACCATCTTCTGCCGCCCCATCTGCGCAAGTATTTCGCCAACGATTCTACGGGCGACTACAAGAACAAGGATTTCCTGCAGATGTGTGCCAGCAAGGCGATAGTGTGTCTCGATGAGTTCAGCTGTCTGCGCGGCAAGAACCTGGATTCCTTCAAGAGCAACATCACGAAGCGCAACATCAGCATGCGAATCCCTTATGCCGAGTGGGACTGCATTCTGCAGAACAATGCGGGGTTCTGTGCCACGAGCAATGAGGTTCATATCATCGATGATGACGAGAACCGCCGTTTCCTCATCTGGCGCATCGAGAAGATCAAGAGTCCCATCGACTTCCCCTTCAATTACGATGGCATCTACTCCCAGGCTGTGGCACTGGCTCAGGAGGTGATAGAGAAGCGCCGCAAGGGTGAGTCCTGCGACTGGGTTTACTGGTTTACGAAGGAGGAGAATGAGGAGATACAGCGCCACAATCTTTATTTCCGTGTGAACAACTATATAGCCGAGCGCATCAACAAGTTCTATCGTGTTCCTGATGCCGATACGCCGTCCGAGTTCTGCAAGTTTGTTACGGCGAGTGATGTGATGGATCGCATCTGTACGAATCCCGCCTTCCGCCAGTCGATGTCGAACAAGGACATCTCGAAGTACATGGAGGTGCTGGGATTCAAGAAGATTCACCGCAAGACGGGCAACGGCTGGAAGGTGATAGAAATGCGTCCTGACGAGATAGAGAACAACCAGAAGATGGATGGCAGCGAGGATATTCCGCCCGAAGATCTCCCATTCTAGGAAATTCTGCTTCGGAGATATTTTTTTATCTTTCGGAGATATTTCCGTATCTTTCGGAGGGATTTTCTTATGATTCGGAGAGATTTTATTCTAACAGGCAGAAGAAAGAAGCAACAGACAAAAACAGACTAAAAAGAACAAATTATGATAGAAGACAGAAGTTACGGGAAGGCAGAGCTCGCCATGCTCTACTTTCCCACCGCTACCCCCAGGGTAGCGCTCAACCGGCTGGTGAGATGGATCAACCGGTGCCCCGAGCTCAAGCAGAGCCTCTGTTCGGGCTACGCCGGCAAGTTTTCCCACTTCTACACCCGGCAACAAGTAGCAGAAATCATCGAATTTCTGGATGAACCATAAAAAAACACCCTGGAAGGGAATGCATACAACACACTATGCATATCCCTTTCAGGGTGAGTTTATTATAGGAAAAAATACCCGGTTTTTAAACGCTTTTGCCCTTAGACTTCCAGTCGTCAATCGTCCCCGTCTTAGACGAGAAATTGCAGCCTATCAGGTAAATCGTTCTGTTGTCTGTAGCATACTCACGGGCATATCCTTTTTCCTCGATTTGTTTCAAGGCTTCAGTCGCTGACCCATCACGCTTAAATTCGAAGATATATACAAACATTGGGGTCTCAATAATGCAATCAACCCGTCCTTCACTTTGCTCCTTTTCTATTAGAACGGTAAAACTGCTTATCATGCGAATCACCAGATAGAAGGTATATTGAAAGTATCGCTCTTTTTCCCGCTCGTCATCTTTACGACGTTGGCTATAGGGTATACTGGCGAAGAAGGAAGTAAGTAGTTTCTCCAATTTGTCACAATCTCCCATCTTCATCGTATTAACAACTTCTACGACCCAAGCGTCAGGCGATTCCTTGGGCTTCAGATAGTTGGCAGCCACCATGGTTACGAAACCAGCTTTTACTTCATCGTTTGGAAAATCCAAGAGATAAGAATCGGTATCCATGTTCCAATCCTTAATGGTGAGATAACCACTCTGGTAAATCATTGGCAATGGAGCCTCTGTATCCGCCTTGTAATCTATAAAACTGCTGGTAGGATAAAATTTCCCTGTCAGTTCATTGAGGTTTTCGTCGAAGTGAGCTAATAAGCGGACCAGATAAGTAGGTGAACCTGTACGGAACCAGAAATCACTCAGGATTTTCTTGCTCAGTGAGTTCAAGATACTGAAAGGATTGTAGATGTCGAGCATGCTTGGGCTGAAATGGTAACCGTCATATTTGCGCTTGAGCCGATATTTCATCTCATCCTCAGACACTTTATATCTTGCAGCCATTGCCTTGATTTGCTCATCAAAGACAGAATACAGTTCCTCTTCCGTGATGCCGCAAAGAGCCTCGTAGCGGTCGTCCATGCTGATGTCATCTGGTTGGTTGAAACCACTGAATACGCTTACTTGCGAGAACTTGGTAACACCTGTCAACAGCACGAATTTCAAATCTCTGTCAGCAGCCTTGAAGACACTGTAGAAACCTTTCATGATTTCACGATGTCGGTCTTCCAACAAACGTTCGTTGCCTTCAGAATCGAAGGTCTTTAACCCTGAGTCTAAAACATCCAATAAAGGTTTGTCATATTCATCTATCAGGACTACGGCGCCAAGTCCTGTCCTTTCGTGGGCAGCTTTCAAAACAGCCATGAATCGGTCTCCCAAGGTGTTGGCCAATGGGTTTCTGCCATAATTCAGTTCTTGGGTTTCAACAAAAGTCTGCAAGGTTTTTTCCAATTCGCCTGCCTGTGTGAAGTCCTTGCCGTTGAAATCAATATGAAAAACAGGATATTGCTTCCATTCTTTTTCTAACTGTTCGATGGCAAGTCCTTTAAACAATTCTTTTTTTCCTTGGAAGTAGCATTCCAGGGTAGAAATCAACAACGACTTTCCGAATCGTCTTGGACGACTCAGAAAATATATTTTCCCATTATGCACTAAATCATAGAGGAGCTTGGTCTTGTCGAGATAAACATAACCGCCATCTATAATTTCACTAAAGTTTTGTATACCTATAGGATATTTCATATTGTTGCTTTTTATTGAATTTTTGGCAAAGTTACGAAAAAAGTTGGTATCTGCAAAATAATGCGGAATAAAATGTCTTTATTTTCAAATAAAAGCAATTCTTATGCTATATATCCCTGCGCTCCGCTCTACATCGTTGAAAGTTCAGTAACATAAAAAAATACCACTTTTTTCAACCTTTTTTTCCCGAATCCCTGCAAATCGCACAAATCGCATAGTTGGGGGTTCGGGAATGTTGTATCTTTGTATCGTCAATCAGAGAGGTTGATGCAGCAACGGTCTCGGCGGAGACACAGACTGCTTTTTACTAAAACTAAATTTTTAAAAGTATGATTCTCATCAAGTTAGCGAAGAACAAGAACAAGACAATCAAGGAAGCGTATGGCAAGTATTATGCGCGACCAGTAGTAACAGAAACCATCGGTATCGATGAACTCGCCGAACACATGGCGAGCCACAACACCCCGTTCTCGAAGGGTGCCATCAAGGGCCTTCTCACCGATATGGTGAGCTGTGTGAAGGAGCTCGTGCTCCAGAACAAGGCAGTGAAGATAGACAACCTTGCCATCTTCTCCATCGGCATCATCAACAAGATGGGAGCCGCCAGCATCAAGGAGTGGAGCCTCGCCAAGTTTGTAGAAGGCTACCGCCTCAGAGCACGTGCTACCGGCAAGCTCAGCAACACCCAGCTCTCTCTCGATGCCAACGCCAAGAACGCCATGGATCTCCTCAACTCTAGCGAGAGCGCTGCAGGCGATACCACCACTGGCGATACCACACAGGGCAGCGGAACCACTGGGGGCGGCGGTACATCACAAGGCGGCAGTACCGACGGAACAGGCGACAACGGAGACGGCCTGGAGTAGTGAACCGTCTCTCAAATATGCGAAACGACAGAAGAAGGAAGGAGTGAACTGACCGGCGACAGGGATATTCCGAAGGCACAAAGCGGCTGGTTTTCATCCTGACGATTACGGATAAACAGCAAATCATAATGACCCAAGAACCTGCCTTTTACGGGTATCCGGGCAGGCAGTTACTCCCCCGCCCTTCTTTTTCCAGAAACGCTTACTGAAACTAAATTTCAACCACTAAAACAAGCATGTGACTATCATTATCCACTTAGTATTAATCATTAAAAAACAAAGCAAAATGAAAAAAGTAAATTGGAAAACCATCATCAACTTCCTCATCACGGTATTAACAGCTGTAGCCAGCTCATTCTGTGTACAGAACTGCTAAAAGAAGGGAGGTTGCCATGACACAGAAACATCGTAGCATTTCACTCATCGTGATCCACTGTTCTGCCACGAGAGTGACTCAGGATTTCACATTCGAGCAGTTGGAGGCCTGCCATCTTGCCCGCGGTTTCAAGAGTATCGGCTATCATTATTACATCACGAAGGATGGTGTGGTATATCCGGGTCGTCCGGAGTCGGAGGTAGGAGCCCATGCCCGTCATTACAATGCCCACAGCATCGGCATCTGTTATGAGGGAGGTCTCGACAAGAACGGCAAGCCTGCCGATACGCGCACTCCAGCCCAGAATCAGTCTCTGTATTCGCTTCTGGAGAGCCTCTGCCTCTCCTATCCTGATGCAGAGATACTGGGCCACCGCGATTTGCCGAACGTTCACAAAGACTGTCCGTCGTTTGATGTCAAGCGATGGCTGAAGTTGGTAGATTTCCACATCTAGACGAAGCCAGAGGATATAGATGTCTAAACTCAGAAAATTACTAAAAAAGGGTGTGTCATGCAGTTATGACACACCCATTTTCTGTTTTAAGAACATAAACGCAGACTCGTAAGTCAGCTAGGCGTATTAGAAAGAAACTCATCAACAAAAGACTGGGGAGTCATTATTTTAATTCGTTTATTATCTGAGACACCAACGAAGTCTTTAACATTGATAGTCAACAAAATGTCAGCACCACAATTAATAGCCGCCTGATATTGATAACTATCTTCTAAATCTCTAAAGTTTTCATCCTCAACTCCTTGTTTCAGTCCAAATCTTGAAGCAGACGAAATTTGGAAAGTGTCAAGAATGCGGAGCAGAATTTTCCTTTCCTGTACTAAACGTTCAGGATTGTAGATACTCATTCTTCGTAATTGTTTATCCACGAGAAAAGTGATGGTGTAGAATCCTCCTTCAGACAAGAACAAAGTATGACTAGTAGATGCCAAGGTAAGAATTTTAGCCACAGCATCAAACAGAAGTCTTTTTTCTAAAAATTCCGTTATAATATTGGTATCACAAAAGATTTTCATATCCCATATTTTTCTTCCAGATACTCATCACGCAGTTCTTTATCACTTTTATCTGAAGCGAACATGCCGCCCATTTCTTCCCAACTGAACATTTTTGACTCAGCAGGAGCTTTCATATCTTCCTTTTCAGATATATCAACAACAATTTTTTGCAGGATTTTATTTACCCAATCCTCAATATTAAGTTTATCTTTTCTTGCAAAGATTGCCGCTTTGTCATATACATCTGGTCTTAATGTAATTGTTGCCATAATAATCTTTTTCTATTTAGCAATTGCAAAACTACATTTTTTTATTGAAAGTGCCAAATGAATTTGAAAAAAAATGCATTATTTTACTTTTTTTCCTCATATAACGGAATTTTTCCCGAATCTCTGCTAATCGTACAAATCTCTCAAATATGCGCAACGACAGAAGAAAAATAAGTGTTATTCATAGAAAATTACTAAAAAAGGGTGTGTCATGCAGTTATGACACACCCTTTTTCTGTTTATCTATTTCTTCTTCGGCAAACCTATCTTCTTGCCTACCTTGAAACGGTCGAAACCTTCGCCATAAACACCGATGACGGCACTCTGGCTGACAAAGGCGGTAGGATCTATCTCGTCGATAAGACGGAATATCTTCTGAGACTCACGCTGACGCGCCAATACAAACAGCATGTGGACATCCTTGCCACTGTAACAGCCATGACCATCCATCACCGTACAACCTCGGTCGGCAGCGGTATTGATGGCTGCACTGAGCTCCAGATATTTGTCGCTGATGATGAAGAACTGAACCGAACGGCGCAACGCATTCACCACATGATCTACACAGAGCGACTGCACAAAGAGGCAGACATAACCGTAAATCACCATCTCCCAATCGCGCAATACCAGATAAGAACTGGTGATGATACACAGGTCGCAAATCATGATGGCATGACCCAGGGAAATGTTCCAATACTTGTTGATCATCGCCGCTACGGTATCAGAACCACCCGTAGAACCATTGCAGGAAAGACCCAGACCGGCACTGCTGCCCATGAAGAACGCACCGATGACCGTTGCCATGAACGGCTGGTCGTGAAGCAGCGGCGTCATGCCTACCGTATGCGTCTCTATCAGACGGGTAGTTAAGGCAAAGATACCAACACCATAGATGGTCTTCAGACAGAACTTATAGCCCAGAATGCGGAATGCGATGAGAAGCAGGAACACATTGAGCGCCAGATAAGATACAGATGCCGGGATGCCAAATCCCCAGTAAAGGATAGAAGCGATACCTCCTACACCACCCATCGTGATATGATTGGGAAGCAGGAAGATGTTCAAACCGATACTACCTTCTATCATCGCCAGGGCAATGATAACGTAGTCGCGGATTTCATGAAGTTTTGTTTTTCTCGTCATATAAATATACGTATTTCTTAAAATGCGGTGCAAAGGTACTAAAAAATAAGTAAAAAAAGGGCAGCTACGTGAAATATTACTTAAAAAACAAATCTTTTTTATGAAACCGGCACCTTAATTCGAAAAGATTTCCTATTTTTGCAGAAACTATGCATTATTAATTATCAAAAAATTCTAGTCTATGGCTAATTACGAAAATGAAATCAACTCGTGGCCAGTCCTGAAAAACGGACTGCACTACAAATGGCTTGTCGACTACGCTGCATTCAGCGCCTTCGGTACTTTTGAGCTCACAGCAGAGGAATGGGAAAAACGCGACCTTATCGTCAACTTTAAAGGTAACTCTGAGCTCACTACGGAGATGGACCATCAGGAAGCCCTGAAGAAGGCTATCGAAATGGTATCAGACAAGCTGAAGAGTCTTTTGGGCGAAGAGGCAGCACAGTTTACCCTGGTCTGTATTCCTGCAGCTCTTGAGGCGCATACCAAGCGCCGTTTCAAGGAGTTCAGCGAGGAGATATGCAAGGCTACGGGCATGACCAACGCCTACCCTGCCTTCAGCTACACGCATGATGTAGATGAAGATGGCGATCCTGTAGATGAACTCCATATCGACGAGGCTTTCTTCCAGGGCAAAAAGATCATTCTCTTTGATGACATCATCGCATCCGGCAATTCGGTAGCCAAGTTTGCCGACCAGCTGGAAGGATATGGTGCCAAGGTAGAACTGGCGCTAGCACTGGGAAAAAAGATTTCTGACGGATATGACCAGAAATAAGAAACTATAAATTGATAGTTTTTTAGGCACGGATTACACGTGCCTAAAAAACACCGTTTTTCATCAGAAAGCGATTTGCTTTCCCTTTTCTATGAACTCTGCATTCACGATATCGATATCCTTCCACATCGCCATATCCGACTCCAATGCGGCCAGGCTTGAGATATCCTCGCCATAACTGAAGAGGCGCTCTATCATCACACCATAGGTAAGATGCTCTATCTTCTCTATCGGATGAAGAACCACCGATTCCTCAAAACTGCTTTTCTTACCATTCCGGATTTCTACCAGCAAACGGGCACGTAACAGTTCCTTAACCGACTGGTTGACAATCTGTTGAGGCACCTTCGTTAAATCATGAATTTCTTTCGGAGTATACGCCTGTTCGCCCTGATTGAACCGACGACATACCAGATGCATCACCACCCCACAAACCTTGATGCGCTGCACCAGTTTCAGGTGATCGTACTGCAAATCACCATCATAATAATGGATGTTCTGGTTGGTATGGCAGAGCAAGGCGCCAAACACTACGATAGCCCACGAAATCTGAAGCCATAACAGGAAGAGCGGAATGGCTGCCAGCGAACCATAGATGACATTGTAGCTGGACAGAAAAACCTGCAGATAGATATATCCATACTGAAGTGCCGTCATGCAGACACCCGCCAGGAACGATGGAACCAGGGTACTGCGAACCCGGATATAGGTATTCGGGATGACATAATAGCAGAACACGAAGAACAGGAACATCGGTACGAAAGCTGCCAGATGGAGGATGAACGAAGGAATGGTATCCCCGATATCCGCTATCCTGTCTACATTATCCACCATATTCACCGTCCATACATTGATGCTCGAAGCAAAGAGAATCAGCAGTCCCAGACCAAACAGAATGGTAGGATATTCGGTAACAATCTGCTTCCACGAACGCTCGCCCGTATGCCAGATGTCATCGAAGGTAAGCTCTATCTTCTGCATCAGCGAAACGATGGTATAGAGAAACATCACGATACCCGTACCGATGATGTAGTTGCTCTGTGTATTCTCAATATAATTGTGAACGAAGTTAACGATGGTCTGCGCCACAACAGGCTGTGCCTCGAAGGTGGTAGAGAGCCAGGATTCGAGCAGAGAGGCATAGCCGAAACCACGGGCTATGACAAACATCATAGCCATGAAAGGTATCAGAGCCATGAAGGAGGCAAAAGTCAAGGCAGCCACATCCCTGGCCCACATATCCTTGAGATAGAAGATGCGACCGGCAAGCATACCCATCTTGATCCAAGACTTGAGTCTGCCCCGGAAGTCTTTGATATTAGAAGAATTGAACTCTCTGATATCTTCGTAAAAACCTAGTATTCTGTTTATTACCCCCATAAGTTTAAAGTATTGGTTTCACGATAAAAACATCAAATCCCTCCACAACACCACCGGGATGCCGTGAAGGGATTTGTCTTAGTATAAATTGCTACAGTTCTATGGATTAATAGAACTTGAAGTAGTTGCGAGCATTGTTGTAAGAGATATCCTCTACCATACGAGAGAGGCTCTCCATGTCGTTAGGAAGCAAGCCCTTCTCTACATCATTGCCGAGGAGGTTGCAGAGCAAACGACGGAAGTACTCGTGACGTGGGTAGCTGAGGAATGAACGAGAGTCAGTCAACATACCTACGAAACGGCTCAGGAGACCCAATACAGAGAGTGCGTTCATCTGGCGGGTCATACCATCGAGCTGATCGTTGAACCACCAGCCAGAACCAAACTGAATCTTACCTGGGCAAGAACCATCCTGGAAGTTACCGAGCATGGTAGCGATTACCTCATTGGCACATGGGTTCAATGTATAGAGGATAGTACGTGTAAGCTTACCCTCCATGTTGAGCTCATTGAGGAAGCTGCTCATAGCCTTGGCTGTAGTGAACTCACCGATAGAATCGAAACCGGTATCAGCACCAAGCTTGTTGTACATCAGTGTATTGTTGTCGCGGATAGCACCATAGTGGTACTGCTGTGTCCAGTCGGCAGCATGATCCATCTCAGCGCAAACCTTGAGGAATGCATGCTTGTACTGACGGATTTCGAGAGCAGAAAGCTGCTGGCCACGCATAGCCTTGGCAAAGATAGTCTCAATCTGAGAATCTGTGTATGGCTCATCGTAGAACTCCTCGATACCGTGGTCGCTCAACTTACAGCCGTTCTCAGTAAAGAAGTCGTGACGCTTCTGCAAAGCATCAACCATATCCTGGAATGTAACGAGGTTAACACCTGCTACCTCACCGAGCTTGTTCATATAGTCAGCGAAATCTGGCTTCTCGATGTTCATAGCCTTGTCAGGACGCCAAGCAGGAATCATCTTGATTTCGAAACCGCTCTCACGTGTCTGCTTGTGGTAACGCAGGTCATCGATTGGGTCGTCTGTAGTACAAACGCACTCTACATTGTAATGACGCATCAAGCCACGAGCACTGAATTCAGGCAACTGCAACTTCTCGTTACACTCATCGTAGATTTCACGGGCTGTTTTAGGGCTGAGCTGCTTATTGATACCGAAAGCAGTCTTGAGCTCCAGGTGAGTCCAGTGATAGAGAGGGTTACGGAAAGTATAAGGCACTGTTTCAGCCCACTTCTCGAACTTCTCCCAGTCGCTAGTATCAGTACCTGTGCAGAAGCGCTCATCTACACCATTGGTACGCATAGCACGCCACTTGTAGTGGTCGCCGCCGAGCCAAAGTTCTGTAATACTCTTAAACTTGTGATCATTGGCTACCATCTCAGGGATGAGGTGGCAGTGATAATCGATAATTGGCATTTTAGCCGCATGATTGTGGAAAAGATCCTGTGCAGTCTTAGTGTCGAGCAGGAAGTTTTCATCCATAAATTGCTTCATAATTCGTTATCGTAGTTTTTAAATGTTTATTTATTCACTATGAATTGTAGCGCAAAGGTACAACAAATATCGGAAAAAAGAATCGTTTAAGCGAAATATTTTTGATAATTTCACTTAAACGATTACGTTGGCTGTATTATACAATGATTCTTGTCTTATGATAGCTTTCACGGAACTCGCTTGGCGAGCATCCTTTCTTTTTCTTGAAGATGCGGTTGAAGTTGCTGAGATTGTTGAATCCGCAATCAAAACCTATCTCGCTGATACTCTTGGCGGTATCTACCAGCATGCGGGCAGCATAACCCAGCCGCAGGTCGATGATATACTCAGAGATATTTCTGCCGGTATGAAGCTTGAAGAAACGGCTGAACGCACTGCTGCTCATGCCTGCCAGCGAGGCAAGCTCCGGCAGACGGAGTTCATCCATATAGTTCTTGGAGATGAAATTCTTCACCTTCAGGATGCGCCGGCTATCGTCTTCTACCGTTACCTTGGCATAACTGCTGGAAGCCAGGGTGCGGGCATTTTCGCAGCGTGACAGTTCGTAGAGAATGGTCAGGAACTGCTGTACGGCATAGAAACCGTCTTTTACGGAACTTAAAGTATCGAGCATTCCGTATACCTTCATGATTGCCTGCAACGGGAATGAGAGTCCCTTCTTCGCTTCCTGCATCATACGGGTAATGCTGGCGTAGGGATTTCTTCCGAAGAGCGTTTCATCACTCATGGAGAAATCAAACTGGACGGTAATCTCACGGATGTCATCGCTGTGGCATTCGTTCTGCTCCCATACATGCTCCAGATCGGGCGATGTGATGAGACAAAGATCATAGTCGCCTATCACCTCCTGCGAATCTCCAACGATTCTTCTTACTCCCTTTGCATTCTCAACAAAGTTCAACTCGTACACCGAATGGTTATGGATAGGATAAGTAAACTCCTTCTTGTGTCGGTCTGCAATATAGAGCACATCCTTACCCATCAGCGGTGTTATCTCGTGTATGATTCTTCTATCATCTACCATGGTACTAAATGATTAATAACTAATCACTATTTTAGATATTCAAAGTCTTCAGAATGTCGCTCATCTTCTGCTTGGTTGCAATACGGGTAGGAACCAGAGGCAGACGGAGCTCGTTCTCGATGAAGCCCATATCATTGAGGAGCGCCTTTACACCGGCAGGGTTACCGTCAACAAAGAGCAGACTGTAGAGCTCGGTAAAAGAATGATGAATCTTACGGGCTGGCTCATATTCGCCACGGAACTCGAGACGGATCATACGGCTGAAAGCCTTAGGCAGGGCATTGCCGATAACAGAAATAACGCCGGCAGCACCACTGGCAATCATTGAGAAGGTAAGCGCATCATCACCGCTGATAACATCAAAATTATCAGGCTTGTTCTTGATAATCTCATCTACCTGCTCCAGGCTGCCACTAGCCTCCTTCACGGCTACCACATTAGGGAAGTCGCGGGCGATACGGCAGGTTGTTTCAGGCTTCATGTTGATACCGGTTCTGCCAGGAACATTGTAGAGCACGATAGGCAGCGGACTAACCTGGGCGATGGCCTTGAAGTGCTGATAGAGACCTTCCTGAGAAGGTTTGTTGTAGTAAGGACAGATACTGAGGATGCCATCAATGCCACTCCAGTCTGAGTTCTTGATTTCTTCAACGACAGCAGCAGTATTATTACCGCCACAATATTTCAATATCTTGATGCGACCCTTGTTCACGTCTTTCACCAATTCTGTGATTTTATCTTTCTCTTCCTGTGTAAGACATGGAGCCTCACCAGTTGTGGCAAGGATGCAAAGGAAGTCTGCACCATTGTCAATTTGAAACTCTACCAATCGCTTGAGCGACTGATAATCAACCGAGCCATCGGTGTTGAAAGGAGTAATAAGGGCAACACCTAAACCCTTGAATATGTTCTGTGCCATAATCTATAATATCAAAAACGTTGGCAAAAGTACACAATTATTGTCAATTTGCAAAATAAAATTGAACTTTTCTTTCAAGATTGTACCATTTTTGAAAAAAATCTGTATTATTATACCATATTTCACGTTTTTTTAGTAACTTTGCACCCGAATTAAGCAAAGAACGTAGAACAAATCAAAGCTCAAAGTTCATAGCAAAAAACAAAAAAGTTCAAAAATCATCATGAGATATTTCATATTCTTCGGTTACGACGGCACCAACTACCACGGCTGGCAGATTCAGCCCAATGCCAATTCGGTGCAGCAGGAGTTGCAGCGCGCCCTCTCCATACTTCTGAGAAAGGAAATGGAGGTGGTGGGAGCAGGAAGGACCGATACCGGCGTACATGCCCGACACATGGCAGCCCACTTCGATACCGACAGGATTCCGATGGAACCCGACCAGCTGGTATACCGTCTGAACCGCATCCTGCCCCGCGACATCGCCGTATACGAAGTAAGGGAGGTAGCCCCAGAGATGCATGCCCGTTTCTCTGCCATCTCGCGCACATACCATTATTATATACATACGCGGAAGGATCCGTTTGAGCGCCATTATTCACTGCAGATGAACTATACCCTGAATTTCGAGAAGATGAACGAGGCGGCTCAGCATTTTCTGCATCACGAAGACTATGCGGCGTTCTGCAAGGCTGGTGGCGACAACAAGACCACCATCTGCCACGTGACAGCCGCCCGATGGATACAGACCTCTCCTACCACCTGGTATTTTGAGATTACCGCCAACCGTTTCCTGAGAAACATGGTGAGAGCCGTAGTGGGTACACTCATCGATGTAGGCAGAGAAAAGATTACGATGGAACAGTTTCTCGATATCCTGCACAACGGAAGCCGCAGCGATGCAGGCGAAAGCATGCCGGGTAACGCATTGTTCCTGGAAGACGTGGGGTATGATTTCAAAGATTAAATGATTAGAAACACAAGGGCGCGAGCCTCATTCAACATTCAACATTCAACATTCAACATTTAACATTCATAAAAATGTGGTTAGTATTAGCATTTCTCTCAGCAGCGCTGCTGGGATTTTATGATGCCTTCAAGAAGAAGGCGCTTTCAGGTAACGCAGTGATTCCCGTGCTCTTTCTGAACACGCTCTTCTCATCGCTCATCTTCCTGCCGTTCATCGTGATGAGCTATACAGGAAATTCGCTGGATGGAACGATGTTTCATGTAGCAGAAGGCGGATGGGAAGTTCACAAGTACATCGTGCTCAAGAGTTTCATCGTATTGAGCAGCTGGATCTTCGGTTATTTCGGCATGAAACACCTGCCGCTTACCATCGTGGGACCTATCAACGCCACCCGACCGGTAATGACACTCGTAGGTGCCCTGCTGGTTTATGGCGAGGTACTGAATCTGTATCAGTGGATTGGTGTCATCCTTGCCATCATCTCCTTCGCCATGCTTTCGCGCAGCGGCAAGAAAGAGGGTATCGACTTCAAGCACAACAAATGGATTTACTTCATCGTGCTGGCTGCCGTTCTCGGTGCAATAAGCGGTCTCTACGACAAGTATCTGATGGCTCCGCCAGAGAATGGTGGTGTAGGATTAGACAGAATGATTGTGCAGAGCTGGTACAACATCTACCAGTGTTTCCTCATGGGAGCCATGCTGCTGATGATATGGTGGCCTACCAAGAAGAATTCTACCCCATTCCACTGGCACTGGAGTATCATCTTCATCAGTATCTTCCTTTCGGCAGCCGACTTCGTTTATTTCTACGCTCTGAGTCTGCCTGGCGCCATGATCAGTATCGTGAGCATGATTCGCCGCGGTTCGGTTATCGTCAGCTTCCTCTTCGGTGCAGCCATCTTCCATGAGAAGAATCTCAAGGCGAAGTTCATTGATCTGCTCCTGGTATTACTCGGAATGCTCTTCCTCTATTTCGGAACGAAGTAAAAATTCTATGCCAGCACGCCCTGAAAGGGCAGAAGCTCCTAGCCCAGGGCAACACCCTGGGTATAAGGTATATATATAGAAAGTCGCCCTGAAAGGGCAAAAGCTTTGAAATAGAAAGCTTTTGCCCTTTCAGGGCGACTTTGTTGTTGCTGGATCTAACCCAGGGCGCTGCCCTGGGCTAGGAGCTTTTGCCCTTTCAGGGCGTGTGGGGATGCCTTACCCCACATGTTTTTACCAGATATGTGCACGCTTGTTCTTAGGAACAAAGAGCTTGTCGCCCTTCTTGATGTCGAATGCCTTATACCATGAATCCACCATTGGGAGGGCACCGTTTACACGAGCCTCGTTTGGTGAGTGAACATCCACGGTCATCAAGTACTGCAGGTATTCAGGACGGGCATTGCCTGCCCATACACGTGCCCATGCCAGGAAGAAGCGCTGTTCTGGAGTAAATTCATCCTTCACACCCAACTTCTCTGTCTTCATCACATTCTGAAGTGCACGGAAAGCGATGTTCAAACCACCATTGTCACCGATGTTCTCACCCAGGGTCATCTGGCCGTTTACCTTCTTGCCAGCCAACTCAATCTGGTTGAAATGGTCAACCAGAATCTTGGTGCGAGACTCGAAGTTCTTCTTGTCAGCAGCAGTCCACCAGTTGTTCTGGTTTCCGGTCTTGTCAAACTGGCTGCCCTGATCGTCAAAGCCATGACTCATCTCATGACCGATTACAGCACCGATACCACCATAGTTCATCGCATCATCGGCTGTTGGGTCGAAGAATGGAGGCTGGAGAATAGCTGCAGGGAAGCAGATCTCGTTGGTAGTTGGGTTATAATAAGCATTGATAGTCTGAGGAGTCATTCCCCACTCTGTTTTATCTACCGGCTTGTTCACCTTGCGGGCGATTTCATCCTTGGTAAAGAACTCAGAGATATTTGCCATATTCTCGTAGAGAGAAAGGCTGTCATCTACCTGCAATCCGCTATAGTCCTTCCACTTGTCAGGATAGCCAATCTTGATGATAAAGTTCTCCAGCTTATCCTTAGCCTGTGCCTTAGTAGCAGCACTCATCCATGTAGCCTCGTCGATGCGCTGTGAAAGCGCAGTCTGGAGATTGTGAACCAGTTCGAGCATACGCTTCTTGCTGCTCTCCGGGAAGTACTTCTCTACGTAAATCTTTCCGATAGCCTCGCCCAACACACCGCTCACGGTACTTACGGCACGCTTCCAGCGAGGACGGTCCTGCTGAACACCGCTCATTACCTTGCTCAACTCAAAGGATACGGCACGGAAATCATCGCTCAATACGCTGGTTGCACCAGAAATCACCTTGATCTCTGCGTATGTCTTCAGATCATCCAGAGAGGTCTCTGCGAGAATCTTCTCAACCTCGTGGATTGGTTCAGGCTGACCCACGCAAATTTCCTTGAAAGCAGGGAAACCGGATGCCAGGAACACATTGCCCCAGTCGATGCCAGGATAATCGAGCACGAGCTGGTTGTAGGTCATCTTGTGATAGTTCTTGTCGATGTCGCGGAGCTGTACCTGGCTATAGCTTGCCTTAGCGATGCGGGTCTCGATAGCCATCACAGCCTCCATCTTCTTCTGGGCGGTAACCTCGTCGTTGCCTACCATCTGGAAGAGCTTCTTCATATAAGCCTTGTATGCATCACGAATCTTCTTGGTCTGCTCGTCATCGTTTACATAGTAATCGCGTACACCAAGACCAAGACCGCTCTGGTCTACCTCAACGAGGTTGTTGGCGGCATCACGAAGGTCGGCGCCCACACCGATGCCATACATCATGGTACCCTCGCCACGGAAATCGAGCTGAGCGGTAACGAGCTGATACTCTCTGCGGTCCTTGATGGCTGCAATGCGGTCGAGAGTTGGCTTGATAGGTGCCCATCCCTCCTTGTTCAGGCGAACGCTGTCCATACGGAGGTTGTAGAGCGAACCGATCTTCTGTCCGAGTGACCCCTTCTGCTGTGGCTTGGAAGCATATTCAAGGATGATGTCCTGGATGCGCTTCTGGTTCTGCTCAAAGAGGTCGGTGAAAGCACCATTGTCGGTATGCTCGGCATCGAGTGGATGATTCTTCATCCAGTTGCCTGCGGCATAGCGATAGAAATCATTACCCGGCTTGATGGTCAAGTCCATGTTGGTCTTGTCAATACCGGAGCCCAACTTCTCCTGCTGGGCAAAAGCAGTTGTTGCACTGAGCAACAATGCTGCGAATAATACTTTTGTTCTCATTATTGTTTGTATTTAACTGTTTCTTTTTTTATAAGGGCGAGACCTGCAAAGGTCAGGGCGCCATTCAGCATCAGAAGCTCATAGCCGAACTTATAGCCCACATACTGCGAGGTAAGGGTATCGATGGCGAAGCAGATGAGCGGACTGGCGATGCAGACCCATGGCGACCAGCGGTCGTTTACCTGACGCTTGGTGAGCAGACTGAAGGCAAACAAACCCAACAGCGGACCGTAAGTATAAGAGCAGAGGATGTAGATGGCATCTATCACGCTCGTAGAATTAATCGCCTTGAAAGCAATGATGAAGAGCATGAAGACGAAAGCTACCAGCAGATGCATGCGCTTGCGGAGCTTCATATCCTCTTTCCTGCCCAATATATCCACACAGAGACTCGTAGTAATAGCGGTCAAAGCTGAATCGGCACTCGAAAAGCTCGCCGCCACGATACCGATGGTGAACAAGACCACCACCAGGTTTCCCATCGCCCCCGAAGCCGCAAACATCGGCAACAGATCATCAGGAGCATCAGGCAAAGCCACTCCCTGTTTCTGAGCCAGCATCACCAGCAACACACCCAGACTCAGGAAAAGCAGATTGGCAGGCACAAAGGCAAAACCATAGCTGCAAACATCCTTCTGGGCCTCACGGAGCGACTTGCAGGTAAGATTCTTCTGCATCATGTCCTGATCAAGACCAGTCATCACAATCACTACAAAGACACCGCTGAGGAACTGTTTCCAGAAATTCTGTTTCGACATCCAGTCATCAAAGACAAAAATACGGGAATGACTGTCGTGAGCAATCGCAGTGATCGCTTCGGAAGGAGTCATGCCCAACGCCGACATCACCTGACAGATAATGAGGATGAGCGCAGCAAACATACAGAGCGTCTGAAAGGTATCCGTCCACACCAGCGTCTTGATGCCACCCTTGCGCGTATAAAGCCAGATAAGCAGTACCATGACAGGAACCGTGACCCAGAACGGAACACCAATCCCATCGAGCACGAAACGCTGCAAGAGGATACAGACGACAAAGAAACGGACCGCCGCACCCGTCATCTTGGACAAGAGGAAGAACGAAGCTCCAGTCTTATACGAACGTTCCCCCAACCGCTGCTGCAGATAACCGTAAATCGTAGTGAGATTATAGCGGTAATAGATAGGAAGCAAAAGAAAGGCAACCAGGAAATAACCCAGGATGAAACCGATGCACATCTGAAGGTAGGTCATATCCGTTCTCATCACCATGCCAGGCACACTGACAAAGGTGATGCCCGAAATGGAAGCACCCACCATACCGAAAGCAACCATATACCAAGGCGAACGGCGGTTGGCACGATAGAAAGTTTCATTACTTGCCATTTTACGGGCAGTAAGATGACTGAAGAGCAGCAGCACACAGAAGTATGCCAGAACTGTGATAACGATAGCCATATTCTCTTAGAATTATATAAAAACAAAAAACCTCCGAGATCACTCTCGAAGGTTTCTGCGGTGCGTACGAGACTCGAACTCGTGACCTCCTGCGTGACAGGCAGGCATTCTAACCAACTGAACTAACGCACCATTATTATTATGGAGGAGTCGAAATGTTCAAATGAAATTAGCGGTGCGTACGAGACTCGAACTCGTGACCTCCTGCGTGACAGGCAGGCATTCTAACCAACTGAACTAACGCACCAAACTATTTTGGCAAACCTGCAAGATGATTTTGAGCGGTGCGTACGAGACTCGAACTCGTGACCTCCTGCGTGACAGGCAGGCATTCTAACCAACTGAACTAACGCACCAATCATGAAATCAAATTGAATGGCTTAGCGCTCATTTTTCATTTGCGAGTGCAAAGGTACTACTTTTTTTTGGTTCTACCAAATTTTTATGCAACTTTTTTACAGAAAATATTGAAAAAACATCGCATCCTCATATCCAACTGGGCCACAAAGCCATTGTTTCAGGACATTATTCCCCTCAAATCCAACAGATTGCAGCATTTTAGCCGCTTTTTGGTTTCTGATACCTACAATAGCATAAATCTGCTGAAGATGAAGTACATTCCGAGCATATTGCAACAAGCGTGACACAGAAGCCTTCGCGTAACCCTGCCCCTGAAACTCCTTTTTGATGACAATTCCGAGTTCGGCACGGTGATGACGGGGATCAAAATCTGTAAGATCCAGGATGCCCACCTGCTCATTCTGCTCATTCTCTACTATCAGGCGCACCTGATTGTCTACATAAATATCTGCCGAAGCACTGGAGATATAGTCGAGCAGCACCCGGCGCGAATATGGAACATTGGAAACACCCAGTTCCCAAAGCCGATCATCATTCTCTATCTGGTAGAGAAAATCAAGATCTTCCAACTCTAAAGCACGTAATCGAATATTCGGTTCTTTCATAAACTACACTTATTAATAATGTACGCGCGTACCTTATAATATAGAAATAAATCTATCCTTATAAATAACCAAATTCATCCTTATCCATCACCTCCCTATCCGTAATCACCTTACCGATGTCCTTCGTATAGGTAGCCAGTTTGATATTCTCGTCAGACCGCTGCGCAAGCTGATGCAGCATCTCTTCATAGCTCATCTCGTCAGCATCAAACAACACCTGGTTTGACAGGTCGACATGAGAAGGAGAAAAGAATCCCAGACTTTTTCTGATTCTCGCAGTCATCATCTGCGTAAAGGCTACAGAGGCACGGGCATAGATGGCAAATTTGATAGGAATACTCAAGAGATGCGACATACCCGAATAATGTTTACGGAAGAAGATAAGCATCGCCTCGTAAAACACATGAACATAGCGGAAGCTCGACTTCTGAGTACTTTCACCTTTGTAATGAAGGATATCTACAGGCAGATAATAGTTCTGATAACCTCCCTTCAAGATACGGTAAGAAAGATCAATATCCTCGCCATACATGAAGAAATCCTCATCCAGCAACCCCACCTTCTGCAAGGCTTCACGACGAATCATACAGAAAGCACCGCTCACAACCTCTATCTTTGCCGGCTTATCCCACGGAAGATAACCCATGTAATAATGACCGAAACTGCGATGCTGAGGAAACCGGCTGCACAACCCCATCATCTTATAGAAAGCCACCATCGGAGAAGGCAATCCTCTCCTACTCTCAGGAGCTGGTTTGCCATTGGCTCCCAACATCCTTACACCCAGTGCACCGGCATCAGGATGAGAACGCATAAAACTGACAGCATCCTTGAGAACATGCTCGCCGATAATGGTATCAGGATTCAGCAAAAGAACCAGATCACTCTCGCTCTTGCGGATAGCAAGATTGTTGGCACGGGCAAATCCGTTATTATGCGTACAGGCTACAACATGGAGATTAGGATATCGGGAAGCCGGGAAACACTGTTCGAGATATTCCACCGTCCCATCCTGAGAATGATTATCAACCACGATAATCTCTGCCGTATCGCCACTTGCATCACCCTGCTGCCCACACTCCAACACGCCGATAGCTTTCTCTACCGAACGCAGACACTGGGCAAGATAGTACTTTACATTATAGCTTACTATGACAACACTGAGTTTCATATCGAATAGCAAATATTAGATACTGAGAGTTTAACCTTCCGCCTCTGTTGTTTCGTCCTCACATCTTCCGACAGAAGGATAAACAAAGAAGAGACAGAGAAAAAGGATGATAGCCATATATCCAAAAGCAGGCGCCATCGTCTGATAATACATAAACGTATTGATCAGCATTGGCAAGCAGAGCATATTCAAACGGGCAGTGCCCAGAGGAAGAAGTGCATCTCCCTTACGGGTTACCAACTGACGGTGAATAGCCTTGAAACTGAAGAGTTTGAGCGCCAAAGGAATAACGGCAATGGTAAGAAACTCCATCGCTACGGTAATCACATAGACCAACGTGACATCCCCTGCCAGATTAGTAGGTTCCAGAATTTCTGTCTCATAGAGCAAGACCAGCAGGAATCCTACCAACAGGACAAAGAGGAAATTGGTCATCAATATTCGTTGTACTTGTTTGATTTTCATTTTGTTGTCTTTTGTTATTGTCCAAATGGAGTTCTGTTCAGAATACTCCTTCCGAGAGTCACCTCATCTGTATACTCCAATTCATCACCCACCGAGATACCACGGGCGATAACAGAGAGTTTAACAGGATAATCAGCAAGTTTACGGGAGATATAGAAGTTGGTAGTATCACCCTCCATCGTACTGCTGAGAGCAAAAATCACCTCCTTCACCCCACCTTCAACCACACGCTGAACCAGCGATTCTATCTCTATATCCGAAGGACCGATACCATCCATCGGCGAAATGATGCCGCCCAAGACATGATAGAGTCCGTGAAACTGCTGCGTGTTTTCTATCGCCAGTACATCCTGCACATTCTCGACGACACAGATGGTAGAAGCATCGCGCCGGGAATCAGAACAGATCGGACAGACATCAGTATCACTGATATTATGACAAACCCTGCAGTATTTCACTTCACGCCGCATCCTGGAAATGGTATCAGCAAAGAGTTCCACATCCTCACTCTTACGCTTGAGCATAAAAAGTACAAGGCGCAAAGCTGTTTTGCGCCCTATACCTGGCAATTTAGAAAACTCCGCCACTGCCTTTTCCAACAAAGTCGAAGAAAACTGTTGTTGCATCTTAGCAGTTTAGAGATAAATACCAATACCCAGTTTCAAACCTACAGTAGAATAATCTACATGCTTCTTGAAACTCTGATCGTAGTAGATAGCTGGCTCGAGGGTAACCGACTTGCCGAGGAAGAAAGCATAACCTACCTCTACCCCTGGCATGAAATCATTATAACCTCCGGAATGAGCCAACTTTACGCCGCCACCCAGATACAGACCATTCTGCTCGATATAATAACGAGCCTGGGCACCGACAGAGAAATAATCCTTCACGCCTTCAAGACCAGAATGATTATATTCTACCTGCCCCAACAGCATCCAATCGTCTTCTACGAAGTATCCAGCCTTAGCCTGAATACCGAGATTGAGGTCCTGAGAGCCATTATAACTCAAGTTTAAGCCCGTCATCGACGCACCTATATACTGTTTTCCACTTTCAAACTGAGCATGGGCAGCTGTCGAAACGACAAGTGCCAATGCTGCAATAGCTAATTTTTTCATTCGTATCATATAAATTTACGTATATTGATTAATACTTATATATAAATCTATTGTTTCTTCTGATAACTGCGATACCAACCCAGGAACCATACCAAGGCTATCACCAGAATGATGACACTGCCCGTATAAGCCAGGCTCTCACCCAAAGCCAAAGCTGTTGGCGAAATGAGCAGGAAGGTTGAACATATCACGGTCATAAACAAGGCAGGAACCAGCGTCATCACAAAAGGCTTCTTCTGCTGTACCAGATAAACCGTCAATGTCCAGAGAGTGAACACAGAAAGCGTCTGGTTAGCCCAGCCGAAATACTGCCAGATGATATTGAAACCATCAGGATTCTCCATCTGCCAAACCAGAATGCCCACCGTAAGAGCAAACAACGGAACGCAGATATAAAGACGCTTGCGCATAGAGCGCTGCTCCAAACCGATAAACTCGGCGATAATCAGACGGGCACTTCTCAAAGCCGTATCGCCACTGGTAATAGGCGCTGCGACAACACCCAACAGAGCCAGGATTCCACCAGCCACACCCAACCAGCTGGAACATACAATTTTCACAACGGTAGGCGCATCGAAATTCTGTATAAGCGACTTGCCGCCATCAAACTGAGCGATAAACTGCTGAGCGGCCTCAGGACTTACGCATTCACGCCATCCACCATAGTAGAAGAAATACATGGAAACCGTAGCCCATATCAAGGCAACAACACCTTCTGTTATCATGGCTCCATAGAAAATAGGGCGACCCATCTTCTCATTCTTCATGCATCGGGCCATGAGCGGACTCTGCGTAGCATGGAAACCACTGATGGCACCACAGGCTATCGTGATAAAGAGGCAAGGGAAAATCGGACTCTTCTGTACAAAAGACTCCGTTCCCAACCAAGCCGGATTCTCATTGAGATTGCAACTCTGCAAATTGCTCCAAAGTTCAGGCAATGAAGGCCACTTCACAAAGAGACCTATCATCAGAGCACCCGCCATAAAGAGAAGCGAGAAGGCAAAGAGCGGATAAATCTTACCGATAATCTTATCGATAGGCAGTAATGTAGCAATGACGTAATAAACGAAAATCACCACAATCCAAAACATCTGGCTGCCCCAGAATGCATCCGTATTACAAATGCCACTCATAATGATAGCCGGACTGTATACAAACACAGCTCCCACCATCATCAGCAAAAGTACCGAAAAGACCAACATCACTTTCTTGGTGCGTCCACCCAAATACTTACCTACCAATTCCGGCAAACCAGCTCCACCGTTACGGATACTGAGCATACCGCTCATGTAATCATGCATGGCTCCTGCGAAGATACACCCGAAGATAATCCACAGATAAGCCACCGGTCCGTACCAGGCACCCATAATGGCACCGAAGATAGGACCCGTTCCTGCAATGTTGAGGAACTGAATCATGAAGATCTTCCAACTAGGCAGTACCATAAAGTCGACCCCATCGGCTTTGGTCACTGCAGGCGTAGGGCGGTCATCAGGACCGAACACATGCGCCACAAACTTTCCATAAAGAAGGTAACCCAATACAAGGGCGACCAAACTAATAACGAAACTGACCATTTTTCTTTTATTGCTTTAAATTTTCTCTCTTTTCGGTGCAAAATGCACTTTATTTTAATATTTCAACCGCAAAAGTAATATTTTTATTTGAAATAAAAAAAAATATTGGTATCTTTGTTGCCAAATTGTAAGATTATGAAGAGATTTAAGATATTTTTTATCGTTTTATGCTCTGTTTTGGCCGCTAAAGCCCAGAGTATTGTGTTCAATAACCAGGTGCCGAAACATGAAGTAAGAGCTGTATGGCTGACAACCATAGGAGGCATCGACTGGCCACACTCTTATGCCCAGTCTTCTTATTCTGCCGAAAAGCAGAAAAAGGAACTGACGGATATACTGGACCGGTTACAGCAGGCTAAAATCAACACCGTACTGATACAGACCCGCGTAAGAGGTACCATGATTTATCCGTCGGCATACGAACCTTGGGATGGATGTCTGTCAGGATTTCCGGGCAGAAGTCCGGGCTATGATGCCCTACAGTTTGCCATCGACGAATGCCATAAGCGCGGTATGGAACTGCATGCCTGGGTGGTAACCATCCCTGTAGGAAAATGGAACGCACTCGGCTGCAAAACTCTCCGACAGAAGATGCCGAAACTCATCAAAAAGATTGGAGCCGACGGATACATGGATCCGGAAAACAGTCGGACAGGTGATTATCTGGCAAACATCTGCAGGGAAATTACACATAAATATAATGTAGACGGTATTCACCTCGACTACATCCGTTACCCTGAAACCTGGAACATCAAAGTGAGCCGGGAACAGGGACGCCGGTATATCACCAACATCGTAAGAAAGATTCACGATGCAGTGAAGGCTGAAAAACCTTGGGTAAAAATGAGCTGCTCACCTGTAGGAAAGTATGATGATCTGAGCAGATACCGGAGCTTTGGCTGGAATGCATACACGAAGGTCTGCCAGGATGCACAGGGCTGGCTCAAGAGCGGTCTGATGGACGAGCTCTTCCCTATGATGTATTTCAAGAACGAACACTTCTATCCGTTTGCCATCGACTGGCAGGAACAGAGCCATGGCAAGATTGTGGTTCCAGGACTGGGCATCTACTTTCTCGATCCGAAAGAAGGAAAGTGGAACATCAATGACGTGACGGCAGAAATGTATCACATCCGAAACCTCGGAATGGGATATGCATTCTTCAGAAACAAGTTCCTCCTGGACAACAAACAGGGTATCCTCGACTTTACCCAACGTTTCAATCCATACCCTTCATTGGTTCCGCCGATGACTTGGGCAAGCAAGAACCAACCGGAACAGCCACAACAATTAACGGTAATCACCACCGACAACAAGGTATCAGTTTCCTGGAGCAATCCTTCAAACTATACGGATGGCACCAAAATAGCAACCCCTTATATATATAATAATGTATACGCGAGCAAAAAATATCCGGTTGACATCACCGATGCACGCAACCTGGTTGCCGCACGAATCATAGGAAATTCGTTCAAAATAGAAAATCCTGATGCAAAACATCTGTTTGTTGCCGTAACTTCAATGGACGGATATAGCATAGAAAGCCAGCCAACCCAAGAAAAAGAGGAAGAGAATCCACTTTTTGCCAAAAACACAGGAGCTGCGAAATTACTCGAATGTGACGGAAAGAAGGTATATCTAGCAGAAACCACAAAAAATCTCGTTTTTGACGTTCTGATGGTCGAAACCCTGCAAGGATGCGATATTCTGTACCTCCATGCAAAAGATAATACGCTAGATGTTAGAAACTTAAAAGAGGGTATCTACCGCGTGGTAAGCATCAACAAGAAGGGGTATAGACATACGTTAGGAACCTTCAAGATGAAGAAAAATTGATTTTTTTCGAAAAAAGTTGCGAAAAAATTTGGTGGAATCAAAAAATAGTAGTACCTTTGCACTCGCAATTCAGAAATGAGGCTTTTAAATGTTGCACCCTTAGCTCAGTTGGTAGAGCAACTGACTCTTAATCAGTGGGTCTAGGGTTCGAATCCCTAAGGGTGTACAAAAGATAAGAATTGGCTCCGTAGCTCAACTGAATAGAGCACTTGACTACGGATCAAGAGGTTCAAGGTTTGAATCCTTGCGGAGTCACTCTCCTATCAAAGCTTCACTGAAACAAATGGTTTTGGCTCCGTAGCTCAACTGAATAGAGCACTTGACTACGGATCAAGAGGTTCAAGGTTTGAATCCTTGCGGAGTCACCAACAAATAGTTGCACCCTTAGCTCAGTTGGTAGAGCAACTGACTCTTAATCAGTGGGTCTAGGGTTCGAATCCCTAAGGGTGTACAAAAAGAGCATTTCTTAACAGAAATGCTCTTTTTTGTTTTTAAATTTCTCCATACCATTTCATATCACCTTTAAATTTTACTTTATATCTCTTTAAATATCACTATAAAAAAGTTGCAGCCATCCAAAGTTTACACCCAGACAACCGCAACCAATTTACCAATCAAAAAATATCTAAAATCTTATCCCGCCATCATTACACAACTCTACTATCAACAGAAGAGCCAGTAAAGAACTGCCAGCACGGCTACCATAACAACAGCTACCATTGCTTTAATCATGCAGGTAGCCACCTTTTTTAAGACAAACAGTCCTACAACAAGGACTACCAATACCAGCGCATAATATCCAAAATCATTCATATCACATTATTATATAGTATATAACTACCAATCAGTATTCATCACCCTATTAACGATCATTCTTTAATGCCCTGCGGAATTCAGCCGGTATCGGAGTTTCAAATTCCATAGGCTGATGCGTTACGGGATGATAGAAACACAGCACATAGGCATGCAGGCACAAGCGCTGGCATGGATCATCACCATTACCATACTTGATGTCACCACATACCGGATGCCCCATATCGGCCGTATGAACACGAATCTGATTCTTACGGCCCGTTTCGAGTTTGAACTCCACCAGAGAATGAGCCGTTGTACGCTCTAATGTATGGAAATGGGTAACAGCATACTTGCCGCCATTATCCGTATCACTACTGTAAGTAATATAAGCCTTGTTATCTTTCAGCCAGTTAGCAACAGTACCTTCATTTTCTTCCATCTCTCCGGAAACCAGAGCCACATATCTGCGGTCGTACACATTATGATGCCAATCATCCTCCAAAGCCAGTTCCGTCTGCTTATCCTTGGCATAAATCATCAAGCCCGAAGTATCACGGTCAAGTCGGTGTACTACATGCGCCTGGCAGTTCTGGCGAGTCTTATGAAAATAATCATCAAGCACCGTTTTCACATTCAGAGTAGAATGACCGGCAGCCATACTCAATATACCAATGTTTTTCTCGACAACAATCAGATATCTGTCTTCATAAACAATCTTAAGGTACCTGCTTTTAAATACCTCCTGATTCTTCTTTGTCTTGCTCACACTCACCTTCATCCCCGGCTTCAGGGCATAATCAAACTGGGTAATGGTTTTGCCATTTACCTTGATTCCCCTACCCTGCAGAGTCTGCTTCACCTTGGTCTTGCTAGGTCCCTTCACATTCTCCATCAGCCATTCGAGCAACGGAGCAGGTTTTTCTACCATGTAATGCTCATATTCATTTGGGTTTCCGTAGCCATAAGCATTATTGGTATGCTTATTAAAATTTCCTTTTCTATTTTGTTGTCTCATATTGTTATCGATATCATTTTCTTAACATGAAAAACACAGAATCAATGCTGCATTTTCTCCGTTTCAGCCTACAAAAGTAAGACTTTTCTGCAAAATAACAAAAAGCCACCATGTTTTTAACTAAAAATTAGTAACTTTTGCCAATAAATCATTGTGTTTCAAATATTTTTTTGTAATTTTGCAGCTGAATTAAAGATATAATCAGAATAAAAGATATTTAGGAACAAATAATGATTACAGTACAAAATCTTGCGATCCAATTCGGAAAGAGAGTGCTTTACAAGGATGTAAACCTCAAGTTCACTCATGGTAATATTTATGGTATCATCGGTGCTAACGGCGCTGGAAAATCTACTTTCCTCCGCGCTATCAGCGGCGACCTTGAACCAAACAAGGGTACAGTAGAAATGGGGCCAGGCGAGCGACTTTCTGTCTTGGAACAGGACCACTTCAAATATGACGATTTCCGCGTGATGGATACCGTTCTGATGGGTCATCAGCCATTATGGGAAAACATGAAGGAGCGCGAGCGCCTCTATGCTAAGCCAGAAATGACAGAAGAAGATGGTAACCTCGCTGCTGAGCTGGAGCTCAAGTTTGCAGAAATGAATGGTTGGGAGGCAGAAAGCAATGCCGCACAACTTCTGCAGAACCTCGGCGTAAAGGAAGACCGCCACGACAAACTCGTAGGTGAACTTTCAAACACAGAGAAGGTGCGCGTAATGCTGGCAAAGGCACTCTTCGGCAACCCAGACAACCTCCTTCTCGATGAGCCTACCAACGACCTCGACCTCGACACAGTTGAGTGGTTGGAAGACTATCTCAGCAACATTGAACAGACCGTACTCGTAGTATCTCACGACCGTCACTTCCTCGATGCTGTAAGTACCCAGACCGTAGATATCGACTTCGGTAAGATTACGATGTTTGCAGGTAACTACTCTTTCTGGTACGAGAGTTCTCAGTTGGCTCTCCGCCAGGCTCAGAACCAGAAGATGAAGGCAGAAGAGAAGAAGAAGCAGTTGGAAGAATTCATCCGCCGATTCTCAGCTAACGTTGCCAAGAGTAAGCAGACTACATCCCGCAAGAAGATGCTGGAGAAACTGAACGTTGAAGAAATCCGTCCATCAAGCCGTAAATACCCAGGCATCATCTTCCAGATGGACCGTGAGCCAGGTAACCAGATTCTGGAGGTAGAGGGACTGAAAGCATGCGACGAAGACGGAACAGTGCTCTTCGACAAAGTAAACTTCAACATAGAAAAGGGCGAGAAGGTAGTATTCCTTTCTCACAACCCTAAGGCGATGACCGCACTCTTCGAAATCATCAACGGCAACCGAAAGGCTGACGCAGGTGACTACAAGTGGGGTGTTACTATCACAACAGCTTATCTCCCACTCGATAATACAGAATTCTTCCAGAGCGACAAGAACCTGGTAGACTGGTTGAGCCAGTATGGTCCAGGTAACGAAGTTGCCATGAAGGGCTACCTCGGAAGAATGCTCTTCAGCGGCGAAGAAGTACTGAAGAAGGTAAATGTCCTCTCCGGAGGTGAGAAGATGAGATGTATGATTGCACGCATGCAGTTGCAGAACGCCAACTGCCTGATTCTTGATACACCAACCAACCACTTGGACCTGGAGAGTATTCAGGCATTCAACAACAACCTGGTAGGTTTCAAGGGCAATATCCTCTTCTCTAGCCACGACCACGAATTCATCAACACCGTGGCAAACCGCATCATCGAGCTCACTCCATCAGGCACCATCGACAAGCTCATGTCTTATGATGAGTATATCTACGATGAAGCAATCAAGGAGCAGAAGGCTAAGATGTACGGCTTCTAAACAGAAAGTTATTCTGCTGTTTAACAGCAACCACAAATTATCTTATAATTTAATAGTGCCAATTCGATGAGAATCGGGTTGGCACACTTTTTGTCAAGCAACCAATAACAAGAATTATCATGTTTAAAAAATTTAAGACTATGTCAAAAGAAAAAGAAATCAATATAGAGGACGGAAACGTTCAGGAGACTGTTCAGAATGAAAATAATGAGCAGACAACTCAAAATGAAAATACTGAGGAAAATCAGAATACTGACAACAAGGCAGAAGAAGGTGACAACAATACAGACGCTGCTGACAAGAAGGCAGAAGAGATTGATCCTTTAACAAAAGCACAGCAAGAGGTAGAGGAACTCAAGAAACAGTTGCTCTATAAGACTGCTGAGTTTGAGAATTACCGCAAGCGTACCCTCAAAGAGAAAGCAGAACTGATTTTGAATGGCGGCGAGAAGACCGTAGCTGCTATTCTGCCTGTTCTCGACGACTTTGAGCGTGCCATCGCTGACAAGAGCGAAGACCCTAAGGCTATCAAGGAAGGTGTTCAGATGATTTTCAACAAGTTCGTAAAGACACTCGAAGGTCTTGGCGTAAAGAAGATTGAAACCAACGACAAGGATTTCGATGTAGATTTCCACGAGGCTATTGCTATGGTTCCGGGAATGGGCGATGACAAGAAGGGAAAGATCATTGACTGCGTCCAGACAGGTTATACGATGAACGACAAGGTGATTCGCCATGCCAAGGTAGCTGTAGGTCAGTAAGAAAGAAATATCAAGAATTATTTTTCAAAATCCAGAACATTCTATTAGAATTCTGTAAGAAAATTCAATATTTGAAATAAGCAAATGGCTAAGAGAGACTATTATGAGGTGCTGGGCGTAGACAAGTCGGCATCAGAAGACGAAATAAAGAAGGCGTATCGAAAGATAGCCATCAAGTATCATCCAGACCGCAACCCTGGCAACAAAGAGGCGGAAGAGAAATTCAAGGAAGCTGCCGAAGCTTACGAAGTTCTCCATGATGCCCAGAAGCGCCAGCAGTATGACCAGTTTGGTTTCGACGGTCCACAAGGTGGATTCGGCGGATTTGGCGGTGGTGCCAGCATGGACATGAACGACATCTTCTCTATGTTTGGAGATATCTTTGGCGGACACGGCGGTTTCAGCGGCTTTGGTGGCGGCGGATTCGGTGGCGGCTCACAGAAGCGGGTTTACCAGGGTGGCGACCTTCGCGTAAGAGTAAAACTGACTCTCCAAGAGGCAGCAACAGGTGTTACCAAGCGCTTCAAGATCCGCAAGGATGTAACTTGCTCTGCATGTCACGGAACTGGTTGCGAAGGTGGTGCCCAGCCAGAAACATGTCCGGAATGTCATGGAAGCGGCTATGTCTTAAAAACGGTGCGCAGCATGTTCGGCATGATGCAAACTCAGGCTGCATGTACAAAGTGTGGCGGTGAGGGAACTATCATCAAGAACAAATGTAAGGAATGCGGTGGCGACGGAATCGTGAAGGGCGAGGAACTCGTAGAAATCAATATTCCTGCAGGTGTCGACAACGATATGGTTGTTACCGTTGAAGGAAAGGGTAACCAAGGCAAGCACAATGGTCTCTACGGAAACCTACAGGTAATGGTAAGCGTAGAAAAGAACGATGATTTCGAGCGTGTTGGTCAGGACTTATACCATAATCTAGTCCTTGATTTTGCAACTGCCACTTTGGGTGGCGAGGTAGAAGTCCCTACCTTGGATGGTAAGACGAAGATCAAAATAGAACCTGGCACACAACCTGGCAAACAGATTCGTTTGCGTGGCAAAGGTATGCCGGCTATTAAGGGATATGGTTATGGCCGTGGTGATATTATCGTCAATATTACCGTTTTCATCCCTACCTCTCTGACCAAGGAAGAAAAGGATCTTGTTGTGAAATTCAAGGAATGCGATAATTTCAAAGCAGATAATGCAGAGAAGAAATCTCTCTTTGAAAGTTTCAAGAATCTCTTTAAAAAATAAACAGTAAAGAGCAATCCCCGAAGAGGGCGAACTATCTTCGAAAGAACGGTTCGCTCTTTTCGGGGATAATCTGTATATATAATAAGGTATAACATATAACATGAATTATCAAGAAACTGTTGAATATCTTTTCACCAGCACGCCGGTTTTTGAAAAGATTGGAGCCAAGGCATACAAACCTGGGCTTGATACGATGTATAAAATGGATGAACACTTCGGACATCCTCATAACCAATATAAATGTATCCACATTGCAGGAACCAACGGAAAAGGTTCATCATCCCATACCCTTGCTGCAATCCTGCAGAGCCAGGGCTATAAGGTCGGCCTGTTCACATCTCCACATCTTGTAGATTTCAGAGAACGCATTCGCGTAAATGGTGAAATGGTAAGCGAAGAGTATGTAATCGACTTTGTAGAAAACAACCGGAAATTCTTCGAACCGCTACATCCTTCGTTCTTTGAACTGACCACCATGATGGCATTTCAGTATTTTGCAGAACAAAAGGTAGACTTTGCCGTCATCGAAGTTGGATTGGGAGGAAGACTGGATAGTACCAACATCATCACTCCTATCCTATCCGTTATCACGAACATCAGTTTTGACCACACCCAATTCCTCGGGAATACACTCAGCGAGATTGCAGGCGAAAAGGCGGGTATCATCAAGCCACAGATTCCTGTCGTTATTGGCGAATGGAACGAAGAGACCCAACCTGTATTCATCAAGAAAGCCCATGAGCAGAATTCTCCTATCCATTTTGCACATACAACTGACGCAGACATGAACTTCGAACTGAAAGGCAACTATCAGAAAAAGAACTACTGCACCATATCCACAGCCGTAGAATGCCTGAAGGAAGAAGGAATAGAAATCAAAGATGAAAGCATAAAGAACGGCTTCGAACATGTATGCGAGCTGACAGGCTTACGTGGCAGATGGGAAAAACTCAACGAGCACCCTCTCACCATCTGTGATACGGGACATAACCTTGCCGGATGGGAGTATCTGGAACCTCAGATTGCATCCGTCAAAGCTGATACGAAACATATTGTCTTCGGAATGGTTGATGACAAAGATGTAGAGCATGTAATGGGACTATTAGAAAAGTTGCCAAAAGAAAGCACGATTTTCTATTGGACACAGCCATCAACCAAAAGAGCGATTCCTGTAGACAAATTATACGGATACGCACAAAAGCACGGCTTAAACGGAACATGCTATCAAACTATTGCACAGGCATTTAACAAAGCAAGAGCAAACGCAAAAAAAGATGATTTTATCTTTATTGGCGGATCAAGTTACGTCGTTGCCGATTTGCTATCAGAATCATTTTAGGATTTTTTAAATCAAAAAGTTCATAAAATATTTGTAATACTCATTTTTTTTTAGTTACTTTGCAGTACATTACTTAAACCAAAGTAAGGTAACTAAAAAAAGTGAGATATTATGAATACAGAACCAGCAAATAAGTGTGGTTTGAAAAGAGAAGATTTTCAGACCACAGTGAATGGCAAGAAGACTGATCTCTTCGTGTTAAGAAACAAGCAAGGCAACGAAGTTGCAGTGACTAACTATGGTGGAGCAGTCGTAGCCATCATGATGCCTGACAAGGATGGCAACTATGCCAACCTCATCCAGGGTCATGACAACATACAGGACGTCATCAACTCACCAGAGCCATTCTTGAGTGTGCTCATCGGTCGTTATGGCAACCGTATTAAAGAAGGCAAGTTCATACTTCACGGCAAGGAGTATCACTTGGCATGCAACGATGGTCCCAACCACCTGCATGGTGGACCTACAGGTTTCCACACCAAAGTTTGGGATGCAACCCGCATGAGTGATAGCGCTGTCGTGTTGAAATACACGAGCCCTTATGGTGAAGAAGGCTTCACAGGTGAGTTGACAGTTTGGGTAGCTTACACATTGACCGACGACAATGAGTTCGTTATCAAGTATCAGGCTACAACCAACAAGACAACCATCTGCAACCTGACACATCACGCTTTCTTCTCAATCCAGGGTATTGCTAATCCTACCCCAACAGTTGACAATATCATCTGTGAGGTAAACGCAAACTACTATCTCCCTATTGATAAGTATTCTATCCCTACAGGTGAGATTTTGAAGGTTGAGGGCACACCATTCGATTTCCGTACACCAAAGCCAATTGGTCAGGACATCAATGCAGACAACGAGCAGATCAAGAATGGTCAAGGCTATGACCACAACTATGTATTGAACAAGACAGAAGAAGGTGAGTTGAGTTTTGCTGCCCGTATAAAAGACCCTGTAAGCTGCCGTACCATGGAGGTTTATACCACAGAACCAGGTTTGCAGATGTACACAGGTAATTTCCTTGCAGGTATCTCAGGACAGTTTGGTGCAACATTCCCACGTCGCAGTGCAGTCTGCTTCGAGGCACAGAAGTTCCCAGACACACCAAATCACACCTATTTCCCAAGTTGCAGATTAAATCCGGGTGAAACATACACCCAGAAGACAATCTATAAGTTTGGAATTGACAAATAAATCAGAATAAATCATGGAGCAGGTACTCTAAACAGCACTTGCTCCATTTTCGCGCTTGAATGACAAAACTCATCCAGCGCGACAACAATCTTAAAGAGAAGTCTTAACGTCTTTAAAGAAGAAACAACCTCTTAGAAGAAAAGAGTAGCAACCTCTTTACCATAAAAGAGAATCAATAACCTCTTCAAAAAGAGTATAAACAAGCTTTTCGCAAATAATAATAACAAATAACAATATCAACTATCAAAAAAAATGGAAAACCAAAGTAAAAATGGCAATATCATCGCCATTATCACGATGATGTTCCTCTACGCCATGATTTCGTTCGTAACGAATTTGGCTGCTCCTATCGGAGTTATTTGGAAAAATGTATTCGCTGACAGCGGAAGTGCTAACATGATCGGTATGTTGGGTAACGCCATGAACTTCTTGGCTTACCTCTTCATGGGTATCCCTGCAGGTAAGTTGCTCACCAAGATCGGTTACAAGAAGACAGCCCTCACCGGTATCGCTACCGGATTCGTAGGCGTGCTCATCCAGTTCCTTTCAGGTAAGTTCGGTGCCGACATCTCAGGCTTCGCCGTTTACCTCTTCGGTGCGTTCATCTCAGGTTTTGCTGTTTGTATTTTGAATACTGTTGTAAACCCAATGTTGAACCTCATCGGTGGTGGTGGTAACCGCGGTAACCAGTTGAACCTCATCGGTGGTACATTGAACAGTTTATCCGGAACTTTAACTCCAATGCTCGTAGGTGCCCTTATCGGTACAGTTACTGCTAACACCAAAATGGTAGATGTGAACCTCGTGCTTTACATTGCCCTTGCCGTATTCGCAGCAGCATTCGTTATCTTGAACTTCATCCCTATCCAGGATCCAGAGATGGGTAAGACTACAGACAAGACTGTATTCGAGCATTCACCATGGGCTTTCCGCCACTTCAACCTCGGCGTTATCGCAATCTTCGTTTATGTAGGTGTTGAGGTAGGTATTCCTGGAACATTGAACTTCTACATTTCTGATACAACAGCAAATGGTGGTGGTTTCATCAATGGTACAGCCTTGGCAAATGCAGCAGCTATCGGTGGTTTCGTTGCAGGTACATACTGGCTTCTGATGCTGGTTGGTCGTCTTTGCTCCAGTTTTATTGCTGACAAGGTATCTAGCCGCATGATGATGATGATTGCCAATGGTGCAGGTATGATCTTTATCGTCCTCGCCGTACTTCTCGGCAAGTCAACAACAGTAGAAATGCCTGTATTTACAGGTACATCATTCCAGATGGTAACAGTGCCTATCGCTGCCATGTTCCTGGTACTCTGCGGTCTCTGCACTTCTATCATGTGGTCTTCTATCTTCAACCTTGCTACTGAGGGTCTTGGCAAGTATACAGCCCAGGCTTCAGGTATCTTCATGATGATGGTAGTAGGTGGCGGATTGATGCCATTGGTACAGAACTTCATCGCAGACAACGCTGGCTATATGGCCAGTTACATTGTGCCTCTCATCTGTATGGCATACATGTTCTTCTATGCTGTAGCTGGTTGCAAGAACATCAACAAGGATATTCCTGTTGATTAATAACACGAAATAAATTAGCCCTAAGGCATATATAGTCTTAGGGCTAAATCATATAATCAAATCTTTAGTAACAACACAACAAAAACTTAACTAATTATGGATATTGAAAAAGTAAGAAGCCGCTTCATCAAGCATTTCGATGGTAAAACAGGTAACATCTACATGTCACCAGGTCGTATTAACTTGATTGGTGAGCATACCGATTATAATGGTGGATTTGTTTTCCCAGGTGCAGTAGATAAGGGTATCATGGCAGAAATCCGTCCTAACGGAACAGATACCGTCATGCTCTACTCTATCGACTTGAAGGACCGTGTAGAATTCAAGGTTAATGATCCTGAAGGTCCTCGCGCTTCATGGGCACGTTACATCTATGGTGTTTGCCAGGAGATGAAGGCATTGGGCGTTGACGTAAAGGGTTTCAATGCAGCATTCTATGGTGATGTGCCTCTCGGTGCTGGTATGTCTTCATCTGCTGCTCTTGAAAGCTGTTTTGCTTTTGCTTTGAACGACCTCTTTGGTGACAACAAGGTTTCTAAATGGGATCTCGTTCTCGCAGGCCAGGCTACTGAGCACAAGTATGTAGGTGTTAACTGCGGTATCATGGACCAGTTTGCTTCTGTTTTCGGCAAGGAAGGTAAGTTGATGCGCCTCGATTGCAACAGCCGCGAATTTGAATACTTCCCATTCGAGCCTAAAGGCTATAAACTCTGCCTGGTAAACTCTAAGGTAAAGCACGAGCTGGCAGGTTCTCCATACAACGACCGTCGCAACTCTTGCGAAAATGTTGTTAAGCACATTGCAGCAAAGCACCCAGAAGCTAAGTTCGAAACTCTCCGTGATTGCACATGGGAACAGTTGGAAGAGGTTCGCGCTGAGGTAGGCGAAGAGGATTACAGCCGCGCTCACTTCGTATTGGGCGAGAAGGACCGCGTTTTGGCTGTCTGCGATGCTCTTGAGAAGGGCGACTACGAGACAGTAGGTCAGAAGATGTACGAGACTCACTACGGCTTGAGCAAGGAATACGAGGTAAGCTGCGAGGAACTCGACTTCTTAAACGATGTTGCTAAGGAGAACGGTGTTACTGGTAGCCGTATCATGGGCGGTGGCTTCGGTGGCTGCACCATCAACCTGGTAAAGGACGATATCTACGACAAGTTCGTTGAGGACGTTACAGCTAAGTTCACAGCCAAATATGGTCATGCTCCAGAGATTTACCCTGTAATCATCTCTGAGGGTTCTCACAAGGTTTGCTAATATATACATTATATATAATATAAAGAACTGCAGTTAGTATTTGCTAACTGCAGTTTTTTTTTGTCCCAAATAAGACAAAAACAGGCGTTTTCATACAAATAGTGTTAAAAAGACACTTTAGAAGAAAAAAAGTTAAGGAAAACGCTTGCAGATTCGAAATAAAATTGTAATTTTACACCCAAAATGAATAGACAATAAAAAACAGCCTAAAAATGAGTACATTTAAGACCCTATTTATGGGAGTTGGTTTTGCGGCTATCGCTACCCTCTCAGCTTGTTCATCAAGCAGCAATGCAAGTCTCACACAATCTGGTTTGAATCCAGCAGATTTCGATTCAACAGTATTGGGCAAGAAGACTGAGTTAGTAACTCTCAAGAATGCAAACGGCATGGAAGTTTGCCTCACCAATTATGGTGGACGTGTCGTTTCCATTTCCGTTCCAAACAAGGACGGAAAGCCAACAGATGTGGTTCTTGGTTACGATAATATCCATCAGTATGCTGACACCCTTAACTCTCCTTCAGATTATGGTTCTTCTGTAGGACGTTATGCCAACCGTATCAAGGATGCTAAACTTTCACTTGCTGGTTCAACATACCAGTTGAAGGCAAATGATAATGGCAACTGCCTGCATGGTGGTGGTGCTACAGGATGGTTGAATCAGGTTTACGACATTACAGAGAAGAACGACTCATCCGTTACCTTCACTATCAATGCGAAGGATGGCGAGAATGGTTTCCCTGGCAACGTAACAGCAACAGCTAAATATACAGTCAAGAGTGACAACACACTCGACATCGAGTTTGGCGCTACAACAGACAAAGAGACCGTTGTCAATATGACCAACCACAGTTACTTCAACTTGAATGGCGATCCATCTAAGGAAGGTTTCGATCAGGTAATGTACATCAATGCAGATAAGTTCACTCCTGCAGATTCACTTTACATACCAACTGGTGAAATCAAGAGTGTCGAGGGAACCCCTATGGATTTCCGTAAACCTGCAGAAATCGGCAAGAAGGTTGATTATAACTTTGATCAGATTAAGAATGCCACAGGTTACGACCACAACTGGTGTTTGAACACATATAAGAATGGTAAGGGCGATGACAAAACAGTTTGCGCAAGCCTCTACTCACCAAAGAGCGGTATCCTTCTTGAAGTATTTACCAACGAGCCAGGAATTCAGGTTTACACCGGTAACTTCCAAGGCACAGGTATTGCCTGCAAGCATGGCATCAAGTATCCTAAACACGTAAGCGTTTGCTTCGAGAGCCAGAAATATCCTGATTCTCCAACCAAGATTGCTCAGGGTGTAAAGGATTGGACAGATGCCACATTGAAGCCAGGAGAGAAATACTATTCTCACCTCGCTTACAAATTCAGCGTTAAAAAGTAAGCGTAAGTTAGTTTAAAAGTTAGCGAACCGGCGGATAAAGTCCGCCGGAACAGCTAACATCCAACAAGAAGTTTTTGCAATGACAAAAAACGAAATGTGTTGGATAAGAAACTAACATAATAAGCATCCAATAAAAGAAAAGAGTAAACAAATAATAATAAACAAACAATCTTATAGTAATTATGAATTGGAATTCAACAGAATTCGTATGGCTTGATTGGGCTATACTCGCCATTGGTGTTATCGGCGTAATTTGGGCTGTCTGGCACGCAATCATGAAAGACAGAAAGGCTCAGAAAGGTGAAGACTCTTCTGCCTACCTCTTCGGTAAGGGTGAGCCATGGTATGTAATCGGTATGGCTATCTTTGCTGCCAACATTGGTTCTGAGCACCTCGTTGGTTTGGCTGGTACAGGTGCCAAGAGTGGTGTCGGTATGGCACACTGGGAGATGCAGGGCTGGATGATCCTCATCTTGGGTTGGCTGTTCGTACCTTTCTACCAGTTGCTCATCAACAAGATGGGTAAGATCATCACCATGCCAGACTTCCTGAAGTTCCGCTATACCCAGCGCACAGGTTCATGGCTCTCTATCATCACCCTCGTAGCTTACATTCTTACTAAGGTGAGCGTTACAGCCCTTACAGGTGGTATCTTCTTTGAATATCTTTGGGGCTTGAACTTCTGGGTTGGTGCCATCGGCTTGATTATCCTCACTACCATCTTCACCGTATTCGGTGGTATGAAGGGTGTGATGACATTGTCAACTATCCAGACTCCTATCCTCGTCATCGGTTCTTTCCTCGTACTCTTCCTCGGTCTCTCTACCCTCGGCGGTGGCAGCATCTCTGCCGGTTGGGCCGACATGATGGATTACTGCGGCAAGTTGAACAACGGCTACGGTACAACTCACATGTTCCACTGGGAGGCAGGTGACTCTATGTATCAGGATTATCCTGGTTTCGTAGTATTCATCGGTGCAACCATCATCGGTTTCTGGTACTGGTGTACTGACCAGCACATCGTTCAGCGTGTACTCGGTCAGGTTCCTGGCGAGAGCAACGTAGAGGTTATGAAGCGTGCCCGCCGCGGTACTATCGCAGCCGGTTTCTTCAAAGTACTCCCTTGCTTCATGTTCCTCATTCCAGGTATGATTGCAGCAGCCTTGGCTCAGAAGGGTGCCATCCAGATGAACGAGACTGATGCAGCCTTCGCCATCATGGTAAAGACCGTTCTTCCTGCAGGTATCAAGGGTATTGTAACCATCGGTTTCATCTGCGCACTCGTTGCTTCATTGGCAGCATTCTTCAATAGCTGTGCTACCCTCTTCACCGAGGACTTCTACAAGCCATTGAAGAAGGGCATGTCTGAGGCTCACTACGTACTCGTTGGCCGTATCGCTACCGTTGTAGTTGTAGTTCTTGGTTTCGCATGGTTGCCAATCATGATGAAGATGGATACTTTGTACAACTATCTCCAGGGTATCCAGTCACTCCTGGCTCCAGCCATGGTAGCCGTATTTGCAATGGGTATCTTCTTCAAGAAGATTACTCCAAAGGCAGGTGAATACACCATGATTACCGGTTTCCTCATCGGTATGCTCCGCCTCGTTACCAACGTCATCACTGATACAGGTAAGGCTACAATGGATGGTGCATTCTGGGATTACACCGCATGGTTCTGGCAGACCAACTGGCTCGTATTCGAGTGCTGGTTGCTCGTATTCCTCATCATCTTCATGGTAGTAGTAAGCTGCTTCACTCCAGCTCCAAGCAAGGAGCAGGTAGAGGCAATCACCTTCACATCAGACTTCAAGAAGTCTATCCGTGAGAGTTGGAGTGCCTTCGATATTATCGGTACCCTCGTAGTAATCGGCCTCTGCGCAGCATTCTACGCATACTTCTGGTAAAATATTATTCACGTCAGGAGTAAGAAGTGAGGAGTCTGGAATTTTCTCAAAGAACAGATAAAACTGTTTCTGTTGAAAAAATCCGCGATCCTTTCTTCTCCTTCTTACTCCTTGATTTTCCTCTCGAAGCTGCTCTATGAAGAGCAAGCAAAAGAACACAACAATACATACATTGAATCATTACATCAAAACAGCAGAAAGGCCATGACCCAGTTTTATAATGAATACTCCAAAGTATTTGTATCCGTCGATTGTATCATTTTCGGTTTCGACGGTAGTAACCTCCAGGTACTGATAGGCAAACGCAAGATGGACCCGGGAAGAGGCGAATGGTCACTCTATGGTGGTTTCGTTGGTTCAACAGAAAATCTCGAAGATGCAGCCAACAGAGTCATCCTGGAACTTACTGGAATGAAAAACCTCTATATAAGACAAGTAGGAGCTTTCGGCCGTATCGACCGTGACCCAGGTGAGCGAGTTATCTCTATCGCCTATTGCACTCTCATCAATGTGAAAGACTATGATGACAGCCTCCGTGTAGAACACGGATTGGAATGGGTTAGTCTGAACGAACTTCCAGAACTTTACTCAGACCACAAACTCATGATCCGCAACGCTATCGCACAGATACGCCGCCGCATCAATCATGAGCCATTAAGCTTCAAACTCCTCCCAGACCTCTTTACGCTGACACAGCTTCAGCACGTATTCGAGGCAGTAATAGGCGAAGAGATTGATAAGCGCAACTTCCGCAAACGCGTGAAGGATATCGACTTCATCGAGAAAACAGAACTCATCGATAAAGTCAACTCGAAACGAGGCGCCGCCCTCTACCGCTTCAACAAGAAAGCATACGAGGAAGACCCATCGTTCAACTTGAAATAGAATAAACAACTTAAAACAAAAGATATTATGTTAGAAGAATTAAAAGAAAAAGTGTTCAAGGCAAACCTTGATCTCGTTAAGCACAACCTCGTGCTCTTTACATGGGGTAATGTGAGTGGCATCGACCGCGAGAAAGGTCTGGTTGTTATCAAACCATCAGGCGTCGATTATGACACCATGAAGGCTAGCGATATGGTAGTGGTAGACTTGGAAACAGGTAAGGTAGTAGAAGGCGATCTGAATCCATCATCTGATACACCAACCCACCTGGTTCTCTACCGCGCATTCCCAGAGTTGGGTGGCGTAGTTCATACTCACTCTACTTATGCTACCGCTTGGGCACAGGCTGGCTTGGACATCCCTAATATTGGTACAACTCATGCTGATTACTTCCACGATTGCATCCCTTGCACTGATGCAATGACAGAAGATATGATGGCAGAATATGAGCACAACACAGGTGTTGTCATCGTTGACCGTTTCAAGAAAGATAACATCAACCCAGTTCATACTCCTGGCGTATTGGTTAAGAACCATGGTCCTTTTACATGGGGCAAGGATGCTGACCAGGCTGTTTATCACGCAGTAGTAGCTGAACAGGTAGCAAAGATGGCTTTCATCTCATTCTCTGTGAATCCAAACACCACCATGAACCCATTGCTCGTAGAGAAGCACTTCAACCGCAAGCACGGTCCTAACGCTTACTACGGACAGAAAAAGCACTAATTAAAGGGTGTTTCAAATAAAGATATTGAATCACATTAACAATAACAATTAATACAACAAACAATCATGATTAAAGCATTTGAAAATTTAGAGGTATGGTTTGTAACTGGTGCACAGCTTCTTTACGGAGGCGAAACAGTTAAGATAGTTGATGGTCACTCTAAGGACATGGTAGATGGTCTGAACAACAGTGGCATCATCCCAATCAAGGTAGTTTACAAGGGCACAGCTAACTCTTCTGCAGAAGTAGAGGCTGTCATGAAGGCTGCCAACAACGATGAGAAGTGCGTAGGTATCATCACATGGATGCACACCTTCTCTCCAGCTAAGATGTGGATCAAGGGCTTGCAGGCTCTCGAGAAGCCTCTCCTCCACTTCCACACTCAGTATAATGCAGAACTCCCTTGGAATTCTATCGATATGGATTTCATGAACCTCAACCAGTCTGCTCACGGCGACATCGAGTTCGGTCACATCTGCACCCGTATGCGCATCCCTAGAAAGGTAGTTGTAGGTTACTGGAAGAGCGAAGAGGCTCAGAAGCAGATTGCAACATGGGCTCGCGTAGCTGCTGGTGTTGCTGATGCTCACAACGTACGCTGCTTGATGTTCGGTATGAACATGAACAACGTTGCCGTAACAGATGGCGACCGTGTAGAGTTCGAGCAGCGCTTGGGTTACCATGTAGATTACTACCCAGTATCTTCACTCATGGAGTACTACAAGAAGGTAACTGATGCAGAAGCTGATGCTCTCGTTGAGGAGTACAAGAAGGAGTACACCATCAAGATTGATGAGTCTGGCGAGGAAGTTTATTGGGAGAAGGTGAAGAACGCAGCTAAGGCTGAGATAGCTCTCCGTCGCGTATTGAAGGATGAGAACGCAGTAGCATTCACAACCAACTTCGATGACCTCGGCGATGCTGACATCGACGATCCAAACTTCTGCGGTTTCGACCAGATTCCTGGTTTGGCTTCACAGCGCCTGATGGCAGAAGGTTATGGTTTCGGTGCTGAGGGTGACTGGAAGACAGCTTGCCTCTACCGCACACTCTGGGTAATGAACCAGGGCTTGGAGAAGGGTTGCTCATTCCTCGAGGACTACACACTCAACTTCGCTGCCGACCGCACATCTAGCCTCCAGAGCCACATGCTCGAGGTATGCCCATTGATCGCAACAGACAAGCCAAAGCTCGAGGTTCACTTCCTCGGCATCGGTATCCGCAAGCAGCAGACAGCTCGTCTCGTATTCACATCTAAGACAGGTAAGGGTGTTAAGGCAACTGTAGTTGACCTCGGCAACCGTTTCCGTCTCATCGCAAGTGAGGTTGAGTGCATCGAGCCAAAGGCAATGCCTAAGCTCCCTGTAGCTTCAGCTCTCTGGGTTCCACAGCCAACCTTCGAGATTGGTGCAGGTGCTTGGATCCTCGCTGGTGGTACACACCACAGTGCATTCTCTTACGATATCACTGCTGAGTACTGGGAAGACTTCTGCGAGATCCTGGGTATTGAGTTCGTCAACATCGACAAGAACACAACTATCAGCAGCTTCAAGCAGCAGCTCCGCAACAACGAGATTTACTACATGCTCAACAAGGCATTGAGATAATTTTTAATGTATTATAAGAAATGAGCGCAAAAACTATTATAGAATCAGGTAAGGCCATTCTCGGTATCGAGTTTGGCTCTACCCGAATCAAGGCTGTCTTGATCGACACCGACAACAACCCTATCGCACAGGGTAGCTTTGAGTGGGAAAACCAGTTGGTTGATGGTCTCTGGACTTACAGCATCGACACAATCTGGAAAGGTTTGCAGGATTGTTATGCCGACCTCCGCAAGAACGTGAAGGCTGAGTACGACTGCGAAATCAAGCAGTTGGCTGCCATCGGTATTTCTGCGATGATGCACGGCTACATGGCTTTCGGTAAGGATGAGAACATTCTCGTTCCTTTCCGCACATGGCGTAACACCAATACAGCCAAGGCTGCAGCTGAACTTTCAGAGCTCTTCCACTTCAACATCCCATTGCGTTGGAGTATCTCTCACGTATATCAGGCTATCCTGAATGGTGAGGACCACATCAACAAGATTGACTTCCTTACCACTCTCGCCGGTTATATCCACTGGCAGCTCACAGGCAAGAAGGTTTTGGGCGTAGGCGATGCATCAGGTATGCTCCCTATCGACTCTAACACCAACAACTACGATGCAGAGATGGTAGCTAAGTTCGATAAGCTCATCGAGCCTAAGAACCTGGGCTGGAAGATTCTCGACATTCTCCCTGAGGTACTGAACGCAGGCGAAGATGCTGGCGTATTGACCGAGGAAGGTGCAAAGAAGCTCGACCCATCAGGCACACTCCAGGCAGGCACCCCACTCTGTCCTCCAGAAGGTGATGCAGGTACTGGTATGGTAGCTACCAACGCTGTCCGTCAGCGCACAGGTAACGTCAGTGCAGGTACATCTTCTTTCTCTATGATTGTATTGGAGAAAGCCTTGAGCCAACCTTACGAAGTCATTGATATGGTGACTACTCCAGACGGCAGCCCTGTAGCAATGGTTCACTGCAACAACTGTACTTCAGACCTCAATGCATGGGTAGGTTTGTTCAAGCAATATCAGGAGTTGCTCGGTGTTCCTGTAGATATGAACGAGGTATTCGGCAAGCTCTACAACCACGCTCTTGAAGGCGATGCAGATTGCGGAGGATTGATTGCTTACAACTATATCTCTGGTGAGCCTGTAACAGGTCTTGCAGAAGGTCGCCCTATGTTCGTACGTTCTGCCAACGACCACTTCAACCTTGCCAACTTCATGCGTGCCAACCTCTATGCTTCAGTAGCTGTATTGAAGATTGGTAACGATGTATTGTTCAAGGACGAGAAGGTACAGGTAGATCGCATCACAGGTCATGGCGGTTTGTTCAAGACCAAGGGTGTAGGTCAGCGCATCCTCGCTGCAGCCATTAACTCCCCTATCTCTGTCATGGAGACAGCAGGCGAAGGTGGTGCATGGGGTATTGCCCTGCTCGCAGGTTATCTCGTTAACAACGAAGAGAAGTTGAGCCTGGCAGATTATCTCGACAAGAAGGTATTTGCAGGCAATACTGGTGTAGAGATTGCACCTACTGCCGAAGATGTAGCCGGTTTTGATAAATATATTGAAACCTACAAGGCTGGTCTTGCTATCGAAAAGGCAGCAGTTGAGAACAAAAAGTAAATAAACGATAAATACGTTTGTGGGGATTCCTCCTCCACAAACGTATTATATTTAAAATCGACAACAATTAATAAGAACAATGATGAAGAAACTATTCGCTACCACATTGCTTTCAACAGCAGTTGCATTCTCCGCACAAGCTCAGGATGTAACAGGAACAATCCATGCCAACCAGGGAACACAGAAAATCAATAAAGAGATTTACGGCCAGTTTGCCGAGCATCTCGGAAGTTGCATCTATGGTGGTCTTTGGGTAGGTCCTGATTCTAAGATTCCTAACACTCAGGGTTACCGCAACGACGTGCTCCAAGCCCTCAAGGACCTGAAAGTGCCTGTATTAAGATGGCCTGGAGGATGCTTCGCTGACGAGTATCACTGGATGGATGGTATCGGTCCACGTGAGAAGCGACCAAAGATGCAGAACAACAACTGGGGTGGAACCATTGAGGACAACTCTTTCGGTACACACGAGTTTCTGAATCTCTGCGAGATGTTGGGTTGCGAGCCTTACATCAGCGGCAACGTGGGTTCCGGCACTGTTGAGGAATTGGCAAAGTGGGTGGAATATATGACCAGCGATGGAGATACTCCTATGGCAAAACTCCGCCGACAGAACGGCCGCGACAAGGCTTGGAAAGTAAAATACCTCGGTGTTGGTAACGAAAGTTGGGGCTGCGGTGGCAACATGCGTCCTGAGTATTATTCAGATCTCTTCCGCCGCTACTCTGTTTATTGCCGCAACTATGACGGAAACCAGCTCTATAAGATTGCATCTGGAGCGAGCGATTACGATTATAACTGGACTAAGGTATTGATGGACCGTATCGGCAACCGTGCCAACGCCATCTCTCTACATTATTATACAGTAACAGGCTGGACAGGCAGCAAGGGTTCTGCCACCAAGTTCAATAATGAGGATTACTACTGGACCATGGGCAAGGCGCTCGGCATAGAAGATGTCATCAAGAAGCACGAGGCTATCATGGACAAGGCTGATCCAAAGAAGCAGGTAGCCCTCCTCGTTGACGAATGGGGAACCTGGTGGGATGAGGAGCCTGGCACTATCAAGGGGCACCTCTATCAGCAGAATTGTATGCGCGATGCCTTCGTTGCTGCACTTTCGCTGAATGTATTCCACCGCCATACAGAGCGTGTGAAGATGACCAATATCGCACAGATTGTCAACGTACTCCAGTCAATGATCCTGACAGATACAAAGGGAACAGGTCACATGGTTCTGACTCCAACCTATCATGTATTCAACATGTACAAGGACTTCCAGGAGGCAACCTATCTCCCAATGGATGTAAAGTGCGACTCTATGGATGTTCGCGGCGATGATCACGCAAGAGATGGAAGAAAGATTCCATTGGTATCTACTTCAGCAGCCAAGAAGGCAGATGGAACCATTGTGGTTGCTCTTGCCAATGTCAGTCTTGACAAGGCTCAGCAGGTAGAGTTTAATCTGGATGGTGCAGCTGCTCCAAAAACTGTAACAGGACAGATTCTTTCCTGCAACAAGGTGAGCGATTACAACGACTTCGCACACCCGGATGTAGTGAAGCCTGCAGTTTTTAAGGATGCAAAAGTAAAGAAAAACACCCTTAAGGTAAAAATTCCTGCAAAATCTATCGTAGTTTTGAAAATAAAATAGTATCTTTGAAGGCGAAAAAAGGAAGTATCCTTCTTTTGAGCAGCCTTCAGAGCTAGAAAAACAAGAATATTTCAGCAGAAATAACAACAATAATAAATATAAAATTATGAACGACATTAAAGTAATGAATCATGCAGCTGATAACATCCGTATCTTGGCTGCTTCAATGGTAGAAAAGGCAAACTCAGGTCACCCAGGTGGTGCTATGGGTGGTTCTGACTTCATCAACGTGCTCTTCTCTGAGTACCTTGTTTATGATCCAGCAGATCCAACATGGACTGGCCGCGACCGCTTCTTCCTCGACCCAGGTCACATGAGCCCAATGCTCTATGCTGGTTTGGCTTTGCGTGGTTTCTTCTCTATGGAAGACCTCAAGCAGTTCCGCCAGTGGGGTTCTGTAACTCCTGGTCACCCAGAGCTCGACCTTCAGCGTGGTATCGAGAACTCATCTGGTCCTCTCGGTCAGGGTCATGCCCTCGCAGCTGGTGCAGCTGTTGCAGAGAAGTTCCTCGAGGCTCGTCTGGGTTCAACCATGATGCAGCACAAGATCTACGCATACATTTCTGATGGTGCTGTAGAGGAAGAGATTTCTCAGGGTGTTGGTCGTATCGCCGGTAACCTCGGTCTGAACAACCTCATCATGTTCTACGATTCTAACGACATCCAGCTCTCTACAGAGTGTGGCGTTGTAATGAACGAGGATACAGAGATGAAGTACAAGGCTTGGGGCTGGAATGTCATCAAGATCAACGGTAACGACGTAGCTCAGATTCGTGAGGCGCTCGATGCTGCCCAGAAGGAGCAGGATCGCCCTACCCTCATCATCGGTAAGACCGTAATGGGTAAGGGTGCTCTCCGCGCAGACGGCACAAGCTACGAGGCTTGCATCAATACTCACGGTGCTCCTCTCGGTGGCGACGCTTACGTTAATACCATCAAGCACCTCGGTGGTGATCCTGAGAATGCATTCGTTATCTTCGACGATGTAAAGGAAATCTACGCTAAGCGTGCTGAGGAGTTGAAGAAGATCGTAGCTGAGCGCAAGGCTGCAGAGGCTGAGTGGCGCAAGGCTAACCCAGAGAAGGCTGCCCAGATGGATGAGTGGTTCAGCGGCAAGGCTCCTAAGGTAGACTGGAGCAAGGTTGAGCAGAAGGCTGGTTCAGCTACACGTGCAGCATCTGCTGCTTGTCTCGGTGTTTTAGCAGAGCAGGTTCCTAACATGATCTGTGCTTCTGCTGACCTTTCTAACTCTGATAAGACTGATGGCTTCTTGAAGAAGACCAAGAGCATCGTTCGCGGTGACTTCTCAGGTGCATTCTTCCAGGCAGGTGTTGCTGAGTTGACAATGGCTGATATGTGTATCGGTATGATGCTCCACGGTGGTGTGGTTGCTGCAATGGGTACATTCTTCGTATTCTCTGATTATATGAAGCCAGCTGTACGTCTCGCAGCCCTGATGCAGGTTCCAGTGAAGTTCATCTGGACTCACGATGCATTCCGCGTTGGTGAGGACGGACCTACTCACGAGCCAGTTGAGCAGGAGGCACAGATTCGCTTGATGGAGAAGTTGAAGAACCACGCAGGTAAGGACAGCGTTCGCGTATTCCGTCCAGCTGATGCTGACGAGACTACAGTTTGCTGGAAACTCGCTATGGAGAATGTTGAGACTCCTACAGCTTTGATCTTCTCTCGCCAGGGCATTGCTAAATTGCCAGAGGGAACAGACTATGAGCAGGCAGCCAAGGGTGCTTACATCGTAGCAGGCAGCGACGAGAATCCAGACGTTATCTTGGTAGCTAGCGGTTCTGAGGTTTCTACATTGGAGGCTGGTTGCGATGCTTTGCGTGCCGACGGCATCAAGGTTCGCGTGGTAAGTGCTCCATCAGAGGGCTTGTTCCGTGGTCAGAGCAAGGAATATCAGGAGAGCGTATTGCCAAAGAACGCTAAGATCTTCGGTATGACTGCCGGTCTTCCTGTAACACTCCAGGGTCTCGTAGGCGCTAATGGTAAGGTTTGGGGTATGGAGAGCTTCGGTTTCTCAGCTCCTTACAAGGTACTTGATGAGAAGCTCGGTTACACAGGCGAGAACGTTTACAAGCAGGTAAAGGCTTTCTTGGCAGAGGCTTAATTAGCATAAACTAAACAGGAGTTGGAAGCTGGAGTTGGAGATTTTGCCGGATGGCAGATTTCCATTTCCGGCATCCGACTCCTTTCACTCTTTTAATATTAACCTTGTGAAGGATAAGGGTTTACACCGGTTTCTTCACTTAAAAACTTAAGTATTATGGAAGTAAAGACAGTTGGTATTGCATGCGATCACGCAGGTTTTCCATTGAAGCAATTTGTATTGGAATATTTGGAAAAGAAGGGTTATCCTGTAAAGGATTATGGTACATACAGCGATGCGAGTGTAGACTATCCTGACTTCGGTCATGCTCTTGCTAAAGGCATTGAGAGCGGCGAAGTATATCCAGGTATCGGCATTTGCGGCAGCGGCGAAGGTATCGCCATGACATTGAATAAGCATCAGGGTGTACGTGCCGGATTGGCATGGTGCAAGGAGATTGCTCATTTGGTTCGTCAGCACAACGATGCCAACGTATTGGTACTTCCAGGTCGTTTCGTAGACAACAAGACCGCCGAGGCTATTCTCGACGAGTTCTTTGCCACAACATTCGAGGGTGGTCGTCACGAGCGTCGCGTCAAGAAGATTCCTGTTCAGCAGTAAAGTTCTGAAAGGATTAAAAAGAATTAAGGCTGAGTCATCGCATGATGGCTCAGCCTATTTTTATGGAATACGGACATACCAAGAAGATTTTTACGACACATGAACAACTTCAATAAATGCACACAAGCGTAAGATACAATCGCAGAATACGGAAGAAGTTGTCGGAAAAGACAGATGAAGTTGGCGGAAAAGATAGTAGAGGTTTTCGGAGAAGTTAGCTCCGTAGGCCGCACAACAGCTGTTGTGCGCTTGCATAACAGCTGATATGCGCTCGCACAACACCTGTTGTGCATGCGCAGACCAGCTGATGGGCGCCTATAGCAAACCAACATTACTCGTTGATGTTTTTATCAATCATTTTGCCACAAAAAACACAGTCCTATTTGTTATTTTACCGGAACAACCCTATGTCAAAGAAATAAAAAAAAGGGATGCCACACTAGGTGACATCCCCCTATGAGAATCAAATACTTATTTGAAGTTCAATCTTTACTTGCTCTCAGCCTCAGCCTGCTTGGTCTCTGCTGCGTTAGGACCATAGTAGCCATAGTAAGCCTGGTAACGGGTGTAACCCCAGTTAGCCTGAGCCTTCTCTGGATCGAGCTGCTTAGCCTTGTCGAGAACCTTGATAGCCTCCTGGTAAACAACCTTGCGGCCGTTAGGATCCTGCAAGTTACCAGCCTTGCTGTTATAGCAAGCACCCAGATAAGTAAGAACAACTACGTTATCCTCCTTTGCAGCAAGAGCCTGCTTCAAACACTTGATAGCGTTGTCTGCATCGTTCTTCTGGATATACATCATACCCTTGTTGGCAAGAGCTACAAAGTTGTTAGGGTTCTTTGCAATAGCTGCGTCCAAAAGTTCAGTCTGCTCCTTCTCCATCTTCAATGAAGAGTACATAGAGTTCAAACCATCGAGAACAACCTCATTGGTCTCGTCCTTTGCAAAGATATCCTTGAGCTTGTTAACATAGGCAAGAGAATCCTCGTGAGTCTTCAAGCCGTCCTTCATTACATAGAGCTTGAGGTTGAGGGCATCCTTAGCCTCCTTCTCACTCTTCATGGCGATGTCGCAATACTTCTCGCAACGGGCAGCATCCTTAGCCTGGTATGCATAACGGGCTGCAAAGAGAGCAACCTGACCGATATACTCCTTCTCGCCATCCTTCTGCTTCTGGTCTACAGAAGCGAAGAGAGGCTCATTGTCTGTATCAAGGAATGCACCCCAATACTTCAATACCTCATCAGCCTTACTGTTCTGAGCTGCAGTCTGACCCGCATTAACGAGCTGAACACGAGCACCCCATACACGGCTAGCGTTGTTGTTAAACTTAGGAGCAACCTTACCCTTAGCATTAGGAAGCTGGTCGTACTTGTAGCACTCAATAGCATTAATCAATGCATTGTAAGCGCCCTCAGACATAGCAGCCTCATCTACCGGGTCGTTCTTCTTCATGATCTGATTGGTCTGCTGGATGCTCTGCTGGTCATTGAACTGCTTCATAGCGAGATCAACGAGCTTGTTGTAAGCCTTGGCCTTCTCTGCATCGTTAGCCATCTGACCCAAATTCTGCTTAACCAAAGCCTCAGCCTCGGCATAAGACTTAGCCTTCATGACAGCCTTGAGAGCGTCACTGTCGCCTGCGAATGCTGATGTGGCACCTAGTACCATCATTGCAGCTACTAAAAACTTTTTCATTTTTCTTAATGAGTTTAAAAGTTGTTGTTATTTATTTTTTACGCGTCTTTTCTTTTATTCGAAATCTACGTTGCCCGAATCGGTATCCTCAGCTTCAGATGCTTCGTCAGCGAGATGAGCCTCAGCCTCAGCAGCCTCTTCAGCAGTCTTGGCACCTACGGTATCATTCTCTATCTCCTCGCTCTTCTTAGCCCAGGCAGAACGGCTCTCCTCTTCTACAGAAGCCTCGAGCTCTGAACTCATCACCTTGCATACGCTGGCAATGACATCATTCTTCTTGGTAAGATTGATGAGGCGGACACCCTGGGTAGCACGGCCCATGACACGGCAATCGGCTACGGCAAGACGAATTACGATACCACTCTGGTTGATAATCATGAGGTCGTTATCATCGGTTACGTTCTTGATAGCTACCAGTCGACCGGTCTTGTCGGTAATATTCAGTGTCTTCACACCCTTACCGCCACGCTTGGTAACGCGGTAATCGAGTACGTCAGAACGCTTACCATAACCCTGCTCGCTCACTACCATCACGGTTTCCTTCTCAGGATCGTTGACAACAATCATACCTACTACAGCATCATTACCCTCATCGAGGCGCATACCACGAACACCGGTAGACGTACGGCCCATTGTACGGATCTCGTTCTCGTCGAAACGGACAGCACGACCATTGCGGTTGGCAATAATCAGCTCGTTATGACCATTTGTCAGACGAACATCTACCACCTCATCGCCCTCTACAATGTTGATAGCAATCACACCGTTGGCACGTGGACGGGAATATGCCTCCAGACAGGTCTTCTTCACGGTACCATTCTTGGTAGCGAATACTACGTAATGGTTGTTGATGAACTCTGCATCATTCAATCCCTTCAAGCGGAGGAATGCATTCACCTGGTCATCGCTCTCGATGTTGAGGAGGTTCTGGATAGCACGACCCTTGGAGTTGCGGTCACCCTCAGGAATCTCGTAACACTTCAACCAGTAGCAGCGGCCCTTCTTGGTGAAGAACAGCATGGTCTGGTGCATGGTAGCAGGATAGATATACTCGGTGAAGTCCTTATCACGGGTACGGGCTCCCTTAGAACCTACTCCACCACGAGCCTGCTCACGGAACTCTGACAAAGGGGTGCGCTTGATATATCCGAGATGACTCACGGTGATAACCACTGGGTCGTTTGGATAGAAGTCTTCTGGGTTGAACTCATGGTCATCTGGCTTAATCATGGTACGACGTGCGTCACCATACTTCTCCTTCACCTCGTTGAGTTCGTCCTTCATTACCTTCTTGCAGAGCTCAGGATCGTTCAGAATCTGGTTCAAGTAGTCGATAGTCTTCATCAACTCATTGAATTCATTGTGCAACTGCTCCAGACGCAAGCCTGTCAACTGGCTGAGGCGCATATCCACGATGGCCTTACTCTGAAGTTCATCGAGTTCGAAACGCTTCTCCAAGTTGCGCTGAGCATCAGATGGAGTCTTGCTGGCTCTGATTATATGTACCACCTCGTCGATGTTGTCGCAGGCAATGATCAAGCCCTCGAGAATATGAGCACGCTCCTGAGCCTTCTTCAGTTCGAACTGGGTGCGGCGGATTGTAACATCATGACGATGCTCTACGAAATACTTCACACACTCCTTCAAGCTCAAAAGACGTGGACGGCCATTAACAAGAGCGATGCAATTCACTGAGAATGAACTCTGAAGAGCTGTCAGCTTAAAGAGTTTGTTCAGAAGAACATTTGCATTGGCATCACGCTTCACATCAACAACGATACGCATACCCTGACGGCCAGATTCATCGTTTACGTTAGCGATGCCATCTACCCTGCCTTCCTTGGCAAGGTCAGCAATAGCCATCACGAGTTGCTCCTTGTTAACACCATAAGGAATCTCGGTGATAACAATCTTATCATGGTTTTCACTACTTTCAATCTCGGCAGTAGCACGAACCACGATTCTGCCTCGACCCGTTTCGTATGCATCCTTCACACCCTGTATACCATAGATGGTAGCACCGGTTGGGAAGTCAGGAGCAGGGATATACTGCATCAATCCATCGGTGTCGATGTCAGGATTATCGATATATGCACAGCAACCGTCAATTACCTCACCCAGGTTGTGGGTAGGTATATTGGTAGCCATACCTACTGCAATACCATTACCACCATTTACCAGAAGATTAGGAATCTTGGTAGGCATCACGGTAGGTTCCTGCAGGGTATCATCGAAGTTGTTGGTCATATCAACCGTTTCCTTGTCAAGGTCATCCATGATATGCTCACCCATCTTGGAGAGGCGGCACTCTGTATAACGCATGGCAGCAGGAGAGTCACCATCAACAGAACCGAAGTTACCCTGTCCGTCAATCAAGGTATAACGCATGTTCCACTCCTGTCCCATACGCACCAGAGCGCCGTAAACAGAAAAGTCACCGTGAGGGTGATACTTACCGAGCACCTCACCAACAACACGCGCACATTTCTTATAAGGTTTGTCACTGGTGTTTCCAATGCCGAGCATACCGTAAAGAATACGGCGGTGCACAGGCTTGAAACCATCGCGTACATCAGGGAGGGCACGAGCCACGATAACTGACATCGAATAATCGATGTAGCTCGACTTCATCTCCTCCTCAATGTTGATCTTCATGATTCTATCATGATCCATTGTCTGATTTTCGTCCATTTCTTATATTAATGTATTATTGTTTATTCGTTACTTTCAAAACGCCTGTTTTCCGTCCGGAAATCGCGTTTAAGGGCATTTCCTTGCGTTCTAAGCCGTTTTACCCTTTTGAAATTCCCGACAAAGATACAAAAAAAAATGATACTAAAACGCTTTAGAGGCGAAAAATCGCATTATTTTAGCATTATTTGTATTTTAACAATGCAAAAAAGTTGGCATATCATTTGCTATTTTTGAAAATAATGTGTACTTTTGCACTGAGATATTTAAAAATATAAGCAAATATGATAAATCCGTTTTCACATATACAGGACATACTGAACAGAAGTAGCAAAGAAGCAGCACGCACCTTGGGAAGAGAAATCAGCGTGGAGCATCTGATGCTGAGTCTGATCAGCCAGAACGACAGCGATGTCAACAAGCTTCTGAAGGGCGCAGACATCAGTCCGATGGCTTTCAGCGGAGTCCTTAACAGCAAACTGGAAAAGCGTGTGGAAGAAACTCCTGCCGATAACGTGAAGGGGAACAGCCACATCCCATTCAGCCAGATAACAGACAGCATTATCAGAGACTCTATCCGCGAGGCAAACAACTACGAGCACTCCAAGATTGTAGAGCCAAGACATCTGCTGCTTGCCATCTTGAGAAATGACAAGAACCCTGTAGCCAACTGGCTGAGTCAACTGGGCTTAAGCTACGACCGTGCCATCGAAATGCTCTATCCTACTGACAAGGATGATGAGCAGAAGACAGAAGAGCCGAAGGAATTCAAAATGGAACCACAAACACCAGATTCAGAAACCCCTGATGCTGACAGGCAGGAGGAAACAGAGAACCTGGAGATGGCTGGTGGAATAGAAGCAGAAGATGACTACAACGAGCAGAACGACATGATGGAAACTGACGAAGAGCCATTCGATATGGAAAAGGACCAGAATCCGATGAGACTGTCTACCCGTTCAAATGGAACTCCGCGCAAAAAGAGCAGCACCCCTACCATCGACAAATTCAGTTTCGACCTGACCAAGGCTGCAGCCGATGGAAAGCTGGACCCTGTCGTGGGCAGAGAGAAGGAGATTCAGCGCGTGCTCGAGATTCTGGGTCGCAGAAAGAAGAACAACCCAGTATTAATAGGTGAACCGGGCGTAGGAAAGAGTGCCATCGTAGAAGGACTGGCACAGCTCATCAACAACCAGGAAACATCACCTATGTTCTTCAACAAGCGTCTGGTAAGTCTTGATCTGACAGCCATCGTTGCAGGAACCAAATTCCGCGGACAGTTTGAAGAGCGCATCAAGAATGTCATCAAGGAACTGGAGGACCATCCGGAGATCATCATCTTCATAGATGAGATTCACACCATGATAGGCGCCGGTTCCGGCGAAGGAAGCATGGATGCCGCCAACATTCTGAAACCAGCCCTGGCAAGAGGTATCATCCAGTGTATCGGTGCCACCACGCTCGATGAGTATCGCAAGAGCATTGAGAAGGACGGTGCCTTGGAGCGCCGTTTCCAGAAGGTTATCGTTGAACCTACTACACGCGAAGAGACCCTGCTGATACTGCACAACATCAAGGAACATTACGAGAAGCATCACTGTGTGAGATATACAGACGAGGCTCTCGAGACATGTGTCAAACTGACAGAGCGCTATATCACCGACCGCCACTTCCCAGACAAGGCTATCGACGTGATAGATGAAGCCGGCTCGCGCGTACATATTAATAATGCAAGTGTTCCTGCTCCATATATCAAGCTGGAAAAAGAACTGAAAAAGATAATCAGCAAGAAGCAGCAGGCTGTAGCAAACCAGAACTTCGAGATGGCAGCCTCATGCAGAGATGCCCAGACCAAGATCGAGAAAGAGATTGAGGACATGAAGGCGCAATGGCAGCAGGGAGAGATTGGCGAATATGTTGAGGTGACAGCCGAAGACATTGCCAACGTTATCAGCATGATGACCGGTGTACCGGCCCAACGCATGGCAGAGGGTGAAAGCAAACGTCTGAAAGATCTGGAACACAACCTGAAGCACAAGGTGATTGCTCAGGATAATGCCATCAACAAGATGGTAAAGACCATTCTGAGGAACCGTGTAGGCTTGCGCGACCCTAACCATCCTATTGGCGTATTCATGTTCCTGGGTCCTACAGGTGTAGGTAAGACCTATCTTGCCCAGAAACTTGCCGAGGAAATGTTTGGTTCGAAAGATTCACTCATCAGAATAGACATGAGCGAATTCTCCGAGAGTTTCAACGCTTCACGTCTGGTAGGTGCACCTCCAGGATACGTAGGCTATAACGAAGGTGGACAGCTGACCGAAAAGGTACGCCGCAAACCATACAGCATCGTATTGCTCGACGAAATAGAGAAAGCCAACAGCAAGGTATTCAACCTGCTCTTACAGGTACTCGACGAAGGCAGACTTACCGATGGCAACGGCCGACTTATCGACTTCCGCAACACCATCATCATCATGACCTCTAATGCAGGAACCCGCCAGCTGAAAGATTTCGGCAGAGGCGTCGGCTTTACTTCTGCAGGTATAAAAGGCGGATTTGCGATGGATGAGAAAGACAAGGAGTATGCCCGCAGCATCGTCCAGAAGAGTCTGAGCAAGCAGTTTGCTCCAGAGTTCCTGAACCGTCTTGATGACATCATCACCTTCGACCAGCTGGATCTAAATGCCATCAAGCGCATCATCGACCTCGACCTGGAAGGACTGGTCAAGAGAATAGAAGACTTGGGATTCCATTTCCAGATTACCGAAAAGGCAAAGGAGATGGTAGCCAAGAAGGGATACGATGTGCAGTTTGGTGCCCGCCCACTCCGCCGCGCCATCCAGACCTACATCGAAGATTCCGTTTGCGAGATGTTACTCGATGGCACAATGAAGCCAGGCGACACCATCTCGGTAGGCAAAAATTCGAAAAAAGAAGAATTGACATTCAAGAAACTATAATCTGAAGAGGGACTATCCACTGGCGATAGTCCCTCTTTTATTATGAACCCGGTATAGCAACCGACGAACTTTAGTTAATAAGAGTTAACCACGAGAAAAGTTTAAGCAATAATTTCTTATTTCAAAAAATATTCATTACCTTTGCATCTGCTTTCGGGCAAAAAGCCATGATGGCTCAGTTGGTAGAGCAACGCATTCGTAATGCGTGGGTCGCGGGTTCGAGTCCCGCTCGTGGCTCTTTCTTGTGAAAGGAGTTAGTATTTTCCTTCGCGAGATTAGCACATCGGTAGTGCACGGGCTTCCCAAGCCTGTGAGGCGGGTTCGACTCCCGTATCTCGCTCAGAACATCAGTAACCCAGGGTTGAACCCTGGGTTTCTTGTTTTTATTAACATCTTTTCAGCCTTCTATAGCAACAAAATCACTTTTTTCGAGTTATTACATAAATATAACTAAGATAATAGAACAATAATGAAGAAACATATCATACTTGTACTGGCGCTCGTCCTGTCTTCAGGACCACTTTTCGCACAGAGTTCTCACATGACCGATGATCAGGTCATGAGCTTTGTGGTGAAAGAACATGAGCGTGGCACAGCCAATTCGCAGATTGTTACCAAACTGATGCAGAAGGGCGTAGACATCTCCCAGATTCGACGTGTACGCAATAAGTATCAGAAGATGTCGCAGCAGAACGAGCTCTACAGCACAACCGCTGCAGGAAATGCAGGCAACAAGAGAATGCGGACCAACAATGGTAAGCAAAGAGAAGATTACCAGGACAAGGACAAAGAGAAGCAGGCTTCAACCTATAGCAATTATCGCATCCAGAGCAAGCAGAACGACAGCTACTACTCATCTTATGATGAAACCAACCCAGATTATGATGATTTCAGCAAGGAGATGAATGCCCTGGTACCCGATACAGCTACCATGGTAAAACAGCTGCAGGCTGAGCTCAACCAGAAGCGCAGTAAGGTTTTCGGCCGTGACATCTTCAATAACAAAGACCTCAGTTTCGAGCCAAATATGAACATCGCTACCCCACAGAACTATCGTCTGGGGCCTGGCGATGCCGTCATCATAGATATCTATGGCGCCTCTCAGAAAACCATCGAGAGCACCGTTTCGCCAGATGGTGAAGTAACCATCGAGGGTTATGGACCGGTCAGCGTTTCAGGCTTGACCGTAGCTCAGGCTAATGCCCGCCTGCGCAATACCGTGGGCAGCAGATACCGTTCAAGCCGCATCAAGCTTACCGTAGGACAGACCAAGACCATCATGGTAAACGTAATGGGCGAGGTTAAGATTCCGGGCACCTATACCCTCTCAGCCTTCGCTACCGTATTCCATGCACTCTACATGGCTGGCGGAACCAACGATCTGGGTACATTGCGAAACATCAAGGTATACAGACACAACAAACTGGTAACGGTTGTTGATATCTACGACTATATTCTGAACGGCAAACTGACGGGTAATGTCCGCCTTGCCGACAACGATGTTATCGTAGTAGGTCCATACGATTGTCTCGTAACCATCGCCGGAAAGGTCAAGCGCCCGATGATTTACGAAATGAAGAAGAACGAGAGTGTCAATTCCCTTCTGAAGTATTCCGGCGGTTTTACAGGCGATGCTTACAAGAAATCAGTAAGACTGAACCGCAAGACCGGCAGAGAACGTGCCGTATATAATATAGAAGAATTCGACTTCTCCAGTTTCCGTATCGATGACGGCGACTCAATCAGCGTAGACAGCATCCTGCCACGCTACGCCAACACCGTAGAGGTGAAAGGAGCCGTATTCCGTCCGGGCATGTACAACCTGGGCGAGCAGATCAACAGCGTACGCACCCTGGTAGAGCATGCCGAAGGATTAACAGAGGAAGCCTTCACCAACCGTGCCGTAATGCACCGCATGAAGTCAGACCGCTCACTCGAAGTAGTAAGTGTAGACATTGCCGGCATTATGAACGGCAAGACTCCAGATATCCCATTGAAGGAAAACGATGTTCTCTTCATCCCTACCCGACAGGAAAAGATTGTAGAGCGCACCCTCACCATCCGTGGCGAAGTGCAGTATCCAGGCGTCTATCAATATGCCGACAATGAGACCCTCGAAGACTTCGTTCTTCAGGCAGGCGGGTTAACCGACAAGGCTTCAACCGTTAATGTAATGGTAAGCCGTAGAGTGATGGATGCCAAGGCTTTACGTCCAGATAGCGTTATCGCCAAGACCTACACCCTATCTCTCAAAGACGGCTTCGTTATCGACGGCACCCCAGGTTTCAAGCTGATGCCATTTGATGAAGTAATGATCCGTCAGAGTCCGGCTTATGTAGAGCAGCAGAACGTATCGATTACCGGTGAAGTGATGTTTGCCGGTCTCTATACATTAGACCGTCGCAACGCCCGCCTGAGCGAACTCTTCAAGAAGGCAGGTGGGGCTACCGACCAGGCATATCTCAAGGGCGCCCGCATCATCCGCAAAGCCAACGAACAAGAGAAGCAGCGCATGGAGGCAGTATTGAAGATGCAGCGCGAAGAGATACAGAAAAATCTTCTGCAGCTAGCCTCCAGCAGCAACAATGCCAGTGCCATCTCGCAGACCTCTAAGGATGTAGAGCGTACCAACATAGAGAAGTTCAATGTACCTAGCGAATATCCTGTAGGTATCGACCTTCCAGAAGCACTGGCGAACCCAGGCAGTGATGCCGACATCATCTTACGAGAGGGCGACCGTCTGGTCATTCCTCAGTACAATGGTACGGTAAAGATCAATGGTGCCGTAATGTTTGCCAATACGGTAGCCTACGAAAAGGGCAAGAAGGCAAGCTACTATATCGATCAGGCAGGTGGTTTTGCCTCAGATGCATTAAAGAGCAAGGCATACATCATCTATATGAATGGCAAGGTAGCCAAGCTCTCTCATGGTGCCAAAGTGCAGCCAGGCAGCGAGATTGTCATCCCAGCTAAGTTGAAGCGGAAGATGAGTACCGCCGAAATGATGAGTATGGGAAGCAGCATGAGCAGCATCGCCGCCATGATTGCTACGATTGCTAATATGAGTAAGTAAGAAATTGATTACAAAGCAAAAATGGAAAAAAATAATAATAACCTTGAGGTAATTGATCTCAGAATCATTATAAAGAAGATATGGTCTAAGAGAAAACTATACTATATCGTATTACCTATAGTATTTGTTCTCTCTTGCGCATATATTCTTTGTATACCTCGTACATATACATCAAGTCTGAGTTTAGCACCTGAGGTGAACAACAATTCAAATATTGGTGGTACACTAGGTTCGTTGGCCTCTTCTTTTGGTATTGACCTTGGAAATATGGAGACAACCGACGCTATAAACCCGATGCTCTACCCTGACTTGATGGAAGACAATGGTTTCGTAGTTGGATTATTTGATATCAAGGTAAAAACAAAAGACGGAAACGTAAAATGCAGTTATTACGATTATCTGACTAAACATCAAGAGTATACTTTCTGGGCAAAGGGATTTGGTTACATCAAAAAACTCTTTCAAGAGAAGAAAGCAACAAGAGTTTCTAAAAAGATCAATCCTTACATGCTTTCAAAGAAACAAGATGATGTAGCATCAGCCATCCGTAAGAACATCACAATCAATATTGACAAGAAAACTGCTGTTATCACCATTTCTACAGAGGCTCAAGACCCACTGATTTGCAAGACTATTGCAGATTCCGTAAAAGAGCGTCTTCAGGTATATATCACAAACTACCGAACCCGCAAAGCTCGTGTAGACGAACAATACTATAAGACCCTCATGACTGAAGCAAAGCATGAGTACGAAAAAGCTCGCCAAAGATATGGTTCATACGCTGATGCCAATACTGATGTGCAGTTGGCTAGTTTGCAATCAAAGCAAGATGATATGGAAAACGATATGCAGCTAAAGTATAATGCTTATAGTGCAATGGTAACACAATATCAGGCAGCCAAAGCAAAAGTACAAGAACGCACGCCAGCCTTTACGGTAGTAAAAGGAGCTGCAGTGCCAATAAAAGCAGCCAAGCCAAAGCGTATGCTATTTGTACTGGGAATGCTAGTATTAGGAATTATTCTATCAAGTTTATACATTATAAAAGATGACTTATTAGGAAAAGTCAATTCGTAGGAAAGACTAGTATGGATGCAAACAAAAGAATTATCACTAACACGATAGCTCAATATACAAAATCCATCATCAATATCTGCCTCTCGCTATATTCTACCCGTCTTATTCTTGAGGCATTGAATATCAGCGATTATGGAGTCTATTCTGTTGTGGCAGGTGTAGTAGGAATGTTTGGGTATCTTGCCAATTCGCTTGTAGTTACAACCCAACGATACATATCCTATTATTATGGTGCTGGCGACAAGGAATATGTCAAAAAGGTATTTGCCAATAGCTTATTAGTACACATAATCATCTGTGCAATTTTCTGCGCTATCCTCATTCCTATAGGAAATTATGTGGTAGGTTCTTTTCTGAATATAGCAGCAGACAGAGTAAACGCTGCATTGGCTGTATATTATGTTACAATACTGATGCTGGTCATGACCATTGGCTCTACACCATTCAAGGCTTTGCTTATTGCACATGAAAACATTGTTTATATATCTGTTGTGGAAGTTATAGATGGTGTCTTGAAATTGGCACTGGCTATCGTATTGATGAACTTAGATGTAGACAAACTGATTTTCTATTCCATAATGATGCTGGTCATCTTATCGCTCAACTTTATGGCGTATTTCGGCTATTGCAAAATAAAATATGAGGAAAGCAGAATTACCTTCAAACGAAATATCATAGACAATCAATGCATGGGTCAGATAGTAGGTTTTGCAGGTTGGACAACCTTCGGCATGTTGGCGGGATTATCCCAGACTCAAGGTACGGCCATTATCCTGAACAAAGTATTCGGTACCATCATGAATGCATCATTCGGCATAGCTTCACAAGTGAACGGAGCCATCAGATTTGTGTCAACCTCGATCCTTAATGCCATGAATCCACAAATTATGAAGGCCGAAGGACAAGGTGACCGACATGAGATGCTTTCTTTAGCAGGTAAAGAGAGTAAATTTTCTTCAGCGCTAATGATAATCATATCGATACCTCTAATGTATGAGATGCCAAGCATATTGGCTTTTTGGCTAAAGACTGTACCACCAAATACAGAGGTTTTCTGTCGAGCACTCATGATAGCTTTCATCTGTGACCAGACAACTTTAGGACTTCATGCTGCCAATCAAGCAATGGGCAAAATCAAGATCTATACCATAGCCACGACATTGCCCAAAATACTGCTTATTCCTATCATGTGGGGAGCACTCAAGTTGGGAGGCTCTATAGAAGTTGCTATGGCATGCTATATTGCAATAGAATTACTGGTAGCATTATTCCGACTACCATATATGCATCATTCAGCAAATCTGAATATTAGGAACTACATATCCAAAGTGATTATACCACTTGTACCTCTATGCGTCATAGAATGTGTCGTATGTCATTTGATGACAAGTATACAGCAATTTCCATTCAGATTTCTTATCACAGGAATGGTATCATTGATGGCAAGCAGTGTTGCAATATGGTTTTTCACTTTTACTAAGTCGGAAAGAAACTATTTCATTAAACTTATAAAGAGAAAATAACAATGGAGATTAATATTGGAAAATTATATAAATACGAAAGACGACAGATAGCCAATATGCTTTTTGTTTCTTCTATTTTCGTAGCATTCTTTGGCTCTATGAATGTTTGGTTCATGGTGCCAATGCACTCATATTATCCAATTATTGCATTTCTTTTAGGAACAGCCAGTTATCTCTTGTCAAAGACATCCTGTCACCCAATTTTTACAGAATCGTATTTTTTGCTACCAACAATAGCATTTGCACTATTAGGATTTTATCAAAACATGGTAAATTCTCTAAACATCAATGCATATATTGGTACTATATTTAATGCTTTAATGATGCTTTTTATCTTTCAGTATGACAGAAAGCTACTTAAATATATTTCCACAATATTATCAAAAATGCTCGGAGGTCTTTTGATAATATCATATCCGTATTTTCTATTGTACATCATTGGCTTTCCATTACCGAATGTCAATATGGTTTTCAATGATGGTTTCTATTCATTCTCCAATTACTTTCTTTTCCTGATTGATGACCGTACACTCTTTACCATCATTCCCCGTTTTCAATCCATATTTCTAGAGCCTACTTATCTTGGGTCTATAACAGCACTTCTACTAATGACACAACGAGGCAAATGGAAACGCTGGTACAACATTTCCCTACTCATAGGTCTTGTCATTTCGTTTTCACTTGCCGGATATGTATATCTCACTGCAATAGTATTTTTAAACTTATGGATTGAGCGGAAAAAGATTTTCATAAAATGTCTTTCTATCATCATTCTATTAAGCGCAATAGTAGGAGGCTCATTTATATATAAAAATGGAGACAATATGCTCCACAATCTAATTATATTACGCCTCGAAATAAATGATGGAGAAATGGCTGGAAACAATAGAGTAACCAAAAGTTTTGATGCTGAATATGAATCTTATCTACAAACATCAGACATTATCTTAGGGCGTGATTACGACTACTCAAATTTTGGTGACTCTGGATACAAAGTTTTTTTCTATGATTTTGGAATTATTGGTGTATTATTATTATATGCTTTTTACATATTATCATTTGCAAAATTCGATGATTATAGATGCTTTATAGGAGCTTTGTTAGTTATGACATTAATTTTCGGTGTTGACGCATTTGTTATATGGTTTGGACGTTTCATACCATTATATATCGTCGCAATGAGTAAAAGCACTAAAAAATAGGAGATATAAAATTATGGCAAAAAGAATATTGATAGATATGCTACCATTCCAACATCCTGATGGAGTTGGTGGCGCATTGAGTTTCACTAAGGCAGTATACGATTGTCTGTTTGAACATAAAACGGATGACGTCTTTATTTATGGTATATACGATTCACACCGAGGAATAGCGCAACAATACAACTTATTCGAATATGCTAAGTCTTATGGTATAGAACTCTATGATGTTTCAAAAAAAACACTTAGGGATTTCATTTCTGAGAATTCCATTAATTGTTTCTATATAGCCTTCGGACAATTCTATGAAGGTATTGACCTTACTGGAATTAAAACGAAGGTTATCATGTTCATTCACGATATATTCGACATAGAGCGTTGCGATAATAAAATAGACTATGCTATCACAGACCCATACAAATTAACTCTATGGAGGAGATTCAAAAGAGTGGCGAATCTTGCTTCTGGCAGATATGCCAAACAAGCTCATAACAGATATCATGACATTATGAAATTGTATGCTGCAGAGAATACAATGTCATATACTGTTTCAAACTATTCGGCAAATGCATTAAAGTATTATTTCCCTGAAATCAAGAAAGAAATAAAAGTATGCTACTCCCCTCTTAGGAAAGCTGAATTTACAGGTGAAATAGAAAACCCAATTCTCAAAAAACTGATTGAAAGTGGAAAGAAATATTTCTTTATGATAGCGGCAAATAGAATATACAAGAATCCAGGTATTGTCATGAAGGCATTCAAGAGAATAAGTAAAGAATATGATGTTAAATTAATAACACTGAAATACGGAAAGAGCATCAACAATTCACATATAGATATCAACTATCTCTCCGATGCTGATATGGATTATGCTTATAAACATGCATTGGCTGTGCTATTTCCATCTTTCTTCGAAGGCTTTGGCTACCCACCTATTGAAGCTATCGTAAACGGGACTCCAGCCATAGCATCAAATGTAACTAGTATTCCAGAAGTACTTGGTAATGCGGGAATCTACTTTTCGCCTTTCTATCCAGCCGATTTATATCGAGCAATGAAACTCGTTCTTGACAATCCATCAATAAAAGATCAGGAACTGCAAGAAAGAGCAAAAGAAATAACAACCCGGCAAGAACAAGATTTACATAAACTCATAAAAGAAATTTTAAAATGAAGCCAAGAATAATTGCATTATATTTACCACAGTTCCACCCAATCCCAGAGAACGACAAATGGTGGGGCAAAGGATTTACAGAATGGACTAATGTAGCCAAAGCCCGTCCTGTATTCCATGGACACTATC